>NZ_JBFAIN010000001.1:0-727765 GCF_040654735.1 Saccharopolyspora sp. NPDC050642 | reverse complement strand
GGAGCCCGAGGTCTCCGCAGTTTCAATTGAAACTGTCGACCTCTGAACCCTCCGGAGCCCGAGGTCTCCGCAGTTTCAATTGAAACTGTCGACCTCTGAACCCTCCGGAGCCCGAGGTCTCCGCAGTTTCAATTGAAACTGTCGACCTCCGGTGGGTGGCGGGTCAGGTGGCCCAGGGGAGCGGGGCTTCGTCGAGGCCCCAGTAGAGGCTCTTCTGCCGGGTGTACCGCAAGATCGCGTCGCGGCCCTTGTCCGTGCCCACGCCGCTGGCCTTCATCCCGCTGAACGGGGTGGCGATGCTGAACTGCTTGTAGGTGTTGATCCACACGGTGCCCGCGTCGATGCGCCGGGCCACCCGCCAGGCCCGCCGGTAGTCCCGGGTCCAGATCCCGCAGGCCAGGCCGAAGACCGTGTCGTTCGCCCGGGCGATCAGGTCGTCCTCGTCGCGGAAGGGCAGCACGACGCCGACCGGGCCGAAGATCTCCTCCTGGCACGTGCGCGCGTCGTCGGGCAGCCCGTCCAGCAGCGTCGGCAGGTAGTACGCGCCGCGCGCCAGCTCCGGATCGTCGGGGATCCCGCCGCCGCAGAGCACGTTGGCGCCTTCCTCACGAGCGCGGTCGACCAGCGCGGCCACCCGGTCGCGGTGCGCGAAGGTGGCCAGCGGCCCGACCTGGCTGGCCGGGTCGGTGCCGGGGCCGACCCGCAGCCGCCGCGCCCCGGCGACCAGGCGCTCGACGAACTCGGCGTAGATCCGCTCCGGCACGAAGATCCGGGATCCGGCGATGCAGCTCTGCCCGGTGGAGGAGAAGATCCCGTACAGGACCCCGGCCACGGCCTGGTCCAGGTCGGCGTCGTCGAACACGATCGTCGGCGACTTGCCGCCGAGTTCGCTGGTCAGCGGCATGAACTTGGCCGCGGCGAGTTGGCCGATGGCGCGGCCGGTGTCGGTGCCGCCGGTGAAGGAGACCTTGCCCACCGCCGGGTGCCGGACGATCGCGTCGCCGACCACCGACCCCTTGCCGGGCAGCACCGAGAGCAGTGCCGGGGGCACCCCGGCCTCGACCACCAGCCGGGCGAGCGCCAGCGACACCAGCGGGGTGGCTTCGGCGGGCTTGAGCAGCACGGCGTTGCCCGCGGCCAGCGCCGGCGCGACCTTCTGCGCATCGCTCGCGATGGGGGAGTTCCACGGCGTGATCGCGCCGACCACGCCGATCGGCTCCGGCACGCTCATCGTCAGGTAGGGGCCGCGCTGCGGGGTCAGCGGGGTCTCGGTGGTCTCCAAAGCGGCGGCGTAGAACCGGAAAGTGCCTGCGGCGCTGCCCACCAGCGCGCGCGTCTCGGCCAGCGCCTTGCCGGTGTTGCGGGTCTGCAGGAGGGCGAGTTCGCCGGCGTGCTGCTCGATCAGGTCGCCGACCCGGGTGAGCAGCCGGGCGCGTTCGTGCGGGAGCAGGTCCCGCCAGGCCGGGTCCGCCGCGGCGGCGGCCCCGGCGCGGGCGGCTTCGTCGACGTCCTCCGGTGCGGCGGCGGTGATCTTCGCGATGACCTCGCCGGTGGCCGGGTCGACGCACTCCAGCGGGTTGCCGCGGCCGGGCCGCCAGCGGCCCGCGACGTGGATCTCGTCCGGCACCCCGGGACTCGTCATGCTGCACCTCCAGGTCTGAGCGATGTTGGTTGATTAGCTTAGAACTAAGATGAATGTGGCAACAAGGTGCGGCGCGGACGCGTGCGATCGACCGGCATCTAGCTGCGAAAACGAGATGATCTGGAAAGAAGTTTTGCGCCGGGGGTTGCGGCCGTCACAGCGTCGTGTTCATACTGCTCACCACTCGCTCGCTTACTGCTAAGAGATTCTGGAGGTCGCCCGATGACCGCTGCAGACGCCAAGACCAACACCGGCCTGGAAGACCTGATCGACTCCTGCATCGCCTCGCGGGAGAGCCGGCACGAGGACTGGGACACCCTCGCGTTCCAGGCCAAGGCCGGCGACGAGTTCCGCCGCGCGCAGATCCGCTACATCGGTTCCGGCGCCACCGGCAACCACGAGGGCGACGGCCGCACGCTGCCGTCGGAGCACTTCACCTTCTCCAACATGCGCCTGCCGCTGGGCGCGATCGGCCCGGAGCACACCCACCACGACGTGGAGGAAGTGTTCTTCGTGCTGGAGGGGCAGCTCGAGGTCAGCGTCCACGACGTCGAGGACGGCACCAAGACCGCGACCCGCGTGCTCGGCTACCGCGACCTGATCCGGGTGCCCGCCGGGGTGCCGCGCAGCCTGAAGGCCATCGGTGACACCGACGCGCTGTTCTGCGTCGTCATCGGCGCCCAGAAGCCGCAGCTGCCGACCTACCCGGCCACCTCGCCGGTGCACGGCGTCACCCGCGACTGAACCGGTCCACACCGCGAGCGGCCCCGCGCCGCATTGGAGAACAGACGTCAGTCGAGGAAGGCCCGGGGTGAGGAGCATGGCGCACGAGGTTCGGGTGCACAGCACGACGTGGCTGGCATCCGGTGTGGTGCAGGTGGAATTCCGCGATCCGGCCGGGGCCGACCTCCCGGCGTGGGAACCGGGAGCGCACCTGGCACTGCGGTTGGCCAACGGGATGACGCGGGAGTACTCGCTGTGCGGCGACCCGGCCGACCGGCGCAGCTGGACGGTCGCGGTGCTGCGCGAGCCGGACTCGCGCGGCGGCAGCAGCTGGGTGCACGAGCGGTTGACCGCGGGCACCCTGCTGACGGTCGACGGGCCGCGCAACAACTTCCCGCTGGAACCCGCCGAGCGCCATCTCCTCATCGCGGGCGGCATCGGCGTGACGCCGATGCGGGCCATGGCCGGCGAACTCGCCGACCGCGGCGCCGACTGGCGGATGCTCTACTGCGGACGGTCCCGCGAGAGCATGGCCTTCCTGCCGCAGCTGCAGGAGATCGGTGGTGACCGGGTCCGCGTCCACGCCGACGACGAGCACGGCGGGCCGCCGGACCTCGGTGCCGAGCTCGCCGACCTGCCGCCCGGCGCGCTGGTGTACTGCTGCGGCCCCGAACCGCTGATCGGCGCGGTGGAAGCGGCGTTGCCCGATCCGTCGGTGCTGCGCGTCGAGCGGTTCCGGGCGCCGGAGGTGCCGACGTCCACTTCGGACGGAGGCTTCGAGGTGGCCTGCAAGGCGTCCGGCACGCGGGTTTTCGTCGGCCCGGACGTCTCGGTGCTCGACGCGCTGTCCGACGCCGGGGTGCCGGTGCCGAGCTCCTGCCAGGAAGGCGTGTGCGGCACCTGCGAGACCAAGGTGCTCGGCGGCGAGCCGGAGCACCGCGACTTCGTGCTGAGCCAGGCGGAACGGGATGCCGGGGAAACGATGATGATCTGCGTGTCCCGCTGCCGTTCGGCCGAGCTGGTACTGGACTTGTGAACGAGTAGGACCATGACCGTCATCGCAGTGCTCAACCACCGGCAGCTGGCCATGCTGCGGGCCGTCGCCCGTGGCCGGGCCGAGATCACGTGCAGCTGCGAACCCGACCTGTACGTCGACGGGTTGCCGTGCTGCGACCAGGGCAGCGCCCGGGAGCTGGTGCAGACCGGCCTGCTGCGCGCGGCCCCGCCCGGCGCGAGCGGCGGGCGCGTGACCGCGGCCCTGACCGACCTCGGCCGGGCGGCACTGCACTAGCGGAGATCCCTTCAACGGGCCTGCTTGGCGGTGCGGGTGGCCCTCTGCGGGAGTTCCCGCCGCAGTCCGGACTCCCGCGACGCATTCCGAAACGACCCCTCAAAGATCCGGGTGCCGGTGTCCCGTTGGAAACACTGGAGGAGAACCGACATGTCGCTGACCTTGGAGCCGGTGCAGACCCGGCTCGGGCCCACCACGAGCTATGCGGATGCCTTCGCCGACGAACTGGAGGCGATCTACGGCCGGGGCGTGCACGACCTGCCCGGCGTCGTGGCCGCGCTCAACGAGACCGGCGTCCGCCCGGCCGACGGCTCCGACTGGACCGAGCAGGCGTTCGTCGCCGAGCTCGCCCGCCTCGGCGCGAAGGAGATCTGACGATGACCAGGCTGCAGAACGAGGAAGATCTCCTGCTGCTCGGCCTGCGGGACCGCTGGTACCCGCTGTGCCCGTCGAGCCAGGTGCGGGCGGGCGAACTGACCCGGCTGGAGCGCGCGGGCGAGGAATTGCTGCTGTGGCGCGACAGTTCCGGCGTCGTGCACGTGCAGGAGGACCGGTGTCCGCACCGCTCCGCGCGGCTGTCGCTGGGCGTGCACATGGGCGACCGGATCGCCTGCAACTACCACGGTGTTCAGCTCGACGGCGACGGTGTCGTGGCTTCGGTGCCGGGCAGCCCGGGTTGCGCGCTGGAAGGACGCAAGGCGCTGCGCACCTTCCCGGCGCAGGAGCACGCTGGGGCGATCTTCGCCTGGTTCGGCGCGGACGAGGCCGCCGAGCCGACTCCGCTGCAGGTGCCCGCGCCGATCGCCGGCGGCGAGTGGGACAACTTCCTCTGCTACGTCGAGTGGGACGCCTCCTACCTGCTCTCGCTGGACAACCTGCTCGACCCGATGCACGGCGCGTTCCTGCACCGCAACAGCCACACCATGTACACCGGGAAGCGGGAGGCGGCGTTCCAGATCCGGGACACCGACACCGGTTTCGTGTTCGAGAAGACCGACCAGCGCGGCGTCAACTTCGACTGGTCGGAGTGGCTCGACACCGGCGGGCTGCAGTCGGTCACGCTGGACATCCCGTACCCGGACACCGCCGGGCCGGGCGGGCCGTTCACCATCGTCGCCTGCGTGACGGCGATCAACGAACGCCAGCACGCCGGGTTCTTCTGGCGCTGCCGCAAGGTCAGCGGCTGGCAGCGGGACAGCTGGCGGTTCCTGTACAAGAACCGGATCGAGGCGCGGCATTGGCAGGTGCTGGAGCAGGACCGCGTCATGGCCGAGGCGATGCCCGAGGACGCCTGGGCGCGGGAGAACCTCTACCAGCACGACATCGCCCTCGTCCGGCTGCGCCGGATGCTGCGCGCAGAAGCCAAGCGCCAAGCCGCCGCCCGCTGATCGTTCGTCTCCGAACCCCTTCTGCATGGCGGTGCAAGTTGCGAGGGCGGGCCAAGCGCCTCCGGCGCTTCGAAGAAAGTCTCTGATTGGAGTGCACACGATGCGATTCCCCGACGCCGAGCCGGTGGTGCGGCTCCGGTCGCTGCGGTCCGTCGGCCTGCGCACCGAGCGGTTCGCCGAGGCCGCCGAGTTCTACCACGAGGTCTGGGGCCTGACCCCGGTGGAGACCGACCGGGACGCCGCGTGGCTGCGCGGAACCGGCTCGGAACACCACATCGTCGAGCTGCGGCAGGCCGAGCAGAACGGGCTGGGCAAGATCTCGTTCGCGGTCGGGACGCCCGCCGAGATCGACGAGGCCGGCCGGCGGCTGGCCGCGTTCGGCGTCCCGATGCTCGCCGAACCGGGCCCGCTGGACCAGATCGGCGGCGGCTACGGGCTGCGGTTCGTCGATCCCGAAGGCCGGCTGATCGAGCTGTCCTGCAACGTGGAAGCCGTCGTCGCGAAGGATCCCGACGGCCTGCCCGCGGTGCCGCGCAAGGTGGCGCACGTCGTGCTCAACACCGTCGACATCGACGCCGCCTGCGAGTTCTACACGCGCGTGCTGGGGATGCGGATCTCGGACTGGTCGGAGCACCAGATGGCGTTCCTGCGGTGCAATTCCGACCACCACGTGATCGCGTTCAACCAGGCGCAGTGGACCTCGGTCAACCACGTGGCCTACGAGATGCCGTCGATGGACCACTTCATGCGCGGCATCGGACGGCTGAAGCACAACGGGATCACCCCGCTGTGGGGCCCGGGGCGGCACGGCCCGGGATCCAACACCTTCTCCTACTTCGCCGATCCGGCCGGGCTGGTCTGCGAGTACACCTCGGACGTCGCGCAGGTCGAGGAGGACGCCTGGCTGTGCCGGGTGTGGCGGCGCACCGCCGAGCTCTCCGACCAGTGGGGCACCGCGGGCCCGCCGTCCAAGGACGCGCGTGCGCACATGGCGGGCAAGCCCGACGCCGGTTACCGGGAGCTGGTGCGGGCATGAAGGTGGCGATCCTCGGCTGCGGCGCGATCGGCGGCGTCGTGGCGCGCGCGGTGCGGGACGGCGAGGTCCCGGGCGCAGATCTGGTCGGCGTCGTGCACGCCGAGCGCACCGACCCGCCGGGACTGCCGGTGCTGGACGTCGAAGCCGCCATCGAGCAGGCGGACCTGATCGTCGAGTGCGCGGGCCAGCGCGCGCTCGCCGAGCTCGGGCCGTCCATCGTGGCCGCCGGCACGGACCTGCTGGCGGTGTCCATCGGCGCGCTGGCCGATGACGCGCTGTTGGCGAAGCTGCGCGACACCGGACCCGGCCGGCTGCACCTGTGCAGCGGCGCGATCGGCGGCCTGGACGTGCTCGCGGCGGCCGCCCGGATGGGCGGGCTGTCGGCGGTGCGCATCGTGACGACCAAGAAGGCGCCCACGCTGATCCAGAAGTGGATGGACGAGCCCGCTGTGCAGCGGCTGCGCACCGCAGTCGAGCCGGTCGAGCTGATGCGCGCACCGGCCCGCGCGGTCACCGCCGCCTTCCCGGCCTCGGCCAACGTCGCGGCGTCGGTCGCGCTGGCGGTGGGGGACTGGGATCTGGTGGAGGCCGCCGTCGTCGCCGACCCGAAGGCTCCGCTGACCAGCCACGTGATCACCGCCGAAGGCCGCGCGGGCGACTACCGCTTCGAGGTCCGCAACCACCCGTCCCCGGCGAACCCGGCCACCAGCGGCGTGGTTCCGCACGCGGTGCTGGCCGCCGTGGGCCGGCTCGCCGCGCCGACCGGAGCGTTCGTATGATCCGGACGAAGGTGTCCGATGTGGACTTCGTGGTGGCGGGCAGCGGCACGCCGCTGGTGCTGCTGCACGGCATCGGCGGCGCGGCCGATGCGTTCGACGCGCAGCTGTCCGGGCTGGCCGGCGATCACCGGGTCATCGCCTGGGACGCGCCCGGCTACGGCGGCTCGGCGGACCTGCCCGGCGAGCCGGACCTGGACGCGTACGCCGACGCGGTCGTGTCGGCGCTGCGCGGACTGGACGCCGAGCCGGCGCACCTGCTCGGGGTTTCCTGGGGCGGGGTGATCGCGACGCGGGTGGCGATCAAGGCACCGGAGGTGCTGCGGTCGCTGATCCTCGCCGACTCCTCACGCGGCTCGGGCCGGACGGCCGACGGCCGGAAGGCGATGGCAGCGCGGGTCCGGGAGCTCACCAGCCACGGCGCGGACGCGTTCGCGGCGGCCCGCGGACCGCGCCTGGTGGCGCCCGGTGCGGACCCGGCGGTGCGGGAGCGGGTCGTCGCGCTGATGTCGCGGGTCCGGCCGCGCGGCTACCGCAACGCCGCCCGGGTGATGGCGGCGACCGACCACTCCGCGCAGCTGGCGGTGATCACCACGCCGACGCTGGTGGTCGTCGGCGCTGAGGACGCCGTGACCGGCGTGGCCGAAAGCCGGGTGCTGGCCGAGGAGATCCCCCACGCCCGGCTCGTGGAGATCCCCGGCGCCGGGCACGCCGCCAACCAGGAGCGCCCCGCCGAGTTCAACGCGGCGGTGCGGGCGTTCCTGGCCGAACTCGACACCAGGGGAGGAGTGCTGTGACGCTCACCGGACGACTGGTCGTGGTCACCGGCGCCGGCCGCGGCCTGGGGCTCGCGATCGCCCACGACCTCGCCGCCGCCGGGGCGCACCTCGTGATCGCCGAGCGGAACCCCGGCTTCGCCGCCGCAGCGGTCGCCGAACTCGCCGCGCACGGCGTTCCGGTGCACCGCGTGGACACCGACGTGTCCGCTCCCGACTCGGTGCAGCGGCTCGCCGACCAGGTCGCCGCGCTCGGCGGCGCCTACGGGGTGGTCAACAACGCGGCGCTGGCCGACGGCGTCGGCGGGAAGTACTTCTACGACATCGAGCCCGACGAGTTCGACCGGATCATGTCGGTCAACCTGCGCGGCACCTGGCTGGTTTCGAAGGCGCTCTACCCGCAGCTGCGGGCCAGGGGAGACGGCCGGATCCTCAACATCGCCTCGGACGTCGCGTTCTACGGCCCGCCCCGGCTGATGCACTACGTGGCCTCCAAGGGCGCGATCGTGGCCATGACGCGCGCGATGGCCCGCGACGCCGGGCCCGACGGGATCACCGTGAACGCCGTCGCCCCGGGCATCACCGAATGCGAGGCCACCCAGGCCGTTCCGGCCGAACGGCACGAGCTGTACCGGATCAACCGCGCGCTCGCCCGGCCGCAGCAACCCGAGGACCTCGTGGGCGCGGTGCGGTTCCTGCTGTCCGACGCGGCCGCGTACATCACCGGCCAGACGCTGCTCGTAGACGGCGGCTTCGTCTGCCGATGAGGAGGAAACGATGGATCTTGGGTTGACCGGCCGCACCGTGGTGGTGACCGGCGCGAGTTCTGGCGTCGGCCTGGCCACCACCAAGATGCTGCTCGCCGAGGGGGCCAACGTCGCCGCTTGCGCACGCGACGCCGACCGGCTGAAGGCCGCGCTGGACGGGCTGCCGGTGCACATCGGTGCCTGCGACGTCCTGGACGAAGCGGCCGTGCAGGAGTTCGTCGCGCGGGCTGCCGAGGTTTTCGGCGGGATCGACGGCGTGGTCAACAACGCCGGGCGTTCCCTGATGGCGCGGCTGTCCGAAACCGCCGACCGGCAGTGGCGCGACGAGCTGGAGCTGAAGATCTTCAGCGTCCTGCACGTGATCCGGGCCGCGCAGCCGTGGCTGCGCGCTTCCGACGCCGCATCGGTGGTCAACATCAACGCGATCCTGGCGCGGCAGCCGGAAGCGCGCCTGGCGGCCACCTCGGCGGCGCGGGCCGCGCTGCTCAACCTCACCAAGACGCTCGCCGGTGAGCTCGCCGCCGACGGGATCCGGGTCAACTCGGTGTGCCTCGGCCTGATCGACACGGGGCAGTGGCGCCGTCGCTACGAGCAGTCCGGCTCCGCATCGGACTTCGCCGCGTGGAGCGCGGAACTGGCCGCCGACCGCGGCATCCCGCTGGGGCGGCTGGGCACCGCCGACGAGGTCGCCTTCCCGATCGCGTCGCTGCTCTCCCCGCGCGCCTCCTACATCACCGGCTCCGCCGTCGACGTCGGCGGCGGCATCGCCCGCTACCTCTGAGCCCTCCGGTCGTGAGTGCGAAGACCGGCAAGAACCGGCTTTCGCACTCACGAGAGAAAGGACTGTCATGCCCAGTACCAACGGCGGCGATCTGCTCGTCCAGGTCATGCGCGACAACGGCGTCGACACCGCCTTCGGCGTGGTCAGCGTGCACAACCTGCCCCTGGTGGAGGCGGTGAGCCGGGAACTGCGGTTCGTCCCGGTGCGCCACGAAGCGGCGGCGGTCAACGCCGCCGACGGCTACGCCCGGGCGACCGGCGGCCTCGGGGTGGCGATCACCAGCACCGGCACCGGCGCGGGCAACGCGGCCGGCGCGATGGTCGAGGCGCTGACCGCTGGCAGCCGGGTGCTGCACGTGACCGGCCAGATCGACTCGCCGTTCCTCGGGCAGGGCCGCGGCGTCATCCACGAGACCAAGGACCAGGCCGCGATGCTCGCCGCCGTGTCCAAGCATGCCGCCACGGTGACCTCGTCCGACGCAGCGGAATCCGTTCTCCGCCAAGCGGTTCGCAGTGCCTTGTCGCTCCCTTGTGGACCGTCTAGCGTGGAATGGCCGATCGACCTCCAGTACGCCGAGCAGCGGTTCCGGGCCGCTCCTGCCGAGCAGGGCGAGGCCGCGCCGCCGGTCGATCCGGGGGCGGTGCGCCGCGCCGCCGAGATCATCCGGAGCGCCGAGCGGCCGATCCTGTGGGTCGGCGGCGGTGGCACCGGCGCCGGCGAGCGCGTTCGCGAGCTGGCGGAGCTGCTCGGGGCGGGAGTGCTGACCAGCAACTCCGGCCGCGGCAGCGTGCCGGAGGACCACGAGCTGGTGATCGGCAACTTCGCCGCCAACCCCGAGGCCGGGCCGCTGCTCGCCGAGGCCGACCTGCTGATCTCCATCGGAACGCACTTCCGCTCCAACGAAACCAGGCACTACGCGCTGGAACTGCCCCGCAACCACGTGCAGATCGACGTCGACCCGGCGGCGATCGGCCGCGTCCACCCGGCCGAGGTCGGTGTGACCGGCGCCGCGGAGCAGGTGCTCCCGCAGCTGCTCACCGAGCTGACCGGTGCGGCCGGCGCCGGGCCCGGCTGGCGCGAGAAGGTCACCGGCACCCGCGCGCGGGTGCGCGCGCACCTGCGCGCGGCGATCGGCAAGTACGCGCTGATCTGCGATGCGATGCGGCAGGCGCTGCCGGCCGAGTCGGTGATCGCGCGGGACGTGACGATCCCGTCCAGCCAGTGGGGCAACAGGCTGCTGGCGATCTACCGGCCGAACACCAACGTCTTCCCGGTCGGCGGCGGCATCGGGCAGGGCTTGGCCACCGGCATCGGCGCGGCGATCGGCGCGCCGGAGGCTCCGACCGTGGTGTTCGCCGGGGACGGCGGCCTCGCGGTGCACCTCGGCGAGCTCGCCACGCTGGCCCAGGAGCGGCCGTGGCTGGTGCTGGTGGTGTTCAACGACGGCGGCTACGGCGTGCTGCGCAACATGCAGGACAAGCACGCGGGCCGGCGCTCCGGCGTCGACCTGTTCACGCCGAACTTCGGGGGCCTGGCCGACGCGCTGGACCTGCCGTACGCGCTGGTCAACAGGGCGGAATCGTTCGCCGAGGCGTTCGCCAAGGCGGTGGCGGAGCACCGCCCGTTCCTGCTCGAGGTCGACGTCACCGCGCTCGAACCGACGCCGTCGCCGTTCGTTCCTCCGGTCCACGTGCCCAGCTGAACAGGATCCGAGATGCCTGCCGAACCGGCCCACCACGACCACCACCACGCGCATGGGCCCGCCAACCGGGGCCGCCGGGTGCTGCGCACCGCAGCACCGCTGTTCGTGCGGTTCCCGCGAACGCGCCTGCGCACGGCCGTGGTCGTGCTGCACGACGCCTACGGGCTGACCGAACCGATCGAGCACTGCTGCCGGGCGCTGGCCCGGAGCGGGCACGTCGCGGTCGCCCCCTACCTCTACTACGAGACCGGCGGCAAGGAATTCCGCCCGGAGAACGAGGAAACCGCGCGGGCCGCGATGTCGCTGCTGGCGGCCGACGACCTCGCCGCGGACATCGCCGGGGCCCTCGACCACCTGGCCTCCCGGCTCGGCATCCCCGCCCGCGCGACCGGCGCGCTCGGGGTGGGGGAGACCGGCCCGCTCGCGACCCGGGCCGCCGCCGAACACGACCTGGCCGCGGCGGTCGAGTGCGATCCGCTCGACGAGTCCCCGGCCGCCGACCCCGCCCGGGCGATCCGGCTCCTCGACGCCCGGCTGCCCTGACCCCATCGGCCCCACCGGTCGCCTCCCGACCCGGGGAGGCGCGAAACGCGAGTCCACCGCGCTCGCCGAACCTCCCGGCAACTACCGTTCCATGCCACGCCCTCGTGGCATGCGTGTCCCAACGAAGGAGGGACGCATGAGCATCACGGCCCCCGACCACACCGTCCAGCAGGACGTCGCCGCCCGCCTGGAGCGGCTGCCGATGTCGCGCTGGCACGTCAGCGTGCGGCTGATCATCGGCGTCGTCACGTTCTTCGAAGCGTTCGACCAACTGCTCATCGCCTTCTCGCTGCCCGAGATCTCCCGCGAGTGGGGCCTGTCCACGGCAGGCGCCACCGCGACCCTGACCATCGGCTCGATCGGCATGCTGCTCGGGGCGCTGGCCTCCGGCTGGCTCGCCGACCGCATCGGCCGGGTCCGGGTGATCACGCTGTGCCTGGTGATCACCGCGCTCGGCAACCTGGGCATGGCGCTGAGCCCGGCGCTGCTGCCGTTCCTGGTCCTGCGGTTCATCCAGGGGCTCGCCATCGGCGGCGAGGTGCCCACCGCGGCGTCCTACATCGCCGAGCTCAGCCGGGCCAAGAGGCGCGGCCGGTTCGTGCTGATGTACGAGGTGGTCTTCCCGGCCGGGCTGACCGTCGGCGCGCTGGCGTCGGCGTGGATCGTGCCGAACTGGGGCTGGCGCACGCTGTTCCTGATCGCCGCGATCCCCGGCGTCGCCGCGTTCTTCCTGCAGCGCAGGGTGCCCGAGTCGCCGCGTTGGCTGGCCGCCCGCGGCAGGTCCGCCGAGGCGCAGGAGGTGATGGCGCGGATCGAGGAGAACGTCCGCCGCTCCACCGGCCGGGACCTGCCGCCGCCCGCACCGGTTCCGGCAGTCGCCGGCGCGGAATCCGCGCGCACCGGCGCGCTGCGCGACCTGTTCACCGGCCGCTACCGGCGCCGAACCCTGGTGGTCTGGACGATCTGGTTCGTCGGCTACCTGGCCAACTACGGGCTCACCTCGTGGCTGCCGACGCTCTACAAGCAGGTGTTCGGCCTGCCGACCGACGTCTCGCTCTGGTACAGCACCCTGGCGTCGGTGGCCGGGCTGGCCGGCTGCGTGCTGGCGGCGCTGACCATCGACCGGCTCGGCCGGCGGATGGTGCTGAGCATCGGGCTCGGCGGCACCACGGTGGCGATGGGCGTGCTTGCGGTGCTCGGCGCGAGCTCCGCAGGGCAGCTGGCGGTGTTCTCCGCGTTCGCGGCGATGTTCAGCTTCGCGGCCAACATCAGCCTCTACCTCTACACACCGGAGCTCTACCCGACCCGCAGCCGGGCGCTCGGTTGCAGCCTGGGCGGCGTCCTCAACCGGCTGGGCATCATCACCGGCCCGATCCTGGTCGCCCTGGTCTACGCGGGTGGTACGGGTCTGTCGACGGTGTTCCTGATGATCGGCGGCATCACCCTCGTCGGCACGCTCGTCACCGCGGTGTTCGCCGAGGAGACCAAGGGGCGCACGCTCGAAGAGCTTTCGCCGTGACGATGCCGACGGGTGGTGGCAGGTCGTTCCAAGACCGGCCCGGCGGGTAGTTCACGAACGGCCCTGCCGCGTTCGCGCGGCAGGGCCGTTCGCACGGGGCGCAGTGCGCTCGAAGCCGAAGACGGCGTCGGTCAGATGCCCGAACGCCGCACCCGCACCGACGACGAACGCGTCGCCCTCGAAGGCGACCGGAAACGACCGCGAACGATCAGTGGCGCTATTCGGGGCTTCCGGCAGGCAGCGCGAGTGCGGTCTCGATCGCGGTGTCCAGGAAGGCCAGGGTGTCGCGGCGACGGGCCAGCGGGTTGCGATAGCTCCGACGACCCTCGGCGCCGCCGGTGCGCAGGCTCAGGCTCTCGGCGATGATGCGCTGCCAGCGCGGCTCGAACGCCTTCTGGGCGTACCGACCGGCACCGGTTTTGGAGGTCATCGTTCCGGGGGCGATCACGTGGTGCAGTCGGCTAACACCGAGAACCGCCCACACCGGGAACCACGCAGTGAGCCCGACGACGACGGCCAGCGGGCGTTGCTGCCGCATCCGCTGCCACCACGGCCGCCAGTAGGTGCGGAGGTTGTCGACGGTGAACGCGCGCAAGGCATCCTGGTCGGCCCACAGGTCCACGTCGGTCGGCTGGGGCCCGCGCACCGGAATCCCGTGCCAGGCGAGCTCGCAGAACGTCACCGGGTTGATGCCGGACCGTCCGGCCGGTGCGAACCGGCTCTCCTGCGCGCAGGGAACTTCGGGGCAGTGGTCCGGCCCGGTCGCGAGGTCGGTCCAGGTGAGCACCGCGCCATCGAAGTGCGGCCGGGGGAAGCAGGCCACGGTGCGGGCGTGGGCCTCGGCCAACGCCGCCATCTCCCGCGACTCGGACTCCACACGGCGGTCGGTCACCGCAACGAAGTCGATGTCGCTGGCCGTGCTGAGCCGGCCGCGACCGGCACCGGAGGGGTGAAAGTCGCCCAAGGCCACCGATCCGACCAGGTAGAAGCCGGTGACCAAGCCCGGCGCCAACTCATCCACGGCAGTCAGGAACAGCTCCGCACTCCGACGGACCTCGACTGGAAGATCACCGCTGGGCATGCCGGACAACCTACCGATCACCCCTCCCGGCCAACCGTGAACAGCCCCAATCCGGTGCGACAGGACATCCAGGCCGACGCTCGTACTCAACTGGTTCCCGCGGGGGTCACGGGTGGGTGGCGTGGAGCAGGCTGTCGCGGGGGAGTCCCAGCGCGGTCTCGGCGACGCTGAACACCAGGTTCGCCGTCGTCGGGTGCGATGGCGGTTCGCAGTTCGAGTAGGAGTCGAGGCCGTCGATCGTCACCAGGATCACGACGCTCGCGCGCTCGGGATCGTCGGTGGCGAAATCACCGCACCGCGCGCCTTCGGCGACGATGCCGGTGAGCGCCTGCCGGGTGATGGTCTCCTGCTCCTCGACGATCTGCCGGAGGTTCGGCCGGTACCGCGCGAGGTGCCGCGCGTTCAGCCACAGCCGCCCGAGGTTCGGGGATGCGGCCCCGTCGATCCGGTGCAGGAACCTGGCCAGCTGCTCGCGCGGCGGCAGGGAGCTCTCCTCGGGAGGCAGCAGGGAGGCGCGTTCGCGGGACGCCGCGTGCGCGAAGGCCTCGCACAGCAGGGCGTCGATCGCGCCGAAGTAGTGGCTGATGAGCCCGGGCCGGACCGCCAGCTCGTCGGCGACCGCCTTCATGGTGACCCGCTCGAGCCCCTGCTCGAGGGCGAGGCGGCCCGCGGCCTCCAGGATCTCCGCCCGGCGCTCTGCCGGGTCCTTGCGGGTGCGAGGGGTTGACGTCACGCGGATCACCCTATTGAATCTGGCGCCAACAGTCTATTGGTGCACACGCCAATAACTTCCCCGTCGGCTCATACCCCGAGGCAGCGAGGACAACGCCGTCGTTCGTCCGACTGAAGGAAGAACCATGAGACAGCCCCCATCCGCGCCCGAGGCGCGCCCCGGGACGGCCGGTACCGACCGTCCCGGGCGGATCGAGACCCGCGGCATCGACGTCGTGCCCGATGCCGAACGGCACGGGAGCGCGCGGGAGCTCTTCGCCATCTGGGCGGCCCCCAACGTGAGCTACCTGAGCTTCGTGGTCGGGGCGACCACGATCCTGATGGGACTGGGCCTCGCGGAGTCCATCGCGGTCATCGTCGCGGGGAACCTGCTGTGGTTCATCACCGGATTCATCTCCATCAGCGGGCCCGCCGCGGGCACCACCGGCTCGGTCATCTCGCGCGCCATGTACGGAGTGCTCGGCAACAAGGTCGTCATCGCGATCACCGGGTGGCTGATCTCGGCCCTGTACCTCGCGCTGAACTGGTCCGCCGCGTCGGTCGCGGGCATCGGCCTGGCCGGGCAGCTCGGGCTGCCGGACTCGGCGGCGCTGGACGCCGCCGTGATCTGCGCGATCGCGGCCGCGACGATCCTGATCGCCATCTACGGCCACGCCACGATCGTCCGCCTCTACACCGCGCTCACCGTCGTCCTGACCATCGTGTTCCTCGTGGTCTCCGCCCTCGTCGTGGTCCGCGCCGACTGGAGCTACGCCCCGGCGGAACCGCTCACCGGCTTCTCGCACGTCGTGGTGCTGGCGGCCGCGTTCACGATCGTCGCCTCGACGCCCCTGTCGTACGCCAACAGCCCGGACCTGGCCCGGTACCTGCCCCGGTCGACCAGCGGCACGGCCGTCACCTGCTGGGCCGCCGCCGGCGCGATCGTGCCCAGCATCGTGCTCACCTCCGTCGGCGCCCTGGCGGCGACGGCCCTGGACATGAGCGATCCCCAGGCCGCGCTGGAGAGCATCATGCCCGCCTGGTTCGCCCCGGTCTTCGTCATCGCCGTCGTGGTGAACACGATGGCCAACAACGGCATGACGGCCTACAGCGCCGGACTGTGCATGCAGTCCATCGGGGTGCGCCTGCCGCGCGTTCCCGCCGTGCTCGTCGTCGGCGTCATCGGCACCGCGATGACGCTCTTCGCGATCCTCGTCTTCGACTTCCTCACCGCCGTGAACACCATGCTCGAGCTGGTCGTCGTCATCACCGGCCCGTGCATGGCCGTCTACGCCACCGACGTCGTCCTGCGCCGCAACCGGTACGACGGCGTCGCGCTCCACGACCAGACCAGGAGCGGCCCCTTCTGGTACCGGGGCGGGGCGAACTGGGCCGGCGCGCTGGCCACCGTCGCCGGTGTCCTCGCGGCGACGCTCTGCGCCAGCTCCAGCTCGTTCGTCGGCCCCGTCTCCGCCGCCATGGACGGCCTGAACCTCGCGCTGCCCGTCGGGATCATCGGTTCCGCCGTCCTCTACTGGATCCTCTCCCGCGCTTTCCGCACCATTCCGTCCACAGTGAACTGATCAGGAACGACATGACCGCCGATCGCATCGTGCGCGCCGCGCACATCGAGAACCTCGACCACGAGCCGAGCGAACATGCCCACGTCATCGCCATCGCCGACGGCACCATCCTCGCCGTCGGCGGCGACGAGATCCTGGAGACCCACCGGGGACCCGGCACGGTCGTCCACGACTTCCCCGGCGCGACCGTCCTCCCGGGCCTGACGGATGCGCACGCCCATCCCGTGTGGGGATCCATCGAGCTCGGCCGCGGCTTGAACCTCGGCGCGGCACGCGCGCTGGACGAGGTCTTCGCGCTGATCGCCGAGCACCTCGCGGGCCTGCCCGACGGGGCTTGGGTGGTGGGCTTCGACCTCGACATCAACGTGTTCGACGGCGAGCCGTCCGGGGACGTGATCGGGGAGAGGTTCCCGGGCGTCCCCGTCTCCCTGATGACCCGGGACGCCCACGCCCTCGTGGTCAGCCCGCGCGTGATCGAGCTGGCCGGGATCACCGGGGCCGAGACCTTCGACGACGCCTCCCGGATCGCCACCGGCGCCGACGGGCGACCGACCGGGTTCGTCGTCGAGCTCCGGGCGATGGACCTGATCTTCGCCCACTACCCGGAAATCCCCGTCCCGACCGCGGCCCGGTACGTGTCCGAGCAGCTGCACCGGCTGGCCGCGGCGGGCCTGACCGGGCTGCACGCGATGGACTTCGACGACCCGTCCGAGGCCGTGTACCGGCAGATCGAGGCGGCAGGCGACCTTCCCCTGCGCGTGCGCTGCTCGCCGCTGGTCGCAGCCGACTCCGGGCACGAGGCGTGGGAGGCGGTCGCCGCGAAGCAGGCCCTGTCCGGGCGGCGGTGGTCGGTCGAGGGCGCGAAGTTCATGCTCGACGGCACGGCGGACAACGGTTCCGCCTGGTTCGAGCACCCCGACGTGCACGGGCAGAACCGCCGTCCGCTGTGGAAGGACCTCGACGCCTACCGGGACGCCGTCCGCTTCTTCACCGAACGCGGCATCCCCACCGCCACCCACGCCATCGGCGACCAGGCGGTCCGGTTCGCGCTCGACGTGATCGAGGAGGTCGGCCATCCCCATGCCGGGCCTCCGCACCGCATCGAGCACGTCGAATCGATCCCCGACGACCTGCTCGACCGGTTCGCGGAACTCGGCGTGGTCGCCAGCCTGCAGCCCGTCCACGGGACGCGGATGACCGACCCCGGCCAGAACGACAACTGGTCGCGCCGCATCGGCCCCGAACGCGTGGCCCACGGCTGGCGCACCCGGGACCTCATCGACCACGGCGCCACCGTGGCCCTCGGCTCCGACTGGCCGATCGGCGTCGGCGACCCGCGCGTCGCCCTGGCCGACGCCCAGCTCCGCCGCCCCGTGGACGAGCCCGACGCGCCCCCGGTCCAGCCGGGCCAGCGCATCACCGCGCGCGAAGCCCACGCGGGCATGACCCGTGCCACCGCGATCGCCGCCGGGGCGGACGACCGCCTGGGCCGCATCGCACCCGGGTACCGCGCGGACCTGACCGTCTTCGCCGAGAACCCGCTGACCCTGTCGCCGGAACGGCAAGCGGCCAACCCGGTCCTCGCGACCGTCGTCGACGGCGCCGTCCTCCACGCAGCCAAGGAGCACCTCCCGAAATGACCGACAGCACCTTCGAACGGCCCGCCACCCGCCTCCGCATCGCGGTCGACGAGGCGGACCCGCGCGCCCGCGGCCGGGCGCGCGGACATCAGCTGGCGGCCGCACTTCCCGGCGCCATCGACACCTACGACCGCCTCTTCGCGGCGGGAAGCATCGACGAGGACACCGTCCGTGCGGATGCCGACCGCGCGCTGGACGCCATCGCCGCGTTCCGCCCCCGGCTCGCCGAGCAGATCGAGGGCATCGCCGCCGGTGCGGGCGTCGAGACCTGGCGGGTGGCGGCCCTGAACGCGCGCACCGAGATCCTCGCGCGCAGCCGCACCGTGCCCCCGGGCGAATGCTCCACCATCGTGCGGGACAGCGGCGCCGGAGCGATTTTCGGCGTGCAGACCTGGGATTGGCACGTCGAGATCGGCCCGTACTGGCACACCATCGACTCGGCAGGCGGCGCGCACCGCTACGCCGGGATCACCGAGCACGGCATCCTCGCCAAGATCGGCGTGAACGACGCCGGGCTCGCGCTCCACTTCAACATCCTCGGCCACCGGGACGATGGCGTCGGCGGCATCCCCGTGCACGTCCTCGCCGCATGCGTCCTCGAAGAGGCCGGAAGCGTCGAGCACGCGCTGGAACTCCTGCGCGAGGCGCCCATCGCTTCCTCCGGTTCGTTCGCGCTGTTCGACACCGCGCGGGCGGTGCTCCTCGACATCAGCCCCGAAGGCATCTTCGAAGTGCCGGAGGTCGTTCCCGGGACTTGGTTGCGCACCAACCACTTCCTCACCCCGGCGCCCGCCGCGCACGAGAAGTCCTGGCTGTACCAGCCCGATTCGGGGGAGCGCTTCGCCTTCCTCCAGGACAGGCTCGACCGCACCCGGCCGCAGAGCGCCGACGAGCTCGTCGGCCAGCTCATCACCGGCCCCGGAGAACCGCCCGTGACCTGCAACCCGGACCTGGGCGAGGAGTTCGGCCAGCGCTGGGCCAGCCTCGCCACGATCATGCTCGACCCCGCCCGCCGCACCGCCCGGATCCTCGACGGAACCCCGGCCGAGCACGACTCGCGCCCCTGGTACGAGCTGCGGGCCTGACCGGCGACCAGATCGCCCGGATGCGCCAGCGTCCACGATGATCCGTCCTCTCGTGTGTCCACTGCGGACAGAGCCGGATCGGTGCTCGTGCACGGCGTCGGATGACAACCCCTGCTGAAACCAAGATCCGGCCCGCGCCCAATGTGCCCCGTGGGCCGGATCGGCGGAGTGGCGAAGCACGACGTCGCGGCCAGATACGACCTCATGAACACCGTGCTCTCCCTAGGGCAGGCCGGAGCGTGGCGGAAGGCCGTCGTGGCTGCTGTGGGTGCACGAAGCGGCGAGCGTGTTCTCGACCTCGCGGCAGGCACGGCCACATCGTCGACGCCGCTAGCCGCGGAGGGCACCCTTGTCGTCCCGTGCGACTTTTCGCTGGGCATGCTGGCAAAAGCCAAGAAGCGCCGTCCGGAACTGCTTCTGGTCGCCGGCGACGCCACCCGCTTCCCCTTCGCGGACGGCGTCTTCGACGCCATGACCATTTCCTTCGGGCTCCGCAACGTCCAGCACGCGGATGACGCATTGCGCGAGATGTTGCGCGTCACCCGGTCCGGAGGGCGGATCGTCGTCTGCGAGCTGTCCCATCCGGCATGGCCGCCCTTCCGGCTCCTCTGCACCAAGTACCTGGTTCGCGCGCTGCCGCCGCTGGCTGCGCTGAGCAGCAACCCGGCCGCCTACGGGTACCTCACCGAGTCCATCAGTGCCTGGGACGACCAGCCCGCGCTGGCGCGGCGGATGCAGCGGGCCGGCTGGTCGAGGGTCGAATGGCGAAACCTCACAGGGGGAATCGTCGCCCTCCACCGCGGCTACGCCACGTGAGCACCAAGCCATGCGGCACGGCGTGGTGCTCGACGAACAGAAGGAGATCAAGATGTCGGGAAAGCAGGACTGGCTCGATGCTGGGCTCGAGATCCTTGCCGACCAGGGGGTGCCAGCGCTGACGATCGACCGTCTGGCGACGAAGCTGGGTCTCACGAAGGGATCCTTCTACCACCACTTCGGGGGCTGGCGGCCTTCCGAACGGCATTGCTGGATCATTTCGCGACCGAGTTCACGACGCGTTACATCGACACCGCCGATGCCGAAGGACAGCCCCTCGAGCGACTGGAACGCCTGGCGATGTTGGTAGCCACGGATGAGCGGCCTGACGCCGAGCGCGCCGTTCGCGCGTGGGCGACCCAAAGCACCGAGGTTCACGAGGTGCAGGCGCAGATCGACCGGACGCGGATCGAGTACCTGCGAGGCCTGTGCCAGCAACTCGCTGCGACCCCGGAGGACTCATCGCAGATGGCTCGGCTCCTGCACCTCGTGCTGATCGGCGTGCAGCACAGCAACCCTCCCGTGACTGGTGAGGAGTTGCGCGTCCTCTACGCGTTCATTCTGCGCAAGGTGCTCGGAGACGACCAGACGTTGGACGAGGAACGCCGATGAACCCGGATGCCGTTGATCCATGAGTGCTGCCTCCCGCGCCCGCATGAGCACGCTTGCCTGAGGTGCTCGCAGTTGCACATCAATCCGAAAATGCTGCCCCGCTTGGACGAGTTGGAGACCGACTTGGACGAGCGGAGGAAGCGCGCCGTGTCCGAGGGTTGGCTGGGCGAGATCGAGGGGATCGACCGGACCCTCCAGTGCTCGCGCGAAAAGCGAGCCGACGCATTGAGGCTGACGCGCATCACCCGCCAGGTCAATCTCGGCATGCCGACCGTCGCCGCATCTCGACAACCAGAGTCCGGTTGGATCGCCACTGCGCCCACAGCGGTGGCGATCCAACCGACGGTACTGTTCGCGGAGATAGGAGTGTCCGGTCAGTTCTGACCTGACCGGGCACTCTGCTGCATGGTTGCTTGGGGCAGCAGCGATGGTGTGATGCTCTGGAGCTTGCGCATCGATCGCACGTCGGAACGGTCGGACAGCGTTGTCGTGGTCGACCCCAGTATGGTTGCTCCGCATGACCGAGATCGAGACCGAGATCACCGCGGGTCTCATCCGCGACCTGCTGCGGGACCAGCATCCGGACCTGGCCGAGCTGCCCCTCCGCGAGGTGGAGGGCGGCTGGGGCAACCAGATGTGGCGCCTCGGGGACGAGCTGGCCGTGCGGATCCAGCGCATGGACACCGGCCCCGATCACCAGCTCAAGGAGCGCCGGTGGCTGCCGCTGCTCGCCCCGCGCCTGCCGCTGCCGATCCCCGTCCCGGTGCGGAGTGGTGCGCCCTCCGAGCGTTTCCCCAAGATTTGGACGGTCGTGACGTGGGTGCCGGGCCTGCCGCTGGACCACGGGTCGATCACCCGCGGCGAGCACGCGGCCGACACCCTGGCGGCGTTCCTCCGGGCGCTGCATGTGGCAGCGCCCGCCGACGCACCGGTTGATACGGGCCGCGGCGCGCATCCCAAGGACTGCGCGGACGGTTTCGACCAGTTCTTCGACTCCGTCGACGCTGACGCGATCGGCTCCGACGCCGCTGACGTCCGGGCCGTCTGGGACGACGCCGTCGCGGCCCCCGCATGGGAGGGTCCGCCGGTGTGGGTGCACGGCGACCTGCATCCCGCGAACGTCGTCGTCGCGGACGGGACGCTGGCGGGCGTTGTCGACTTCGGCGACCTGTTCGTCGGCGACCCGGCGTCGGACCTGGCGGCCGCCTGGGTGCTGCTGCCGGCGGGCGCGGCCGCACGCTTCTTCGCCGCGTACGCGGAGGCTGACGAGGCTACGGTCCGGCGCGCCCGCGGGCTGGCCGCGCTGAAGAGCCTCTTCCTGATGCTGATGGGCCAGAACGGGGACCGCGGCCTGCCCGGCGGCAAGCCGGCGTGGGGTCCGGCGGGACGGGCGGCGCTCGACCGGGTCCTGAGCGAGCGTCTGACCCGATTCCACGAGTAGATCGGCGGCATACTTCGACTGTTTCACCTAGCTTCTTGAGGGGGCCGGTACAGGTCAGGCGACAAGCGACGGCTGTTGCGGCGCGTCGACTTGCCTAGCGCAGAGAAGTCTTCTGCGTTCCAAGGGGTCATCGCACGATGCCTGCGTGTGGCGGAATTTCGTGCCGGTGCGGCAGGTTGCACGGGGCGTGAAGGCTATTGGTGTCTACGACTTCGGCGGCCCGGAAGCGCTCCAGGTTCTGGATCTGCCCGAACCGCAAGCGGGCCCCGGCGAGGTCCGCATCCGTGTGCATGCCGCCGCGGTGAGTCCCACCGACGTGATGCTGCGAACCGGCGGTCACGCCGTCCGCATGCCCGGCCGCCGGCCCCCGTTCGTGCCCGGCATGGACGTGGCGGGCGTGATCGACCAGGTCGGGCCCGGGACCGACGACCGACTCGCGGTGGGGCAGCGGGTGATCGCCATGGTGCTGTTCATCAGCCCACACGGCGGGGCCTACGCGGAACAGGTCGTCGTGCCGGCCGCCTCGGTGGTGCCCGCCCCGGAGGGCGCGGATTTCCCCGCGGCGTCCACGTTGCTCATGAACGCCATGACCGCACGTCTTGCCCTGGACGCGCTGGCCGTGTCGCGCGGTGGGGTCATCGCCGTGACCGGCGCGGCCGGCGCCGTCGGCGGATACGCGGTCGAGCTGGCCAAAGCCGACGGGTTGACGGTGATCGCCGACGCCGCCCCGCACGACGTCGAGCTCGTGCGTGGTTTCGGTGCCGACCACGTCGTCGAGCGAGGCACCGATGTCGCCGATCGGATTCGCGCGCTGGTCCCCGACGGCGTTGCCGGCCTCGTGGACGGCTCGATCCAGACCACCGAGGTAGTGCCCGCGATCGCGGATGGTGGGGCGCTGGCCGAACTCCGCGGCTGGTCCGGCCCGGCCGAGCGAGGCATCAGGGTGCACCCGGTGATGGCACCCGACGGCATCACCGACACCAAGGGGCTGGACGCGCTTCGCCGCCAGGTCGAGGACGGCACGTTGACGTTGCGCGTCGCCAAGGTTCTCCCCGCCGAGGAAGCGGCCGAAGCCCACCGCCTGCTGGAGGCAGGCGGCCTGCGCGGGAGATTGGTGCTGGACTTCTCCTGACGGCGCCGCCACGGCGGTGCCGAGGAAGGCTCGGCGGTGTTCGGATTCGGTGTGCAGCCGTCGCCCGCACCGAGCCCGATCCGCCAGGGCTGGCCCGCCGCCCGGACGCGCCTTGCGCAGGCACGTCCGGGCAGCGGAGCCGGTCAGAGCACCTTGTCCAGGAAGGTGCGGATGCGGGGATTCGCGTTGCCGTCCGAGAAGAAGTCCTCCGGCGGGAGGTCGGCGGCGATCTTCCCGCCGTCGACGAACACGACGCGGTCGGCGACCTTGCGGGCGAAGCCCATCTCGTGGGTGACGACGACCATGGTCATGCCGTCGCGGGCGAGCTCGGACATGATGTCGAGAACGTCCTGGACGACCTCGGGGTCCAGCGCGGACGTCGGCTCGTCGAAGAGCATCAGCTTCGGGTCCATCGCGGCGGCGCGGACGATCGCGACGCGCTGCTTCTGCCCGCCGGACAACCTGTTCGGGTAAGCGTCCGCGCGTTCGAGCATGCCGACGCGCTGCAGCAGGCCGCGCGCCTTCGCCTCGGCCTCGGCCTTCGACCGCTTGAGCACGTTCACCTGGGGCAGCACGACGTTGCGCAGCACGGTCATGTTGGGGAACAGGTTGAAGTGCTGGAACACCATGCCCATCCGGGACCGCAGCCGGTCGAGGTCGACACCGCGCCCGGTCAGCTCGTCGCCGTCGAACCGCACGCTGCCGGAGGTCGGGGTTTCCAGCAGGTTGAGGCAGCGCAGGAAGGTGGACTTCCCGCCGCCGCTGGGGCCGATCACCGCGACCACCTCGCCGGGCTCGATCGTGAAGTCGATCCCGTCGAGCACCTTGACGTCGCCGTAGACCTTGGTCAGGTCCCGGACTTCCAGTAGTGCCATCAGATGTACACCGCCATCTTCTTCTCGATGGTGCTCGTCGCGAAACCGATGAGGTTGGTCATCAGGTAGTAGAGGAGGCCGATGAACAGGTAGACCGTCAGCGCGTCGAAGGTGCGCGAGATGATGGTCTGCCCCACGAGGAACAACTCGTGGATGGTCACGAAGGACACCAGCGCCGAGTTCTTCGTCATCGAGACGAACTCGTTGCCCAGCGGCGGGAGCATGCGCAGGAAGGCCTGCGGGATGATCACGTGGCGCATGGCCGAGGCGTGCGACATCCCGCACGACCGCGACGCTTCCAGCTGACCGCGGTCGACGGACTGCACGGCGCCGCGGAAGATCTCGGTCACGTACGAGCCGCTGTAGAGCCCGAGCGCGATGATCCCGGCGGCCATGGGCGGGAGTTGCAGGCCGAGCTGGGGGAGTCCGAAGTAGATGAAGAACAGCTGGACCACGAACGGCGTCCCGCGGATGACCGAGACGTAGGCGTTGCCGAGCCACCGCAGCGGCGCGATCCGGCTGAGCTTGGCGAAACCGCCGATGGTGCCGAGCAGCAGGCTGAGCACCAGGGCGCTCAGGATGACCTGGATGCTGACGAGGAGGCCCTGCCAGATCTGGCCCGAGGACTCGATGATGGTGGCCACGTTGAACAGGGGGTGCCCGCCCGGCTTGGCCGCCGTGGTCTCCGCGCCGAACCACTTCTCGGTGATCTGCGCGTAGGAGCCGTCGTCGTGCATCTGCTTGAGCGAGGTGTTGAACGCGTCCCGCAGGGCCGGATCGGCCTTCTGGAAGGCGTAGCCGTAGTTCTCCTCGGTCAGGCGGTCACCGATCTGCTTGAGGCCGCCCTGCTGGGCGATGAAGTACTTCCCGGCGGGCGCGCCGGTCACGACGGCGTCCGCTTGCCCCAGCCGCACCGACGAGAACATCTGCTCGTTGGTCTGCACCGTGATCAGCTCTGCGGCGGGCTGGTGCTGCTTGAGCCACTCGACGGACTTCGTGCCCACCTGGACGGCGACCCGCTTGCCCGCGAGGTCCCCGAGCGACGCGATGGAGTTGTCCTTCTCGTTCGCGAAGATGGCGAGGCCGCCGGGGTAGTAGATGTCCGAGAAATCAACGGCTTTGGCGCGTTCGGTGCTGATGTAGATCGCCGAGGCGCCCACGTCGATCTGGTTCGCCTGCAGCGCGGGAACGATGTTGCCGAACGGCATCTGGGCGAATTCGACGTTCTTGATACCGGCCCGCGCGGCCAGCGCCCGGACCAGGTCGATGTCGAAACCGAGCTGCTTTCCCTGGGCGTCGGTGAACTCGAACGGCGGGAAGGTCGCATCGGTGCCGACCCGGAGCGTGGCCTGCCCGGAACGCAGCGCGTCGAGCTTGGCGGTGGGCGGTTCTGCCGCGGACGTCGCGCTCGTGGGCACGAGCACGAGCAGGCAGGCGACGAGCGCGGTCGCGAGCCGCGCCCAGGTTCGCTGACGGGGCATTCAGTGTCCTTCCGGGACAGACCGGTCGGCGGCGCTCGTCACGATCGTGTGCACGAGGCGGGCCGCGATCCGAGCGGTGCGGTTGTCGATGTCGTGGGCGGGGTTCAGTTCGGTGATGTCGGCCAGGGCGAGCTTCGGGTCGCCGCCGACCAGCCGGCACACCTCGATGACGACACCGGCGGGTACGCCGAGGGTCGAAGGAGCGCTGACCCCCGGCGCCTGTGCGGCGGGGAGCACGTCGAGATCGATCGACAGGTACAGCGCGTCGACGTCCGCGATGAAGGCCCGGACGAATTCGAGGACGTCCTCGATGTGCCGTTCCTGGCAGTCGAGGTCCTGGAGGTGGCGGACGCCGAGCTCGGTCGCGGTGGCGAACAGCGCGGCGGTGTTGCTGGGCTGGCTGATTCCGATCACCGCGTAGGTGAATTCGGCGCCGCGCCCGGTTTCTCCGACGGCGATCTGCCGGAACGGGGTGCCGGACGACGCGCGATCGGCCTCCCGAAGGTCGAAGTGCGCATCGAGGTTGAGCACGCCCAGCCGCCGACCGTCCAGCAGGCCGCTGCGGGCGAGCCCGAGGTAGGAACCGTAGGCGGTCTCGTGCCCGCCGCCGAGCACGACCGGGAGGTTTCCGCCGCGGAGCTGTTCCGCGACCGCCTCGGCGAGGTCGTCCTGCGCGGCTTCGAGGGCGTCACCGGCGACCGCGACGTCGCCGGCGTCGTGCACGACGACCTCCGGCTGGATCGCAAAACCCCCCAGGGCCGCGCGGATCGCGCCCGGCCCCGCCTGGGCCCCTGGACGACCGCCGTTGCGGTGGACGCCGATGTCGCAGGGAAAACCGATCAGCGAAGCGCCGGTGACACCGGGTGATTCGTTGATCGCGTTGTGCCACCTGCGATGTTCCGGCCCGGGGCCGTCGACGCGTCCGGTCCAATCGGGAACGGATGTGCTCACGCGTACTCCTCCAGTCTGCTGATGTCCTGCGCTGCGGCGTGCGTGAGCGTGACGAGGGAATCGTGCCGAGGCCGGACCCGGAAGTCCGGGGCCATCGTGCTGACCACGCCGACGAGGTTCTGCTTCCGGTCCAGCACGGGCACGCTCACGCCCCACACGCCCGGATCGACCTGCCCGACGCTCACCGCGAAGCCCTGGCCCCGGACGCGCCGCAGGTCGATCTCCAGCTTGTGGACCTGCGGTGGGGTCAGCCCGTGCGCCGCGGCGGCGCGCGCGACCCGGTCCTCGGGCAGGTGCGCCAGCAGGGCCTGGGCGCTGGCGCCGAAGGTGAGCGGCTTGCTCAGCCCGGGGGAGAAGCTGCACCGGACGACGCGCGTCCCCTCGGCCGCTTCGACGCAGAGCACGTCGTTGTCGCGGGCGATGAGGAACGCCGCGAGCTCGTCGGTGTCGGCCGCCAGCCGCCGGAGGCGGCGCTTCACCCCGCCCTGGCTGAGCACCTCGCGCCGGTAGTTCTCGGCCATCTGCACCGTCAGCGACCCCGCGCAGTAGCGGCCGCGCGTGCGCGCCTGGTGCACCAGCCCGATTTCGACGAACGTCGTCAGGTGCCGGTACACGGCGCTCGACGGGATCCCGGTACCGGCGGAGATCTCCTCCGCCGTCGCGCTCTCCCTCTCGGCGAACACGGCAAGGATCCGCGCTGCTCGCGTACCGGCTTTCCGGTTGGTTTCCGGGCTTGTCACGGCGGGCACGCTACGTCGGCGGTGACCAGCTGCCCAGCAATTCTTCCCAGTGACTGGGAATGTCATTCCCAGTGGTCGGTCGTGCGCGGAGAGGAGCAGTCGCGGCGCCGGAACCAGGACCGACAGCGATGATCCGGCTACTGGCGGTCATCCGGTGGCGAGGCGTTCCCGGCGCTTCACCGTCGGGTGAGTGATCGGTGGTCTTCGCCTGGAATCGGGTGGCCGGCGGGCGGAAGTAAGGTGGCCGACCGTGGACCGACCCCTGCTGCCCGAGCACCTCCAGCTGCTGCTGTCCGACGAGCCCGTGCTGGACGTGTACTCGCACGGTCCGTGGCGGGTGCCGGACGGGTTGTACGAGGAGATCGGGGAGCGCGCGGTCGAGCTCAACCGCGACCCGGCCGCGGAGGCGCTGGCCGTGGAACTGCCGGAGTTCTTCGCCGAGGACACCACCGTCATTGGAGCGGAGCTGTGGTTCCTGCTGGAGTTCCTGGTCGGCACGGCGGCGGTCCGCGGCGGCAACGCCGCCGACCTGCAGCGGGAGACCATGGGCGGCTTCGCGGCCCAGCCGTGGCGGCCCAACCGCACCTGGTCCTGGAGCGCGAGCGCGTCGCGGTTCCGGCCGCCGGTGGAGTGGCTGCTCGACGGTGCCGGTGATGACCCCGATCTGCGGGAGCTGGCGTTCGGCGTCGCCCGCCGCTGCCTGGACGTGTTCGCCGGGATCGAACCGCTCGAACCGCGCCGCCAGGCGCTGATCGCGCTGCACGACATGCGCGCGGCGGACCCGGCGCTCGCCAAGCAGGACCTCGTCGCGCCCCTCGGCAGGCTGGCGGACCTGTGGGCGCAGCGCGCGGACGAGTCGGTCCTGGCGGCGTTGCCCGAGCTCAGCGGCCCGGCCGGCTACCTGGACTGGGCGTGCTCGGGGTTCCTGGCCGCGCACCAGCGGTTGCTGGAGCGGTCGCCGGGCGTCGCAGGTGCCGGCCCGATCCCCGACATCGACTATTCGGTGGAGCACGAGATCGCGCTGGCCGGCCTGATGCTGCAGGCCGAGCTGGCGGAGGTGCCGGTCGAACTCGCGCTCACCACGGGCCACGCGATGTTCGAGGTCGTGCAGGCCATGTTCGTCCGGCTCAAGGAGAACTTCGACGGCGACAGCTGGCACAACCTCGTGCTGGGGTGGCTCGGGCGCGCGGTGCTGGCGGGCGAGGTGGACGTCTGCCGCGCCTGGCTGGACATGGCGATGCGGATCAGCGGCGTGGTGCAGGGCCTGCCGGACGGCATCGTGACGCCGAGCTGCTTCGTCCCGGTGCGGGACTTCCAGCGGCAACTGCGGGTGCTGGCCCGGCCGCGCAGGGTGCTCAACCCACTGGTGCCGAAGCTGGTCGGCGGCGAGGAACTGCACTCGGCGGCCGCGGATCCGGCGGCGGCCCTGGTGGGCCAGCCGGAGCTGGCCGCGGCGGTCCGCGCCGAGCTGGCGGATTTCCGGCACGGCCGCACCAGGGTGGTGCGGATGTTGTTGACCGGCCCGGAAAGCACGGGGCGGGGCACGGCGGCGGGAGTGCTGCGCGGCATGCTGCTCAAGGCGGGCGGCAACCGCACCGAGGCATGGGTTTCCGAGGCCGAGTTCGCCAGCCTCGACGTCAGCAACGCCGTGGTGCACCTGCAGCAGAAGACGCAGGGCCTCGGCGCCCACGACGTGCTGGTGGTGAACGGCCTCGACCAGCTGGCGGGCCTGGAGCGGTCCGGTGCCGCGCTGCTGGAGGAATTGCGGCGGTTGGTGAAGCGGTTGCCGGAGCTGCACGTGATCGCGGTGTGCCGGGCCGGGGGAGACGACCGGGTGGGCGCGGTGAATCCGGCGCTGCTCCAGCAGTTCCGGGTCGCCAGGACCGCCGACTTCGCGCCGGAGGACCTCGGCGAGCTGTTCCGGCGCGCGGTGGCCCGGCGGGGCGCCACCGCCGCGGACGAGGCCGCGCGGTCGGCTGCCCGGCTGGCGGCGGTGGGGCCGCAGAACATGCGTGGCGCCCGGCTGATCGAGGACCTGGCGCGGCGCGGCGTCGACGCGGCCCGCGCCCGCAACAGCGGGGGACCGGTGGAGGTGCTCGGCCGCGACCTGCCGGAGCACTCGGCCGGTACCGACCTGGCGGACTGCGTCGGCCTGGACTCGCTCCGCCGCGAACTGGACCTGGTCCTCGCCGAGGTCCGGGCCGCGAAGCTGCGCCGAGAGGCCGGGATGCCGGGCGCGGTGCGCCCTCGGCACCTGGTGTTCACCGGTGCGCCGGGGACCGGGAAGACGACCGTGGCCGGGGTCCTGGGCCGGACCTGCGCGGATCTCGGCCTGCTGTCCTCCGGGCACCTGGTGGTGGTCGACTGCGCGGACCTCGCCGGGCGGCACGTGGCGGAGGCGGCCACCGGGGTGCAGCGCGCGCTCGACAGGGCCATGGGCGGCGTGCTGTGCATCGAGGACGCGGGCACGCTCGCCCGGCCCGGCATCGACGTCGACCGGGCCCGCAACCAGGGCGTGATCGACGCGCTGCTGGCGGGCCTGCAGTCGCGCTCGGCGGATCTGCTGGTGGTCCTGTGCGGCCCGGACGCCGCGGTGAACGGCCTGCTCAAGGCGACCCCGGAACTGGCGGCCTGCTTCCCGAAGGTGGTGCGCTTCCCGGACCTGACCGACGAGCAGGTCGTGGAGCTGTTCGAGCGCAAGGCCGCGGCGGCGGGCTTCGCGCTCGGCGACGGGGTGCCGGAGAAGGCCCGGGCAGTGGTCCGCACGGCCCGCCGCGACGCGGCGATGACCAACGGCCGCCTCGCGGTCAGCCTGCTGGAACGCGCGGTCTCGTTGCAGTCCAGGCGAATCCTCGCGGACGGCGTGGTGAGCGCGGACGAGTCGCTGCACCGGATCGAGGCCGTGGACGTGCCGGACACCCCGGTCGAACCGGTGCACGCGGACCTCCCGGCGGACCCGCTGGCGGCGATCGACGGCCTGATCGGGCTGGAGTCGGTGAAGCGCGAAGTGCGCCTGCTGGTCGCCGAAGCGGAAGCGGACCGGCTGCGCCGCGGCGCCGGGCTGCCGCTCGCGGCCCGCACCAGGCACCTGGTGTTCACCGGCAATCCGGGCACGGCGAAGACGACGGTCGCCAGGCTGGTCGCGGCGGTGTACGCGAAGCTCGGCCTGCTGTCCTCCGGCCACCTGGTGGAGGTTTCGCACGCGGACCTGATCGCCGAGTACATCGGCCAGACCGCGCCGAAGGTCCGCGCGGCGGTGGAGCGAGCGCGGGGCGGCGTCCTGTTCATCGACGAGGCGTACGCGCTGACGCCGCCGGACGGCAGGCACTCCTACGGCCCGGAGGCGATCGCGGAACTGCTGCGGCTGATGGAGGAGCACCGCGACGACCTGGTGGTGATCGCGGCCGGGTACGAGAGCCGGATGACGGAGTTCCTGCGCACCAACCCCGGCCTGGCCTCGCGCTTCCCCTCGGTGGTGCACTTCCCGGACTACGACGAGGCGGAGCTCGTCGAGATCTTCGAGAGCCTGGCGAGCACGGCGGGGTTCACCGTCCACGAAGGCGTCCGCGCGGAGGTCCGCCGAATCCTGCGGGCGACGAGCCGGGACGAATCGTTCGGCAACGGCCGGGTCGTCCGAAACCTGCTGGACCGGGCGATCGCGTTGCAGGGCGAGCGGATCACGGCCGCCGAACGGCAGGACCCGGCGGAGGTCGGCCTCCTGCGCCCGGCGGACCTGTCCGGAGTCCACATCAACCACCTGGCAACCAGAACCGACCAGTTCGGCCAATACCTCTGACGGCCTGCCGCGCCGTCACGCCTCCGGGTTCCGAACTGCGCCCGGCGGTGGCCGGGCTCGTCGTGAGCTGCGGCCACCGCCGGTACCGGGTTCGGCGGCGCAACGAGGCGTCGAAGATCGCCTCGGTCAGCGTGTCAGGGGCGGACGCCGCTGAGTTCGTTCGGGGTGGCGGGCAGGTCGCCGGTGGCGAGGTTGTTCCCCGATGCCAGATCGATCGCGTGGATCTTCTTCTGCGCCGGATCCGTGACGTAGGCGGTGCCGCCGCGGACGAAGATCGCGGGCCGCGGCTGCTGCCACTCCAGCGGTTCTTGCCACGGGTCCAGGACCGGAATCGCCCGCGTGACCTGGGCGGTCACCGGGTCGATCTGGTGGATCCGGCCGTCGGTGCCCAGGACGAGGGCCTCGCCCTGCGGCCCCCTGGCGAGGGAGCGGAAGGTGTAGCTGGTGCCGATGTCGACCAGCCGCAGGCTTCCGGTGGTGGTGTCGATGAGCGAAACCTGCTGGGGGCGCTCCAGTTCGGCGTGCTCGTCCTTCTTGTAGTCGCCCAGCACGACCGGCGACGCGGCGGAGCCGGCCTGGTTGCCGATCCGGCCGTACTCGGTGGGGCCGGCGACCTTCGTGATGGTGCCGCCGCGGTAGATCAGCACACCGTTCTCGCAGCCGATCACGACGGCCTCGCCCTGCGCGGTCGCTTCGCCGTGCACGCCGGGGCATTCCTCGCTGCGCGCGATCTCCTTGCGCGCGGCGTCGAGCACCGCGATGCCGACCCGCTCCTCCTCGTTTCCGACCGTGACCACGAGCTCGCCGTTGGCCAGCTCGATCGCGACGCCGTGGTGCGGTTCGGGCGTCCGGTACACCTCGGTCGGCGGCATGCCGGAACCGAGCGCTTCGGGATCGAAGACCGTGACTTCGCCGGTGCCGTCGGAGAAGAGCACGGTCTTGCCGGCGTGCGGCACGACGTGACCGGGCTTGGCGCCCTTGAACTCGACGTCGCTCAGGTTCGCGCCGGCCGCGTCGAGCACGCGGAAACCCGTCGCGGTGGAAACCAGGACGTGGCGGTCGTCGCCGGCCGGGTTGAGGCGGTTGAAGCCTGCCAGCGGCAGGTCCTTGACGACTTCCAGGGTCCTGCCGTCGAGGACGTAGACGCCACCGTCGTAGGTCACGGTGACCGGATCGGCCACCGCGTTCTCCCGGGGCGGTGCCTGCGCGGTGCCGCAGGAACCCAGCACGACGGTGAGGGATAACGCCGCGGACGCTGCGGCGATCTTCTTGCGAGAACCGGTGTTCATCATCATCTTCCAATCCACTTCGGACGGACGAATCCAGCAGGTGCCCGGGCTCCGGGCTCGCGCGGTTCAGCCCCGGCCGAGTCCCCGTGCGATGGACTCGGCGTTGGACCGCATCATTTCCAGGTAGTCGCCGGCGCCCCGGCCCGGCCGGCTCAGCGATTCGGAGAACAGCGGCACGACCTCGACGTCCAGTCCGGCCTGGTCGGCGAGGACTTGCGCGAGGCGGTCCGGCTGGGAGGAGTCGGCGAAGATCGCCGGGACGCCGGCCGCGCGAACCGTGTCCGCGAGGGACTGCAGGTCTGACGCGCTGGGCGAGGCGAGCGTTGTTCCGCTGGGAATCACCGCGCCGACGACCTCGAAGTCGTACCGCTGCGCGAGGTAGCCGAACACGTGGTGGTTGGTCACCAGCTTGCGGCGTTCGGCCGGGATGCCGGCGAACTGCCGGCCCATTTCCGCATCGAGCCGGTCGACCGCGGCCCGGTACCGCGCCGCGTTGGCGCGCACGGCCTGCGGATCCACGCCCTCGACGTGCGTGATGACCTGCTCGGCGATCACGTCGACCGCCCGGCTCACGCGCTGCGGGTCGGTCCAGAAGTGCGGGTCGAGGCGGCCGTCGGTGCCCGCTGCGGTGTAGCGGACGGGATCCACCTCGGAGCCCACGGCCAGGGTCGGGATCCCGGCGGCTTCCGCCGCCTGGACGTTGCGCGCCACGCCTTCTTCCAGGCCCAATCCATTGTGGACGACGAGGCCGGCCTGCTCCAGCTCCGCCGCCTGCTGCGCCGAGATCCCGAAGGAGTGCGGGTCCGCGTCGGGCTTCATCAGCACCGTCACCTCGGCTTCGTCGCCGACGATCTGCCGGGTGATGTCGCCGAGGATGTTGGTCGTGACGACCACGCCCGAGCGGTCCTGCTCCCCGGCGGCGCAGCCGGTGAGCGCGAGCAGGAATGCGATCCCCGAGGCGATGAGGAGCCGGGCGGAGCGTCGGCCGCCGTTTCGTTTTCCAGCGCTCATCGTCCCGTCTCCACCAGGTGAGTGGCCCGGCCGCCGAGTTCGAAGGTGCGAGCGCGGCGGAGCGCGTCGTTGTAGTCGATCTCGTGGACGACGCCCGCGGTCGCGTCGTTGATGTAGGCCCGGCTGGTGTCGATCTCGATCGTCGGTTCGGCCCCGCCCGCCACCGGATCGCTCAGCAGCGGGACGACCGCCGTCTCCTGGCCGGTTTCGCCGTCGAACGCGTGCAGCGCCCCATCCGAGGTGAGGGCCAGAAGGGGCCCGCCGGCGCCGACAGCGTTGGCCGCCAGCACCGGGCCGGTGGCGACGTACGTCCACTTGCGGTGCGCGACATCGAGCGACCAGACGCCGGTTTCACCGGCTTTCGCCGCGAGCGTGTCGCTGCCCGGCCGATGGTCGAACTCCTGCGCTCGCTCGTCCTCTGGGACCGGCCGCGGGTACGGGATCTTCTCGCCGCTGAACCTGCCGTCCTTCGAACCGACCAGGAGAGCGCCGTCGGCGCAACCGAACACGACGCCTCGCCGGGTGACAGCGGCACCGGCCGGGCCGGGGCAGGGCTGGTCGATGGTCGTGACCGGCTGCCCGTCCCGGCTCCGGACCTGCACCGCGCCGGCCCGACCGGGCTGCTCGACCGGTACGAGGACGTGGCCGTCGAAGGGCAGCACCGCCGCGCCACGCGCCACGTCCTCGACCTTGCCCGTCTCGGCGATCGTGCCCGCATCCAGCTCGGCGCGATCCAGCAGGCTGGCCGTGCCGTCGCCGAACGACACCGCGACGACCGCTGGATCGCGGTACGCGCGCACCGGCCCGGTTCCCGCGATCGTGCCGACCTCGCGAACGGCGGCGCGGTAGTAATGCACGTGATCGCCGTGGTCGACCATCCAGGATCCGCTGTCGACGATCCGGACCGACTGGCCCGATGCCAGGTAGGCGAACCGCCCGTCACCGACGACGTCCTCGACACCGCGCACCTGACCGGCGTCCGTGACATCGCCGGTGATCAGGTCCAGCACGCGCACGGTTCCGGCATCCGCGTCGGCGACCACCAGGCGCGACTGCGCCTCGGCTGCCTCCTCCGCGCCTTCGACGTAGCCGTGCGGTAACTCTTCGGGCTGCGTCGGCGTATCCGGCCCGGCGCATCCCGCGAGGACCGCCGCGGCGACCGACAATCCCGCGACGGCGGTGGATTTCTTTCTGATGTGGCTCACGATCACCCCTGGATTCCGGCTTCTACTCGCCTGACGTGGTTGAGATCCGCTGCATGCGGTGGCGGATTTCCGCACCGAGCGCGGAGAGGAAGAACAGCGCGACCGCGGACGCCGAGATCGTCGCTCCGGCCGCGGTGCCCCAGTGCCACGAGCCGACCAGCCCGATGACCGTCGCGGCAGTCCCGATCAACGCCGCGACGAGCATGATCGCGGGAATCCTGTCGACCCAGAGGACGGCTGCGGCGGGTGGCGCGATGAGAAGGCTGAACACCAGCAACGTTCCGACGACGTGGAACGACGCGACGATCGCCAGCGTGATCAGGCCGAGCAGGCAGGCATGCGCCAGGCGGGGCCGCAGGCCGAGCGTGTGCGCCTTCCGCGGATCGAAGGCGAGCGCGACGAACGAGCGGTGGCCGAGCACGGACACCGCCGCGGCGACGACCAGCGCCGCTGCGAGGTAGGCGAGGTCTTGCCCGCGCACTGCCAGGACGTCACCGAAGAGGAAGCCGGTCAGGTCGACCGCGAAGGACTGCGAGTGCGAAACGATGATCACGCCCAGCGACAGCATCCCGACGAACAGCAGCCCGATGGCGGTGTCCTGCGACAGCCGCGACGACCTGCCGAGCGCGGTCACGCCGAGCGTCATCGCACCTGCGCTGAGCGCCGCTCCGAGCAGCAGGTTCCCGCCCAGCAGCGAGGCCAGCGCGACACCGGGGAGCATCCCGTGCGACATGGCGTCGCCGAGGAACGCCATGCCGCGCAGGACGACCCACGTGCCGACCAGCGCGCAGATCAACGAGACGAGCGTCCCGGCCCACAGCGCCCGCGCCACGAACGACACCTCGAACGGGACGAACAGCCAATCCATGAGGCAGCACTCTATATTGAAAATGATTATCAATGTAGATATGGTTCGGTGACGCCGAACACCGTGCGAGGGGTGCTGTGACGATCACCAGCGATCAACCGGAGATCACCGTCCGCGACCTGACGGTCGGCTACACGCGCGAACCGGTGCTGCGCGGTTTCAGCGCCACGTTCCCGCGCGGGCGGATGACAGCCGTCGTCGGTCCCAACGGCTCCGGGAAGTCGACGTTGCTCGGCGTGCTCGCGGGTGTGCTCAGGCCCGCCGCGGGTTCGGTCGAGCGGGACCGGGAACCCGCGTTCGTCGCGCAACGAAGTGCGGTGTCCGATTCGCTGCCGATCAGCGTCCGCGACACGGTTTCCATGGGGCGATGGGCGCACCGCGGCCCGTGGCGGCGCCTGACCGCCCATGACCGAGCCGTCGTCGAGGAATGCCTGGCCGGCCTGGAGCTCCTCCCGGTGGCGGCCCGCCGACTCGGTTCGTTGTCGGGTGGCCAGCGCCAGCGCGCCCTGCTCGCGCAAGGGCTCGCCCAGGAGTCCGGTCTGCTCCTGCTCGACGAGCCGGGTTCCGGGCTGGACGCCGAAGCGCGACGCCTGATCTCAGCGGCCCTCGAGAACACCAAAGCGCAAGGGACGACCGTGGTTCAGGTGACCCACGACTTCGCCGAAGCGATGCGTGCTGATCACTGCCTGGTGCTCGACGGCGGAAAGCTGGTCGCCGCGGGCGCACCCGGCGCCGTCCTGACCCCGCGGGTGCTCGAAGAGGTCTGGGGCATCCGGCCGCTGAGCTGACATCACGTGCGGCGAAGGTTCGAGCGCGGTCTCGCGGGGAAGGTTTCTGCTGGTGATGGGAAACATCGACGCCTTCGGTCGCAGTGTCCGATGAGGACGTTGGTGTCCGCTGTCAGCGGTCCTGCCGTGCGTCCGGGAGGCCGATCGGCAGGGTGGCTGCCACTCCCCGGGTGTGCCGCCCGTCGAGGCGTTCCACGCCGATGCCCCAGCCGCGAGCCAGCCTGGTCAGGACCTGCGTCGTGTGCTCCAGCGCTTGGAGGTTCGCCGCCGCCAAGCGCATCGTCGCGCTCACGCGGGGCTCATTGTCGGTCGTCGACCGGTGGGCCGTGACGGCGATCGTCACCGCTGCGTGCGGCGCGGCCGCGAGCAGCCGGTGCAATGCCTGCGTTGCGACCGCCGGGGAAAGGCCCGACCAGCCTTCGAGTTCGAAGGTCGCCTGCGAGACCGGGCCGGTGTGCCAGAGCCGCCACTGCTCCCGGATGCGGCTGCGGTCGGCCGTGACGTGGGCGAGCGAGGAGATGGTGCCGAGGACCTCGTGCTCGGTGAGTCCTCTGGTGGGCGTGCCGTCGCGGCGGAGCTGGCGCTTCACCCGCCGGACGGCGTTGCCCAGCGTTTGCCGGACTTCCGCGTCCCGATGCACTTCGACCGTGCGCAGCACTTGCAGGGTCAGCCAGACACGTGGTGCGTGCGCCTGGCTGAACCCGGCGTGGTGCACCACCTGCACGGCGAAGGCCGGCGCCTGCTCGCTCAGCGGTGGCAGCATCGTCTCCGGCGGCGGCATCGGTTTCGGGGCGCGTGCGGTCGTTCTCGGTTGCAGCACCGCTGAGATCCCGGAGGCCCGGCTGAGCATCGACACCACGTCGTCGCCGACGTCGTCCACGAGCCACACCGATTCCGGCGAGATCAGGCGCAGCAGGGCGCGTCCGGCCTCGTCCGCGCTCCGCAGATCCCGGTCGCGCTTGCGCAGCAAGTACTTCCAGGACAACGCGAGCCATTCGTACAGCCAGCGGTCGCGGGTGCGAACCGCGGTCAGTGCCAGGACGATCGCGGCCGCGAGGACGACCGCGGCGATCGCGGGCCACGGCCTGCCGATGACCAGCACGACCGCGATCAGCACGAGCTGCCAGCACATGATCTGCAGCACCCCGATCCCGCCGAGCGGACGTGCTCGAGCGGACGTCGTTTCCGGCGGCCCGGCGGCAGATCGAGCCGCGGGCTCGGGCGGCGGGGCGGCGACCGGGTGCATGGTCGGCGCCGGTTGCCACGCCGGAATCGGTCGCGGTTGCGGGATCGCCGGTGCGTTGATTCGCACGCCGGCTCGGGTCGCGCCTGGATCGGTCACCGTGCTGCCTCCTCGTGCCTTCCCCGGGTCCAGTGTCCGCAGGGAAAATGAGGATTCGGTGACAGCGGATCGCTCCCGGCCGAGATTGGCGATTATCATCAGATCTTCATCGACCGCTTGTTAATGTCATCGGGTGACTGACGACTCGTCCGGCTCGAAATCCCCGGCCTTGCAGCGGCTTCGCGCCGTCGCGCGCGGCCGCGCGGCGATCGCGCTGCTGGTCGCCGGCTGCGTGGGACTGGTCGGCCTGGCCGTGACCGGACAGGCGTCCGTTCCGCCCGGCCTGCAGTTCGTCCAGGTCGGCCACTGGGTCTACAACAGCGCTTCGCAGTCGGCGTTCCACGTCGACGGGTCGACCGGCCAGGTGGATGCGCGGGCGAGCGTGCCCGGCGCGGAGCAGGGCAGCCAGGTCGTGCAGGGCGAGCGCTCCGGATACGTCGTCGAGCGGTCGCGGATCACGGAGTTCAGCAAGTCGACGCTGAGCGTCGAGAACAGCGTCGCCCCACCCGCCGCCGAGCGGCCGGTCGTGCTGGAGGTCGCGGGCGGCCCGTACCTGGTCTACCGCAACGCGGGCCGGGTAGCGCGCCTCGGCGACCCGACGGCCACCGTCCCGGCGGGCGGCCCGCTGTCCATGCCGGTGGCGACCTCCGACGGAACGGTGTGGCTGCACCGGATCGACACCGGTTCGATCTGCCAGCTGCCGCGAGACGCCACCCGGCTCGCCTGTCCCGCGGAACTGCCCAAGGGGCATGGCGGCGCGCTGGCCGTCGTCGGCGACCGGGCGGTGGTCATCGACACCACGGCGGACACGCTGCACACCATCAGCGGCGACGGGCTCGGCGGATCCGCCGAGATCGGGCTCAAACTGCCGCCCACGGCGCAGGTCGCCAACAGCGCCGTCGACGGGCGGCTCGCCGTCGTCGACCCGGATCGCAAGCAGCTGCACCTGATCGACACCGCCGGGCTGGAGAAGAACGGCCCGACCGCCCGGCCCGTCTCGGTGGACCTGCCCGGGGAAGGCAAGATCGCCGGACCCGTCGCGGCCTCGCACGTCGTCATGGTGGTCGACGAGACCCGGCACGAAGTGCTCACCTACGACAGCAAGGGCCAGCTGAAGAGCTCGAAGAAGCTTCCGGAGAACGGCGAACCGCCGCGACCGGCGCTGGGCGAGGACAACCGGATCTACGTCGACACCTCGGACGGCTCGCGGGTGCTGGTGGTCGACGGCGAGGACGGATCGGCGGCCGAGGTGTCCATCGACGACGCCGCCCGCAACGGGACGGCCGACGCGGCGACCACCGAGGACCCGCCGGACTCGGAGCCGCTGGTGCCGGGCGTGCTGTCGGATGTCGTCGCGGCCGCGACGCCGCCCGGCGCGCCCCGCAACGTCAAGGCGGTCGCCGGCGACGGCTCGGCCACGGTGACCTGGGGCGCCGCCGCGAACAACGGCGCGCGGATCACCAGGTACCGGCTGAGCTGGTCGGGCGGCTCGACCACCGTCGACGGGTCGGCGTCGAGCGCCACCGTGAGCGGGCTGACCAACGGCAAGTCCTACGTGATCACCGTGACCGCGGAGAACTCGGCGGGTCGCGGCTCAGGCGCCAGCGCCAAGGCGGTGGTGCCGGGACGCGCGGCCGAAGCGCCGAAGGTCACCGCGAAGGCGGGCGCCGACGGACGGGTCTCCGTGACCTGGACCGAACCCGAGCGCCACGGGGCTGAGCTGGTGCACTACCTGGTGAGCGCGTCCGGCAAGGGCGAACGCGAGGTTTCCGGCCAGAGCACGGAATTCCAGGGGATCACGGGCACCACGACCATCACCGTCCGCGCGGTCACCCGGCACGGCCCGTCCGGTTCTCCCATGCTCACGGGGAAGCCCGGCAAGCAGAGCGTCACCGTGCCGTCGGGCCCGCCCACCGTGGAGATCACCCGCGTGCGGGGTGACGGCAACAGGCTGATCGTGAGCGTCGACGCCGACGGCAAGGGCTCGTCCGCTACCTGCGAGGCGCGCTTCATGGGCTTCTTTCCGAGTTCTGCGCCCTGCGACGGGCCTTCCGAGATCGTCATCAACAACGTCACCTGGATCGGCAGCATCAAGATCACGGTCAACATGACGACCCCGGCGGGCCAGGCCACGGACGACTGGACGGGAGCGCCGGGATAGCCGGGCGGATCAGAGGCGTCGTCTTCTGGATCGGGCCGGTGCTGCCGGCGAGTTCGCGTCGAGGAAAGGGCAAGGAACTGCAGTGACACCCACTCCCAAGGTCGCCTACGACCTCATCGCCGAGAACGTGCAGGTGGTGATGCGCGGCAAGGAGGACGTCGTCCGGCTCGCGGTGGCCGCGCTGTTCGCCGAGGGGCACCTGCTGATCGAGGACGTGCCCGGGGTCGGGAAGACGACCATGGCGCGGTGCATCGCGGCCAGCATCGGCGGCGGGTGGAGCCGCATCCAGTTCACGCCCGACCTGCTGCCCGGCGACATCACCGGCGTGATGGTGTACCACCAGAACGCCGAGCGGTTCCAGTTCCACCCCGGCGCGATCTTCGCCAACGTGGTGCTGGCGGACGAGATCAACCGGGGCACGCCGAAGACCCAGGCCGCGCTGCTGGAGGTGATGGCCGAGCGCCGGGTGACCGTCGACTCGGTCAGCCAGGACGTGCCCCGGCCGTTCCTCGTCGTGGCCACGCAGAACCCGATCGAGATGGAGGGCACCTACCGGTTGCCCGAGGCGCAGCTGGACCGGTTCCTGATGCGCCTGTCCGTCGGCTACCCGGAGCACGACGCCGAGGTGCGCGTGGTGATGGGCGACTGCGCCGGGGTGAGCCCGGACGAGCTGCAGCCGGTGATCGACATCAGCGGCGTGCAGCAGGTGATCGCCGAGGTGCGGAAGTCGCGCCTGGCCCCCGAGGTCATCTCCTACGCGGTGCGGCTGGCCGCGGCGAGCCGCACCCATCCGGCGGTCCGCTACGGCGCCAGCCCGCGCGGCAGCATCGCCCTGATCCGGGCGGCCCAGGCGCTCGCGGCCACCCACGGCCGCGACTTCGTGACGCCGGACGACGTGAAGGACGTGGCCGTCCCGGTGCTCGCCCACCGCCTCGTGCTCACCCCCGACGCGGAGCTGAGCCAGCGGCAGGCGAGCGACGTGGTGGCGGAGCTGCTGGCGGACACCGCCGTGCCGACGGACCCGGCGAGGAGGTAGGGGTGCGGCTCACCCGCCGCGGCATCCTCGTTCTACTCGGGGCCGCAATGTGTTTCGCCTTCGGCGAGGTGGCCGGGTACCCGCTGTTCCGGGCTCTGGCCGGGGTCGCGGTCGGCGCGGTGCTGGCCGCCGTGGCCACCACCTTCGTCCAGCCGAAGGTGGAGGTCATCCGCTCCGTCACCCCGGACCGGGTCGAGCGGGGCAAGCCCGCGCTGGCGTCGCTGGTGGTCCGCAACGGCACCACGCGCCGGCACGGCGGCTTCGCCGCGGCCGACCGGGTCGGCACCGAGGCGAACGAGGTGCAGGTCCGCCCGCTCGCGCCCGGCGCGGAGGCCACCTACCACTACGAGCTGCTCACCACGGCGCGCGGCCGGCTCCAGGTCGGCCCGCTCGTGCTGAGCCGGTTCGATCCCTTCGGCCTCGCTCATGGAGACCGGACCGCGGGCGGCACCGCGCACCTGTGGGCGCACCCGCGCAGGCACCAGGTGCGCCCCGCGCGGGCCGGCTATCCGCGGCACCACCACGACGGGCCGATCACCGATCCGCCGCTGCGCGGTTCGGCGGACCTGCGCGCCGTCCGGCCGTACGTGATCGGCGACGAAGTGCGCTTCCTGCACTGGAAAGCGACGGCCCGGACCGGTCAGCTCATGGTGCGCGAGTACGCCGACCCGGCGCAGTTGCGGTTCACGGCGGTGCTCGACACCCGGCCCGCCGCGATGAGCCCGGCCGTTTTCGAGGAAGCCGTCGAGGTGGCGGCCTCGCTGCTCTACGCGTCGGCGTCGGCCGGGCAGCACTGCCGGCTGATCACCTCCCACGGCATCGACACGCCGGTCGACAGCGGCCTGCGGGCGGCCAGGTCGCTGCTGGACGAGTTGTGCCTGGTCGGCCAGGACGCGGCGGCGGATGCGCCGCTGGTGCCGGCCGCGCTCGACGCGACGCGTCCCGGCGGCATCCTGGTCGTGATCACCGGGCCGGACGCCGATGTGGCCGCGCACCGCTGGCGGCCGGACGTGCTGGTCCGGCTCGGAGCCCGGCAGTCGTCGGCGGGCAACGGGCTGATCGCCGCCTCGGACGCGGCCGATGCCGCGGCGAAGTGGAACGCCTTGCAGGCGGGTCCGGCATGACCGCGCGCAACCGGCTGGCGGTCGCCGGATCGCTCTGCGCCGCAGCGGTTTCCGGGTTCTTGTTCGCCCCGGTCTTCGGCTTGGCGCCGCTGATCGTCCCGGTGCTCGTCGTGGTGCTCGTCGGCTACGGCTGCGTCGAACTGGCCGCGCGGTGGCCGGAACTGGCGCCGTGGCGCCCGGTTCTGGTGCTGCTGGGGGCTCTTCTCGGGCTGATCGAGTCGGTCCTGTTCCCGACCACCGTGGTGGGCCTGCCCACCGGGGAAACGCTGCGGGTGCTGGAACGCGGGTTGACCGAGGGCTGGCTGCTCACCCTGCAGTCAACCTGGCCCGCCAGGCCGGATGCCGAGCAGCTGCTGTTCGTCCCGCTGGCGGTGCTGCTCGCCGTCGTGCTCGGCCTGGAATTGTTGCTGCGCCTGCGAAAGCCGATGGTGGCGTTGCTGCCGGGCCTGGCCGTGGTCGCGCTCGCCCAGGCGTACCAGGCGCTGACCGGGCTCGCGGCGCTGCTTGCCGCGATCGCCTACGCAGTCCCGGCCGGAGTGGTGCTCTGGGCGGAGCGCCCCGGGCGCCCGGCCGCCCGGCCCCGCGGTGGGCTCCAACCGGTGCCCCGGTCGTCCAAGGCGCGGATTCTGCTCGTGGTGCCGACGATCGTGGGCGTGGTCGCCGGTTCCGTCCTCATCGGTGGCTTCGATCCGGTCGGCGGCGATCCGTACCGCCTGGCGGACGGCCGTCTGGCGCCGTTGCAGCAGAACCGGCTCAGCAATCCGCTGGACCAGATCGCGGCGCGGCTGGGCGACCGCGAGCGGGAGGTGTTCCGCTACCGCAGCGATGCACCGGTCGACCGGTGGCGCCTGGTGGTGCTGGACGGCTTCGACGGAACCAACTGGTCGACCGGCGCGCAGCTGCGCCGGATGGGAACCGGCCTCGACGGGGTGCCGGGCGGCACCGCGGGCGCGGCCGATCTGCGGGTGCGGGGCGGGCTCGGGCCGTGGTTGCCGAGCCAGCCGGTTCCGGTGGGCGTGACCGGGCTCGCGCCGCTGGTGGACCAGTCCTCGGGCGCGCTGCTGCTGGATCCGCCGGTGCCCGCCGGGCAGGAGGTCTCCTACCGGCTGAGCTGGTCGACGCCCCAGGTCGACGCGGCGCGGCTGGGCGTCGCCCCGGTCGATCCCCACGCGGCGGGCGGGCTCGGCGGGCTCGGCGTGGTGCCACCGGAAATCGGGCGGCTGGCCAGGGATTCGGTGCGCGGGCTGCGCCCGACTTTCCAGGCGGCCCTGCAGCTCGACCGGTTCCTCAGCGAGAACTACCAGGTCGCGGTCGGCGAAGACCTGCCGACCGGGCACGGCTGGCCGCAGCTGCGGCACTTCCTCCTCGAGAGCAAGCGCGGGACGAGCGAGCAGTTCGCCGCCGCGTACGTGCTCCTGGCGAGGCTGAACGGCATCCCGGCCCGGCTGGTCGTCGGGTTCCGCGGCTCGAACAAGACCGAGGGCGACTTCAAGGTGGTGCGCAACGGCGACGTGCTGGCGTGGCCGGAGGTCGCGGTCGAGGGAGTCGGCTGGGTGCCGCTGGACCCGACCGCGACCGCGACCCAGTCCGGCCGGGAGCGGTCCGGCCTGGCGATGGCGGCAGCGCAGGCCAGGCAGCAGCTCCCGCCGGAGAACCAACTGCGCCCGCCCCAGCTCCCGCCGGGGCAGCAGGAGGACGCGGGCGAACAGGAAACGAGCGCCGCCCCGATGCTGTGGGCAGTGGTGGTTCCGGTTGCCGGAGCCCTGCTCCTGCTCGCCTGCTGGCTGGTCGGAGTGCCGCTGGCGAAGTCCGTGCGGGCCCGCCGCAGGAGGCGCCTGGCCGGCGCCGACGGTGTGATGGGTGCATGGGCGGAGGCCCGCGACCGGATCCGAGCCCACGGCGTGCCGTACCGGATCGGGATGACACCGCGGGATCTGGCGGAGTCGGCGGGCTCGATGATCGGAGAGCGAACGGCGGAGCCGGTGGTAAGGCTGGCGAAGGTGCTGGACATGGCGCTGTGGTCGGGAGTCCCGGTGGCGGACGGCCAACCCCGACGAGCCTGGGAAGAGGTCCGAGAGGTCCGGAGAGCACTAGCGGCCCGCCCACTGTCCACCAGGCTGAGAGCAGCACTGGAACTACGCACACTGCTCCCCACCAGCCGTCAGCAAGACCGTTCCTGAAGGATGGGCCGAGAGGTCATCTCGACTTCCGCTGGCTCGCGGCTGCGCGCTGCGCTGCGGTGGCGTGCAGCCACCCTCGCGCCTTCTGGTCCAGGTCCCGGATGTCGTCCCAGCTGCGATCGACCGGAATCGAAGCCACCCGTCGGTGGCTCTCGTGAACTGGCCCGGTGTCACCGCGCAGGACGTCGATGGCGGAGTCCCCACGTCCCCAGCGGAAGGTGAAGCCGCCCAGGTACAGCCATTGACACGGGAGCTTTGCCATTCGCTAACCCGCAGACGGTGACAACGGGCGGACCAGAACCGGCCGAGGCAGCTCCTCCGGCAAGAAGCACTCATGAGCCGGTTCCTGGATGCAGAACGGAGCTTGCGGGTGTGTTGGCGCTGGAAGCGCCAGAATCGCCCGGAGCGTCCACAGTGCCGGGGCGTGGTACTGGTAAGCCACGGCCTGCGGGTTGAACACCCCAGCGCTGTCCGGCGTGGGCACGCGGTACGCGGTGGCCCGGTCCTGGCTGCGGAGGATGAAGACGTCGGCGCAGTCCTGCGGGTGCTGGAACATCGAGGCCATGAGCTGAGGGGCGTGCTCCGGACCCCAGCGAATCAGGGTCCAACCCCGCAAGCGCAACTCGGTGAGCAGCTCCTTCAGCTCAAGCGACAGCGGTTCGCTCATCGCAGCCCCCAAGGCACGGGCCACTTCCGCAGGTCCACCCGCGTCCGGGTGGCTTCCCGCTCGCGCCTCTTCCTTCGCCGCTCTACCGCCGCCCGAGTTCGCTGCAGCGATCGACCCCACCAAGTCACGGTTACCTCGCTTGTCTATGTCGCCACAGACGTCTCATACAACTAGGCGGAAGGTAGCGATTGCTGCGCCGTTCGGGCAAGGTGGGACACTCGTTCGGGAGGACTCAGACGTCTAGTGCGAGGTGTTTCAATGTCCGTCGCAGCGAAGTATCAAGAGATCGCGGCGACGCTGCGCAGCCAGATCGACCGGGGTGAGTTGTCGGTTGGCGATCAGTTGCCGACCGAGCAGGCTCTGCAGGACCGGTTCGACGCATCACGCACAACGGTCCGCCAGGCTCTGAAGGAGCTTCGAGACGCCGGCCTGGTTCAGATGCGCCACGGAGTGGGCGTGTTCGTCGCACCGCCGAAGGTGGTCCGGCGGCTGGACTCCCGCGAACGTCTGTCGAAGGCCCGGCGGGAAGCGAACAAGGCTGCTTTCCTGGCGGAAGCGGCGGCACAGGGATTCGCCCCGTCATCCTCGGTCCGAGTGTGGTTCGAGCCTGCTCAGGACTACGCGGAACTCCTTGGTGTTGAAGAGGGTTCCGAGCTTTGCGTGCGCGACCGGGTGATGAGTGCGGACGATCAGCCGGTGATGCTGGCTGTTTCGCGGCTGCCCCGTGAGATCACCAGGGGTACCGCCCTGGAAGAGGTGGAGACCGGGCCGGGCGGTGTGTTCGCCAGGCTGGAGGAACAGGGCTACGAGATCACCGGGCACGAGGAGATCGTGAGCGCCCGGATGCCGGACGCGAACGAACGGAAGCTGCTCGGCCTCGGCAGCGGTCCCGTGCTGACGGTTCGCCGCCGGACGTGGAGCGGCGACCGGGTGGTCGAGGTGAACGACATGGTGATGTCGGGCGAGTCGTACGAACTGCGCTACGCATGGGATGCCATCTGACGCCATCCTGATGGAGCGGACAGCCTTGGCCGTACCAGCGGAAAATCGCCTTGGTTCAGGTGCGGCACCGGCGCTGCTCCAAGCCCTACCTCGGGCTGATCGAGACTGGTCGGCGGCCGATCACGGTCGATATCGTGGTGGCGTACGAACGCGAACTCGGCCCGTTGGGAGACGACATGCTGCGTCGCCGGGACATCACGCACCCCCGCACCATGAAGGCTGACCGACCGACGCTCACCGAGCTGGCCCGTTCGATCGACAGCGGTGACCCTGGAGTGTTGGCGACCGCGCCGTCCAGCCGCGCCGTCGACTTCTTTCTCGCGTCGAAGCTCGGTGAGTCGGGGGCGAACCACGTGCGGGAGTGGGTCCGAACCGGGAAGACGTCGACGCTGCGCGCGAACGCGCTCGCGGTGCTTTCGAAGATGTCGATGCGCGAGGACATCGAGCTCATCGTGGAGTGCTTGGAGACGGACGAGAAGGTCCGGTTCCTATCCTTGGCATCCGAGGTGTCCAAGCTGATGCAACTCGACTGGGAGACGTCCAAGGCGGTTGCGAAAGACCCGACCACTGCGCCGAATCCCCGGAAGTTGGCAAAGGCCCTGACGAAGGAAACGCTCCTGGACTCCGACGCCGAGTCCCGGTGGTGCGGGGCGTACCTGCTCCGGGGACTCGTCCCCGTACTGGGAAGGTAGACCTGGCCCGCGCGTCGGCGAGCGGACCGGCCGAGGGGTGCGTTAGTGCTGCAGGGCGTACCGACGTCGGTCGGAAGGTGATGGGATGAGCATTAGGGCAGGTTGGGCAGTTGTCGGTCTCGATGGTTCGTGCCAGGGGCTGAACGCGACCCTGAACACTCCGGAGGAGGTCGTGGGGTTCGTCGAGCAGCTCTCCGATCCCCAAGCGGACTCGGCCCGGCTGGTGCACAACGGTCGGCCGTTGTGGGACGCGGAAACGAACTTTCCCGATCAGACGTGTTCGCCGCCGTCGTCGACGGATTCGGGTACCTCAGCTACCAGGACGCCACCCGCGACAAGGCGTACCCCGAGGGAGATCCGGCCTCGGAGGGCTGCGAGTTCGACGACGACGACTTTCCGCCCGGATCGGGTCTGCCGGTCGAGCGATTCACCAAGGCCCTCGTCGAGTTCCTGCACACCGCCGACCGGCCCGCTTCGGTGACATGGCGCGACCTCTACCCGGAGACGCCTGGCGAGTAATCGACTCGACGACGCCTGCGCTCCGTTTCAGAGGTTGCAGCGGGTGCCTCGGATCGGGATCGGGTCGCTGGTGTAGATGTGCTTTCCGTCCGTGGCCCTCACTTGGAAGCAGTACCTCCGGGCCGGGTCCACCGGGACCACCTTGGTGCGGTCCCGGTTGGCGACCAGGACCATCGTGTCGATCCGCTCGCCCGCCACCACCACCGCGAAGTCGAGGTCGCCGTCGGCTCGCCAGGTCAGCTGGACCTGGTCGCCCCGGTCTTCCGGCGGGGCCACTTCGAGGTTCACGTCCGGCTTCGGGTCGGCCGGCTGCTGCGGCGGGGGAGCGGCGACCGCGGTGGGCGCGGATTCCGCCTGCGTCGCCGGTTCGCCCGACCCGATGACCAGTGGCACGGCCGTCAGGCCCAGGACGACCACGCCGAGGCCGACCAGGATGCCGGTGCGCCGCCGGTTGTGCGGGCGCTTGCCGGACTTCGGCTCGCCGCCGAAGGTGTGGACGAGGGTGCGGCCGGGTGTCGCCGGTCCGGCCACCGGTGGGGCGTGCCCGGAAGCTACCGGTGGGACTTGCCCGGAGACCGGCGCTGGGGCGTGCCCGGCGGCCGGCGGGTGGTGTTGCCCGACCTCGGCGAAGTCGTCGAACTCGGCGGCGGGTTCGTCTTGCTCGTCGTCGGCCTCACCGGAGTCGTGGCCGGGTTCGATCGCGCCGCCGCCCGTCGCTCGCTGGATCTTGGCGAACAACGTCATCAGCATCGCGGCGTCCTGCGGCCGGTCCGCCGGGTCCTTGGCGAGCAGGCAACCGACCACATCGGACAGTTCGGCCGGCACTCCGGAGGCCCGGATCGGCGGCACCGGTTCCCGAAGCACCTGGAGGATCCGCTCGCCGGGCTGCTGCCCGGTGCGGCGCGGGAACGGCGGCGCGCCCGTCAGCGCGGTGTGCAGGATCGCGCCCAGTCCGTACAGGTCGGATGCCGCGGAAATGGTGTCCTCGCGCAGCGTTTCGGGGGCGGTGTAGGTCACCGCGTGCATCGGGTCGCGCGGAAAACGGCGGCGCAGCGCCAATCCGAAGTCGGAGAGGACGAACTCGCCGGACCGGCGGTACAGCACGTTGTGCGGCGTCACGCCGCCGTGCAGGATGCCCGCCCGGTGCGCCGCGGCGAGCGCGGTGGCGATCGCCGACCCGATGGCGAGCACGTCGCGCAGCGACAGCGCGACGCCGGAGTCGAACAACCCGGCCACCGAGCCCCGGCACAGCTCCATCCGCACCCCGGAGCGCCCGTCGCGGTGCTTGATCACCGCGTCGACGGGCAGGATCGGCCGCACCTCCCGCAGTGCATCGAGAGCCTTGCGCTCGCGATCCAGCCACGCCGTGGTGTCGGCGTCGAAACCGTCGGCGAACATCTTGATCGCGACCGCGCGGCCGTCATCGACCAGCCGGCCCGCGTAGACCTTGGCGGTCGGACCTTCGGCGAGCAGCCTCAGGTCGCCCACCGCGCCGCTGCTCTCGATGCTCATGCGCCCATTCTCCAGGAGTGCGGCCGGTCTGCGGCGAAAGTCGCACAACGCGGCAGGTTCCTGCCTTCGCCACCCGCGATCGCCCGCCGCGGTCGAAGCTTTCGACCATGCAGACTACCGGCCTGGTCAGAGTGACCATCGCCGCTCCACGGCGGCGAATCGACATGGCGTTGCCAGAGCACGCGGCCGTCGCCGAGCTCCTCCCCGGCCTGCTGGCGCGCGCGGGCGAAGGCCTGGCCGACGACGGCGTCACCGGCGGCGGCTGGCAGCTGCGCAGGGTCGACGGGACGGCGTTCGACCTGGACCGGACGCTGGGCTCGCACCGGGTGCGGGACGGGGAGGTGCTGCACCTGGCGCCGCGCCGGATCAGCTGGCCGGAGCTGGAGTACGACGACCTGGTGGACGCGATCGCCACCGGATCCGGGCACACCGGCCGGGCGTGGGGGCCGCGGCACACCCGGTTGGCCGGACTGGCGGCCGGTGCGGCGGCGGTGCTGCTCGGCCTGGTCGCGGTGTTGCGCGCAGGCCCGCCGTGGACATCGCCCGCGTTGTGGGCGTTGGGCACGGCAGTGCTGCTGCTCGCGGCGGGCGTGGTGCTGGCCCGCGCGGCCGGTGATGCCGACGCCGGGGCCGTGCTGGCGGGGGTCGCGCTGCCGTTCGCCTTCGCCGGTGGGGGATTGCTGCTGGCCGGGCGGAATCCGGTGACCGAGCTGTCGGCGGGCCACCTGATACTCGCCGGTGCGTCGCTGCTGCTGGCGGGCCTGGTGGGCTACCTCGGCGTGACCGCGGCCCAGGCCCTGTTCGCGGGTGCGGTCACCGTCGGCCTGCTCGGAGTGCTCGCCGGCTGGCTGGGCACGATCGACGGCTGGGCGGGCTACCAGGTGGCGGCCGTGGTCGGCGGCGGACTGCTGGCACTGTCCACAGTGTTCGCTCCGCTGGCGTTGCGGCTCGGCAGGGTGCCGATGCCGGTGTTGCCGCGATCGACGGCGGATCTGGTGCGCGACGATCCGCCGCCGCCCCTCGAACTGGTCCACGCCGCGGTGGCCAGGGCTGACGGGTTGCTCACCGGGATGCTGACCGGGGCGTCGGTCGTGGCGATGTGCTGCCTGGTGGCGCTGGTCGGCAGCGCCGATGCGAGCTCGGTGGTGATGGCGGCGGTGCTCGCCGTCGGATTCCTGCTGCGCGCGAGGCTTTACCCGATCCTGCGGCAACGGGTGCCGCTGCTGGTCACCGGGATGTTCGGCGTCGGCTGCCTGGTGGTCGGCCCGGGCGTGACGGCGGCGGGGCTGGTGTTCGCCGGGCCGCTGCTGCTGGTCGTGGCCGCCGCGGTGATCGCGGCCGGCATCCTGCTGAGCACCCACGCCGCGAACCCCTACCTGGGCCGGTTCGCCGAGTACTCCGAGATCCTGGTGATGGTCGCCATCGTCCCGGTGGTGTGCGCCGTGCTCGGCCTGTACGGCTACGTCCGCGGGCTGGGGGGCTGAGCGCATGGCGTCGAAGCGAGATCAGCTGCAGGCGTACCAGTTCCTCGTCCAGCGGGCGATTTCCGCCCTGGTCACCAGGGAAACCGATCCCGAGCAGCCGCCGTTCCGCAGGCCGACGGGCGCGGTGCTCGCGAGCATCGCGCTGGCCATCGTGTCGCTGGCCTGCGTCGGCGTGTACGGGATGATCGTGCCGGGCGGCAACAACGCCTGGCGCAAGGACGCCGCGGTGATCGTGGAGAAGGAGACCGGCACCCGGTACGTCTACCTGAACGACCGGCTGTACCCGGTCGCCAACTACGCGTCAGCGCTGCTGCTCCTCGGCGATCACCGCGCCACGCAGCAGGTTTCCCGGAATTCCCTCGCCGACGTGCCCCGCGGACCCCGCATCGGCATCCCGGGCGCGCCCGACGCGCTGCCGGGCCCGGACCGGCTGCTGACCGGCTCCTGGTCGCTGTGCTCGGCGCCGGCCAGCGACGTGGCGGGCAGCAGGATCGAGGAGTCGGTGCTGCTGGCCGGTGCCGAACCGGCCGGTGGCGCCGGGCTGGGCGACCAGGCGCTGCTGGTCGAGCTCGCGCCGACGGGGGAGCGCTACCTGATCTGGCGCGGCCGGCGGCACCAGATCAACGCCTACGACGCGGTCGTCGGCACCGGTCTCGCGCTGACGTCCGAGCCGTGGGCGAGGGTCGGGCAGGCCTGGCTGGACGTGCTGCCGGAAGGCGCGCCGATCGAGCCGCTCGCGGTGGCGCAGGCCGGGGAACCGTCTGCGGCGGTGCCGGGGCGGACCGACATCCGGGTCGGGATGCTGCTGGTGGTGCAGACCTCGGGCGGTGGACAGCAGTACTACCTGGCGGAGCGGGACGCGCTGCGCCCGATCACCCAGCTGCAGCACGACATCCAGCTGGCGGACGCGCAGACGATGCTCGCCGCCTACCCCGGTGGGGAGCCGAAGGCAGTGCAGCTGGCGCCGTCGCTGGCGGCCACGGCACGGCGGCTCGACCCGGCCGTGGCAGCCGCGGGCTCGGCGCCCGCCACGCGACCGGCGGTCCCTCGGCTGCGGGACAGGGAGGCCACGGTGTGCGCCACCTTCGGCCAGGGCGGGGCGGTGCCCCTGCTGGTGGTCGATCCGGTGCTGCCGCCGGCTGATCCGATGACGGCGACCACGCGCCGGAGCGCGCACGGGACGCCGCTGGCCGACCGGGTGCACGTCCCACCGGGATGGGCCGCGGTGGTCGAGGCGATGCCGTCGGAGCAGGCCCCGGCGGGCACGCTGACCGTGGTCACGGACATGGGACGCCGCTACCCGGTGGCGACACCGGAGGTGCTGCGGATGCTCGGCTACGCCTCGGCCCGCCCGGTGCGGCTGCCAGCGGGCCTGGTGGCCCGCCTACCGGAAGGCCCCGCCCTGGACCCCAATGCCGCCATGCGGCAGGCCCCGGCCGGATGACGCCTGGGACGGGAACGCCGACCGGCGCAGCGCTGGTGGATCGTCCGGGCTGCGGACGAAACGAGGCCGTGAGTCCTTCGGGTTGCTGTTGCCCGTGCTCGCGGCCATCGGCTGGTCACCAACACCGGCAACGATTCCGAGCGCCCCGGAAACCCTGGTCCACGTCCGCGATATCGCGGCTCCCGATCGCAGTGTGCCCGCGAAACGCTGTGGCAGCGGCTCGTGCAGGTCGCGGCCGTTGCCGGCAGGCACGACGGTGTCAGCCGTGCTCGTGGCCAGGCCGCTCGTCGATGAGCCGGAACCGCTGAGCAAGCTCATCGGCCAGGTCGGTTGCGTCGCGGGTGCCGTCGACGGCGAGCACCGGCAGGTCTGCCTCGGCTGCCTGCCGGCGAAGCTCGGCATCCCACAACTCGTCGCGGGCAAGACGGTTGGCGAACGCCCGGGCGTGGTCGCTGTCGCCCCAGTTGGCGCGGGCTCGGCCCGGGTCGGCGAATCGGACGCTCAGCACGCGGTGCCGGAACTCCGGCGTCGGTAGGAGGAAAACGGCCTGCTCCTGCCAGGTCAACAGCGGGGCGAGGTCACGCGGCGTGGCACCGAAGTAATCCACGAGGACCGGCCGGTCGGTGGGCATGGCGAGCAGGTCCTCGACGAGGAACCCGATCGTCTCGCCGTGCAGGCTGGCCATGCCGTTGAACCCGTCCTCCGGTGCGAGCAGGCTTCGCTGCTCGCGTGTGAGCCGCAGCGTCGCGTGCAGGTACGGGTGTCGATCGGGCGTGCACCGGGTGACCCAGTCGTGCTCGGCCCGGTCACCGTCGTAGACGGCCAAGCCGAACCGATCGGCAAGGAACCGGGTGATGGTGCTCTTGCCCGCACCCGTGCCGCCGGCGATCCAGCGGACATGCCCCAGCCGATGGGCAAGACCAGCAGGCGTGTGGTGAGCGTCGAGTGTCCCCATGACCAGCAGTGTCACCGACCTCGCAGCCGAGGAACAGTCTTGTCGTCGCTCGCCGGGCAGGGGAACGTGGACCTGGGGGAACAGGTCACCGCGTGGTCGGTGCGCGCAGGCTGCCCGCAACTCTCCAAATGGCACGGTGACTTCGACGCCGCACCCGCCGATCGAGGGCAAGCCCACTCTGAACGCGCCCGGTTCCCCGCACCGTTGGTGATTTCGCGCGAAATCGCCCGCCAGGCGGTGACGACTCACTCGGGCCCGCGCCCGTTCTGAAACGCGCTCGTGATCGTTGGGCGTGCCGATTGCGTTCGCCGGGCGCGGGGATCGCCCCGGTCGCAGCGTCTCTTCGCCCAGCAAGGGAGAACTCGCCGGTGTCACGCCACAAGACCTGGTCGCCGGTCGGTGACCAGGTCTTGTGGCGTGTCGAGAGCGGATTTCATTCCAGTAGAACGGTTATCGGCGTGTGGCGGGCGGATCCACCTGCCACAGCTCGCTTTCTAGCAGCCGGGCCGGGCCGGAGTCGGTCTCGCGGGTGCGTTGGCCGCTCGCCCGGTGGAAGGCGGCGTCGCCGCCGGAGCGGCCGCGCAGGCTCTCCGGCACACCGTCGGTTCCGGCCGGCCTGCGCTTGGTCTCGGTCCGGCCGGTGGACTGCTCGGCGCTGCCCGGGCGCAGCGTGCCCGTAGCGCCGGGGCCGGCGGACGGCGGGATCATCGGCGGCGGCATAGCGCCCGCGACCGGTTTCGCCCCGGCCGCGGCGGCGGTTCCCGGCTTCACCTCGGCGGCCAGGCTGGGCGCCCGCTTGCCCGCTACCGGCTTCGCCCGCGGCATCATGCCCGCTCCGCCCGCCGCGCCCGCCCAGCCCAGCCCACCTGACGGCACCGGCGGGCCGGACGCCGACGGCAGCCCGGCGCCGAGGTGCGCGTTCGGGACCGGGCCGGTCACGGGCGTCGCCCCGGCCAGCGACGGCCCGGTCGCGCCGGAGAGGTCCGGTGCGGTCGCGCCGTCGGTCATCGACGAGGCCAGGTTCTGCAGTTCCGACAGGACGTCCATCCCGGCGTTCGCCGCCTTGAGGAACTCGCCCGGGGAGCCTTCGACAACAGGGAGGCCGCCCTTCGGCGCGGGCAGCACGTCGCCCGGCGACTGGAGCCCGGAGGCCGCGACGACCTTGAGCATCGACATGTCGAACTGCGCCCCCAGGGCCGACATCCGCGCGCCGGCCGCCTGCTGGAACGCCGGGGCCATTCCCATGGTGAGCGGGTTGGACATGGCGAGCATGTAGGACTCGTAGAGGCCGGTCACGGTCCCGAGGGCCTCCGGGATCGCGCCGGCCAGCGTGGTCAGCGTCTCGACCGGCTGGGCCGCGTCGATCCGGTCGGCCCACATCGTCAGCTCGGCCAGCGACCGCTGGACCTTCTCCTCGTGCGCCCGCCCGGCGTCGTCCTTCCAATGTGGAGCGAGCTCGCCCGCGCGGGTGTGCAGCTCCACCCTGGCCTCTTCGATCCAGGCGCGGACCTCGGTCCACATCCGCGCCGCGTCGGTGAGGACGGCGACGTTCGCCTGCTCGGCGGTGATCATCGCCATGTGCGCCTCGATGGGCAGCAGGTTGTAGGGGATTGCCATGGATGCCCTCCTCAGGCGGCGCTGGTCGGGGAGGCGGTTCCGGGCTCGTCACCCGGCTTCGCGGCGGATTGCCGGCCGAACGTCCCGCCCGCCTGCTTCAGCAGGCCGAGCCCCTTGTTCGCGAGCTTCAGGGCCGAGGCGGTCAGCGTGAGCGCGCTGGTCACGTCGGCGGCGCTGTAGGTCGCCGCGGCCGCCTTGACCTTCGCGGAGTCGGTCACCAGGTCCTCGGTCACCTTCGTCAGGTACGTGGCCATGGCCGCCGTGGCGGCCTTGTCCAGCACGGACATCGCGATCCCCTCGAACAGGCCGGACAGGTTCGGCGGCGTCCCCAGCCGCGTGAGCGACGGCGGCATCGGGGGAGCGGTGAGCCGGCTGGAGAACGCGCTCATCGCCTCGGTGTTGCCGTTGACCTCTGCTGCGGGCATACGCCCCTCCTCGATGTCCGGCGCGGTGTCGCGCGGTTGCGGTCCGGGTCGGCCCGGCAGTTCCGCTGGATTGCCACGGGTTTTCGCGCATCGCCTGCCCCCTGCTCAGCGAAGCACGGCGGCCGGTCGCGGTGGGGGCCGCGACAGCAACCGGCCATTTCGGCTACGAGCCCGGCGGGAGCCAGGCGATCTGGACCTGGTCCTTCTGCCCGCGGCGGTCGACCAGCCAGCCGCGGCCCGGCGGCAGCACCTGTGCGCGCATGCCGCCCAGCAGCGGGCCCTCGTCCCGGTCGCCGGACATCATCAGGCCGGGCGCGCCGACCTCCCGAAGCCGGGCCAGGAACGGCTCGAACAGCCCGCGCCCGGCCCCGCCGGTGCGGCGGGCCAGCACGACGTGCAGGCCGATGTCGGCGCCCTGCGCCGCCAGCGGCAGCAGCGACATCAGCGGGTGTTCCTGGTGCGTGGCCACCATGTCGTAGTCGTCGACGAGCACGAAGATCTCCGGTCCCTGCCACCAGTTCCGGGCCCGCAGCTGTTCCGGCGTGATGTCCTGCCCCGGCAGCCGCTTGGTCAGCTCGGCGGCCACCTCGGCGAGCAGGCCGCGGCTGTGCGCGTCGTTGGTGCCGGTGCCGAGCAGGTGCTCGTCGCCGATCTCGCCGAGCAGGCCGCGCCGGTGGTCGACGAGCACGATCCGCGCCTCGCTCGGCGAGTACGCCCGGCAGATCCGCCGGGCCAGCACCCGCAGGAACGAGGTCTTGCCGGATTCGGTGTCGGCCAGCAGGAAGAAGTGCGGGTCGGCGGTGAAGTCCAGCCGCATCGGGGAGAGGTCGCGCTCATGGATGCCGACGGCGAGCCCCGCCTCGGCCCCGGTGAGCTCGTCGGTGGCGGGCAGTTCGGCGTAGGGCAGCACGCCCGGCAGCAGCCGCACCGGCGGCGCGGGCTCGCCCGGCCACGCCGCGCCGACCGCCTCGACCAGCGCGCCGATGCCGCCGGCCAGATCGCCTGCGCTGCTCGCCCCGTCGATCCTGGGCAGCGCCACCAGCATCTGGTGCCCGCTCATCGCGAGACCTCGCCCGGGCGAGTCGGCGGGCACGCTCATCGCGGCGCGCCGGTCGACGATCGAGTCGATCGGGTCGCCGATCTTCAGCTCCAGCCTGCTGGCGAACAGGTCCCGGACGTTCATCCGCAGCTCGAAGGAGCGGGCGCAGGACGCCACCACGTGCACGCCGTAGGACAGGCCGCGGGCGGCGATGTCGCCGACGACCTCCTCCAGGTCGGTGAAATCGTTGCGCAGCGTCTGCCAGCCGTCGATCACCAGGAAGACGTCGCCGTGCGGGTGGTCGGCGAACCGGCCCTCGGCGCGCAACCGGCGGTAGGTGGCGATGCCGTCGATCTGGTGCTCGGCGAACATCCGCTCGCGCTGGGCGAGCAGCGTCGCCACCTCGGCGACGGTGCGCCGGACCGCGCCGGTGTCCAGGCGTCCCGACACGCCCGCGACGTGCGGCAGGCCGGCGAGCGAGCCGAGCGTGCCGCCGCCGAAGTCCAGGCAGTAGAACTGGGTTTCGCGCGGGGTGTGGGTGAGCGCGAGACTGGCGATCAGGGTGCGCAGCGCGGTGCTCTTGCCGGTCTGCGGGGCACCGAGCACCAGCACGTGCCCGGCGGCGCCGGACAGGTCCAGCTCCAGCGGGTCGCGCCGCTGCTCCAGCGGCCGGTCCACGATGCCCAGCACCGGGCGGAGCGTGCCCGCCGGGGCGGCGGTCAACCCGCGCACCGGATCGGCGGTCAGCGGCGGCAGCACGGCGTCCAGCGACGGCGAATCGGACAGCGGCGGCAGCCACACCTGGTGCGCCGGCGTGCCCCGGCCCTGCAGTCGGTCCACCATGACGTCCAGCAGCGTTTCGCCGACGGCGACCTCCTCGTCGGCCTCCGGCTCCTCCGGCGCGTCGTCGAGAGCGGGTTCCGGGGAGAGGTACGTGGTCGTGTACTCGTGCAGCGCCAGCCGTTCGCCGAAGGCGGCGGCGACGCCCGTTCCGGCGGCGCTCTGGTAGACGCCGGAGACGTAGGCGGAGCGGAACCGGTCCATCGGCTCGGTGCCGACCTTGAGGAATCCGTGCCCGGGAGCCCGCGGCAGCCGGAAGGCGTCCGGCACGCCGAGCACCGCCCGGCTCTCCATCTCGGAGAAGGTGCGCAGCCCGATCCGGTAGGACAGGTGGGTTTCCAGGCCGCGTAACCGGCCCTCGTCCAGCCGCTGCGAAGCGAGCAGGAGGTGCACGCCGAGCGAGCGGCCGACCCGTCCTATTTGGACGAACAGGTCGATGAACTCCGGTTTGGCCGACAGCAGTTCGGAGAACTCGTCGCAGATGACCAGCAGCGTCGGCACCTCGGGCAGCGGGGCCCCGGCGGCGCGGGCCTTCTCGTAGTCGCGCAGGGAAGCGAAGTCGCCCGCCGCGCGCAGCAGCTCCTGGCGGCGGATCAGCTCGCCGTTGATCGCGTCGGTCATCCGGTCGACCAGGTGCAGTTCCTCGGCGAGGTTGGTGATCACCGCGCTGGTGTGCGGCAACGCGTCCAGCCGGGCGAAGGTGGCGCCGCCCTTGAAGTCGACCAGCGCGAAGTTCAGCGAGTTCGGCGGGTGGGTGACGGCCAGCGCCAGCACGAGGGTGCGCAGCAGCTCCGACTTGCCGGAGCCGGTCGCGCCGACCAGCAGGCCGTGCGGGCCCATGCCGTCCTGGGCCGACTCCTTCAGGTCGATCTCGATCGGAACGCCGTCGGCCCGGATGCCGAACTTCACCCGCAGCCGGTCCCGGTTCGGCCGCGGCGCCCAGGTCTCGGCCGGGTCGAGCTCGTACGGGTCGCCCAGCTCCAGCAGGTCGGCCAAGCCCAGCTCGTTGGTCATCGGCTCCTCGCCGCGCACGCCGGTGGTCAGCCGCAGCGGGGCCAGCTGCCGGGCCAGGCCCTCGGCCGCGGCCGCGCCGAGCGAGTCCGCCCGGCCGACCGATGCGGCACCGTCCATCGTCTCGCTGCCCAGCTCGCCGTCGGCGGCCACGTCCAGCACCACCGCGCTCCGGTCCAGCGCCCGCGGCGGCGCGGTGGTCAGGTTCACCACGGTCACGCCTTCCACGCCGCCGCCGGTCATCAGGTGATCGGAACCGGCGACGGAGCCGCCGTCGAGCACCACCACCAGGTGCGGGCCCGGGATGCCCGCCCCGGCCTCCGGATCGAAGCGCGGCCGCTTGGCGAGCTCCTCCTCCAGCATCGATTCCAGCGCCGGAATCTCCTGGGCCACCAGGCGAACCGGCCCGACGGCGTCGGTGCGTTCCGGGTGCAGCGCGTGCGGCAGCCACTTGATCCAGTCCCAGTCCGGGCGGCGGTCTTCGCCCACGCACACCGCGATCCGCAGGTCGTCCGGCGAGTGCGAGGTGGCCAGCTGCGCGAGCATCGCGCGCAGCGCACCCAGCGCCGCGGCGCGGTCGCCGCGCAGGTAGATCCGGCTGAAACCGTTGACCGCGATCGCGACCGGCAATCGATCCACTGTGGAGAACGTGGTGAGGAACCTGCGCAGCGCCAGCGCGGACAGCGGTTCGAGTTCCTCCAGCGGTTTGGTGTCGGGCGCGACCAGCGTGACGGTCGGGCGTTGCGCGCCGCTGCCGATCCGGGCGACACCGAAATCCGCGTCGTCCTTGCGCCGCTCCCACAACCGGTAGCTCGCCGCCACCGACCACAGCGAGGCCGGATCCGGGTGCAGGTACTCCATCGCCGCGCGCTGCCCGCGCACCGACCGCCGGAACCGCAGCCGGTGCTGGGCGAGGTGCCGCAGGTACTTGCGCCGGGCGTGGCCCATCTCGCGCTTGCTCGGGCCGCCGCTCTGCAGGAAGCCCATGACGACCATGCCGAGCATCGCCACGCCCATCAGCCCGTACATGACGAAGCGGATGGAACCGCCCAGCGAACCGGAGAACATCAGCATCATGCCCGCCGTCATCGCCACCATGGGCAGGACCATGAACACCTGCGTCCACTGCCGGGCGGGCGGCGGCGGGATCTCCGGCGGCGCCTGCAGCACCAGCTCGCCGGCGGGCATCTCCGGCGCCGGCCTGCGGGCCGGCCTCTTCACCACGACTGTCGCCATGACCGTGATGGTTCGCGATCGGCGGCGGTGGGCGCGGGCGATGGCAGGAACGTGCCGCGCCGGGCGCGGGAGGAGTTCCGCGCTCTAGCTTCGGCATCGGAACCGCACGCCGAGCAGAGGAGGGGTGGATGGTTTCCAACCAGGCCCACATCGATTACGGGGCGATGCAGCACCTGGTCTCCCTGACGGAGAACAGCCAGCGCGACCAGAACGGCGCGAGCGTGGCCCACAGCCAGCGCAACAGCGAGACGGTCCAGGGTGGACTGCTGGGGTCGCCGCAGGCCGCGGCCTTCTCGGTCGGTCAGAACCGCGACGACCAGTGGCGGAAGGTCGCGGACCACAACCAGCTCCTGGTCGACAACAACAACCAGTTGCTGTCCGTGTACCAGGGCGGCCAGGACGCCGCCCAGAGCGTGCTCGCCGCGCCGGACTACGGCACCTCGAGCGTCATCAACCCGACCTGAAGGGAATAGCGAATGTCGACCGGCGGGGAATTCAAGATCGTCTTCGACATGATGGACACGGCGATGTCCGATGCCCAGAAGACGGCGGCCCAGATCGGGGACTACTTCGACGGGCAGGTCCAGCAAGCGATGAACATCAACCACTTCGACGAGGCCCACCAGCAGATGTCGCAGTCCTACCAGCTGCGCCAGAAGGAAACCGGGTACTGGCAGGAGGGCCTGACCGCGGAGGGCAACGCCTACGGCAACGTCGGCGACATCGGCAACCAGACCCTGCGGCAAGGCATCAACATCGTCACCAACATCTAGACATTTCGTCATCACCGGATGCCCGGCGCGACACCGCGCCGGGCATCCGGTGTTCGCGGCGGGAAGCACCGCGTCCCGATTTACCCCGCGCATTAACAGTTTTCGGGACCCGGCGGTTTTAGACCGTTCAGCAGGCGTGCGCCGACCGGCCCCGCCGCTACTCTCATCGCATTCACAGCAGTGAAGTTTTGTCTGTTCGCTTTCCATGAAGGGCGTTCGCCATGTTCGCTGCTCTTTCTGCTGCCGCTTTGACGGCTTTGACCATGTTCTCCCCGGCGGGCTACCACGACGACGTTCCGCCGCCCACCGGCAAGATCACCATCGATGTGGCGACGGTGAACGGATCGGGGTGCCCGGCGGGAACCGCCGCGGTCGCGGTGTCCCCGGACAACACCTCGTTCACCGTGAGCTACAGCGACTACCTGGCCAAGGTGGGCCCGGGCGCGGATCCCACCGCTTTCCGCAAGAACTGCCAGCTCAACCTGATCGTCAACATTCCGCAGGGATTCACCTACGGCATCGCCAGCGCCGACTACCGCGGTTTCGCCCACCTCGAACCGGGGGCGACCGGGCTGGAGAAGGCGAGCTACTACTTCCAGGGGATGTCGGAGACGGGCCGTTTCCAGACGCCGTTCTCCGGCCCGCTGAGCGACAACTGGCAGGTGACCGACTCCACCGAGATCGGCGCGATCGTCTACAAGCCGTGCGGCGAACAGCGCAATTTCAACATCAACACCGAATTGCGGGTGGACGCCGGCACCTCGGACCCGTCGAAGACGAGCTTCATGTCGATGGACTCCACCGACGGCAACATCGACACCACCTACCACTTCGAGTGGAAGGAATGCCCGAAGCCGTAGCGGGTCCGGGCGCCGGTCCTCAGCGATCGGCGATGAGGAAGATCTGCTCCGGTGGTTCGACGGCGGCGGGTTCGGCGGGCAGCGAGCGCGCCCGGCCCGCCCGCCAGCGGCGCCGTCGCCCGCGCGGCAGGACCACCGCCATCGCCGCGGCCAGCACGACCACCCCGGCCGCGGCGATGGTCAGCCACTTCGCCGCGTCCGCCGTGCCCTGTTCCCACGCGATCCGGTCGAGCCGCGCCTGATCCGGTGGCTGCGGGACGTGCGCGGGCAGCGCCGCCGGGCTGTCGAGGTCGAGCCCGTCCGTCACCGCCCGGTACGGATCGACCAGGCCGGCCCCGTAGCCGTCGCCGGTCGCGCCGCCGCGGGCCGGGCTGGCGGTGGCCATCAGCCGCTGGGCGACCTCGGGCGCGGTGAGCCGGGGCCAGGCGGCGCGCACCAGCGCCGCGGTCCCGGCCACGAACGGCGTGGCGAAGCTGGTGCCGTCGACGTAGGTGTGACCGTCCACCCTGGTCGTGGCGAGCACCTTCTCGCCCGGCGCGACGAGGTCCACGTACCGGCCGATCTGCGAACCGGACATCCGGGCGCCGTCGATGTCCACGGCGCCGACGCCGAGCACGCCGTCGTACGCGGCCGGGTAGGACGGCAGTCCGGCGCTCGCGTCCCGCTGCGCGTTGCCGGCCGCGGCCACCACCAGCACGTCCTTGGCCACCGCGTACGCGACCGCGCCCCGGATGGCGGGGTAGTCGTCCAGCCCGGCCAGGGACAGGTTGATCACCTTCGCGCCCTGGTCCGCGGCGTAGCGGATGCCGTTCGCCACGACCTGCGGGTCGATCCGCAGCGACTCGCCGCGATCGCCGACGTCCCGGTCGCTGATCCGCACCGGCAGGATCGCCGCGTCCGGCGCGACCCCGTGGAAGCCGACGCCGGGCACCTGGTCGGCGGCGATGATCCCGGCCACCCCGGTGCCGTGGGAGACGCAGTCGAACGCGCCCGGCAACGCGCCCGTCAGGTAGAAGTCGCGGCCCGGCAACACCTTTCCCGGCCGGCGAAGCTGCGGGTGGTCGGCGTCGACGCCGGAGTCGACGACCGCGACCAGCACCCCGGAGCCCCGGCTGTGCGGCCATGCGCGCTCCGGGTCGAGGACCTGCTGGGCCCACGGCTGCTCCCGCACCTGCGGGCGCGCGGGCTCCGGGTCGTGGCAGGCCCCGGGCGGGGGAGCGGCGTCCGCGACGGCGCCGCCGGTGATCTGAAGCGCCGTCGCGGCAAGCACCGCGGCGAGCAGCACTCGATGTCGTCTCATCTCCACCATGGTCTTCCCGGTGCGGGCCGCATCGCTGCTCGTGGCCGCAACAGGCCACGAGCTCAGCGGGTGCGGCCCAGCGCGCGGTCCAGTTGGTGCAGCGCGGGGTCGAAATCGACGTCGGTGCGGTCGATTTCGGCATCCGAGGGCAGGAACGGCTTGGCGAGCTCGAACACGTCCTCGCGCGCGCAACCGGTCGCGAACCGGATGGTCCCCATGATCTGCTCGGCCAACCGCCGCGAATCGGGGGCGCGGAAGACCCGCGGATCGATGTGCAGCTCGACGAGTTCGCCGCGGCCGCTCACCGTCGCCGAGACGAGGCCGTCGGCGGAGTCGGCGGTGACCCGCATGGCGGTCAGCTCGTCCCGGAACTTCCGGATCCCGTCGGCGAGGCGCTCGTAGGTCTCCCGCATCTCGCCGAGGTCGTGGTCATCGGTCCCGTTCTGCACGCGTTCCCCGTCCCTTCTCGACGCTGCCGGCGAGGCGGGTGGCCTCGGCGATGACCGCGGGCCAGTCGTCCTGCCCGGCACCCGCGACCGAGACGACGACCAACCGATTCCCGTCCGGCACTTGCACTTCCGCCCTGATCCGCGGCAGGAACAGCTCCTCCCGCGCTCCCTCCGGCGGCAGGCGGTACTCCCCGGCGTGCAGGGCCACCAGAGCCGGCCCGTTGGCCAGCATCGCGACGCCGACCTGGGCCGCCGGGTGCCGCCGCCGGTAGGGCACGACGAGGCTGCTGGCGATCGCCACCGCGGGCAGCGGCATCGCGGCCAGCGGGGCGACGCCGACGGCAAGCGCCAGCGAGACCGGCGGATCGCCGGCGGTGAACCTGCCGAGGATGCTCGCGCCCTGCACGGCGGCGCCCGGTGGCAGCGGCATCGATTCGAAGCCCTCGGGCAACTCGATCCGGACGGAATCCGATGCCCGGGATTGAACGGCCGGAGTCATCGCGCCCCCACCCGGTCCCGTGCCCTGGTTTCGTCGCGCGCGCCCTGGCTCTCGTTGTCCGCCGCGATCCCGTCCCCGGCCGCGTTGGCGAACGGGACGAGGATGCGCAGCGGTGTTCCGCTGAGCGCGCCCTGCAAGGGATTCTCCGGCACCCAGTACGACTGCAGGTCGTTGAAGTACGTCGGTGGGCCCTCGTCGGGAGTGGCCAACTCCGCCCCGATCTGCTCCCCGACGACGAAGGTGGTGCCGTTCGGCACGCCGGACGCGCCGAAGATGACCGCCTGCCGGTCCCAGTTCAGCGTCTCCTCGGCGACATCGGCGCCGGCCTTGTCCGCCAGCGTGTGGCCGCCCAGCGCCACGACGCCGGTGCCCAGCGACGCGTTCCCCAATGCCTCGCTGAGTCCCTCCGCGATGGGATGCGGGACGACCCCGGCCACGTCGGAGGCCAGGCCGAGCGTGGTGCTGATGTCACCCACCACATCGGACACCTTGTTGATGAGTTCGGCGTTGTCCGTCAGCAGGTCCTGGCCCCTCTCCAGCAGGTTGCGGCCCTCGCCGAGCTCCGCGACGATCGCGCCGTGGTCCACGTTCCGGCGGTTGGCGATCCCGTCCAGCAGGCCGTTGAGGTGGTTGTTGATCCACGACGCGACCTGCTTCACGATCCGCTCCTGGGCGTCGTCGCCGATGAACGGGACGGCCCCGGCGGCCTCGTACGGGACGGTGTTGAGCGCGATGATGTTCTGGATGTACTGCTTCGCGTTCTTGACGTCGGCGGCGAACGCGCCGGCGAGCCCGCCGAGCTGCACCATCTGACCGGCGGCGCCGACGCCCAGCTTGATCTCCCAGGTCAGCACGCTGACGAACTGGCCGCCCGCCGGGTCCTGCCAGGCCTCCCAGACCGCCTCGAGACCCGCCTCGTTGAGCCCCGCGAACGCCGCGGCGGAATCCAGCAGCGCGAAGTAGATCGCGCCCACCATGTCCTCGTTGGTGTCCGGCCACTCGGTGAGCGGCTTGACCTTGGACCACAATTCCCCGGAGGGTTCCGAAACAGGCACAGCACTTCCCAGTGTCGCGTGTGGACGGATTCAGCGGATGCCGGGAATTCCGCCCTCGATGGTCTGGCTCGCGGCGATCTCGGCCTCCCGGTACGCCTGAACGGCGACGCGGCCCGCGTGGGTGGTCATCTCCAGCTTGTCGAGCACGCCGTCGGCGAGGGTGCGGACCTGCTCTGCCGCCGGGACGTAGGTCGGCCGGAACGCCTGCGCCAGCCTGCCCTGCCCGATGCCTTCCTCGTTGTTGACGGTCACCGGCCGAAGCCGGAGCCAGGTGCTGCTGGTATCGCTCAGGAGCGACTGGATCTGCACGATCTCGGTGTCGGTCGCTTCGAGTCGCATGTTGAGTTCCCAGGTCACGCCCCACCCCGAAGTCTCGTTCCAGCCCGGATCCGGACCAACGGTAGGCGCGGAGATGGCGGGCGAGGACCGGATGACACCTTGCTGCCATCACCGCCGTGCGCGACCCCGACGCCGGAACCCTTCGATCAGGCCGATGTGCCGCCTGGCACGACATCACGATCCGCAGTTTCAATTGAAACCTGCGTCCCGCAGACACCCGAGGACCAGTTTCAATTGAAACCTGCGGTCCCTCGGACCCTGGGGACCAGTTTCAATTGAAACCTGCGGTCCCTCGGACCCTGGGGACCAGTTTCAATTGAAACCTGCGGTTCGTCGGACCCTGGGGACCAGTTTCAATTGAAACCTGCGGTTCGTCGGACCCTGGGGACCAGTTTCAATTGAAACTGGTCCCCAGGTCAGGACGCGCTCAGCGGGAGGCGCAGCTCGAAGATCGCGCCACCCTCGTCGGCGTTGTAGACCGCCAGCGTCCCGTTGTGGGCTTGGGCCACCCAGCGCACGATCGACAGGCCCAGGCCGGACGATCCGCCGGTGCTGCTGAACCGGTCGAAGGCATCCGCCGCCGCCTCCGCGTCGATGCCAGGGCCGTGGTCGGCCACCGTGACGGTGCCGCCGGCCACCGTGATGTGCACGATCGCGTCCGCGCCCGGCTGCCGCCCGTACCGCATCGCGTTGTCCAGCAGGTTTCCGATGGCCCGCTGCACCAGCACCGGGTCGGCGTCCACTTTGGTCGGTGCCGCGGTGACGGTCACCTGCGCCCCGTCGGTCCGGGTGTCCTCGACGACGCCGACCACCAGCTGGTCCAGCCAGACCGGCTGGATGGTCAGCTGCTCGACCCCGGCCGCGAGCCGCGCCCGGGCCAGCAGGTCGTCGATGATGCTGCCCATCCGCGCCGCCAGCTGGACGGTGCGCGGCAGCAGATCGGCGCGCTGGGTCGGGTTGTCGAGCGCGGTTTCGGCGAGCGCGCGCAGCGCCGCCACCGGCGTCCGCAGGTCGTGCGCCGTCTCGGCGAGCAGCACCTCCTGCTGCTGCAACGCCGCTGCCGCGGGCCGGATCGAGCGTCCGGACAACAGGTGGCTCGCGGCCCCCAGCCCGCCGATCAACACCGCGCAGCCACCGATCACCACCAGCACCAGCTCGGTGTGCCGCTGCTGCTCCGGGCGAGCGTCGGCGACCGCGACCACCGCGCCGATGTAGGTGCCGTCGCGGCTGATCAGCGGCTCGGCCCGCACCCTGACCGGCTCGCCGCCGGCGCCCTCCTGGTAGCCGGAGACCAGGTTGCCGGAGCCGACGGCCCCGGCCGCCAGCCCGTTGAGCACCCCGATGTCCATCGGCACGCACTGCCGGTCCGACAGGTGCGGCTGGAAGGTGGGTGCGCCGCCGGGCAGGATCGCGAACTGCGGGCAGCCTTCGTTGAGCACGTCGGCGTTGACGAGGTTGAACTGGATGGCCTCGTCGTAGCCGACGAGCCTGCTGACCGACGAGGTGATCCGGTGCAGCTCGGCATCGGTCTGCTCGATGCCTCGCTTGCCGTCCTCGCTGATCACGAACCAGGCGAGCACCACGAGCCCGATGGCGTTCATCGCGGTGAACAGCGCGGTGAGCGTCCAGCGCAGCCTGCGCAGCCGGTCCGCTGCGGAGTGGTTCACGGCGTGCCGAGCCGGTAGCCGACGCCGCGCACCGCGTGGATCAACTCGGGTTCGCGCAGCTTGCGGCGCAACCTCCGGACCGTCGCGTCGACCACGTTGGACATCGGATCGGTCTGCTCGTCCCAGCAGTGCTCGATCAGATCGGCCCGTCCCACCGTTCGCCCCGCCCTGGTGAGGAGGTATTCGAGCACGGCGAACTCCTTGTTCGTCAAGGTCAGCAGCGCGCCCGCCCGGCGCACCTCGCGACGAGCGCAGTCCATCACGAGGTCGGTGTGGCTCAGCACGGTGGGCCGGAAGATACCGGCCCGGCGGCAGAGGTTGGCCACCCGCTCGGCGAGCTCGGCCATGGCGAACGGCTTGACCAGGTAGTCGTCGCCCCCGTGCTCGAACCCCGCCACCCGGTCGGCGAGCGCGTCGCGCGCGGTGAGGAACAGCACCGGCGCGTGCCAGCCCTCCCGGCGCCTGGCGTGGACGTAGTCGATGGCGTCGCCGTCCGGCAGCATCCGGTCGAACACCACGCAGTCGTAGTGGTTTTCGCGCAGGGCCGGATCCGCGGTCTTGATGTCCCCGCAGGCGTCGACTTCGACGTCCGACGTGCGCAGTTTCGCGGCGACCGCGATGCGCAGGTTCTCGTCGTCCTCGACGACCATGATCCGTGTCATCAAAACCTCATGTGGTGCGGAGGAAAGTCGGTGTCATGCAGTTCCAGCCACCCGCTCCGCCCGGTGCGCACACCGCGCGGAACACCTTCCTCGAGCCGGGGGACGCGAAGCGAGCCGCGCCCCTGAACGCTAACCCGAGGACGGGCGCAGGTCAGCCGATCGGTCCGATCTGGCATGAACCGGCCGCGGGCCGGAACTCGTTGCGGCGCGCCGGGAAGCCCTGCTCGGGGAGCAGCGGGACGCGGCCGCGCAGTCCGATTCCCACCGCTCAACGGAGGTGCCCGTCATGAAAGCCCAGCCAGCAGGTCGGCTCAGCCTGGTCGGGGGAAGCGGTCCGGCGACGGGCCGCGCCAGGATGGACGCGCTCCTGGCCTCGGCCACCAGCGAGGTGCTGGTCATGGCCGTCGGCGCGCAGTCCTGGCCGATCGGTGCGTTGCGCCGGTCGGGCGCGAACCTGCGCCACGGCGTGCGGTACCGGGTGCTGGCGCCCGACGCGGTGCGGCTTTCCGGGGCGCTGACCGGCCTGGCGCTCGCCGGGGCGGAGGTCCGGACCGATGCCGAGGTTCCGATGGAGGCGGTGGTGGTCGACGGGACGTCCGCGGTGCTGCCCGCGGACCGCTCGAACGCCGGGAGCGCCACGGGCGCGGCGTTCTTCCAGCTGCCCAGCGTCGTCACCGCGACCGTGGGCCTGTTCGAGCGGATCTGGCGGTCCGCGGTGCCGCTCACCCCGGCCGATCTGCCGGAATCCGGCGACGTTTCGGTGCTGACGAGCCGGGAGCGCGACCTGCTGACCCTGCTCTGCTCGGGCAGCACCGACGAATCGGCGGCGGCCCGCCTGGGCATCTCGGTCCGCACCGTCCGCAGGATGGTGGCCGACATCATGAACCGGCTCGGCGCGCGCAGCAGGTTCCAGGCCGGGGTCAAGGCGGCGGACCGGGGCTGGCTGATGGACAAGGCGGGGTGATCCGGTCTGGTCTCGCCAATGCCGGCATGCGGGCGGCGCCAGCGCGCTAGCGTGCACGTGTGCGGGTGTTGGTGACCGAGGACGACGACAACTTGCGGGTGGCGCTCGACGGGGCCCTGCGCGGCGCCGGGTTCGCGGTGGACGTCGCGGCCGACCTGCCCGCCGCCGACGAGGCTTTGTTCGTGAACGCCTACGACTGCGTGGTGTTCGACCGGATGCTGCCTGCCGGGGACGCGCTGCACTACGTGCGCGGCAAGCGCGCGGAGGGCTGGCCGGTGCCGGTGCTCTTCCTGACCGCGCGGGACAGCCTGGCTGACCGGATCGACGGCCTGCGCCTCGGCGACGACTACCTGGTGAAGCCCTTCGCGATGGCGGAGCTGGTGGCCAGGGTGCGCGGCCTGTGCCGGCGCACCACGGCGGGCCGGCCGGCGGTGCTGCGCTGCGCGGACGTCGAGCTCGACGGCGGAAACCACCAGGTGCGCCGGGCCGGCGTGCTGCTCACCTTGACCCGCAAGGAGTTCCTGGTCCTGGAGCGGATGATGACCTCGCCCGGCAAGCCGCTGTCGCGCCCGGAGCTGATCGACTACGCGTGGGACGAGGCGGCGGACCCGGCGTCGAACGTGCTCGACGTGGTGATCGGCCGCCTGCGCCGCAAACTCGGCGCCCCACCGCTGATCCAGACCGTCCGCGGCTCCGGCTACCTGATCATCGGGTAATCCACACCGAGCCAGGAAACTCCGACTTCAGAAGACGTTTCAGGCCGTTGCGCGGGCACGCGTGGTGGGTCGGTCGGTCCCCAGTTTCAATTGAAACTGGGGACCACCCCTCGTGGTCGCGAGGTGAGTGCTCAGCGCTTGGTCGCGGTCTGGCCGAGGCGGGATCGGACGGCGACTCCCGCGCAGGCGACCACCGCGATGCCGCCGAGGACCGTGGGCCAGGTGAGCTGTTCGTGCAGGAACAGCGCGGCCCAGCTGATGGTCATCACCGGCTGGGCGAGCTGGACCTGGCTGACCTGCGCCATCGGGCCGATCGCCAGTCCTCGGTACCAGGCGAAGAAGCCGAGGAACATGCTCACCACGGCAAGGTAGGCGAACGCGGCCCATTCGGTCGCGGTGCCGCTCGGGACGTGCCCGGCGATCGAGATGCCGGTGAGCGCGATCATCAGCGGCGCGGAGAGCACCAGCGCCCAGGACACGGTCTGCCAGGCGCCGAGTTCGCGGGCGAGGAGCCCGCCTTCCGCGTAACCGATCGCGGCCGCGACGACGGCGCCGAACAGCAGCAGATCGGACCAGTGCAGCGCGCTGAGCCCGCCGCCCTGCAACGCGGCGAACACGACGGCGGCGACCGCGCCCACGGCGGCCATGATCCAGAACGCCATCGGGGGCCGCTCGTGGCCGCGGATCACGGCCATCACGGCGGTCGCGGCGGGCAGGACGGCGATGACGACGGCGCCGTGGCTCGCGGGTGCAGTGGTGAGAGCGAAGGAGGTCAGCACGGGGAAGCCCACCACCACGCCGCCGGCGACGACCGCCACCCGGCCCCACTGGATGCCGCGGGGCAGGCGCTGCTTCGTGATCGCCAGCGCGGCGGCCGCGAGCAGCGCGGCGATGACCGCGCGGGCGGAGCCGATGAACAGCGGTGACATGCCGCCACTTTCGACGGCGACGCGGGTGAAGGGGACGGTGAAGGAGAACGCCGCGACCCCGAGCAGGCCCCACCAGAGCCCGGTCCCCGACGGGGATAGCACTGGCGTCGCAGGGGTAGTAGCGCTATCGTTATTACTCATGTCTGACGATAGCAGTCCGGCGAGGATCGCTGCGGCCCTGAGGCAGTGGATCGCCGCGGCTCCGCCGGGGGCGAAGCTGCCGTCGACGCGTTCCCTGGTCGCCCAGCACGGAGCGAGCCCGGTCACCGTGCAGAAGGCGCTGCGCGGCCTGGTCGCGCAGGGCGTGGTGGAGAGCCGCCCGGGCGTCGGCACGTTCGTCCGCGCCGCCCGCGTCGCCCGCCCGAACGACTTCGGGTGGCAGACGGCGGCGCTCGGGGCGCCGAACCACCGGATCCCGGAGCTGCCAACGGCTTTGCAGTCCGCCCCGAACGACGTGATCGCGCTGCATTCGGGATATCCCGAGCGCGCACTGCTGCCGGAACGTCTGGTCCGCGCGGCGTTCACCCGCGTGGCCCGCACCGACGCGCTGGTCGACAGGCCGCCGACGGCGGGCCTGCCGGAACTGCAGTCGTGGTTCGCGGCCGAACTGGAGTCGGCGACCCCGGCCGGAACGACCCCGGTCGCGCCGAGCGACGTCGTGGTCATCCCGGGCAGCCAGGGCGGGCTGAGCACCGCGTTCCGCGCTCTCGTCGGGATCGGGCGGCCGCTGCTCATGGAGTCGCCGACCTACTGGGGCGCGATCCTGGCCGCCGCCCAGGTCGGCGTGCAGGTCATCCCGGTGCCCAGCGGTTTCGGCGGTCCCGATCCCGATGTGCTGTCGCGCGCTTTCGAGCAGTCCGGGGCCCGAGCCTTCTACGCCCAGCCCAGCTTCGCCAGCCCGACCGGGGCGCTGTGGTCGCCGGAGCTGGCAGGCCGGGTCCTGGACACGGTGCGGCAGCACGGCGCGTTCCTCATCGAGGACGACGCGGCGCACGACTTCGGCATGACGGCCGACCCGCGCCCGGTCGCCGCGCAGGACGACGGAGGGCATGTCGTCTACATCCGCTCGCTGAGCAAGAGCGTCTCGCCGGCCGTCCGCGTCGCCGGGCTGATTGCGCGCGGCCCGGCGCGCAAGCGGATCCTCGCGGATGCGCAGGCGGAATCCATTTACGTCAGCGGTGTTCTGCAGGCGGTCGCGCTCGACGTCGTCACGCAACCCGCCTGGCGGACCCACCTGCGCCGGCTCCGCCACGAGCTGAGAACCCGCCGGGACCTGCTCGTCGAAAGCCTCCGCGAGCACGCGCCCGGCGTGCAGCTGGAAGCCGTGCCGCAGGGCGGGCTGAACCTGTGGGCGCGGCTGCCGGACGCCGTCGATCTCGGCCGGGTCGTCCAGGAATGCAAGTCGGCGGGCGTCATCATCGGCGCGGGCAGCGAGTGGTTCCCGGCGGAACCGACGGGGCAGTACATCCGCCTCAACTACGCGCGGCCGAACCCCGGCGCCTTCCCCGACGGGGCGCGCACGATCGGCCAGGTGCTCGCCCGCGTGACCTAGGTGCAGGCATGGCGGCTGACGTCGTGCCGGCCGCCATGCGTTGCGTTCAGCGGGTTTTCCGCGCCCTGTCGAGGAGGACGAGCGGGATGGCGGCCAGAGCGAGAGCCGCACCGATCAAGCACACCGAGGTGAGAGCGGCCCCTTGCGCGAGCGAGGCGGCCGCCAGGACCGGCGTGATGCTGATGCCCAGCTGGAACGCCGACACGGTGGTGGCACCGGCGAGCGTCGGCGCATCGGCCGCGATCGCGAAGACGCGTCCGTAGAGGGCCGGGTTCAGCACGAACGCGGCGACGCCCAGCAGGAACACCGCCGGTACCACCGCCCAGACCTGCTGGATCGCGAAAACCATTGCGACGGACAGGATCACGATCGCCGATGCGCCGGTGAGCAGCGCGACGTGGGGGCGCCGATCGGAGACGCGGCCGCCGACGGACAGCCCGGCGAAGGCGCCGATCCCGAACAGCGCGAGGACGGCCGGGATCCACGCCTCGGGAACGCCGGTGATCCCGGCGAGCATGGCGGCGAGGTAGTTGAACGTGATCATGTACGCCGCGGTGGTCAGGATCGTGATCGCGTAGATGCCCCAGAGCACCGGCTTCCGCATCGTGGCGAGCTCCCGCGACACGCTCGGCGCGGCGGTCCGCTCGGTGCCCGAGGAGCCGGGGAGCCCGAGCAGGCAGCCGACCATCCCGGCGGCGGTGAGGACCACCACGGCCCAGAAACCGCCGCGCCATTCGGTGAAGTGGCTCAGCAGCGTGCCCGCGGGGCCGCCGGCGACCATCGCCACGCTGAGGCCGCTGACCACGACTCCGGAGGCGCGCGCGTTGCGGTCCGGTGTCACCAGGCCGATCGCGGTCACCGACGCGACGGCGAAGAAACCCGCGTAGGCGATGCCCGAGATCGCCCTGGTGACCAGCAAGATCTCGTAGTCGCCGAGCAGCCCGGCCACGATGCCTGCCGCGAAGACGCCCTGGGTGACCACCAGCGCGGTGCGGCGCGGCCAGCGCAGGCTGAGCACGGCGAACGGCGGCCCGCCGATCACGACGCCCAGCGCGAACGCGGTGATCAGGAGCCCGGCGGACGAGAGCGTGACGTCCAGATCGGCGGCGACCGCCGGTAGCACTCCGGCCAGCAGGAACTCCGCGCTTCCCATCGCGAACAGGCTGAAACCCAGCAGGTACACACCGGCGGGCAACCTTTCGGAGCCTCCGCTCCGCGACGTCTTCCTCGTCGAATCAACAGTCGTGTCCACTCGGACCACCTCCACTGGGAGGATCGGGCGGTCTTCGCGGTTTCAGCAAACAACGTTGCCGATTCCGGGACGGATCTGGTCGGCTGCCCGCATGGACGACAACCCGAGCGTCGGCGCCGTGATCGAGCAGATCGCGCCGCGGCTGAGGCGCGCCCGCGAGAAGAAGGGCGTCAGCCTGGCCGATCTCGCGCGAGCCACCGGCATCTCGACCAGCACCCTGTCGCGCCTGGAATCGGCGCAGCGCAAGCCGAGCCTCGAACTACTCCTGCCGATCACGGCGGCGCTCGGCGTCCCCCTCGACGAGATCGTCTCCGCGCCCCGGATGCTCGATCCGCGCGTGCCCCAGCAGCCCGCGAAGACGGGTGGCCGGGTGCTGATCCCGTTGTCGCGGCACCAGGGGGAACCGCGCGCGTGCAAGATGACGATCCCCGCGCACGACGAAGAGCCCCACCTGCGCACCCACCAGGGCTTCGAGTGGCTTTACGTGCTGCGCGGGCGACTGCGCGTGAAGCTGGGGGACCACGATTTCGTCATGGGGGCCGGCGAAGCGGCCGAGTTCGACTGCCGGATCCCGCACTGGTTCGGCGCCGCCGGGCGCGGCGACGTCGAGGTGCTCAGCCTCTTCGGGAAGCAGGGCGAGCGCATCCACCTCCGCACCTCGCGGCGGGAAGCCCCCGTCCGCGGCGTCACGGGTTCCAGACCATCGTCTGCTGGTGCAGCCGCTTGCCGTCCTGCCTGATGCCGGGGACCAGCGGCGTCGGGCCGTGCTTGGCGAAGCCCATGCGTTCGAAGAACCGGACCGCGCGGGTGTTCTCGCACAGGGTCTGCAGGTGGCATCCCGGTGAACCGGCTTCGCGGAGCCGATCGAGCCACCGGTTCATCAGCCCCTCGGCGGCACCGGTTCCGCGCGCCCGGCGCTCCACGTTGATGTGCAGATGGGCGGGCCACCGGGCGTCGTCGAACTCGCCCGAGAAGGGCTCGCGCCGGATCGCGATGCGCGCCATGTCGACGGCGGCGCGGGCGAAGAAGGCCGCGGGCCCGGGCCGGAAGATCAGCCGGTACTTCTTGATGGCCTGCTCCATGCGCTTGCTCTCGCTGGGGAACGCCGAGCTGTCGAGGCATCCCGTCAGGTAACCGACGAGGGCGCCACCGGACACGGCGACGAACAGCGAATCCGGCGCCAGGTCCATGTAGGGCGTCAGGTAGACGGCGGCCTCGGATTCCTCGTGCCCCCACAGCGAGGCGGACGGCGCCCCCTCGCCTGCGCGCCCGAACAGTTCGCGCAACTCGGCGCGGTCGGCCTCCGCGAAGGTGCGTATCTCCACCACGACAACGACATTACCGATTCGCCCGGCGCTGCGGCCGCGACTTCGGGAACCAGGACGGGTGGAATGACGCCGCGAGCGGCACTGATCGTTCACGGCGATCGTCCCGGGCGCACGACGGCGTCCTATGAGGACGTTGCGGGTCCGCTAATCGGAGCGCACGGTGAAGAACGTCATCTACGCGATGACGAGCCGGCTGAACCTGCGCAACCGGCCGCAGCTGGTGGCCTACGGCGTGCGGATCGGCCTCATCTGACCGCCCGCTGATCCTCATGACGCCCCGTTCCCATCAGGAGCGGGGCGTCCGCCTGTTCCCGGTAAGGAATGCGGCGTTCGCGCCATGCGATCCATTGAGGACACTTCGGTGCCGCTCTCGTGGGCATCCGTCGCCGGGTTCAGCGGCGCAAGGCGGTTTCCCGCGCCATGTGCGACAGCTTCTCGGGATTGCGCACGGCGTAGAGCCCGGCGATGAGGCCGTCCTCGATGCGCACCGCCAGAACCGTGTCGAGTTCGCCCTCGTGCCGCAGGAGCAGCGCCGGGTGGCCGTTGACCTGTGCCGGACGCAGCGACGCCGCGGCGATCTTGCCCAGCACCTGTGCCACGGCGTCGGCCCCCACGAAGGGCGCCAGCGCGGCCTGCACGACCCCGCCGCCGTCGGTCAGCAGCACGACGTCCGGCGCGAGGACGTCGAGCAGGCGTTGCAGATCGCCCGTCTCGACCGCCCGCTGGAACGCCGTGAGCGCGTCCTGCGCCTGCGCCGGGGAAACGGCCCCGCGCGGGCGGCGCGCGGCGACGTGAGTCCGCGCCCGGTGCGCGATCTGGCGGACCGCGGCCGGGCTCTTGTCGACGGCCTCCGCGATCTCGTCGTAGGCCAGGTCGAACACCTCGCGCAGCACGAACACCGCCCGCTCGGTCGGCGAGAGCGTCTCCAGCACCAGCAGCATCGCCATCGAGATGCTGTCGGCCAGCTCGACGTCCTCGGCCACGTCGGGCGCGGTGAGCAGCGGTTCGGGCAGCCAGGGGCCGACGTAGGACTCCTTGCGGCGGCCGAGCGAGCGCAGCCGGCTCAACGCCTGGCGCGTGGCGATCCGGACCAGGAAGGCGCGCTGGTCCCGCACCACGTCGAGATCGACGTCCACCCACCGCAACCAGGTCTCCTGCAGGACGTCCTCCGCGTCGGCGGCCGAGCCGAGCAGCTCGTAGGCGACGGTGAACAGCAGGTTGCGGTGCGCGACGAAACCCTCGGTGGCGGCGCTCATGCGGTCGCCGCGCGCGAGCGGCTCGGCCGCGTCCGTGGTCGGCTCGCTGCGCTCGTTCATCGCCGGCTCCTGTCTGCTCGTCCTCGACCCTGTCACACGCACAAGGCGCCGGCCCCAGCCGCTTTGTGACACCCGCGAGCGGTGTCGTGCATCACACTGCCGCGTTGTCACGAGGAGCGGGTCGCCAGCATCTCCATGGTCGTCAAGACGCCGCGCGAACGATCCGCGCGGCACCCACTGCACGAGCGAGGACGAAGCCATGGAACCCCGCATCAACCTGATGACCAACGAGGTCGGCGCCAAGATCAACAAGCGGATCTACAACGTCAGCCTGGCGATCCGGGAGTCGTCGCTGCCCAAGGCCCTCCAGGAGTTGGTGGAACTGCGCGCCAGCCAGATCAACGGCTGCGGTTGGTGCGTCGACGTCCACACCAAGGAGGCCGCGGCCGCCGGTGAGACCCCGGTCCGGCTCAACCTGGTCGCCGCCTGGCGCGAGTCCACCGTGTTCACCGAGGCCGAGCGTGCCGCGCTGGCTCTCGCCGAAGAGGGCACCCGGCTGGCCGGCGCCCACGGCGGGGTGTCGGACGAGACCTGGGCCCAGGTGTGCGAGCACTACGACGAGGACCAGGTAGCCGCGCTGGTCTCCTTGGTGGCCATGATCAACGCCGCCAACCGGCTCGGCGTGATCACGCGCACGCGGGGAGGTTCCTACGACCCCGGCATGTTCGCCGGTCTGTCGAGCTGACCGACGGGTGAACCAGGCCCGGATCAGCCGATCCGGGCCTGGTCGTATTCCATTGTGGACGAATGTTGTCAGCCGGGAGTCGTTGTGCTCGGCTGCGTGAACTCCTGGTCGTGGTGGGCCCGATCGACGTGGAATTGACAGGTGATCGAACTGCAACTAGCTTTGTTGCAGTTCTGCAGGTGTCGCGAAGGAGCCGTGGTGGGTCTCAGCAGCAGGAGTGCGGTCGCGATCCACGCGCTCACGATGTTGGCGCGCTGGGACGACCGATCGCTGACCTCGGCGGAAATCGCGGAGAGCCTGGCGAGCAACCCGGTTCTCGTGCGGCGCATCCTCGGCAGCCTCCGGGATGCCGACCTGGTGCTGTCCACCGAGGGCCGCGGCGGCGGGTGGTCTCTGGCTCGCGCTGCGCGCGAGATCACGCTCTACGACGCGTACATCGCCGTCGAGGCGGGGCCGGTCCTGTCGCGGCACCCCCATCCGCCCAGCGCGGAGTGCGAGGTGGGGCGCAACATGAAGGCCCTGCTGGAGGCGGAGTTCCGGGACGCGGAGCGGGCGATGGAGGAACGGCTCGGCCGGACCACCATCGCCGACCTGGCCCGGAAGGTGCTGGCCTGCGAGCGCGAAGTCGCGCTGCGGAACAGCTGACCGGGAAACGGTGGAGGAGAGTTCCTCCGCCGTTCTTCTTGCCCAAACTGCAACCGTGATGGTTGCGGTAAATCTCGCGAAGGAGTGCGTCGAATGACGTCCACGTCGACCGAGCCGGGACGAACGGGCACCGGACGGGCGCTGCTGGTAGTGCTCATGCCGGCGATCCTCGTCACGGTCACCGCAAGCGACATGGTCAACCTCATGCTCCCGTCGATCGGCGCGGAGTTCGGGGCGTCCGAAGCGGAACTGGCCTGGGTCGTCACGGGATTCCTGCTGATGTTCTCGGTCGGCATCCCGCTCTACGGCCGCCTCTCCGACCGGCTGGGCTTGCGGAGCCTCTTCGCCTTCGCCCTGGTGACCTACGCGGTCGGGAGCCTGGTCTGCGCGCTCGCCCCGGAACTCCTCGTGCTCGTGCTCGGGCGAATGGTGATGGGCGTCGGGGCGGCCGCGATCCCCGTGTTGGCGATCATCTCCGTCACCAGGCTGATGCCGGCGGACGAGCGGGGGATGGGGATCGGCGTCGTCTCCGCGGCCGCGGGCATCGGCACCGCCGCCGGGCCGGCGATCGGCGGCGGGCTCGGCCAGTTCCTCGGCTGGCCCGCGCTGTTCTGGCTCGTGCTCGTGGTCGCGCTGGTGCTGCTTCCCCCGGCGCTGCGCGTGCTCCCGGGCGAGCCCCCGGCGGGGGCGAGTCGCTTCGACCTCCTCGGCGGCGTCCTGCTGGGAATCGGCGCCGGGCTGGTCCTGTTCGGCATCACCCAGGTGCAGGTGGCCGGTTTCGGCGCGCCGTCTTCCTGGGGCAGTCTCCTGGTCGCGGTCGTGGCGATCGCGTTGTTCGGGTGGCGCACCGCTCGCGTCGCGCAGCCCTTCGTCCCGCCCGCGCTGTTCGCCAACCGGGTCTACCGGGCCGCGGTCGTCGTCGCGTTCCTGGCCATGGCGGTCAACCTCGGCGGCCTGGTCTTCGTCCCGCTGCTGGTGGTCGACGTCAACGGCCTCGCCCCGGGCGCGGGTGCCCTGGTCATGATCCCGGCCGGGGTCGCCGTCGCCGTCCTCTCGCCGCTGATCGGCCGCCTCGCCGACCGCATCGGCACCCGCCCCTTGGTGCTGGCCGGACTCGCGACGATCGGGGTGTTCGCCCTGTTCCTCTCGACCGCGACGGGAGGCGCGTCGGTGATCCCCGCCGGGATCGGCATCCTCGGCCTCAGCGTCGGCTTCATCTTCGTGATCACGCCGATCATCAGCGCCGCGGCGAGCGCGCTGCCGGCCGATCAGGTGGGCGTCGGCCTCGGAATCCTCCAGGGCGCGCAGTTCCTCGGCGCCGGCACCGGCCCGGCCCTGTTCGGCGTGCTGGTCGCCGCGAGGCTGCAGAGCGGCAGCAGCGCCATCAACCCCTTCTACGGCGGCCAGGCCGGGGCTGCCTACTCCGATGCTTTCCTGGCGATGGCCGTGGTCGTCGTCCTCGCGTTGATCGTCGCCTTCCGGATGCGTCCCGCAGCGACGTCGCGGGACAGCTGAAACACCCGCGCAACGCTGCCCGGGCGGCACCGGCGCAGTTCGGCGAGCGCGGTCCGGTGCCGGGCTCAAGCGTTTTCATCGAAATGATCCGATTTTCTACCTGAATGTCGTAACGGGTCGGAAGATCATCGGGGGCCGGACGTTTTCCATTGCTTGGAAAGTGTGAATCAGCGCACTATCCGGCAAAATCGGCTAACGGTTCGGAACTGCGTTGATCGCCGGATTCACGGCGGCCGTCCAGTCGTCCCGGATGCTCTGTTCGGCGGAGGTGGAACGGCCGCCGTCGCGCTTCGGCTGCAATATCCGGAGGATCGGACCGGTGCGGTAATCTTCTCCGCTGGGGTTTATTTCACGGCCAGCTCTGGGAAAGGTGCCGAAGCATGTCCGAGTTGTGGGATGAGACGCAGAGGTTAACCAACCCGCTGATTTCCCGGAACCTGGTCTACTTCATCGCGCTGGCCGACGAGCTGCATTTCGGCCGGGCCGCCGAGCGGCTGTTCGTCACTCAGTCGGCGCTCTCCCAGGGCATCCGTTCCATGGAGCGCCTCCTCGGCGCGGAGCTGTTCGTCCGGAGCAGGCGGGGAGTTCGCCTCACCGACTCCGGGAAGATCCTGCTGGGCGAGGCGACCTGCATCCTCCGGCGGTCCGAGCGGATAGCCCGGACGATCCGGGAGGTGGCGGGCGGGAGCTCCGGCCGGATCCGCGTGCTGTACAGCAGGTCCGGTGTCCACTTGGGACAGCGGCGGCTCGTCGAGGAGTTCCGCGGTGAACACCCCGAGGTCGACGTGGTGACGATCGCGGGGTGGGCGTCGCACAACGTCGCCGAGCTCCGCTCGCGCAAGGCCGACGTGGCCTTCGTGCGCACCCCTCCCGGCCTCCCGGACATCGACTGCCGGGTCATCGGGGAGGAGGAGCTCGTGGCCGTCCTCCCCGCCGGTTCGCCGCTGGCCGCCGGCGACCGCGTGACGCGGGAGGAGTTCCGGGCGCAGCCGGTCGTGATGTGGCAGCGGGAGAGCGGCCCGGAGTTCTACGACCGCGTCGTGGAGCAGGTCTGGGGACACGATGTGCCCGAGATCACTTCGGTCGAACCCGATTACGCCAACGTGATCGACGCGGTCTGCTCGGGTTCGGGAGTCGCGGTGCTGGACCGCTCGCTGGCCGAACGCGCCGCGTCCGGCGGCGCCGTCTGCAGGCCCTTCGCCGGCCGGCGCCCGACCGGCGAGATCTCCCTGGCCTGGTTGAACAGCGACACCAGCCCGCTGGTCCGCCGGTTCGTCGAATTCGTCGCCGCCGAGGCGGACCGGCACGGGATCGCGGAGCCGGTGGAGCTGTCCGCCGCCCTCGGGCGGCAGGCGCGGAACAATCGGTTCTGATCAGACCATTAGAAAGTTTAATTAGAGGTCCGAACGGGCGCGATGTAATGTCGCCTGCGGTCAACGGTGACCGCCTACTCCAACCACCTGAAAGGGATCGGCTTCATGCTGTCGTTTCCGGAGGGACATCAGCCGCGTTACAACGACTTTTCAATTCGAGCGATCTCGGATGAAACGCTTCGCGAAGGAGGCGAGCGTGCTCCATTCGGCGCCGACGATTCGCGCAAGCTGCGGTTGATCGAGGCGGTAACCGGCGCCGGTGTCACCGACATCGACGTCGGCTCGGGGATCACCGAGGCGGCGTTCGTGCGCAACGTGCTGGACGCGAAGTACTTGATGGGCAGGATTCCGGAGCGGACGGAATTCTCGTTCAACCTGACTTTGAAGACGTGGGAACCGCTGTGCGAGCAGCTGGAGCGCAACATTCCGCGCGAGTACCTCAAGGAGATGTACGTCAGCATCGGCATGATCGAGATCGACAGCGAGAACAAGCTGTTCGAACGGGTCGCCGAGCGGCTGCGCTCCATCGGCGTGGGGCGGCTGCGGTCCAGCCTGCTCAACGCCTTCTCCGGCACCGTCGACGAGGACAAGTACGCCCACCTCAACGACCAGATCGAGCGCTGCCGGCAGCAGGGGATCTCGCTGGTCCGGATCAACGACTCCGTCGGCACCCTGCTCCCGGACGCGACCGCGATCCTGGCGGCCAACCTGGTGCACGACAACCCGGACTTCACCTTCTACCTGCACGGGCACAACGACCGCGGCATCGGCACGGCGAACTCGCTGGTGTCGGTCTTCCACGGCTTCCAGATGATCGAGGGCGGCGTCGCCGGCGTCGGCAACCGGGCCGGGCTCGCCGAGCTGGAGTCGATCGCCGCCGTCTTCGCCGAGCGCAACATCACCGTCGAGGCCGCGGCGCTGGACATCGAGAAGCTCTCCGCCGCCGCGCGGCTCTCCGAGGAGGTCTTCCTGGCCGCCCCGGACCCGTACCGGGCGGTGAGCGGTTTCCTGGTGGAGAACGAGAACGCGGGCATCGTGAACGTGCCGGACTACCTCGGCGTGTCCCGGCCGGTGGACTACTTCCTCAACCGGATCGGCCTGTTCCCGGTCTACATCAAGCAGATCCTCGCCGAGGCCGGCGCGGATCCGGTCATGCTCAAGGACGACGAGCTGATCCAGCAGATCTACGTCCGCCTCGCCGAGCAGATGGACGAGCTGTACCAGCAGAAACGCGTCGAGTACGACCGGCTCGCGGCGCAGATCAAGGCGTTCTACGCGGACATGGTGCGGCTGAACGACGTTCAGACCACCGCGCTGGAGGTCATCCGCGAGCGCGCCGACCGCGCCACCGTGGTCGGCGTCTGAAGCGGCGCCGCCGGAACGGATTGAACTCTCCTGATGAACGAAAGCAGTTATGCGTCCCGGCTGACGGCCGCCGGTGTGGTGGCCGTCAGCATCGGGAACTTCCTCGTCGCCTTCGACGCGTCCTCGGTGAACGTGGCGTTGCCCAGCATCACCGCGTCCCTGCAGGCGTCGCAGGCCGAACAGCAGTGGTTCCTCGACGCCTACACGATTCCGCTGTGCGTCTTCCTGCTGACGGCGGGCGTCGCCGGTGACCGCTTCGGCGTCGCCCGCGTGTACCGGGTGTCGACGGCCGTGTTCGCCGTCGCCTCCCTGCTGTGCGCGCTGCCGATGTCGGGCTGGCAGCTGATCGCCGCGCGCGTGCTCCAGGGCGCCAGCGCGAGCTTCATGCTCCCGATGACGCTGTCCATCCTCACCAAGGGCATCCCCGACCTGACCCGGCGCGCCCGCGCCATCGGCGGTTGGGGCGTGGTCGGCGGCGTGGCCATCGCGACCGCACCGCTGGTCGGCGGCCTGATCACCCAGTTCGTGGGCTGGCGGTGGCTGTTCCTGGTCAACATCCCGGTGTGCGCGTTCGCGCTGGTGCTGATCCGCGGTTTCCGCGACCCGGTGGCCGCTCCCGAGCGCCGCTTCACCGTGTTGCCGCAGCTGCTGTTCTGCCTCGCCCTGACGTTCCTCGCCGGTTCGTTGATCGAGGGCGCGCACTCGTCGTTCGCCAACCCCGTGGTGGTGGCCGCGCTGGTCGGTTTCGCCGTGGCCCTGGGCGCGCTCGCGCTGACCCAGGCGAAGGCCACGACGCCGCTGGTGCCGCGCGCGCTGTTCACCCACCGCCCGTACCTGCTGGTCATCCTCTCCGGCGGCCTCTACCAGATCGGGTCCTACGGTTCGCTGCTGGTCCTGGCGCTCTTCCTGCAGCAGGAGCACGGGCTGAACGCCGAGCAGGCGGGCTACGCCGCGCTGCCGTGCTGCGTGGCGTGGCTGTGCGGGAACCTGCTGGCGAGCGGGGTCACGCCCGGGGTCCGGCGCCGGATCATCCTGACCGCCACGCTGATCGGTGGGGTGGGCGGTGCGTCGGTCGCCGTGCTGTCGGTGACCGGATCGCTGGGCGCGACGCTGGCGGCGACCGCGCTGATCGGTGTGCCGTCGGGACTGCTGGCGTCCTTGCTCAGCGCCGAGGCGATGCACCTGTGCCCGCCAGAGATCTCCGGTGCCGCGTCCGGCCTGCTGAACACCAGCAGGCAGGTGGGCATGACGATCGCCATCGCGGTGCTCGGCGGTCTCGGGTTCGCCTACCAGCTCCTCGTCCCGATGTTGGTCGTGGCGGGCGCGTTCCTGCTCGTCGGCGTCAGCTGCCTGTCGGCCTTCGCGCTGCGCGGGGACCACGGGCGGGCGGATGCGCCGAAGCAGCCGGTCACGGCCGACGGATCCCGGTGAGATAGCCAGCGGAGGGAATGCCGGTGTTGACTTCTGTCGCGGGGGCGGTGGCCGCGGCATGGGTCCTGGCCGGCCTGGTCGTCGGCGCGGGCCGGTACCGGCACCGGCTCGCGCGGGCGTACCGCCGCGCGGAGTCGCGGTGCGGCCAGTGGTACGAGCTGCGGTCGAAAAGCTGGTTCTGAAGCGGGAATTCACACGTGGGCGGGAATGGCTCCCGACCCGCACGACGGTGCTCCTCCTCGACGGCCGGGCGAGGAGGAGCACCGGTGCGCCCACTGGCATCGAGGACTGGAAGCCGCGGCTGTTGGTTCGGCATGTGGGGATTTCGTGCCGACCGGGCCTTGGCGTACGTCGGGCACTGTCTTCTTTGGACTGTCAGTGGTTGCGCTGGGAGCCAGAAGGAGCCGACGAGGCACAGGGCAAACCGTGATCGGCGTCGCCGGTTCAGGGCGGCCGGTGGCGTCCGTCCACAGTGGCCGACAATCGGCGATTTCACCTGAACGGGTGAGATCGTGCCGGGTCTCAGCCGGCCGGGACGGCGGACAGCCCGATCGCCGCCTCGGGCGTGTTGAGCAGGAACGCGAAGCTCTCCTCGAAGTACAGGTCGATCCCCGCGGCGTCGTGCGACAGGTACCCGATCGAAAGGTCCCGCCCGAGCAGCAGGACGTGGTCGCCGCCCCGGGTCGACAGCAGGCAGCCGCCGCTGATCGAAGGCGCCCACACCACGTCTCCGCCGAGGATGCGCTGCAGGTGCTCGATCAGCGGATACCCGGCCTCGGTGGCTCCGGCGGCCGCCGTGTACTCGGACGCGCCGAGCAGCAACGCGAGCGGACCGTCGACGCCCGCCAGCCGCAGTGCGGACAGCCCCTCGGCCACCGCCCCCGGCAACCCGCGCACGTCGGCGGTCAGCGGAATCGGCCGGTGCGACGAACCGGCGCGGATGCCGGTGATGCCGGCGGCCTCGAACCCGTCGACGATCGCGCGGTCCTCGGCCTGCGCGATGCGCTGGGCCGCGTCCTTCACCGGTTGCCAGTCGGCGTCCCGGGAACCGCGTTCGACCTCGTCGACGGCATCCCGGGACACGCGGAACGGCACGCGCAGCTCCAGCACCGACCGGGACTCCCGCAACTCCGCCTGCACGCCCTCGTGGCCCGGTGCGTCGATGCGCGTGCTGCGGCCGGTCCCGACCGCGGCGAACGTGTCGCCCTTCGGCTCGGACACGTCCACGACCCGTCGGCCGGCCGCATGCCGCGCGAAGGTGCGGCGCGCTTCCTGTTCCAGGTCGGTCCACGCGGCCTGCGAGATGGGCGCCAGTTCGCGGTGCAGGTTGTTCATGACGGCGGGTTTCCCTTCAGGCTCCCGATGCCGAGCGACGCCCCGGCGGTCGGTGTTCCGGTCGGTTCCGGCGGCTGCTGCTCCAGGAACGTCTGCGTGGGCACGAAGAACAGCGATCCGGTCACGGCGGTGGAGAAGTCCAGGATCCGGTCGTGGTTGCCCGCCGGGACGCCGACGAACATGTTGGTCAGCATCTGCTCGATGACCCAGGGGTCGCCGGCGTAGCCGATGAAGTAGGTGCCGAACCGGCCCCCGGTGAACTCGCCGAAGGGCATGTTGTCCCGCACGATCTGCCGCTCGCTGCCGTCCTCCGCGGTGATGGTCGTCAGCGCGACGTGCGAGTTGGCCGGCTTCACGTCCTCGGCGAGTTCGATGTCGTCGAGCTTGGTGCGTCCCACCACCCGCTGCTGCTCCTCGACCGCCAACTCGTTCCACGCCACGAGGTCGTGCAGGTACTTCTGCACGACCACGTAGCTGGCGCCGGCGAAGTCCGGGTCCTCGTCCGCCGCGACCGCCACCGCGGCCCGGGCCGCCACCCCGGTCGGGTTCTCGGTGCCGTCCACGAACCCCAGCAGGTCCCGCTCGTCCCAGTACTTGAAGCCGTGCACCTCGTCGAGGATCGTCACCGCGCCCCGCAGCCGCGCCAGGACCTGCGCCGCCAGCTCGAAGCACAGGAACTCCTGCCTGGCCCGGATGTGCAGCAGGACGTCGCCCGGCGTGGACACCGACCGGTGCTTCGCCCCGACGAACTCCGGCAGGGGGTGCAGCCCCGCCGGGCGCGGCCCCGAGAACAGGCGATCCCACGCCTGCGAACCGATCCCGGCCACGCAGGTCAGCCCGCCCTCGGGGTAGCGGAAACCGACCGCGCGCTGCAGCGCCGCGAGATCGCCGAGAGCATCCCGCACCTGCGACTCGCCGCCGGCCGAAACCGACAGCACGAGGAAGATCGCCGAAGGCGTCAACGGCGCCAGCACCGGCTGCGGCACCGCATCGGTCGATTCGGGGCTCGACATCGTGGTGGTCACCTCCCAAGTGGCCGACTCTAAGGGGAAATATCCGAATCGGCTTTGCGTAGCGGTGCGGGCCCGGCGCTACAGCCGGGTGTACGCGTCGATGTCGCGCTCGAACTCGGTGATGGCCTCCGCGGTGAGCGTGGGGCGGGTGTCCGCGATCGCCTGCAGGTACTCGTCGGTCGTCGCGAGGTCTCCGCGCTCGTGCAGCACGTCGCGCTCGAACGCGGTCTGCGCGCCCTGGCGCGCCGCGAACTCGATGTCCGCCGGGGTGAACAGCTCCGTCCGCTCCACCAGCAGGTCCAGGTCGACGTTGTCGCGCGCCGGGCCGAGGTAGCGGGACCAGATCGCCCGGCGCGCGGGCGGATCCGGCGGCCCCACCGGGATCAGGTAGTCGAACCGGCCCGGCCGCAGGAAGGCCGGGTCCAGCGAGCTCACCGAGTTGGTGGCGCACACCAGCAGGCGGTGGTCGTGCTCGCGGAAGCCCGGGATGAGCTTGAGCAGCTCGTTGGTCACGCCGTGCGCGGCGCCCACCGCCGGGCTGGAGCGGGTGCCGGCGATCTCCTCGACCTCGTCGATGAACAGCACCAGGTCGTCGAGCTCCTCCAGTTCCGCGAACACCTCCCGCAGGGAGGCCGCCAGCCCGTCCGGGGAGGACGCGGCGAGGCGGGACGGGAACAGCTCCACGAACGGCCATTTCAGCCGGGAGGCGATCGCCTTGGCGAAGCTGGTCTTGCCGGTGCCCGGCGGCCCGAACAGGACGATCGCCTTGGGCGGCAGGACGCCGTGGCGCTCGGCCTGCTCGTGGTGGGAGATCGGCAGCACGACCCGGCGTTCGATGACGTCCTTCTCCCGCCGCATGCCCGCCAGCGCGTCCCACCCGCCGGGCGGCAGGAGCCTGCCGCCGAGGTGTTCGAGGACGTCGAAGTCGGCGGGGTCGAGCTCCTGCACCTTCTCGAAGTAGGTCAGATCGGTGCGGGGCCGGTAGCCGGAGTTCACCATCGCCCGGAAGCCCGCGGCCCCCTCCGACACCAGGCTGGCGATGCGGTGCACCCCCGCGCTGCGCAGCTTCTTCTCCAGCTCGGCCAGCAGCGCGCTGCCGATGCCGCGGTTGCGCCACCGGGCGTCGAGGGCGAACAGCGCCAGCCAGGCCCGGTCGCCCTCGACCTTCGCCGCCGCCATGCCGACGACGTCCTGCTGCACCACCGCGACCAGGGCCGGATGCCCGGCCCGCGCGAGCGACACCACCTCGGCGGCGGAGAACGCCGGCTCGCCGCCCTCCCTGCTCTGGTCCCAGATGTGGATCGCCTGGTCCAGGTCGTCGTCGTGGAAATCGCGCACCCGCCAAGTCGGCACGGCCCACCTCCCGGTCTTCCGCGCTGCGCGGCCGCGCCGGCCGCGAGCTTGTGTCGGGCAGTACGAGTCGGGAATTCCTGCGGTGCCGTGCCGCCTTCGCGCAGCGGCCGAATCGGCACCGGCAGAATTCTCCGCCGGGTATTCGGGGAAAGTCAAAGAGACATTTCTGATTTCGCAATAGGTCGCACCTATTTGCGCGCCGGGACTCCGTGTGCATGCGACGTCACGCGGTGTCGCAAGGCGGCTTTCGCATCCCGGGATAGGATGTTCCGCGGCCCTCTGGCGTTAGGTGAACAAAATGCTCTTCCGGCAGCTCGAGTACTTGGTGGCATTGTCGCGCGAACGGCATTTCGTGCGCGCCGCGCAAGCGTGCTCCGTTTCGCAGCCGGCGCTGTCCGAGGCAATTCGGAAGCTGGAGGAGGAACTCGACGTCCCGCTGATCCGCCGCGAGCGCCGTTTCCAGGGCCTGACGCCGGAAGGCGAACGCATCGTCCGCTGGGCCGAGAAGATCCTGGCCGACCGGGACTCGATGCGGCTTGAGGTGAGCGCCCTGCGCACCGGGCTGACCGGTCAGCTCTCGATCGGCGTGATCCCGACGGCCGCGCCCGCGGTGCCGCCGCTCACGGCGCGGTTCTGCGCGGAACACCCGCTCGCCCGCGTGCAGGTCATGGCCGATCTGCCCACCGACGAGATCTTCCGGCGGCTGCAGAACTTCGAGCTCGACGTCGCGATCGGTTACCTCGCCGACGCCGAGGCGGCCGGCATGGTCAGCGTTGCGCTGTACCGGGAGCGGTACGTGCTGCTGACGCCCGCCGAGGGGGAGTTCGCCGCCCGCGAGTCGGTGACCTGGGCGGAGGCCGGGCGGGTGCCGCTGTGCCTGCTGACGCCGTCGATGCGCGGCCGCCGCACCCTGGACGGGGTCTTCGCCGAAGTCGGGATTTCGCCCGTCCCGCAGCTGGAAACCGACTCGATCGCGGGGTTGTGCGCGCACGTCGCGATGGGGCGGTGGTCCAGCATCGTGCCGGCCCCGTTCGCCCGGGCCATCAGCGACACGGCCGGGGTGAAGGCCGTTCCGCTGGTGGCCCCGGACCACGAGGCGCGGGTCGGTCTGGTGACGACCGCGCGGGAGCCCGGATCGGTGATGGGCCGGGCGTTCATCGAGGTCGCGCGGTCGGTGGATGTGGCCGGAGCGCTGGAGTGAGCCTCACGCCGGGTCCGGCCGCAGCCGCTCGGCGCCGCTGTAGACGTTCATCGAGGTGCCCCGCAGGAAGCCGATGAGGGTCAGCCCGGCGTCCGCGGCCAGGTCCACGGCCAGCGAGGACGGCGCGGACACGGCGGCCAGCGCGGGGATCCCGGCCATCACCGCCTTCTGCACCAGCTCGAAGGACGCCCGGCCGCTGACCATCAGGACCGAGTCGCGAAGTGGCAGCCGGCCCGCGCGCAGGGCGTCGCCGACGACCTTGTCCACCGCGTTGTGCCGCCCGACGTCTTCGCGCAGGCACGTGAGCCGGCCGTCGGCGGTGAACAGCCCGGCGGCGTGCAGGCCGCCGGTGCTGTCGAACACCCGCTGGGCTTCCCGCAGCCGGTCGGGGAGGACGGCCAGCGTCGACGGCTCGATCCGCAGCGAGTCCTCGCCGAGGGGCCAGGTCGTCGTGGTGCGCACCGCTTCCAGGCTCGCCTTGCCGCACAGCCCGCAGGACGACGTGGTGTAGAAGTTCCGCTCCAGCGACGCATCCGGCGGCGCGACACCGGGAGCGAGGGCGACGTCGACGACGTTGTAGGTGTTGCCGCCGTCGGAGGTGGCGCCCGCGCAGTAGCGGATCGAGGCCACGTCGTCGGCCGAATCGACGACGCCCTCGCTGACCAGGAATCCGACGGCGAGGTCGAAGTCGTGCCCCGGGGTGCGCATGGTGACGGTGAGCGGGCGGCCGCCGACCCGGATCTCCATCGGCTCCTCGGCCGTCAGGGTGTCCGGTCGCTGCGATCGCACCCCGTCGCGGATTCGCAGCACCGGCCGTCGCACGGTCACTCGGCCCATTGTTGCGTCCTTTCCTGGAGTCCACCGGGGATCCGGTGGGGTAGGTGGCTTCGGGAATGCCAGGCGGTGATCGAGAGGAACAGCAGGCCTGCGGCGGCCATGCCCGCCAGCAGGGCCGGGTACGGGGCCGCGCCCGCGGTGACGGCCAGGAACAGCGGCGTGAGGAAGCCGATGTAGGTGGTGCCGTGGTAGAGCGACACCGCGGACGGCAGCGCCGACGGCGGGGCCATCCGCCGGAGTTCGCGCAGGCCGGAGGCCGAGGTGAGGCCGTATCCGGCGCCGAGCAGGAGCGCCGCGGCGGACGTCAGGACGACGGAACCCCGGTACACGGCGTAGGAACCCAGCAGCAGCCCGGCGATCACGGTGGCCATGCCGGCGAGCGTCGGCCGCGCGTTCCGCGCGTGGTCCAGCAGGCGCGCCAGCGGCTGGACGGCGATGCCGGTGGTGAGCGTCAGCGCCGTGACCAGCCCGCTGAACAGCGGCGCGTAGCCGGGAACCCGGTCGGCCAGCAGCGGTGGCAGCACGACGTAGGCGACCGTCGCGGCGGCGAACACGGCCGGGCTCGCCGGGAGGACCACGCGCAGGAACCGCGGATGCCTGGCCGCCGACCTGCCCAGCCCCCGGACGTGCCGGACCTTGGCCACCGTCACCGGGGAAGGCGCGGTTTCCGGCACCTGCCGCGTCGCGACGAGGCAGAGCAGGGCCAGCGCGGTGTGCACGAGCGCGGGGAACACCGCAGGCCAGGGCGACCACTGGGCGAGGACGCCCGCCACGAGCGCCCCCGCCGCCAGCCCGCCGCCGGTCGCGTTCAACGCGCGGCGCGGGCCCGCGCTCGGTCGCCCGAGATCGGCCGACAGCTCCACGATCCACGTGGTTCCCGCGGAGAGGACGATGCCGGCCGCGACGCCCGCGGCCAGCCGGCTCGCGTACACCGGGAGCTGCGACACCGGCGCCAGCGACAGCAGCGCGCTGGCGACGGCGGACAACGCGAGCGCGGGCCGAACGATGCGCCTGCCGCGCCGGTCCGAGGCGGGGCCGCCCAGCAGCAGGCCGGGGAGCAGGCCGAGCAGGTAGGTGGTGAACATCGCGGCGACCGGGATGTCGTGCCAGTGGCGCTCCGTGCGGTAGACGACGGCCAGCGGCGCGAACTGGTTCGCGCCCCACCCGGCGGTGAACACCGCGGCCGCGGCCGGCATCCAGCTGGACGCGCTGCGGTAGGTCGTCATGCCGGGTCGGCCCTTCTGGTTCGCGTGCGGAGCGATCCCGGCACGACGTGGTGTCCACATCGGATCGATCCGATGTGGACCTTCCGGTGGTGGCGTCAGGCGCGGGGCTCCAGCCGGACCACGATTCCCTTCGAGGTGGGCGTGTTGCTGAAGTCGGCCACGCTGTCCAGCGGCACCAGGACGTTGGTCTCCGGGTAGTACGCGGCGGCGGAGCCCGGCGTCGTCGGGTACGCGACCACGCGGAAGTCGCGCGCCCGCCGCTCGACGCCGTCGTGCCACACGCTCACCAGGTCCACGGCGGCGCGGTCGGCGAGCCCGAGCGCGTCCAGGTCGGCGGGGTTGACGAGCACGACCCGGCGGGCGTTGTGGATGCCCCGGTAGCGGTCGTTCGGCGCGTACGGGATGGTGTTCCACTGGTCGTGCGAGCGCAGCGACTGCAGCACCAGATGCCCTTCGGGCGCGCTCAGCATCTCGAACTCGTTGCGGGTGAAGACCGCCTTGCCGCTGGGCGTGCGGAAGACCCCGCTGTTCACCGGGTTGGGCAGCGCGAACCCGCCAGGCTTCGCCACCCGCGCGTTGAAGTCCTCGAAGCCCGGCACCACCCGCGAGATCCGGTCCCGGATCGCGCCGTAGTCCGCCTCGAACTCCTCCCACGGGATGTCGGGATCCGAGCCCAGCGTCAGCCGCGCCAGGCGGCCGAGGATCGCCACCTCGCTGAGCAGCATCTCCGAGGCTGGCTCCAGGCGGCCGCGCGAGGCGTGCACCACGCTCATCGAATCCTCGACGGTGACGAACTGCTCGCCGCCGGCCTGGACGTCCCGGTCGCTGCGCCCCAGCGTCGGCAGGATCAGCGCGATCTCGCCGCACACCGCGTGGGAGCGGTTCAGCTTGGTCGAGATGTGCGCGGTCAGCCGGCACTGGCGCATCGCCCGCTCGGTGGCGTCGCTGTCCGGCGTGGCCCGCACGAAGTTCCCGGCGACGCCGAGGAAGAACCTGGCCCGGCCGTCGAGCATGGCCCGGATCGAATCCACCGAGTCCCAGCCGTGCTCGGTCGGCGGGGTGAAGCCGAACTCCCGCTCCAGCGCGTCCAGGAAGGACTGCGGCATCTGCTCCCAGACGCCCATGGTGCGGTCGCCCTGCACGTTGCTGTGCCCGCGCACCGGGCAGACCCCGGCCCCCGGTTTGCCGATGTTCCCGCGCAGCAGCAGGAAGTTGACGACCTCGCGGATGGTGGGGACGCCGTGCTTCTGCTGCGTCAGGCCCATCGCCCAGCAGACGATGACGCTCCTGCTGGCCAGCACCCGGTCGAGCACCTGCTCGATCTCTTCGCGGGTCAGCCCGGTGGCGGCGCGGATCTCGTCCCACGAGATCTGGCGGGCCTGCTCGGCGAACTCCTCGAAGCCGGTGGTGTGCGCGCGGATGAACTCGTGGTCGAGCACGGTGCCCGGGGCGGCGTCCTCGGCCTCCAGCAGCAGCCGGTTCAGCGCCTTGAACAGCGCGAGGTCGCCGCCGGGGCGGATCTGCAGGAACTGGTCGGCGATGGCGGTGCCGCGGCCGACGATCCCGCGGGCGTTCTGCGGGTTCTTGAACCGGATCAGCCCGGCCTCGGGCAACGGGTTCACGGCGACGACCTGCCCGCCGTGCCGCTTGGTCTCCTCCAGCGCGGACAGCATCCGCGGGTGGTTGGTGCCGGGGTTCTGGCCGACGACGAAGATCAGGTCGGACTCGTGGATGTCGTCCAGGCTCACGCTGCCCTTGCCGATGCCCAGCGTCTGCTGCAACGCGAAACCGCTGGACTCGTGGCACATGTTGCTGCAGTCGGGCAGGTTGTTCGTGCCGAACGCCCGCGCGAACAGCTGCAGCAGGAACGCGGCCTCGTTGTTGAGCCGGCCCGAGGTGTAGAACAACGCCTCGTCCGGGGAGTCCAGCGCGCGCAGCTCGCCGGCGAGCAGGCCGAGGGCGTCGTCCCAGGTGATCGGCTCGTAGTGGTCCGATCCGGGCCGCTTGACCATCGGCTCGGTGAGCCTGCCCTGCTGGTTGAGCCAGTAGTCGGACTTGCGGGCGAGCTCGGAGACCGGGTGCTGGCGGAAGAAGTCGGCGGTGACCCGGCGCGACGTCGCCTCGTCGTTGACGTGCTTGGCGCCGTTCTCACAGTACTCGTTGAGGTGCCGCTGCTTCGGGCCGGGTTCCGGCCACGCGCAGCCGGGGCAGTCGATTCCCTTGGCCTGGTTGAGGTTCAGCAGCGTCAGCATGGTCCGCCGGACCGAGGTCTGGCCCAGCGAGTACTCCATGGCGTGCGCCACCGCGGGCAGTCCCGCCGCCCAGGTCTTGGGCGGGGTGACCGAGAGGGCGTCCTCGCCGGGATCTTCGATCTTGCTCATGTCGTGGCCAACCCCTCGTACATTTCCGAATTCCGCCGCGCTTTTCAGCGTTCGGCACCGGCGGGTGAAAGTCAAAGAGGGAGCGGCGATGATCTGATAGGCGCCGTTTATCGACTCCGGTCCGGCCGGTGATAGGCATTGCTTATCGGCTGGTAGGGGACTCCGCTTTGACCATTCGGGCCCGATAACGGAAACTGGTGGCCGACCGGGACTTCCGCATCGCCGAGAATTGCGAACAGCACGAGGCGTTCCGTCGGCGGTGCACCGGGCGGGGAATCAGATGAATCTCGTTGCACGAATCGGTGCCGAGGCGCCCGCGAAGAGCTGGGCGCAGGCGCGGGACACCGCCAGGGACGCCGCAGGGGAGCCGCTGCCCGCGGTTGCGCGCGAGCTCGCCGACGCGCTCGGCCACGCCCTCGCCGAACCGCTGGTCGCGCTCACCGACCTGCCGCCGTTCGACACGTCCGCAATGGACGGTTGGGCCGTGGCGGGGCCGGGGCCGTGGCGGCTCGGCGGCACCGGCGTGCTGGCCGGCGGGCGGCCGGAACCGCTGGCGGAGGGCACCGCCGTGAGCATCGCGACCGGCGCCGAGCTGCCACCCGGCCCGATCGCGGTGCTGCGCAGCGAGCACGGCGAGGTGGAGAGGTCGGCCCGGATCCTGTTCAACCGGGCGCCGAGCCCGCCCGTCCCGGGCCGCGATGTCCGGCCCCGGGGTCAGGAATGCCGCTCGGGCGAGCCGCTGCTGCCGGCCGGTACGACGGTCACGCCCGCCGTGCTGGGCCTGGCCGCGGCGGCCGGGTACGACCGGCTCGTCGTCCACCGGCGCCCGACGGTGGAGCTGCTGGTCCTCGGTGACGAACTGCTGGACTCCGGCCTGCCCCGCCGCGGCGGGGTCCGCGACGCGCTGAGCCCGCTGCTGCCGCCGATGCTGCAATGCGGCGGCGACGTGATCGGCCGGCGCCGGATCGCCGACGACTTCGAGTTGCTGCACGACGCGATCCGGCATTCACCGGCCGACGTCGTGGTCACCACCGGCAGCACCGCCGCCGGTCCGGTCGACTTCCTGCACGCAGCGCTCGCCGAGACCGGCGCCAGGCTGCTGGTCGACTCCGTCGCCGTGCGGCCAGGTCATCCGATGCTGCTCGCCGAGCTTCCGCCAGCCGCGGACGGGCGGAACCGCCGGCTCGTCGGGCTCCCCGGCAACCCGCTCGCGGCCGTCGCGGGAACGGTGACACTGGCCTTCCCGCTGCTGCGCCGCCTGAGCGGTCGGCCGGACGCGGAGCCGCGACGCGTCGAAGTCTCAGCCGAGCTGCCCGGACATCCGCGAAGCACCAGGCTGCTGCCGGTGCTGCTCCGCGAGAACGCGGCCGCGCCGCTTCCCTTCGACGGTCCCGCGATGCTGCGCGGCCTCGCGCTCGCCGACGGCCTCGCGGTGGTCCCGCCCGGCGGTCTGCCCATCGGCTCCACTGTGGACGTTCTGGAGGTGCCGCGACCGTGATCACCCGGCGGGCTGCGACGCCTCCACGGTGACCTTGAGGTGCTTCATCAGCGGCTGGTCGCTCTGGGTGCTGTAGTCGCCGATGGCGCAGAGGACGTTCATCTCGGGCATGTAACCGGCCGCGCACCCGCGCGGGATGTCGTAGGGGATGGCCTTGTACCGGCGCAGCGTGCGGGTGCTGCCGTCCCGGGCCGTGCTGGTGATGTCGACGTCGTCGAACCGGCGGATGCCGCGGTCGCGCATGTCGTCGGCGTTCATGAAGACCAGTGTGCGGAGGTTCTTGATGCCTCGGTAGCGGTCGTTGTCCGAGTAGATGGTGGTGTTCCACTGGTCGTGCGAGCGCATCGTCCCCAGCGCCAGCGTTCCCGCGACGGGGACGACGTCGGGCAGGGCGGCCGTGGAGAACTCGGCACGTCCGGACGGCGTGCGGAACACCAGCTCCCGGGCCGGCTGGCGGAGGCGGAAGCCGAGCGGCAGCCGGACGCGCCTGTTGAAGTCCTCGAAGCCGTCGAGGACCTGGGCCATGGTGTCGCGGATCCGGTCGTAGTCCTCGACGTACTTCTCCCACGGGGTGTTGCTGCCGGGCAGCGCGGCGCGCGCCATCCCGGCGATGATCGCCGGCTCCGACAGCAGGTGCGGCGACGCGGGGCGCTTCATGCCCACCGACAGGTGCACCATGCTCATCGAATCCTCCACCGACGTGGCCTGCAGGCTGCCGCGCTGGTGGTCCTTCTCCGTGCGGCCGAGGCACGGCAGGATCAGCGCCTGCCGGCCGTGGACGAGGTGGCTGCGGTTGAGCTTGGTGCTGACGTGAACGGTCAGCAGGCACTTCCGCAGCGCGGCGGAGGTGTAGGGGGTGTCGGGGGCGGCGAGGGCGAAGTTGCCGCCCATGCCGACGAACACCTTCACGTCGCCGCGGTGCATCGCCTCGACGGTGCCCACCGTGTCCAGGCCGTGGGCGCGGGGCGGATCGATGTCGCAGACCCCGGCCAGCCGCTGCAGGAACGCCTCGTCCGGGCGGTGGTCGATGCCGCAGGTCCGGTTGCCCTGGACGTTGCTGTGCCCGCGGACCGGCGACGGCCCGGCGCCTTCCCGCCCCAGGTTCCCGCGCATCAGCAGGAGGTTGACGATCTCGCGGACCGTGTCGACGCCGTGCTCGTGCTGGGTGACGCCCAGGCACCAGCTGACGATGCTCCGGTCGGCCTCGCAGTAGACGCGGGCCGCCGTGAGGATTTCGGCGCGGCCGACGCCGGACTGGCGCTCGATCTCGTCCCACGAGGTCGCCTCGCACAGGGCGCGGTACTCCGCGAAGCCCGCCGTGTGGCGCTCGATGAACTCGACGTCGAGGGCCTTCGGGTCGGACTTCTGCTCCTCCAGCACGGCCTTCGCCATGCCGCGGACCAGCGCCATGTCGCCGCCGATGCGCGGCTGCAGGTTCAGCGTGCCGGTGCGCGTCGGCCGGAACGTGGCCATCCGCGCGAACTCGTGCGGGATGATCGTGCGCGTCGAGGCGGCCTCCACCAGCGGGTTGATGTGCACGATCTGCGCGCCCCGCCGGTAGGCCTCGGCGAGCGCGGTGAGCATCCTGGGCGCGTTGGAGGCGGCGTTGACCCCGAGGATGAACAGGGCGTCCGTCATCTCCCAGTCCTTGAGGTCGACGGTGCCCTTCCCGGTGCCCAGGGACGCCTGCAGGGCGCGGCCGCTGGCCTCGTGGCACATGTTGGAGCAGTCCGGGAGGTTGTTCGTGCCGAACTCCCGCGCCATGAGCTGGTACAGGAAGGTCGCCTCGTTGCCGAGGCGGCCGGAGGTGTAGAAGGCCGCCTGGTCGGGGCTGTCGAGCTCCTGCAGGGTGCGTCCGACGAGGGCGAAGGCCTCGGCCCAGCTGATCGGCACGTAGTGGTCGGACGCCGGGTCGTAGCGCATGGGCTCGGTCAGGCGGCCCTGGTCCTCGAGGTCGAAGTCGCTCCACTCCGCCAGTTCGGCCACCGGGTGCGCGGCGAAGAACTCCCTGTCGACCCGCTTGCGGGTCATCTCCCAGGTCACGTGCTTGATGCCGTTCTCGCAGATGTCCAGGTGCAGGCCCTTGGTGTCGTCGGGCCACGCGCATCCCGGGCAGTCGAAGCCGCCGTTCTCGTGGTTCATCTTCATGATCGCCCGCGGGCCGTTCACCAGCTCGCGCTCGCGGACCAGGAACTCGGTCACGCTCTTCGCGGCGCCCCAGCCGGCGGCCGGGTGGTGGTAGGGCCGGAATTCCGGCTGCGCAGCGTCCTGGTGCTTGCCGTCTCGCTCGTCCATGACCACGCTCCCGCAGGTCTCGCACCGACCACCGCATCCCACCACCGCACCTGGACAGCGGCAAACCGGCACCGGATCGGTGCCCCGGCGCGGAAGGCCGCTGCCGCCAGCCGGAATCCGATCTCGGGGTGGTTCGCGGTGCTAATTTGGCGAAATGGCCCGCCCGTTCGGATCGCTAGCCCGTTCATCCCAGCTCAAGCGGCTGCGCGAGCTCGCTTTCCCCACCCTCGAACGCCACGGCATCGAAACGCGCGGATTGCGGCTCGTGCAGTACGAGGACAACGCGGTCTTCCTGGTCGACGCCGGTTCCGCGAAGTACGTCCTGCGCATGTCCGTGCGGCAGGGCCGGAGCCCGCAGGAACAGCGCTCGGAACTGGATTGGCTCGATGCGATCGCGTCGGAAAAGGCAGTGCTGGTACCGAAATCCGCGGGGGAGGAGCGGGTGATCACGCAGTCGCTCGCCGGCTGGCCGGAGCCGGTGACGTCGGTCGTGTTCGAGTGGATTCCGGGGACGACGGCGCCGTCGTATTCGGTCCCGGGGGTCGCCGAGCAACTCGGCCGCCTCACCGCGAGCCTGCACGACCACGCGCACCGGTACCGCCCGCCCGCGGAATTCGCTCGGCCGTCCTGGGATTTCGACGACGTGTTCACCGGTGGCGCCGCGCTGGCGGACCCGAAGGCGCGCGACCGCCTCGACCGGACGGAGCTGGACCTGCTGGACCGGGTGTCGGCGAGGGTCCGCGACCGGATGCCCGATCGCATCCCGGCGGACTGGGGGCTGAGCCACGCCGACCTCCACCGCGGCAACCTGGTCCGCACGCCGGGCGGCGACACGGCGGTCATCGACTTCGACGACTGCGGCTGGGGCTACTACGCCCTCGACATCGCCACGGTGCTCTCCTCCGTGCTGCGCGTCTGCGACGCGCCGTCCTACGGCCGGTTCGCGGCGGGATACCTGCGCGGATATCGCGCGGTGCGCGAGCTGCCGCCGGCGATGGCCCGGTTCGACGAGTTCCTCGTCATGCGCGACGTGATCATCCTGAACTTCGTGCTGAGCTCGGCGAACGAGGCGGTCCTGAGCTGGGGACCCGGCCGGGCGAAGGGGATCTTCGACCTGATGCGGACCTACGCGGAAACCGGCGAATACGCCGGTCACCTGGACCTCGCCTGCTAGAGGATCGATTCCTGACGGTCACAGGCGGTGATCGTCTTGGCATGCCTCGAAGTCCTTGCCGGCGAGGATCATGGACGCCCTTCGCCCTTGTGCGGCGCACAGTCCAGCCGGGACTTCAGCCCCGATCGGCTAGGCGAGCTTTTCGGCGACCGAGCGGATCCACTCCTCCGACCACGCGAGCTCACCGGACCGGAGCGCCGCCAGCACGCCCTCGACCCATTTCAGCTCCGCCTCGCGGACCGCGATCGAGTATTCCTCGTCCAGGAGGAACAGCCGCGGCAGCTCCGGCGCGGCCCGGAGGGCCTCGCGGTCGGCCGCCAGCGAGGTCGCCAGGTCGGCCGCCCGCTTCGCCAGCCCGGCCGTCACGTCCTCCGGAGTCAGGACCATGAGGGTGGCGAGCGCGGCCGGGAACTCCGGGAACTCGCGGGCCGGGCTCGCGAGCATCTCGGCGGTCCAGGTGCGCAGTGCGTCCCGGCCGGCGTCGGTGATCTCGTAAACCGTGCGTTCCGGCCTGCGCTCGTCGCGGGCGGTCTCCCGGACGGCGATGAGCTCGGCACGAAGCAGGCGGTCGATCGTCTGGTAGACGCTGTTGCGTTGCGCCACGTTCGTCATCGGCGGCGGCGTGGCAGGGCCGGTCACGGCGATGGCGCTCCAGAAGTCCGGCATCGACGCGACCGTCTACGAGGCGTACGACCGCGGCGCGGATGGCGTCGGCGCGTTCCTGACCCTGGCGGTCAACGGCATCGCCGCGCTCGGCACGCTCGACCTGCACGCGATCGTGCGCGACAAGGGATTCGCGACCACGAAGATGTCCATCGGCATGGGCGGGAAGAGACCCATGGCGGAGTTCGGCTTCGGCGCAGCGCTACCCGACGGGACCGGCACGCAGACCATCACCCGCGCCGCGCTGTACAGCTCGTTGCGGGACGAGGCCGTGCGGCGCGGCATACCGATCGAGTACGGCAAGCGGCTGGTGGCGGCGACGCCGGCAACGGATGGCGTGACCGCCACCTTCGCCGACGGCAGCACCGCGCACGCCGACCTGCTCATCGGCGCCGACGGCCTGCGTTCGACCGTCCGCACGATCATCGACCCGAACGCGCCGGCGCCGAGGTACGTACCGCTGCTCAACACCGGCGGCTATGCCAGAGGACTGCGGCTCGACGCCGAGCCCGGCGAGATGCACATGGTCTTCGGGCGTGGCTGCTTCTACTGCTACCTCGTCCACCCCGGCGGCGACGTGTGGTGGTTCGCCAATCCGCGCCAGCCGAAGGAGTTGCCGAAGGAAGAGCTGGCCGCCGTCAGCGAGGACCAGTGGCGTGCCAAACTGCTCGACCTGTTCACCGAGGACGACGGCCCCGCCCGCGACCTCGTCACCGCGAGCGACGAGCTCTTCGCGGGCTGGAACACCTACGACTTCCCGAAGGTGCCGACCTGGCACCGCGGCCGGATGATCATCATCGGCGACGCGGCACACGCCACCTCGCCGGCATCGGGCCAGGGCGCGTCGATGGCGATCGAAGACGCGGTCACGCTCGCGAAGTGCCTGCGCGACGCGGACGGCGTACCCGCCGCCTTCACCGCGTACGAGTCACTGCGCCGTACCCGGGTGGAACGTGTTGTAGCGCAAGGGAAGCGCAACGGCGACGGCAAGACGCTCGGCCCCGTGATGCGGCACGTGCTGCCGCTGATCTTCAAACTGCACAAGCCGAACCCGGAGTCCATGGACTGGATGTACGGTCACCGCATCGACTGGGACTCACCGGTGACGTCCGCGCGGTGACCCCGGCAGTCCCGGCGAGTCGGCCATGGCCGACCGATCATCTGGTGCGCGAGCCGGCGGCGTGTCGCGGACGGCGCTCGACCGATCCTTGACGCGAATCCGCGAGTAAAACCGCCGTCGAGCGGAACCTGGGAGGAGAAGCATGGAGATCGGGCTGAAACGGCTGATCGACGAGGATCTGGCCGCGCACGTCGAGGAGAGCAGGAAGTTCAACGCCGCCTCGCGGGCCGCCGCCGCTGGCCAGCCGATGCCCGATCCGGCCACGCCCGAGGGCCTGCGGCAGATCCGCGAGCGGCTGGCCTCCACCGCCCAGTCCGGCGGCAAGGCCGTCGACCGCCTCGCCGAAGCCGGTGGGCGCCAGGTCCCGGTGCGCATCACCGTTCCCGAGGGAGACGAAGTCCGGGGCGTCTTCCTCGACATCCACGGCGGGGGTTTCTACCTCGGATCGGCGGCCTGGGGCGATGGCCGCAATGCCCGCCTGGCCGAGGCCCTCGGCGTGGCCGTCGTGAGCGTCGACTACCGGCTGGCGCCCGAGCACCCGTGGCCCGCGGCTCCCGACGACTGCGAAACCGCCGCCCGTTGGCTCGTGGAACACGCCGAATCCCTGTTCGGCACGGGAAAACTGGCGATCGGCGGAGCGTCGGCGGGAGCCAACCTGACCGTGGTCACCCTGCTCCGCCTGCGGTCCCTGGGCCTGGCCGAGCGGTTCGCCGGTGCGGCCCTGCTTTACGGGGCCTACGACCTGAGCGGGCGATCTCCGGGCGGCCGGCTGATCGCCGACGAGTTCTTCATCCGGGCGTACGCGGGTCACGTCGCCGACCGGACCGACCCCGGCATCTCCCCGCTCTACGGCGATCTCGCCGGCCTGCCACCGGCCCTGCTGGTCGTGGGCGGCCTGGACAAGGCCCTCGAGGACAACCTGGCGATGGCGGCCCGGCTGTCCGCCGCGGGCGGCGACGTGGACGTCCGGGTGTACCCCGAGTCCGTGCAAGGCTTCATCTCCTTCCCGACCGCGATGGCCGCCGCCGCCGTTCGGGATGTCGAGTCGTGGCTCGGTGACCGGCTGGCCGAGGAGTAGGCCGTGCCTCAGGAAGAGGGCCGGGATTCGTCGAGCAAGCCCAGGTAGCGGCTGAGGTGGGTGGCCGCGTCGAGCATGGCGCGGCCCTGCGCCGTGAGCTTCCGCTGCCAGTCGGCCAGGGCGCGGGACAGCGCCTCGGTGCCGCCGGCGGTCCGGATCTGCTGGACCACGGTGGAGATGTGCTCCAGCGGGTAGCCACCGCGCCGGAGCAGGTGGGCGAGCTCTGCGTCGCGGATGTCGCCCGCGCGGTAGCGGCGGTATCCGGTGGCCGGGTCTCGCGCGGGGACGAGGATGCCGGCGTCCTCCCAGTTGCGCAGGGTCGCGGGCGTGACGCGGAGCCGGTGCGCGAGTTCGCCGATGTTCAGCGGCACGGCGGCTTCCGGCCGGTCTGGGGCGGTATCGGGCTCCGCCGTCAGGTGATCCACCGCTTTCCGCACCGCATCGAGGGTTTCGCGGTCGCGGAGCAGCTGGCCGTGGCCGCGATCGATGATCAGCAGGGCGTTGTCGAGCGCGTCGTCGTGGAGCGCGTTCATGATCCGGCCGCCGGCCGCGTGGCCGTACGCCGAGGCGAGGGCGAGGTAGGCGCGCAGGGCCGCCGCGTGCAGCTCGGTGTAGACCCGGTAGCCGCTGTGCGTGCGCTCGGCGGGCGGGAGGAACCCGTCCCGCTCGTAGTTGCGCACCGCCTGGGTCGAGATGCCGTGCTCGCGCGCGAGGTCGGCTGGTCGCAAGTTTCTCACTGGGTTGAGACTTTACCGTATGAATCCGGGATAGTGCCGTCGAAAGTATCAACCGGGATTTCTAAGATATGATTCAGGCACATGAGTCAGGACATCAACGACTTCGTGACCCCGCCGTGCGACCTGCTGGCCTTCGGCGAGCCGGCGCACCTGGAACAGGCCTTCGGGCGGCTCCGCAACCAGCTGTTCGCCCAGCTGGCCGACCGGGGCTTCCGGTCGATCGCGCTCGAGACCGATCGCGTGGCCGCGCGACTACGTCCAGGGAGGAGCGGGCACCCTCGACGCGGCGATGAGCGAGGGTTTCTCCCACGGCTTCGGGGAATTCGACACCAACCGGCGGCTGGTCGCCTGGATGCGCGAGTACAACGAGAGCCGCCCCGCGGAACAACGACTCGTCTTCCACGGCTTCGACGCCGCCATGGAGATGATGAGCGCGCCCAGCCCGCGCAGCTACCTCGAATTCGCCCGCGACCACCTGGGAATCGACCTCGGCCTCGCGGGCCTCGTCGGTGACGACGAGCGGTGGAGCCGCACGGAGGCGATCCTGGACCCGGCCATGTCGGTCGGCGCCACCGCCGAGGCGGAGACGCTGCGATCGATCGCCGACGACATGCTCACCGCGTTCTACGTGCGCGCACCGGAACTGATCGCGGCGACATCGCGCGCCGAGTGGATCAGGGCCAAGGCGCACCTCACCGCCGGTCTCGGCCTGCTGCGGTACCACAGGCAGTCGGCGAAGCGCCTCGAGCAGAGCGCGCGGGTCGCCGGCCTGTCCGCCATCCGGGATGCGCTCATGGCCCAGAACCTCCTGGAGATCCGGGACATCGAGGCCCGCCGCGGCGCGACGCTGGTCTTCGCGCACAACCTGCACCTGAAGCGGGGCCCGAGCTACATGCGCTTGGGAGACATGGACATCAACTGGTCCGGGGCCGGCGCCATCCTCGCTTCGCTGCTCGGCGAGCAGTGCGGGCAGCCTGGGCCGCAGCGCCGCCATCGACCTCGGAGAGCCCGAGCCGGACACCCACGAGGGCATCCTGCAGAGCCGCATCACCACATGGGGGCTGACGAAGGCCGCCTCGGTCACGGCGGCCCGCACGCGCACCGACACCACGCCGGAGCAAGGCTACTTCCCCCTCGACGAGGCGATCCTCGGCGCGGCTGACGCGATCTTGCACATCGCCGACGGCGCGATCCCGGGGTGACGTGACCGGAGCTGCGGGTGGCGGGTGGGCCGCCCCCCGCAGCCCAGTGCTGCCGTTCGCGGGATTGCCGTGCGATGATCCACGTCGCTACTATCCACCAAAACGGTTTTGATGGTTACGTCGAGGTGCGTTTGAGATGACCGACCGACTCGCCGAGCACGCGCCCCCGGAGCCCCGCGATCGCAGTGCGCACAACACGCTGGTCCTGGTGGTGTTCACCGCGATCACCAACCTGGCCGACGGCGTGATCAAGATGGCGTTGCCGCTGATCGCGACGACGCTGACGGACTCGCCCGCCGCGGTGGCGGCGGTGTCGATGACGCTGACGCTCCCGTGGCTGCTGACGGCGCTGCACGTGGGCGTGCTGGTCGACCGGTTCGACCGACGGAAACTGTTGTGGCTGGCCAACTCGCTGCGCCTGCTGGCGCTCGCCGCGCTGCTGTTCGGCCAGTTCTCCGGCGCGATCAGCCTGCCGCTGCTGCTGGTCGGCGGGGCGGTGCTGGGCATCGCGGAAGTGGTCGCGCTGACCTCGGCGATGGCATTGACGCCGACGGCGGTCGGCCCGCGCTGGCGGGAACGGGCCAACGCCTGGATCACCGGCGCGGAAACGGTCTGCAACGAGTTCTGCGGCCCGTTCGTCGGCGGCCTGCTGCTCGCCGCCGGAAGCGCCTTCGCGCTCGGCGCCACCGCCGCCGGGTACGTGCTGAGCACGGTCTTGCTGGTGTTCCTCGTCGGCCGGTTCCGCGTGCCGCGGACGGCCGGGCGGGAACCGGCGAGCGTGAGCCGCCAGATCGGCAGCGGCCTGCGGTACCTGTGGCGGCAGCGCCTGCTGCGGCTGATGGCCCTGGTCCTGACCGTGCTGTGCTCCTGCTGGGGAGCGTGGCTGGCGCTGATGCCGCTGATGGCGACCACGGTGCTGCGCCTGGACGCCCGCGAGTACGGGGTGCTGCTGAGCGCGCTCGGCATCGGCGGCCTGGTCGGCGCGCTGACGGTCACCGCGGTGAACCGGCTCATCGGCCGCCGGTGGGCCCTGTTCGCCGACCTCGTCGGCACCCTCGCGATGGTGGCGGCGCCGGTGCTGACCACGAACCTGTGGATCTTGGCCGCGGGCGCGTTCCTGGGAGGCATGGGCGGCACGTTGTGGGCGGTCAACGCGCGCACCATCGCGCAATACCTGGTGGCCCCGGAGATGATGGGCCGCTACAGCGCGGCGGCGCGGCTGTTCAGCTGGGGCGCGATGCCGGTCGGCGCCGGAGTGGGCGGGCTGCTCGCGGAGTTCGCCGGCATGCGCGCGGCCTTCGCCGTGTTCGCCCTGGCGGTCCTGATCACCATGCCGGTGTTCCTGCGCTCGGTGACCCCGCAGGTCCTGGCCGGCGTCGAGGAGGCCAAGCGGCGCCAGCTCGCGGAAGTCGTTTCCTGACGCGCGGAACGAGGCTTCCCGCCGCAATTCCCGTTGGAATCGAACCTTCGGTCTCAACGAGCGTTTTCCATCCTCTGTGCGGAATTCCTGTGTCTCTGGGTCGTGAGTGTCTGTGGCTGCTATGGCGACCACAGGCACTCACGACGGAAATTGCGGACCGCTCTGTGCCGCGCGAAGACGTCCGACAGGTCGGTCCCGGCGACTTGCCCCGCGTTCGGCGCGTACTGGGCGGCCAGCCTGCTCGGTGCTTCCGGCGGCGCGTAAACGGGTAGACGGTGCTGCTTCGGGTCGTAGGGCTGGTTCGGCCGGTACCGCAGGTGCACCACCAGCGGGGCGAAGTCCGCGCAGTGGTCGGGATGCAGGTGCGTCGGGAACAGGGCGTTGATGTCGAACGGGTCGATCCACTCCTGCAGCGGCCCCAGCGTTCCGTTCCCCAGCTCGATCACGATCCGGCTGTCGCCGGAACTCAGCAGGTATCCGGGCGACTGCGATTCCGGCGACGGTGCGCTGCCGGAACAGCCGACGACGGTCAACTCCACGGGATCACCTCACGAGCGGTTCCGCGCCGATGACCGGCGCATCGGTCGACTGGCCGCGGTACCCGGGCGAAGTGGCCGGTGCGGCCAGGAATTCACGGCGCCGAGCATCGGATTCGGCGCGGGCCGCCGCCCGCCGAGAACCGGAACGGTCGACGCTCGCGCGCACCCCGGTCGTGGCGACCACGGCCCCCGTTCGGGTGCGGTGGCCGCCTGCGCGATGATCGGGAGGTGGATGCCAACGCCCCGGACGGCCGTGCCGGTATCGACGCCGCCCTCGTGGCACGCCTCATCGATGCGCAGTTCCCGCAGTGGAGCGGCCTGCCCGTGACGCCGGTGGAGGTCGACGGCTGGGACAACCGGACCTACCGGCTCGGCGCGGACATGACGGTGCGGCTGCCCACCGCCGCCGGCTACGTTCCCGCGATCGCCAAGGAAACCCGCTGGCTGCCGCGGCTGGCGCCGTCGCTGCCGGTCGCCGTGCCGCCGATCCTGGCGGAGGGAGCCCCTGGCGAGGGCTACCCGTTCCCGTGGTCGGTGCGCGGGTGGTTGCCCGGTGAAACAGCCGATCGGGGCCGCATCGACGACATGTCGCGGTTCGCCGCTTCGCTGGCGGAGTTCATCAAGGCCCTCCAGCGCTGCGACGCCACCGGAGGCCCGCTCGCCGGGGCCCACAGCTTCTACCGGGGCGCTCCGGTGCGCCACTACGACGAGGAAACCCGCCGCTGCCTGGGGATCCTCGGCGGGCGCGTCGACTCGGCCCGGGCCGCCGCCGTCTGGGACGCCGCCCTGGCGACAGAATGGCGCGACGAGCCCGTCTGGTTCCACGGCGACATCGCCTACGGGAACCTGCTGGTGGACAACGGGAATCTCGCGGCCATGATCGACTTCGGGACCTCGGGCGTCGGCGACCCGGCCTGCGACCTGGTGATCGCGTGGACGTTCTTCTCCGGCGAGAGCCGCCGGACGTTCCGCGACGAGGTCGGCCACGACGAGGCGACCTGGGCGCGGGCCAGGGGCTGGGCCCTGTGGAAGGCCCTGCTGACGCTCACGGGGTGCATCGACGAGGACCCGGAAGGAGCCGCCGTCCAACGGCTCGTGATCGACGAAGTCCTCGCCGACCACGACCTCTTCCACGGCTGACCGTCTCTTGTGGACTGCGATGGGGAGTGCACGAACAGCGGGCATGATCTGCCGATCAACACCACCGTGCCGTCCTAGCGGGTAGGTTGCGGCGTGCGGTGGGTGCGATCCAGGGGATTCGCCCGCCGCTGCACCCGGTGTTCGCCGAGCCGCGGAGGGAAAGGTGGCCGAAGACATGCGCCCGGCCGACGATGCCGTTCTCGCGGAAGAGGAACAGGACGTCGCGGCCGAGCACGACGAGAAGCCGCAGCCGGTCTTCCGTAAACTCGAGGAGTTCGTCGTCCACCGGTTGCTGCCGATGTACTGCCGACCGCTGGGCGACTACCGGTGGTGCGCGCAGTGGTGGAAGCACTCCGAAGCCGTCTCGCGGTTCCACGCGCTGTGGCACGCCTGGGAGGTGCTGCGGTACGAACCGGGGACGGGCATGGCCGTGTGGTACCGCGATCATCTCGATCCGCACCTGGAGGTCCTGCTCTCCAGCAAGGGCCCGTTCAGCGCGTGCAGCCCGGAGCACCACCAGGATCCCGTGCCGCTGCCTTCCGTTCCGGCTCCCGAGGGCTGGTTCGAGGACGAGTGGTGAAGAACGAGTACCGCAACCAAGCGCGCGACGTGCACGGCAACGTCGTGCAGGTCGGCGTGCACTACGGCGACATCGTGATCAACGGTGGCAGCCGGCCGGTGTCCTCGCCCGCCGAGCTGCCGCTGACCGGGGAATGCGATCCGTTCCTCGCCGGGGTGCACCGCGCTCGCCCGGACCGGGACGGCGGCGTCCTGCCGCCCTACGTCGCCCGGGACGCCGACGAGGAGTTGCGGACGCGGGTCGGCGAGGCCGACGAGAACGGCGGGCTGGTGCTGGTCGTGGGCCCGTCCACGGTGGGGAAGACGCGCGCGGCGTTGGAGGCGGTCCAGCGGGTGTTGCCCCGGCACCGGATCCTCGCGCCGGATCCGGGATCCGACCTGCGACGACTTCCCGAGCTGGTGGACCGGAAAACGCCGCGGTGGGTGCTGTGGCTCGACGACCTGGAAGGACACCTGGGAGGCGCGGGGTTGAGCCCGGAGCTGCTCGACTGGCTCACCCGTTCCCGGATACCCGTGGTCGCCACCATGCGGTCGCGCTTCTACCGCGAGCTCCGGCCCGGGCCGCGGCGGGGAGATCTGCGGCGCGGCGAGCACCTGCTGGGCATGCGGGTGCTGAACTCGGCGCAGCCCGTCCTGTTGGAGCGCGCCTGGTCCGACGGCGAGCTGGCCCGCGCGACCGCCACCGGCGATGACCGCCTGCGGGAAGCTCGCGCCCGGTTCCGCGTCTTCGGCGTCACCGAGTACCTCGCGGCCGGCCCGGAACTGCTGACGGCGTGGCGCGAGGCGCGGATTCCCACCGCCGATGCGGGACATCCCCGCGGCCACGCCCTGGTCGCCGCGGCGGTCGACCTGGCCCGCACCGGGCTGACCTCGCCGGTTCCGCGACAGCTGCTGGACGAGCTGCACACCGGCTACCTGCTGGACGCCGCCCTGCTGCGCCCGGAAAGCCTGGCCGAGGCGTGGGAATGGGCGATCGAGCAGCGGCTCGGGGTCGCCAGCCTGCTCGTCCCGGGCGACGTCGAGCAGACGACGTGGCGGGCCTTCGACTACCTCGCCGATGCCGCGGACGCGAACGTCGTGGACGTGCCCGACGCCGTGTGGCGCGGTGCCCTCGACCACGCTTCCGACGACGAGCGGTGGATGATCGGGCGCGCGGCCTACGGCGCGAATCGTTGGGACGTGGCCGAATTCGCGTGGTGGCCGCTGGCGGAGCGGGGCGAGAGCCGCGCGATGAACAACCTCGGCATCCTGCTCGAGAACCGCGGCGACCACGAGGCCGCGGCGAAGTGGATCGACCGGGCGGCCGACGCCGAGAGCGACGTGGCGATGTTCAAGGTGGCGATGCGGCTGCGGCGGGAGAGCCCGGGGCGGTTCAGCCTCGTCAGCGCCGAGTACTGGCTGCGCCGGGCGGCCGAGGCCGGGCACGTGCCCGCCATGTACGAGCTGGCGCGCGTCCTCGATTCCGGCGCCTCCACGTGGAAAGCCTTCTCCATGCTCTCGCCGGGACGGGCGGAGGAGCGGCTGGACGAGGCCGAGATGTGGTTCCGGCGGGCGGCCGAGGCGGGCGACGCCCGGGCCGTCGCGGGCCTGGCGGAACTGCTGCTCGACGCGGGTCGGCTGGACGAGGCCGAGACGTGGTTCCAGCGGTTCGCGGGCGCGGGAAACCCGGACGGCTTGTACCGGCTCGCGGTCGTGGCCATGCGCCGCGGCGATTCGCCCGCGGTGGAATCGGCGCTGCGAGATGCCGCCGGCGCGGGACACGCGCGGGCCGGTTACGAGCTCGCCGGGCTGCTCAGGCGACGCGGCGAGTTCGGCGAAGCGGACCGCCTGACCACCCGGGCGATCCGCCACGAAACCCGCGCGGTGAGCGACTCGATCTCCGCGCACATCCGAAACCGCTGAACCCGGGAGTGGTGCTGGTGTTGTTCGAAGTTTTGGGACCGGTGCGCCTGGCGCGTGGCGGCGGTGCGGCGGTCGCGGTGCCCGGCGAGTTGCGCCGTCGGCTGCTGGCGATGCTGTTGGCGCGAGCCAACGAGCCGGTCTCTGCGGACGCGCTGGTCCGGGCGTTGTGGCCCGACGGGGCCGCCGCCGACCGGCGCGCCCGGCTCCAGCTCCAGGTCCACCGGCTGCGGGGCCTGCTGGACGATCCGGGGCGGTTGGAGTTCGGCCCGGACGGCTACTGGCTGCGGGTGCTTCCCGGTGAGCTGGACGCCGACCGGTTCGGCGCGCTGCTGGACGAAGCGGAGCGCTCCGACGATCCGCGGCGCGGCGCGGCGCTGATCCGCGAATCGTTGGCGCTGTGGCGAGGCGAGCCGTACCAGGGCGTGGACGTCGCGGATCTGCACGGCGAGGTGCAGCGGCTCGTCGAGCGCAGGCTGGCGGCGTTCGAGGAGCTGTACGCCGCCGAGATCCGTTGCGACCGGCATGCCGCGATCGTCGGTGAGCTCGCCGACCTCGCCGGACGGCATCCGCTGCGGGAACGGCTGCACGCGCTGCTGATGACGGCCCTGTACCGGGGAGGGCGGCAGGCCGACGCCTTGGCGGTCTACCGGGACGCGCGAAAGCTCTTGGTGTCGGAGCTCGGGATAGAGCCGGGGCCGCAGCTGCGATCGTTGGAAGCGACGATCCTGGCCGGACGGCCGCTGGAGCCGGACCCCGGGCCCGCCCGCGCCGACCCGGCGCCGGTGAGCGCGCACCGGCAACTTCCCGCTGATATCAGGGACTTCTGCGGTCGCCGGGAACAGCTGCGGATTCTGCGCGAGGAGTTGTCGCCGCCCGGAAGCCCGACGGCCGTGGTGATCCGGTCGATCGAGGGCATGGGCGGGGTGGGGAAGACGCGGCTGGCGCTGCACGCGGCGCACCGGTTGGTGGCCACCGGCCGGTACGCGGACGTCCAGCTGTACGTCGACCTGCACGGGCATGCCGACCGACTGCCCGCGTACCCGGCCGCGGTGCTGGCGTCGTTCCTGCGGCTGCTGGGCGTGCCGGGGGACCAGATCCCGGACGGGCTGGACGAGCGGGCGGCGCTGTACCGCGACCGGCTTTTCGGCAGGAAAGCGCTGGTGTTGCTGGACAACGCGGCGAGCGAGGACCAGGTGCTCCCGCTGCTGCCCGCGAGCCCGGAAAGCCTGGTGCTGATCACGAGCCGACGAGCGTTGGCGGTGGATGGATCCCGCGCGCTGGTGCTCGATGCGTTCACCCGCGGCGAAGCGGAAGAGCTGCTCGTGCGGATGGTCGGCGAAGACCGGGTGCTCGCCGAGCCGGTGGCGGTCGAGCGGGTCGTCGAGCTGTGCGGACGGCTGCCGCTGGCGATCGCGCTGGTCGCCCGCCGCATGCAGTCCCGGCCGCGGTGGTCGTTCGCGGAGCTGGCCGGCCGGCTGGCCGAGCCCGGCAACCGGCTGGCGGAGATCGCGGCCGGAACCCGAAGGCTCCGGCCGGTGTTCGAGCTGTCCTACCGCGCCCTCGCGGCCGACGAGCAGCGGGTTTTCCGGTTGCTGGGGCTGCATCCGGGCGAGGACTTCACCGCCCACTCCGTCGCGGCGCTGGCGGATGTGACGCCCACCGCCGCCCGCCGGATGCTCGATGGCCTGGCGGACGAGCACCTGGTGATCGCCACCGGCGGCGACCGCTACCGCCTGCACGACCTGATCGCCGACTACGCCCGCTCGGTCGTCGAGCAGGAGGACTCCGCCCACCAGCGGCGCGAGGCGACCGGGCGCCTCCTCGACTACTACCTCCACACCGCGGTCGCGGCGATCCAGACCATCCAGCCGCGAAAGGTGCGATTCAGCCTCACCGGCAGCGAACCTGTGCACAGCCCCCTCCTGGAAACGCGCGAACAGGCCGAGACGTGGCTGCGAGCCGAACGCGCCTGCCTCATCGCCGCGGTCGCCTGCGCCGCGGACGGGGGCCGGTCAACGCATGCCTGGCAGCTCGCCAATGCGATGTGGAGCTTCTTCCTGCTCGACACCTACTACGAGGACTGGGCGGAGACCCATCGCATCGGCCTCGCCGCCGCCACCGCCGCCGGCGATCACGAAGGCCAGGCGGTGATGCTCACCTGGCTAGGCGGCGCGTACACGCTTCAGGGCGACTACGACGACGCTCGCGACCTGCTGGAGAAGTCGCTGGCCCTGCAGGAGGGCCACGACGACGATCTGCACATCATCGCCCACTTCTGGCTCGGTCTGCTCCACCACCGCGTCGGCCGGTATCCCGAAGCCGTGCACCACACGCAGCGATCGATGCGAATCGCCGACGCCTTGTTCCCGCACCGCGAGGTGCGGGCCGACCTCAGCGCCCAGTACGTGATCGACGCGAACCGCGACTTCGAACGGGCGGTGGCCGGTTACACGCAGGCCAGGCAGACCGGCGACCTCGCGGAGGAGGGCCGCTTCCTGGCCGATCTGTGCAACGCCTGCCGACAGCTCAACATGCTCACCGACGCGCTGGACTGGGGCGAGCGAGCCGTGGCGATCGCCGGGGAATGCGGATCGGCGGCCCTCGAAGCCCACGCCAGGCGCATCCTCGGCGTCCTCTACGAGGAATTGGGACGCATCCGCGAGGCGCAGGCGGAACGAGCTCGCGCGCTCGCCCTGGAACAGCGGTCGACCTGATCAAGGCCGGGCCGACCGCGGTCTCGGGATTCGTTCCAACTCGCTGCTGTCGCCGCGAAAGCGCGAGGAAAGCGCGGCTTGCGACGATCTTCGGATGCGGGCGGCCGATCGGAGGCAGGGGGCGGGCAATGCCGTCGCCGGGACGTGATCGGCATTTCGGCCACGTCGGTTTCGCCGGAGGCGCACCTGTTCGGAGAACACTGGGGGGACAAGGGGGGTTCAGGTTCGAATCCGGCCGTGCCGACGCAATTGGAGGCCCGCCGATCAGCATGGGAGTGCCGATCGGCGGGCCCTTCGCCGCCGCGCGTGTTCCGCCAAGCCGCCGCAACGGCTCGCGCGGTCCCGGGTTCAGGTGGCGAGCCTCGCTTGCCACCACTCGACGGTCTTCGCGAGCGCTTCCCCGGCCGGGGTGGGCTCCTCCTCGAACGCTTCCGAGTAGGCGCTGGAGTCGATCACGAACGGCGAGTCGAACTGGTAGCGGATCTCGTGCAGTTCGCGAACCAGCGGGGAAACCAGGCCGACCGCTCGCAGCGCCCACCACGGCAGGGCGGACACGCGGGGCGTCGCGAGGCCGGCGATCCGGCACATCTCCTCGACGGCCTGACGCGCCGACATGGGCGGCGCGGTGGGCACGTGCCACGCGCGGCCCCATGCCCGCTCTTCCGCGGCCAGCCGCACCAGGGTGCGCGCGACGTCGGGCGCGTAGGTCCAGCTGTGCGCCGCGTCCGGGTCGCCGAGGACCTGGACGGGACGTCCCCGCAGCAGCTTGGGCACGACGCGCTCGGCCAGGTGACCGCCCGCCGTCACGCCCGGGCCGATGAAGTCGGACGCGCGTGCTTCCGCCACGCGGACGCGCCCCTCCTGGTGACGGGCCAGGGCGTCCCGCCAGACGCGGGCCCGTGCCTCGCCCTTGCGGAATCGGGCGTTCAGCGGGAGATCTTCGGTCATGGGAGCGTTCGTCGGGCCGTACGCGTAGAGGTTGCCGGTGAGGACCAGAACCGCGCCGGTGCGTTCGGCGGCATCGAGCAAGCCGGCCGACAACCGCGGCCAGTCCTGGACCCAGCGGTGGTAGGGCGGGGCGGCGCAGTTGTAGATGGCCGCCGCGCCGGCGCTGGCCTCGGAGAGCCGCTCGGCATCGCCGGCGTCCAGCGCGACGTGCTCGATCGAGCCTTCGGCTGGGCCGCCGGACCGGCTGATCAGGCGAACTCGATGGCCCTGCTGCGCGAGCAGATTCGCGGTGGCGACGCCGATCGGCCCCTTGCCGACCACGACGTGGACGGACATCCGGTCACCTCCCCTTCGACGCCGACGACGCTACCGCCCGGCGGCTCCCGGTGTGCGCGGATCGGGGGCTTCGCCGTGGGTGGGGAAAACTCCTCGGCGCGCTGGTGCCATCGGGTGTCTTCGCGTTGATCCGTTTTCGTGATCGAGTCCGCCTATTCGGCCGATGGCGTCCGGGATACGCTTTCGGCTCAGCGGGAGTGGTTCGGGGCGTTGGAGTGATGTGTGGTGGCCGTGCAGCGGGAAGATCTGGTCCAGGAGCCCAGTGACGCCGTCCTGATCGACGCCGTGCGCGGCGGGGACACCGATGCGTTCGGGGCGTTGTACGAGCGGCACGTCGGCGCGGCTTACACGATGGCGCGGCAGGTCACCAAGTCGCAGGCCGAGGCAGACGACGTGGTGTCCGAGGCGTTCGCGAAGGTGCTCGGGCTGCTGCGGGACGGGCGCGGGCCGACGGACGCCTTCCGGGCCTACCTGCTGACCGCCGTGCGGCACGGCGCCTACGACCGGGCCAACAAGGCGAAGCGCACGCAGGCCGTCGACGACTTCGAGACGGTGCCGAACATCGACATCAGCCAGCCGTTCCGCGACCCGGCCGTGGAGAACGAGGAGCGCTCGCTGATCTCGCAGGCGTTCAACCGGTTGCCGGAGCGCTGGCAGATGGTGCTCTGGCACGTGGAGATCGAGGGCGAATCGCCGTCGAAGGTCGCGCCGATGCTGGGCATGACGGCCAACGGCGTTTCCGCGCTCGCCTACCGGGCCCGCGAGGGCCTGAAGCAGCAGTACCTCCAGGTGCACCTGATGCGCATGGACGCCGAGGCCGTCGAGTGCCGGTCGGCGATCGACCGGCTGGGGTCGTGGACCCGCGAGGGCCTGTCGAAGCGGGAGACGACGCAGGTCAACGAGCACCTGGGCAAGTGCGACCGGTGCGCGGCGCTGGCGGCCGAGCTGATGGAGATCAACGGCGTGCTCAAGGCGTTCATCGCCCCCGTGGTGCTGGGCGGGACCGCGTCGGCCACCGGATATCTCGCGGTCTCGGGCAGCGGGAGCCTGGTCGGCGCCGGGGTGGTCGGCGTGGTGCGGTCGAACCCGCGCAAGAGCATGGCGGTGGGTGGCGCGGTGCTGGCCGCGCTGGCGGCGCTGGGCATCGCGCTGGCGGCGAACCAGGCCGATCCGCCGCCGCTGGCCGCCGCACCGGTCGACCCGGAATCGCCGACCCAGCAGTCGCAGGGCCAGGCCGCAACCCCGCCGCCGGCGGCTCAGCCCAACCCGGCTCCGCCGCCTGCCCCGCCCGCGCCGCCGGCTCCCGGGCAGCAACCGGTGCCCGGGACTCCGATGGAAGACGGCGTGCCGTTGCTCCCGCCGTTGCCGCTGGTGCCGCCGGGTCAGCAGCACATCGCCGACGTCGAAGCGAACCTCCCGCTGCCGCTGCTGAACCGGAGCGTGGCGGTGGATCTCGACGTCGACCGGGACCGGGTCCAGCTGGACGCCGGCGTGACCCCGGGCCGCCCCGGCTAGCGACGCCATCCGGCGCGGCCTCGCTCGGCGATCAGCTCCGCGGGCCCCACTGCGCGCGGAGCGCCTTCTTGTCGATCTTGCCCACCGGGGTTCGCGGGAGTTCCTCGACGACGCGGATCTGCTTGGGCGCCTGCACGGATCCCTTGACGGACTTGACGTGCCGGATCAGTTCGTCGGGCGTGACTTCGTGGCCGGGGCGCAGCACGACGGTGGCGGTGACGGCCTCGCCCCACTTGTCGTCCGCGACGCCGTAGACCGCGGCGACCGAGACCGCGTCGTGCCCGGTGAGCGCGTCTTCGACCTCGCGCGGGAAGACGTTGAAACCACCGCTGACGATCATGTCCTTCTTGCGGTCGACGATGTGCAGGTAGCCGCGGTCGTCCCGGTAGGCGATGTCGCCGGTGTGCAGCCAGTCGCCCTGCAGCGCTTCGGCCGTGACATCGGGCTGGTTGACGTAGCGCTCCATGACCACCGGGCCGCGGACGCAGATCTCGCCGGGCTCGCCGGCCGGCACCTCGTTGCCGTCGTCGCCGCGCACCGTCACCTCGCAGTTGCCGACCGGCATCCCGCAGGAGCCGATCAGCGAGCTGTCGGCGTGGTCGGACTTGCGGAGGTAGGAGATCGGGTAGCACTCGGTCTGCCCGTACAGCTGCGCGAACACCGGGCCGAGGCGTTCGATCCCCTCGCTCAGCAGGCTCGGCGACATCGACGATGCCCCGTACAGCAGCAGCTCCAGCGACGACAGGTCCGTCCGGTCCAGGTCGGGGTGGTCGAGCAGCGCGTAGATCATGGTGGGCACGAACAGCGCGGTGTTGATGCGTTCCCGGGCGATCGTGGCCAGCACCGCATCCGGGTCGAAGCCGTCGAGGAGGTGCACGGTGCCGCCGAGCGCCAGCGTCGGCTCGATGTTGGTGCCGGTGACGTGGCTGATCGGCGCGGTCGCCAGGTATCGCGGCTCGTTCGGGAACTCGAAGTCGCTGAGCAGCACCAGCGACGCCCGCAACGCCGAGGCGTGCCGCCGCAGCACGCCTTTCGGCCGCCCGGTCGTGCCACCGGTGTACTTCAACGTGGACACGTCCTCGCCCGAGGCGACGTCCACCGGGCCGGCGGCGCCGGCCGACTCCGCCGCGGCGAGCAGGTCGACGCCGAAATCCGACGGGCCGAGGCTGAAGACGTGCCGCTCCCGCTCGAACCGGCCGATCAGCTCCGCGGCGCGCTCCGCGAACCGCGGGCAGTCGACGATCAGGGCGTCGGCGGCGGAATCCGCCACCTGGTAGGCCTGATCAGGCGCCGCGCCGAAGGGGTGCAGGTCGGTGACGCCGATCCCGCTCGCCTGTGCGGCGACCTTGGCGCACCACGCCTCGGCGCGGTTGCCGGCCAGCATCGCGATGGTGTTGCCCCGGCCCAAGCCCCGGGCGGAGAACACGGCTTGCAGCCGCCCGATCAGCTCCAGCGCGGCCGCGTAGGACATCGTCCGGCCGTTCCAGGAGAACGCCGTGCGGTCGGGATACCGGCGCAGACTGCGGAAGATGAACGACCCCACGGTCGGTTCGCTGTGCACCAGGTCGGACATCGGCACCATCCATCGTTTCGTTCGGGACTCGATCAGGCCGGGATGTTCGCGCGCGCCGCCAGGTAGTCGGCCCGGAGCTGCTCGACGATCTCGCCGGCGGAGCCGCGTCCCCGGACTCCGCTGACCGAGTGCCCGGCGCTCCAGATGTCCACCCACCGCTTCGGCCGCGCGCCGTCGTCGCGACCGCCGCCGTACATCTCCTGGGCGTCCTTGCGGGTGACCGCTTCGTCGAGATCGTCCGGGTCGAGTCCGGCTCGCTCGATGGACGGCCGGAGCATGTTCGTCTCCAGCCCGGTGAAGGCCTTGGTCAGCAGCACGTCGTCGAGGCTGCTGGCGACCAGCATGTCCTTGTAGGCATCTGCGGCCATGGACTCGTCGGCAGCGATGAACTTCGTGCCCATGTAAGCGAGATCGCAGCCCAGCACCTGCGCGGCGAGCAGCGAAGCCCCGTCGGTGACGCCACCGGCCAGCACGATCGGGCCGTCGAAGAACTCCCGCACCGCGCGGACGAACGCGAACGAGTTCATCCGGCCGGTCTGCCCGCCCGCGCCCGCGGTGAGCAGCACGAGCCCGTCCGTCCCGGCCTCGGCGGCCTTCTCGGCGTGCGCCAACGTCGCGACGTCGGCGAACACCAGGCAGCCGACGTCGTGCAGCGGCCCGAGCACGGGTTTCGGCGACCCGACGCTGGTGATCACCATCTCGACCTCGTGCCGCACCAGGCACGCGAGGTCGTCGGCCAGCCGGGGCTGCCGGATGATCAGGTTCGGGCACCACGGCGCGACCGGCGAATCGGCCTCCTGGGCGCTGCGCGCCAGCAGTTTCAGCCAGCCGTCGAGCTCGTCGACGCTGCGCGCGTTGGCGGTGGGGAACGCCCCGACGACCCCGCTGGCGCACACCGCCGCCACGAGATCCGGGCCGGACACCCGCAGCATCGGTGCACTGATCAGCGGCAACCGCAGCCGGTCGGCGATGTGGTCGGGCAACCGGTTCGGGCCGACGGGTCCAGGACTCACCGCAACCTCCGCAGCTCGGGTGTCGCTCGAGTCAACGGAACAACCGGCGCAGCGGTCAAAGACGGGCGGCCGAACGGATCCATCAGCGGTACCAATACCGGGCGGAAACCGGCCACCGCGGACGCTTGCGGTGCCGGACCAGCCGGATGCGGCGCCCTGTCGGGATGAGTTCTCCGACGACGCCGCGCTGTGCGAACGGTGACGGGCTGAAGCCCGGCGCACGCACGACCACGGCGTCGGGGCGCTCGGCGGCGAGGAAGGAGTCGGCGTGTGCCCGCCCCAACGGTGCGCATCCGCCGGGAACCGCATTGTTCACATCGGACAGTGATGTGGCCGAACGGCCGATGCCGGGTCGTGAGTGCTTTGGATCGCTGTAGCAGCCCGAAGTGCTCACGACCAGCGGGCGTCACCGGCCACCCGGAGCTGCTGCAGGGCGAGCGATTTCGCGCTCACGGTCTGGTCCTGGCGGAACGTCGTTGCCGGGTGCGGGAGCTCCGCGCGGAGCCCCGAGTGCCATGATCGGGATTGTCGGGGGTCGCAAGTATGTTCGTGGCGTCGCGTCGTTGCGGCGTGGAATCCGCTTGGTGCATTGGAGATGGTGTTGGAAGCTTGGGAGACGTCGAGCACGGCGCGGGTGCTGCCACCCGCACGGCCGCGCAAGCTCGCCAAGGTCCCGTTCGTCGAGCTGGCGGATGGGCGCTTGCAGGGCGTGGTGTCCAGCGGGTCGGACATCGAGCGGGTCTACGTCTCGTCGGTCGCGGCCGGTGACCACGCGTTCGCCTGCAGCACCAACAACAACCGGCCCTGCGGCGGTGCTCGCGGCTCGTTCTGCAACCACATACGGGCCCTGATCAACGAGGCGGTCCTGCAGTACGGCGCCGGGCGCGTCGCGCGCTACCTGAAGGTCGAGATCGCGGACGAGGAGGCGGGCGCTCCCGCCATCGCCGACGGCATGAGCAGCGCGAATCCGCCGCAGGCCGACAGCAAGGCCGCCGCGACCGTCTTCAGCCGGTTCCTGCGCCACCTCGCCTACCTGGAGCTCGCCCCGTCCACCGCGCCGCTGCCGGAGATGCAGTGGTTCCCGCCGACCAGGGCGGTGGCGTGATGCGCGCCGATCTGCTCGCCGAAACCATCGCCGGGCTCGACGAAGCCCTGACGGCCGTCGACGCCTTCGACCGCGCGCTCATCGGCGGCCTGCTCCGGCCGCAACCGGCCCAGGCCGCCGAACTGGCCGAACTCGCCGACGCCGTCGCGGGGACGCCGCTGGCCGCCACGGTCGCCGAGGCGGCCGAGAAGGCGGCAGCCGGAGCCGGCGGCGAAGACCACTTCGTCGCCCTCGCCGCCGCCCGCACCGCACTGCTCGGCTCCGTCCACGATGCACTGATGGCCCGGGTGGCGGAAGCGACCGGCCGGGCCGCCGGCGACGATCCGGCCCCGGCGACCGACGGGCAGCACGGGGCGAACCTCCTCGCGGCCGCCCGGTCCTGGCTGTCCGACCTGGCGCGATCCGGGTGGCGGGGCATCGACCACGACGTGGTCTCCGCCTCGGCGCAGGTCGTCTCCGCGATGCTGCCGGACCCGGCCCTGCGCCGGTTGGCGTCGCTCCTCGACGGCTTCGCCGCCGAACTCGCGGCGTCCTGCCCGGGCACGGCGCTGGCGCGCATCCCGGCGCGCCGCTGGGCCGACCTGTGGTCGCGCGCGATGCTGCTGACGCTGCCCGGGGCGGCCGACGTGCCGGAGACCGGCACCGCCACCGGCCGGCTCCTGCCTCTCGGCGTGGACGTGCACGAACACGCGACCGCGGTGCAGGCCCAGGTCCACGCGGTGTTCGAGCCCGCCGACGGCGCCGCGCCCCGCCTGGTGCGGGCCAGCGTGTCGGCGCCCAAGCCCGACACCATCGTCGGAGCGGGCCTCTGGCAGCTGCTCCGCCCGCACATGTCGCTGCTGGCGGCCGTCAGCGAGTGCCGCTCGATGGAGCTCGACGGCATGCCGATCACCGCCGAAGGCGACCTGATCTGGAGCGACGAGCACGCCCGCCCGGGCGAGCCCGCCGACGCCTTCGCCACCGCCCGCGTCGCCCTGGCCGCCGCGACCGTTCCGGCGACCGCACCGCTGGACCGGCACCCGGCGCGCATCGCCGTGCCCATCTTCCTGGAGGGCTACGCAGCCGAAGTGGACGGCGACGCAATGGCTTTCACCATCGCCGGACACCGGTTGGCCGTCGACGCCGACCGCATTCCGGCCGCCGGGCCGCTCACCCCTGAAGCCGTCGCGGCGTCGAGCGCGTGCATCGGCCTGCTCCGCTGGGATTCCGGGGCTTTCGGCATCCAGCCGCTCGCCGTCGAAACTACCAAGCGGAAGAAGGCCGTCGCGGTCCACGCCGGGGCGTGGGCCGGTGGCACCACCGACAAGGCCGGTGTCAAGGCGGAGAAGGCCGCCACCGACGCCGCGGCGGTGCTTCGGGAGCGTGCCGGGAGGTTGTTGCGGAAATGACCGAACACGATCCCGACGCCAACCGCCGCCAGGTCCTGTACTGGCGGCTGCTCGCCCGGCTCTTCGACGACGAGGAGCAGGCGACGCTGGAATCCGCGAGCGTCGCCGTGGTCGAGGACATCGGCCTGCCGCCCGCGTTGCTGGATCCGCAGGTCTCCGTCGACTCGATCGTCCAGCGCCATCCGGGTCTGGCCGCCGAGTTCGACGGCCTGATGACCCCGGAGTCCACATCGGACGGTGACGAGCGCGACCGGGCCGCCGAGGTGCGGCGCGCGGCGCTGGTGTCGAAGGTGCTGCTCAACGTCTTCAACTCCGGCAGCGGCACGGTCACCGCGGGGCAGCTGTCGCGCTGGCAGTCGGATGCGGGCTGGCTGGAACGCGCGCTCGGCTGCCGGCCGGGGGAGCTGCGGGGTGGTCGATCCGGTGGCTCCGGTCCCGCGCGCGGCCTCGGCCAGGAGCTCGGTGACATCGAGGCCGACCTGGTCAAGCGGATGCACCTCCGCGAGGTGCTGGCCGATCCCGCGCTCGCCGCGCAGCTGACCCCGAGCATGTCGCTGATCGAGCAGTTGTTGCGGGACAAGAGCAACCTGTCCGGCGTGGCGCTGGCCAACGCCAAGGCGCTGATCCGCCGCTTCGTCGACGAGGTCGCCGAAGTCCTGCGCACCCAGGTGGAGAAGGCCACCGTCGGCGCCGTGGACCGCTCGGTTCCGCCGAAGCGGGTGTACCGGAACCTGGACCTCGACCGCACGATCTGGAAGAACCTCACGAACTGGAGCCCGGAGGAGGAGCGGCTGTACGTCGATCGCCTCTTCTACCGGCACACCGCCCGGAAGACGACGCCGCAGCGGCTGATCGTGGTCGTCGACCAGTCGGGCTCGATGGTCGACTCGATGGTGAACTGCACCATCCTGGCGTCGATCTTCGCCGGGCTGCCGAAGGTCGACGTGCACCTGATCGCCTACGACACGCAGGCGATCGACCTCACGCCCTGGGTGCACGACCCGTTCGACGTGCTGCTGCGCACCAACCTGGGCGGCGGGAACGACGGCCCGGTCGCGATGGCCATGGCCCGGCCGAAGATCGCCGAGCCGCAGAACACCGTCATGGTCTGGATCTCCGACTTCTACGAGTTCGACCGCTCCCAGCCGCTGTTCGAGGGCATCGAGGCGGTCCACCGGTCGGGCGTGAAGTTCATCCCCGTCGGCTCGGTGACCAGCTCCGGCCGCCAGGAGGTCAACCCCTGGTTCCGCGAGCGCTTCAAGGCCCTCGGTACACCGGTGATCTCCGGCCACATCCGCAAACTCGTCCAAGAGCTCAAGACATTCCTCGGGTAAGAGGCCGGTTTCCGGCCTCGCTCCTGCAGGTACGGGGCGGCCGGTGGATCGAACCGCGAAAGTCCAGCTCCAAGACAAGCACTGAGAAAGGCTCTCAACATGTCCGACCTGTTGCGCGCTCCGGCCGAGATCAAGTACGCCGAGGAGCTGGACTGGCTGGAGTCGATCGACGACGGCCCCAAGCCGTTCGCCTGGCGGCTGTCCCCGAAGATGGTCCGCCTGTTCGTGCTCGGCTCCGAGCGCGCCGACGGCCTCGACCGGGAGATCGCGCCGAAGTGGTTCGGCGACCGCAGTTTCGTCGAGCGCTCCATCGTCACGCTGGCCTCCGACCGCGGCCTGCTGCTGATCGGCGACCCCGGCACCGGCAAGAGCTGGCTGGCCGAGCTGCTGGCCGCCGCGATCAGCCGGAACTCCACGCTCGTCGTGCAGGGCACCGCGGGCACCACCGAGGACCAGATCAAGTACTCGTGGAACGTGTCCATGGTCATCGCCAAGGGGCAGTCGCGGGAGTCGATGATCCCCTCGCCGATCATGACCGCCATGGAGACCGGCGCGATCGGCCGCTTCGAGGAGCTCACCCGCTCCACCAGCGACGTGCAGGACGCGCTGATCTCGATCCTGTCGGAGAAGTACATCTCGGTCCCCGAGCTCGACGGCGACAACATCGTCTTCGCCAAGCCGGGCTTCTCGATCATCGCCACCGCCAACAGCCGGGACCGGGGCGTCAACGACCTGTCCTCGGCGCTCAAGCGCCGCTTCAACTTCGTGCGAATCCCGGTGGTGACGAACAAGAAGAGTGAGGCGGAGATCGTCCGCTTCCGCACCGAGGAGCTGTTGCGCCGCCACCAGATCGAGCTCGACGTGCCGCCGACGCTGCTGGACGTGCTGCTGCGCAGCTTCGCCGATCTGCGCGCCTCCGCGGCCGCGGCCGGCAGCGACGACGAGAAGCTGGAGTCGGCGCTGTCCACCGCCGAGCAGATCGGCGTGCTCGAAGACGCGATCCTGCACAGCAACTTCTTCGGCGAGCACGCGCTGACCGCCCGCACCCTCGCCTCCTCGCTCGTCGGATCGCTGGCCAGGCGAGCGCCGGAGGACCTGGCGATCCTCAACAAGTACCTGCACGGCGTCGTCGAGCCGCGCAGCAAGGACGAGGGCGGATCGTGGCCGGAGTTCCTGGAGGGCGGCCGCGACGCGATCGCCACCCTGTCTTGACCGCTCCCCGCCTAAAGGCGGGGGATTCCCTTTGGCCTCGCGGCCGAAGGTTCCTGCTTCACAGCCGGTCGCCCCGTCCGGGAGGACTCCCGTTGAGGTCTTACACCAGCTCCACAGGCCGCAACCGCCAGTCCGGCGGCCAGAATGTTTTTCGCGGCGTTGACGTCCCGGTCATGGGTCGTGCCGCAGTCGCACGTCCAGGTTCGGACGTGCAGCGGCATCTTCTCGACGAGGGTGCCGCACGCCGAGCACAGCTTGGAGGAGGGGAACCAGCGGTCCACCACGATCACCTCGCGGCCGTACCACCGGGCCTTGTACTCCAGCATCGCGCGGAACTCGCGCCATCCCGCGTCGCTGATGGCGCGGGCCAGAGTGTGGTTCTTAACCACGTTCCGAACGGCCAGGTCCTCGATCACGACCGTTTGGTTCTCGCGGACGAGTCGAGTGGTCAGCTTATGCAGATGATCCCGCCTACGGTCGGTGATCCGCGCATGCACACGGGCGACCTTGCGACATGCCTTGGCGCGGTTGTTCGAGCCCTTGGCTTTGCGGGCGAGCTCTCGCTGAGCCTTCGTGAGCCGGGCGCGGTCACGGCGTTCGTGGCGGGGATTGGTGACCTTCTCGCCGGTCGACAGCGTCACCAACGACGTAGTACCGGCGTCCACGCCCACCGCGTTGCGGCTGGGGGTGTGGTGGGTGGTGCTGGTTTCGACCAGGATCGACACAAACCACCGGGCAGCCGCGTCGCGGGACACCGTGACCGTGGACGGCTCCGCGCCCTCTGGCAGGGGCCGGGACCACACGATGTTCAGCGGCTCGCGCATCTTCGCCAGCGTCAACTGGCCGTCGCGCCACGTGAACGCCGACTTCGTGTATTCCGCCGAAGCCCGAGACTTCTTGCGGGACTTGAACCTCGGGTAGCGGGCTCGTTTTTCGAAGAACGCGGTGAACGCGCTTTGCAGGTGCCGCAGGCACTGTTGCAACGGCACCGACGACACCTCGGACAGAAACGCCAGCTCGTCGGTCTTCTTCCAGGCGGTGAGCATAGCCGAGGTCTCAATGTAGTTCACCCGTCGCTGCTCGGTGAACCACGCGCGGGTGCGGCATCCAGGGCGAGGTTGTAGACCTTGCGGACGCAACCGAAGGTCCGCGACAACTCCGCTGCCTGCTCCTCCGCGGGGTAGAAGCGGTACTTGTATGTCCGCTTCACCTGCGTCCGTCCATGCTTCACAACATAGCGTTCTTATTCGTAAGGACCGATCTCGGCTGGACGCTGAACAACACACGAGATCGGCTCCCTCCCTCCCCCAAAGGGAAAAGCTTCCACCGATTGGAGATTCGATGAGCGGCGGCGGGCACGAGAACGGCTTCGACGCGCTCCGCACGCAGCTGCGGGAAGCCGCTGCGGCGTTCGCCGACGGGCCCGATGCGCTGGAGGGCATCCTGCTCGGCATCGTCGACGACGTCGACCGCGCGCAGCGCGAACCGCTGGAGATCTTCCCGGTCTGCCACCACTCGCCGGCTTCGGCCATCGCGATGGCCCGGCGGCTGCGGGAGAAGCAGCCGAAGGTGGTCTACCTGGAGCTGTGTGAGGACATGGCGCCGCTGCTGACCGAACTGCGCAACTGCCGGCTCCCGGTCGCGGTGCAGGCGTTCGCGACCGAGGTCGAGGGCTTCCCGGTGGAATGGTCGCCGCTGTCGGTGGTCGCCCCGATCACCGAGGCGTCGGCCGAGTACCAGGCGATCGCCTACGCGCTGGAAACACCGGGCGTCGAACTGGTCCTCGTCGACCGGTCCTCCGACCACGTCTTCCAGTGGGAGGAGCCCGCCGACCCGGACGCGCCGCAGGCGGAGGAGGAGGCCGCGCTGCACGGCGACGCGATCGGCGTGGAGATCGGCGACCTGCGGCCGCGCTTCGCGGAGCTGGAGGAGCACCTGCTGCGCCACGGCCGGGTGCGGCACTGGTCGGAGTGGTGGCACCAGTACGTCGAACTGCCGCTCGGCGACAGCGATCACGACGCCTACCGGCAGGTCATGCTCCTGATCGGCAGCCTGTTCCGCCGCCTCGCGCCCGGGGATCCGCGGCGGGTGCGCGTGGACGAGGACCGCGAGCGCTACATGTGGACCAGGATGCGCGAGCACCTGGCCGCGACCGGCGGCGATCCGGCGGACTGCCTGTACGTCTGCGGCGCGTTCCACGCGGCCAGCCGCGTCGCGGAGTTCGGCGTGCACGGCACCGACACCTTCGAGATCAGCCCGCCCAGCGCCAGCAAGTGGCAGCACGGCCTGATCCCGTCGAGCAACGCGGCGATCGAGGCGCAGTTCGGCCTGGCCGCCGGTTCGGTGTCGATCGCCGCGACGGAGTGGGCGAAGAACCTCAAGCGCACCAAGGTGCAGCCGTTCCGCCTCGCGGGGCAGGCGGGTGCGAAGAAGAAGCCGGGGAAGACCACGCCGCCGGTCGATCCCGCGCCGACCGGGCCTTCGGACAAGCTCTCCGGCTTCCTCCAGCGGCCGCCCGTCCTCGACCGGCTGGACGAGGCCGAGCTGCTGGGCTGGTCGGTGGACATCGTGCGCGCCGCGCGCCGCAACGGCTACCTCGCGTCCACCGCGGACGCGATCGCCGTGTTCGAGACGTCGATCCTGCTGGCCGGGATGCGCGACCGGGCCAAGCCCACGCCGTACGACTTCCAGGACGCGGCGATCACCTGCATCGAGAAGGACACCGTGCCGGGCAGGCGCGACGTGCGCCGCCTCGTCGAGATCATGATGGGCGGCGACCGGATCGGTCAGGTCGGCTACGACGCGCTGCCGCCGCTGGCGCGCGACGTGCACGACCGGCTCGCGCCGCTGGAGCTCAAGCTCCAACAGCGCGGCGTGCAAAGAGCATTGCTGGACATCGCTTCCCGGCCGGAGCTGGCGCAGTGCTCCGACGTGCTGTGGATGCTGCGCTACCTGCTGCCGCACGGCGCCGCGCGGCCGATCATGGGCGAGCGGCAGCTCGGCGAGCGGCCGATCCAGGAGTCGTGGGACGTGGCGCTCGGCACCCACCAGCGGGCGCTGATCGAACTCGGCTACGAGGGCGTCAGCATCGAGCAGGTGCTGGAGCAGCGCCTGCGCAGCGCGGCGTACGGTCCGCGTGCGACCACGGCCACCGTCCTGGAAGCAGTCGAGGACGCGACGCTCTACCTGCGCAGCCGGCGCCTCGCCAACGAGCTGGGCACGCGTGCCCTGGAAGTCCTGGCGACCGAGCGCAGCGTCGATGGAGCGCCGGAAGTCCTGCGCCGGGTGCGCCGACTGCTGGCGTACTACCGGACCAGCGAGCCGGTGCTGCCGCCGTGGATCGAATCGTTCGTCAAGACCGGCTACGCGCACTACTGCACCCTGCTGCCGACGGCGTTCACCGACGAGGACGCGACCGTCGACCAGGTCGCCGCCATGCTGGGCTTCCTGTTCAGCATGGAGGGCCTGGCGCTGTCGCTGGGCTGTGACCGGGCGCAGCTGGAGCTGGCGTTCGCGCAGTCGCATCCGCAGGAGCCGGCGAAGCTGGCCCTGCTGTGGGCGGCTCAGGTGCAGCTCGGGCAGCTCTCCCGGGCGGAGCTGCGGGCGAGGTGCGACGAGTTGCTCGCCAACCCCATGGTGGTGCCCGTTTACCCGCGCTACCTAAGCGGATTCGTGCACGCGCTGGAACCGGTGCCGGGGCTGACCGACTTCGTCGTGGAAGCGGTGTCGAACGCGTTCCGGCGGCTGCCGGACCCGGTGCTGCTGCCGTGGTTGCCCAAGCTGATCAGCACCCTGCGCTCCGGCGGCGCGGAGCTGGCGCCGATGCTCATTCGCGAGGCCGGGCGGATCTTCCCTGGCCGCCTCGCGGAGCTGGACGAATGGGTGCCGCAGTGGCTGGCCCAGCCGACGCCGGAAGCGGTGCAGCAACGGAGAGCGCTGCGTGGGAACGGGGTGGCGCTGCTCGCCGCGCATCCCGCTACCTGCGACGCGGTAGCGGACCTGCTGGGCTGCGACGGGACGTGGCAGCCGGTCGATCCCGGTGGGGCGGGCGCCGAGCTGGTCGGCCGCTACCCGGAAACGGCGGCAGCGCTGGCGGAACTGCTCACCAGGCCGTGAGACCGGTGCGGTGGCCCGGGTTCACGGGCCACCGCACCGGGTCCACAATGGACGTGGGCTGCGAGATCGTCAAGGGCTATCCCACCGAAGACGGCTGGGACGTCGCCGAGCCAGGTTGAAAGTGACGTCGGCTGTTCGTGAATTCGGACGTCGGTCGACGGTCGCGGCCGTGAGAGATGACGTCCCAGTGCTGTGACCGGCAAAACCCTTGGCGTGGCCCCTTCCGCTCTCGGTACGGTCCTGCCATGTCCCGATCAGCCGAGACCGGCCGCTTCCCGTCCCCTGTCACCGCTGACGACCTCGACCTCGCCGTGCGACTTGCCGTGGCGAGTCTTCGCAACGCGCCCCAAGCGGCGTGGGAGGGCAAGGCGGGTTCCCTGGAGTGGGACTGTTGGGAGACCGTTGAGCACCTCAGCGACGACCTCTTCGCGTACGCGGTCCAACTGGGCCCCAGGACGCCGCCTTTGGAAGGCGAGGTGCCCTTCGTCTGGGAGAGCCGGCGGCCCGGCGGCCCCGCGAACGCCGTCCATGCGAATCGGGCTGCGGGGCCTGCCGGGCTGTTGCAGGTGCTTGAGGCGAGCGGCGCACTGCTGGTCGCCATGGTGCGCACCACGTCGCCGCAGACCCGCGCCTACCACGTCTACGGCATCTCGGACGCCGAGGGTTTCGCCGCGATGGGGATCGTGGAAACCTTGGTGCACACCCACGATCTGGCCGAGGGCCTCGGGCTTGCCTGGTCCCCGCCTGCCGATCTGTGCTCGCGGGTGCTCGCCCGGCTGTTCCCCAACGCCCCGAAGACCACGGACCCCTGGCCGACCCTGCTGTGGGCCACCGGGCGCGCCGAATTGCCCGGGCACCCTCGTCTTTCCACCTGGCGTTGGGACGGGACACCTCGGACGTAGGCCGAGATGCTTCGTCCACACTGGACGGATGGTTCAAAGCGCGCGGAGGCCGCGGCATCGATGCCGCGGCCTCCCGGCCAGCTTGGCCACGGCGGGGGTGAGGTATTCGTCCCTGTCGTAGAGGTCGACGTGCGTCGCGCTCTCGATCTCGAACAGCTCGGCGGTAACGCGCTCCTGGGGCTCCCCGTTACCGGATGTCGTGGTCCGGATGGGTCTGGTCGTACTGCTGCCGTGCCTCCGCGATGACGGCGCGATGGGTGAGGGACCAGTCGGCGAGCGCTTTGACCAGGTGGGTCAGGCTGGTCCCGGTCTCGGTCAGGCGGTAGTCGACCTGGGCCGGGACGGTCGGGTACACGGTGCGCAAGATGAGTCCGTCGCGTTCCAGCCTGCGCACGGTGAGCGTGAGCATGCGCTGGGAGATGCCGTCGATCGCGCGTTGCACCTCGCGGAAGCGGCGCGGCCCGCCGGCGAGCTCGACGATCACGAGCACCGACCACTTGTCCCCGATGCGGTCCAGGACATCGCGGATCCCGCAGTCCGGGTGATCCGCGCGCCCGCAGGGATCCAGGTGGGCGGTTACCGCGGTGTGCGTGGGTGACATCGAACTGCCTCCTTGTGGCAGGTACTCGGGCTGATCAGGATCGAGCGTAGTTACCGAAGAGAACCACGACGGGAAGACCATGACTGACATGCTCTTGGTGACCGGAGCGAACGGGAACCTCGGCTCGGCCACTCTCGCGGCGCTGCGCGCCCGCGGCGCGATCGCGACGGGCGGCAGCCGCACCCCGGGCGACGGGATGCGGCGGCTCGACTTCGACGACCCCACCGGCATGGACCTCGCAGGTGTGTCGGTCCTGGTGCTGATCTCCGCCGGCTATGCCGAGGACGACCAGGTCATCGGGCGGCACGCGGCCGTCCTGGACGCCGCAGTCCGGGACGGCGTCCAGCACGTCATCTACACGAGCCTGACCGGCGCCGGCGACCACCTCGGTTTCGCACTGGCCCACCGCGCGACCGAACGGCTCGTGCGCGCTTGCGGCCTGCCGTGGACGATCTTGCGCAACGGCCTCTACGCCGAGCTCTTCGGCGGCCTCCTGCTGTGGGCCGATGACGGGCTGGAGTCCGCGTTCGGCGACGGTGCCCTGGCCGCGGTCACTCGTGTGGACCTCGCCGAGGCCGCGGCGCTCATCGCGGCGGACCCGGCGCAACACAGCGGGCGCACCTACGATCTGGTCGGCCCGCCGATCACGGCGGAGCAGGTGGCCGACCGGCTCGGAGTCCCGCACCGCACCATCAGCCTGGGAGAGTTCCGGCGTAGGGTCCTCGACGAGATGCCGGGGCTTCTGCCGTTCCAGCCGCCCATGCTCGCCTCGATCGCGACCGGCATCCGGCACGGTTTCCTGGACGGCGCCGGTCCCGACCTCGCCGACATCCTCGGCCGCCCGGTTGGCGACCCGCTGGCGACGGCTGTCGCAGTCGCTTCCGCCACGAGGCCGGGACAGCCGGATGGCGGCAGGTAACACGCGCGGCGACGACGGTTCTCCCGGTAGGGCAGCAACGATTTTCCGTTCGGATGAACGGTCCCCGCCATGAACCGTCTTCTGTGGACGGATGGCGCGGAGGCCGCGGCATCGATGCCGCGGTCTCCGGGTTGTCGCGATGCGCCTCAGGCCAGGTGCTGGTTGAAGAACTCGGTCAGCTTGACCGCGGCGGGGGTGACGTATTCGTCCCTGTCGTAGAGGTCGACGTGCGTCGCGCCCTCGATCTCGAACAGCTCGGCGGTGTCACCGGCCTTCGCTACCGCGCCCTGGCTGAAGGGCAGGGTCTCGGCCTCGCTACCGGCGATCATCAGCAGCGGCCGCGGGGCGATCTTGTCGACCTCGGCGTAGGAATCGTACTGGGCGAGCTTGTCGACGCTGCGCAGCGCGTACGCGCCGATCGAGCGCGGGTGCTGGGCGCGCGGAGTCTTGTAGTAGTCGAAGAACTCCGCCACGGCCTTCGGCGTGGACTCGTCGATCGAGTCGGGCAGCACCGGCACCATGCGCACCGGCTTGCCTGCGGCCTCCTCGCTGCGCGCCTGGCCCGCCTGAGCCACCAGCGCCTCGAACGCGGCCGGGTCGCCGGCGCGGAAGAAGCCCGGCAGGTCCACTCCGCTGACTGTGGCCACGGCCTTCATCCGGTGGTCGGTCTGCGCGGCGAAGGGCACGTAGCCGCCCGACGCGCAGATGCCCAGCACGCCGATGCGCTCGGCGTCGACGTCGTCGCGGGTGGTCAGGTATGACACGGCGTTGCGGAAGTCGTCGGCACGCTGGAAGGGGTCCTCCAGGCCGCGTGGTTCGCCTTCGCTCTCGCCCTGGTAGGCGGCGTCGAAGGTCAGCGCGACGAAGCCCTGCTCGGCCAGGCGCTGCGCGTAGATGGCGGCTGTCTGCTCCTTGACGCCGGTCGCCGGGTGGCCGACCACGATGGCCGGCGACGGCGCCGCGGACGGGGTGTCGGGGGTGTGGAGGTGTCCGGCGAGCATCATGCCGTTGCTCGGGAAACGCACATCGGTCTTCATGGAACTGGTTACCCCTGATGGCTGGTGCGGATGTTCTGGGCGGCTGCGCCGTGACGGCGATCCAGCGCCATGACTCCACTGTGCTGCGGGCCGGTGCGCGCGAGAAGGGACGGTTTCATCCTGGGAGGGTTTTGTCCCTCCCAGCCTGGCGCGGGTGCTAACCGGGGTTGCCCGGGCGGCTGTTGGTGCCGGGCGCGTGCCGTCGATCGCCGGTCGTCCAGGAGGCGAGGATGCGCAACGCGTCGTGCGACGGGGTGCCGGGCTCCGCTGTCCAGGTGACGAGCTGCTGCTCGGGATCGGAGTTGCAGCTGAGGGTGTCCCAGTCGAGGGTGAGCTCGCCGACGGTGGGGTGGCGGAGCACCTTGGTGCCCATCGTCCTGGTCGCGACGCGGTGCGCGCCCCACCACCGGCGGAAGTCCTCGTCCAGCATCGACAGCTCGCCCACCAGCTTGGCCATGCGCGGGTCCTTCGGGTCCCGGGCGGCCTCCATCCGCAGCTGGGCCACGGCGGTGTGGGCGACGCCTTCCCAGTCGGGGTAGAGCTCCCGGGCCGCCGGGTCGGTGAAGACCAGCCGCGCGTAGTTGCGCTCCTTCTCCGGGATCTTCGCGAAATCGGTGATGAGGGCGGCGGCCATCGCGTTCCACGCGAGGATGTCCATGCGGCGGCCGAAGACCAGGGCCGGGATGGTGATGAGGTCGTCGAGCAGCCGCCGCAGCTGCGGCTGGACCTTCTGCGCGTTGCGCCGCCGCGGCCGGGAGGTGTCCTTGCCGGCGAGCTCGAACATGTACTCGCGCTCGTCGTCGTCGAGGTGCAGCACCCGGGCGATGGTGTCCAGCACCGGGGCGGAGGCCTGCATCCGGCCCTGCTCCAGGCGGGTGTAGTAGTCGGTGCTGATGGCGGCGAGCAGCGCGACCTCCTCGCGGCGCAAGCCCTTCACGCGCCGGGAACCGCCGGTGTCGGGCAGCCCGACCGTGCGGGGGCTGAGCTCCGATCGACGGGCCTTGAGGAACTCGCCGAGTTCGTTGCGGCGCGCGTTGTCGCTCATCCGACCAGTCTCGCATCGAGCGGCGGACATGTGAGGGGGACAGATCCGTCCCTGGCTGCGCGGCGGGCCCGGTCGATCAGCCCGCCGCGGGGAAGCCGCGTTGCCGAGCGGCCTCGTACAGCACCACGGTCCCCGCCGAGGCCGCGTTGAGCGAGCTCGCGGCGCCTCCGATCGGAACCCGGACGATCTCGTCGCACAGGTCGCGCCAGGTCGCGCTCATCCCGGAGGTCTCGTTGCCGATCACCAGCAGCACGGGCCGGGTGAAGTCGAAGTCGGTGATCTCGGCGGTGCCACGCTCGTCGGTGCCCACGACAACGATCGGCACGCCGCGCCGCCGGTGCCCGTCGACCCAGTCGAGCACGTCCTGCGGCGACGGCACCCGGACCGCGGGGACCGAGAAGAGCGAGCCCGTGCTGGCGCGCACCGACTTCGGGTCGTAGACGTCCGCGGCGTGCCCGCTGACGATCAGGCCACCGGCGCCGAAGGCGTCCGCGGAGCGGGCCAGGGTGCCGATGTTCCCGGGACTGGTGGGCCGGTCGAAGACCAGGCCCAGGAAGTCCTGCCCGACCGGCAGCCGGTCGAGGTCGTCGGCGGGCAGGGCGGCGACGGCGATCAGCTCCGGCGCCTCGGACTCGCGTTCGCCGAGTTCCCAGAGCAGATCCGGGTGCACCTCCACGGCGGTCGCGTCGCATTCGTCGATCAGCCGCCGCGCCCAGGTGGAAAGCTTCCGGCCCGACGGGTACAGGAGGTTGCGCAGCGGCCAGCCCTGCTCGACCGCCAGCGTGATCGGCCGGACGCCGTGGATCAGGAACTCGCCGGAGCGCTGCCGCTTCGTGCGGTTCGACAACAATGCTTGCCACTGCTGGAAAAGCGCGTTCCGGGTGCTGACCCGGAGTCCTCGGGAACGGCCACCCCCGCGCTGGTCCTGGCCCCTTCGTCCCCGGTTACGTCCTGCGTCAGACACCGGAGAAGGCTAACAGGCAGCGGCGACCGCGAGCGCTCGGCGGTCCAATGTCGACCGACGCCCGAGAACGCCGGACCGACGGCTCCGGCCTGCCGCCCGCGACCCTGTCCGCACGGTTCCGCGCGACCTTGCGGCGCGGGGCCCAGGTGCACAGTTCGCATTCTGGGCCGCACCCGCCGTAGGCTGGCGGTGAAGAAGGCGGGCGCTGCGCGCCCGGTGCCGCTACTTCGTTGTGGGGCCGAAATGGCCAGTCGAACGTCGCGCAGGCTGGTGGGAAATCTCCCCGCCGAGCGAACGAGTTTCGTGGGCCGTCGGCAGGAGTGCGCCGATGTGCGAGAACTCCTGTCCCGCTCCCGGTTGGTGACGCTGACCGGCGTCGGTGGGGTCGGGAAGACCCGGCTGGTACTGCGGGTCGCCGCGCAGCTGGGCCGCGCCTACCGGGACGGCGTGTGGCTGGTCGAGCTGGCCGAGGTGCGCGACGACGACCTGGTGGTGCACACCATCGCCCAGACGCTCGGCATCCAGGACTGGTCGTCCCGGGGCGTGGACACCGTGCTCGCCGAGTACGTCCGGGACAAGGACGTCCTGATCGTGCTGGACAACTGCGAGCAGGTGCTGGACGGGTGCGTCAAGGCCAGCGCCGTGCTGCTCGACGCCGCACCCGGGCTGCGGATCCTGGCCACGAGCCGGCAGCCGCTCGACGTCTACGGCGAACACGTCCTCGTCGTGCCGACGCTGCCGGTGCCCGGACCGGCGGAGGTCGACGGGGGCTCGGGCACGTCCAATTCGGTGCGGTTGTTCATCGACCGGGCTTCGGCCGCTGGCTTCCGGTGCCCCGCGGGCCGGGAGAGCACCATCGTCGAGTTGTGCCGGGCGCTCGACGGGATCCCGCTGGCGATCGAACTGGCGGCGGCCCGCACCCGGTTCCTGTCGCTGGACGAACTGCTGTTGCGGATCGGCGACCGCTTCCGGCTGCTCTCCAGTGGGAACCGCACGTCCCTGCCGCGGCACCAGACGCTGCAGGCGACCATGGACTGGAGCTACGAGCTGTGCTCGGCCGAGGAACGCATGCTGTGGGCGCGGTTGTCGGTCTTCGCCGGCGGCATGGACCTGGCGGCCGCGGAGCACGTCTGCAGCGGCGACGGCCTCACCCCGGACCGCGTGCTGGACCTGATCGCGTCGCTGATCGACAAGTCGATCCTGATCCGCACCGCGAACCCGACCGGCGATCTTCCCGCCGGCACCCGCTACCAGCTGCTGTCGACCGTCCGCGAGTACGGCCAGAGCCTGCAGGACGAGGAGGAGCGGGCCCGGCTCCGCCTGCGGCACCGGGACTGGTACCTCGGCCTGGCCGAACGCGCCGCCCGCGAGTGGTTCGGCCCGCGCCAGCTCGAATGGCGCGCCCGCATCACCACCGAGCACGACAACCTGCGGGCGGCCATGGAGTTCTGCGCGTCGAAGCCCGAGCACGTGCAGGCCGGGCTCCGCCTGGCCGGGGATCTGTGGTTCTACTGGACGGCCTGCGGGCTCATCGCCGAGGGGCGGCAGTGGCTCGACCGCCTGCTGGCGCTGGATGCGCGGCCGACCGCGGCCCGGGCGACCGATCTGTGGGTCTGCAGCTGGCTGGCTTCGCACCAGGGCGATGTGGCCTGGGGCCGGTCCACGGCCGAACGGTGCATCGCGATCGCCCAGGAGCTCGACGATCCCAGCCTGGCGTCCTTCGGCATGCACCTGCGGGGCGTCGCCGCGTTGGCCGAAGGCGAGCTGGAGCAGGCCCACGACCTGTGCATGCAGGCGTGGTCGCGGCACCGCACGCGCGAGGAGATCACCAGCCCGATGGTCATGTCGCTGGTCCAGGCGGGCCTGGTGGCGTGCCTGCAGGGCGATGATGAGAACGCGATCGAGCACGCCGAGGAGTGCCTGCAGATCACGGCGCAGGCCGGCGAGCTGTGGACCCGCTCGTGGTCGCTCGTGGTGCGCGGCCTCGCGCGCTGGATACGGGGCGACGCGAAGGCCGCGATCGCGGATCTTCGCGAGGGCATCGGCATCAAATGCCGCTTCAACGACCTGTTCGGCCTCGGGGTGGCGGTGGAGGTCTTGGCGTGGTCGCACGTGTCGCTGGGCGAACACGACCAGGCCGCCAGGCTGTTCGGCGTCCTCGGGCGGATCTGGCCGCTGGTCGGGATCCCGCTGCTGGGTTCCCCGCAGCTGATCGACTACCGGAGCCGGGCCGAAGCCGAAGCGCGCGCGGAGTTGGGGGATGGCGTCTTCGACAAGCTCGCTGCGGAAACCGGGAAGCTACCGCTGGCGCAGAGCCTCCCGATGATGGTTCGGGGCCAGGCCCGGTCGGTTCCGGCGCAGAGCGAGGCCCCGCCGGCCGGGGACCGGCAGGGCGGGCCGCTGACCCGGCGCGAACTCCAGGTCGCCGAGGCCGTCGCCCGTGGCATGTCCAACAAGGAGATCGCGGCGAACCTGGTGATCAGCCAGCGCACCGCGGAGGCGCACGTCGAGCACATCCTGACCAAGCTCGACTTCGGCTCGCGCACCCAGATCGCGGCGTGGGTCGCGGCACAGCGCAAGACCGAAGGGGCCACCTAGCGGGCACCGCCCGGGACGGGGCCGGTTTCGCGAGAGGTCATCCCCGGATGACGACAGCCGCCACGTCCAGTGATCGCCGCCTTCGAGCAGGTGGTGGTGCGGCGGATCCAGGTTGACGTCCACCAGCCGGCTGGTCGGCGTGGGCGCCAGCGGCGCATCGACCCCCTCGTGCCGCACCCAGGCGGTCTCGCCATCGGTGACGAAGACCTCGCCGCCGAAGGGATCGGCGACCGCTGCCGCGCCGTTGCGCGCGCCGGCACCTGCGGCGGCCGTTGCAACCCCGGCATCATCAGAGGCCGCGTACGAGTCGATCACGTCGCCAGAATATGACTTCACCACTGCGGCCGAAGCCCACCGGTCCGATGCGGATCAGGCCGGGGTCAGGCCGATGCCGATCGGCGCGTTCTCCTCGCCGCGCATCTGGCGCAGCACGGTCTCGTTGTCGAAGTAGATCCGCTCCGCGAGCAGCTTCGCGGCGTCGTCCGACCGGAACAGGTAGAACGCCGCCAGCTCGAACGAGACCCGTTGGCCGGTCGGCGGGACGCCGCAGTACTCGCCCTGGTGCGTGCCGCTGACCGTCACCTCGCGCACGGACGATCCGGGCATGTCGTACTCGGCGTTCACGGTGATGCGGAAGTCCGGAACGGCGGTCTCCAGGATCTGGTAGAAGTCCTGGACGCCCTCGAACCCCGCGTACCGCGTGCTCAGCGGGACGACGTCGTAGTAGGCGTGCTCGTCCTGGATGAAGGTGCCGTACACCCGCGACCAGTCGTGGGCGTTCTCCGCGTCGATATGCTCGGCGATCGTGCGGCGCTGCAGTTCGATCCGTTGTCCGTCGCTGGTCGCCATGTCGGCCCCCGATTGCTCAGCCATGGCAGGACTTCCGCGTTCGAGCCTACCCGTTCGGAATCCGGAGCCCTTTCGCTTCCGCGGTGCGCGCCCGCCGACCGGGAAGCGGCGACCCGTACAGAGGCGAAGGTCCCGGATTTAGGTAGTCACTACGTAGAACTCCCGTGTTCCCCCGGGGGCCTCGCGGGCCAAGCTGGGTTCCGTACCGAACAGATACCCCTCAGGAAAGAACACCATGCACACCCCCCGATCCACCACCGAACACCCGGCAGTCCGCACGCTCGGTCCGAGTTCCCCCTCCCACCAGCGGCCCCACGTCTACCGAAACCTGTTCATGGGCACCTGGATCTGCGATCAGGAAGGCACCCGGGCCAACCCGGGTCCGGAACACGCCCGCACCGTCTACCGCACGCACCTCGACGCGGTGCAGGCCGCCGTCGACATCGAATCCGCGCAGCAGCCGGTCGCCGCGTGAACGGCGAAGACGACGATTTCCCGGGCAGCCAGATGATTTTGCACAAGTGCACCGAGGCGGAGCTCGACGACCGGGCCCGCCGCGCCGAGCACCACATGAACATCGCCCTCGAATCCCGGCGCTGGAACCTCGCTCAGCGACACCGCGACGAGATGCGCGCCGTGGCGGCGGAATCCGCCCGGCGAGCCCGGCAGGGCTGAACGCAGTGGCCTGGTGGTCCCGTCACCAGGTCACCGGCAACCCCACCAGCGTGCTGGTGAACGAGTCGGCGCTGAGCCGCAACTCCTCGACGGGCACGGTCGGCCGCAGGGCCGGGAGCCGGGGAGCAGCGACGCTCCGCAGCTCGATCCGGGCCAGCGGTGCGCCGAGGCCGGGATCAGCCGGGTGATCCCGTACCGGCACTTCGAGTCCAAGACCGACCTGCACCGCGCCGTGCTGGAGCGGGCGATGGCCCGGCTGGCCGCGGCCACCGACGTGGAGGCCGGCCGCGAGAGCGCGCACGCGCTGCTCCGGTGGGCCATTGGCGGCCGGAAGTCCCTGAATCCAGGGGAAAACCGCCTGCGTCGCGTCGTAAGTCCTAAGTAGACGATTTCTTGGCGGGCGCCGGTCCGGGCTACGCCTGAGCCCAGCGGTGCGTCAGCTGGATCAGCGCCCGGGCCGCCGCGCTGAGGTAGGCGTTCTCGCGGCGCAGGATGCTGACGGTGCGGCTCGGGAGCCCGGGATCGAGCGGGATCGGGTGCAGGCGGGGGTGTTCCCGCGTGATGGCGTCCGGCAGCACGGTGGCCAGCGCGGTGCGCTGGATGATCTCGGTCAGCGCGGTGATCGTGTTGGTCTCGACGGCGATCGGCACCTGCGCCCGGTGCCGCGCGAAGTAGGCGTCGATGTGGCCTCTGGTGGCGAAGTCCTGGCTGAGCAGGGCCAGCTGCTGCTGCGCCGCTTCGGCGACCGGTAGCGGCCGGGTTCGCCCGGCGTGCGGATGGCCGGGGCCCACGACGAGGCTGAGGGATTCGGCGAACAGCGCGGTGCTCTCGATGCCCGGCAGGTGCGCGCCTTCGAAGGCGATGCCGAGGTCGAGTTCGTCGGCGAGCAGGGCGGATTCGATCCGGTCCTGGGTCATCTCCCGGACGTCCAGGCGGATTCCCGGGTGCCGGTCGTGGAAGTCGCCGGCGAGCGGCCCGATCAGGTAGGCCGTGAAGGTCGGCGTCATCGCCAGGCGCAGGTGGCCGCGGGTGAGGTCCTGGACGTCCAGCACCGCGCGCCGCCCCGCGGCCAGGTCGCGCAGGGCCCGCCGGGCGTGGTCGGCGTAGGTCGCGCCCGCGTCGGTCAGCCGCACGGTGCGGCCGGTGCGGTCCAGCAGTTGCACGCCCAGCGACTTCTCCAGCTGCTTGATCTGCTGGGACAGCGTCGGCTGGGAGATGTGCAGGTCCTCGGCGGCGCGGGTGAAGTTCGCGTGCTCGGCGACCGCGAGCAGGTAGCGCAGATGGCGCAGCTCAAGGGGCATACCACGACTATAGACGAGAACAATCGTGATCATGCGAAGTGCGACTTGGACACTATCGCCCCAGCTGGTGCACGGTTGTGTGGTCGGTCCCCGCAGTAGTCCGGAAGGAGAGTGGGCATGCACCACCTCGCCGAGGGAATCCACCGCTTCCAGGAAGAGATCTTCCCGGCCAAGGCGAACCTGTTCGCCCGCCTCGGCGCCGTCCACCGGCCGAGCACGCTGTTCATCGGCTGCTCGGACGCGCGAGTCGTCCCCGAGCTGATCACCCAGCAGGAGCCGGGCGAGCTGTTCGTCATCAGGACCGCGGGCAACCTGGTGCCCGCCTACGCCCCGGGCGCGGACGGCGTCACCGCAAGCATCGAGTACGCCGTCGCGGTCCTGGGCGTGGCGGACATAGTCGTGTGCGGTCACTCCGCCTGCGGCGCGATGACCGCCATCGCCGAGGGCCACGACCTGACCGGCATGCCCGCCATCGCCGACTGGTTGCGCCACGCGGACTCAGCCCCCGGCCGCACCGCACCCGGCGATCGCGATGCCGTGGGCGCGCTGGTCCGCGACAACGTCGCCGCGCAACTGGCGAACCTCGCCACGCATCCGTCGGTGGCGCGGGCCCTCGCGAAGGGCACCGTGCGAATGCACGGCTGGATCTTCGACATCCCGACCGGCACCGTCGACGAGCTCGACGCCGGCGACCTCCGAACCCAGGTCGCCTGACCCCGGCTCGTGCGCGTTCTGGAGCGCCAGGGCACTCCAGAACGCGCGTGAGGCAGGACGCAACCGCCCCGGCACCGCGGGCGGATCCCGCTCAAACCCCGCCGCAGCGCGCGGCGGCCACCCGAAAGGAAGCAAGTCCCATGCCGCACGCCCAGTTCGACCCCACCGCCCGCCAGTCCGTGGCCGCGGCCGCCGTGGAGGCCAAGACCCGCAAGAACCTGACCTGGCAGCAGATCGCCGATGCCGCCGGCCTGTCGACGGCCTTCGTCACCGCCGCCGTCCTCGGCCAGCACGCCCTGCCGGAGGCGGCGGCCAAGGCCGTCACCGAACTGCTGGGCCTCGACGACGACGCCGCGATGCTGCTGCAGACCATCCCGACCCGCGGCTCCATCGACGGCGGTGTCCCGACCGACCCGACCATCTACCGCTTCTACGAGATGCTCCAGGTCTACGGCACCACCCTGAAGGCCCTGGTCCACGAGCAGTTCGGCGACGGCATCATCAGCGCCATCAACTTCCGGCTGGACGTCAAGAAGGTCGCCGACCCCGAGGGCGGCGAGCGCGCCGTGATCACCCTCGACGGCAAGTACCTGCCGACCAAGCCCTTCTGAGGCGGACCCGAACCAGCGCGACCGGAGGAAGGAATCCCGTGGACTTCGCACAACGCACCATCGACCTCGCCCGGCAGAACGTCGCCGAGGGCGGCCGCCCGTTCGCGACGGTGATCGTCAAGGACGGCCAGATCGTCGCGGAAAGCCCCAACAAGGTGGCCCAGACCGGCGACCCCACCGCCCACGCCGAGATCCTCGCCATCCGCGAGGCCTGCACGAAGCTCGGCACCGAGCACCTCACCGGCGCCACCATCTACGTCCTGGCGCACCCGTGCCCGATGTGCCTGGGCTCGCTGTACTACTGCAGCCCCGACGAGGTGGTCTTCCTCACCACCCGTGACGACTACGAGCCGCACTACGTGGACGACCGGAAGTACTTCGAGCTCGCCACCTTCTACGGCGAGTTCGCCAGGGACTGGGACGAGCGCCGCCTGCCGATGACCTACGACCCCCGCGACGCCGCCGTCGACGTCTACCGGGAGTGGCAGGCGCGCAACGGCGGGGAGCGCCGCGTCGCCGGAGCCCCGACCGCGTGATCGCGTCGGCTCGGCCGGCCCGGCTCCCGGGCCGGCCGAGCCGGTGTCCTGCCCGGTCAGCCGGCGGGTTCGCCGGAGATCGGGAGCTTGTTCCCGGTCACCGGGGAGGACAGGACGATCGAGGTGGTCGTCCGGCCCAGCGCGGTCATCGACCCGAGGATCTCCTCCAGGCGGCCGACATCCGGCACCGCCACCTTGAAGATCCAGCAGTCGTCGCCGACGACGTGATGCGACTCGAGGACTTCCGGGATCTCCGTCAGCCGGTCGATCGAGCCCTCGGCGGGTTCGGCGCCGAACGCGGCCAGCCGGATGAACGCGACGACGTGGAAGCCCAGCTTCGCGGGGTTCAGCCGGACGGCATAGCCGGTGATCACGCCGAGCCGCTCCAGCCGGCGCAGCCGCTCGGCCACCGCGGGCGCGCTCAGCCCCACCCGGCGCCCCAGCTCGGCGTGCGTCATGCGGCCGTCCTCCTGGAGTTCGGCCAGCAGCGCGTGGTCGACCGCGTCCGGTTCTTCCGCCACCGTCACCCCTTGGCTTCCTTTGATTCCAATGCCGTGGACAGACTCTAGCTTGTGATCATAAGCTGCGAGCGTCACTGACATTCGAAAATGTCGGTCGAGTGCGGTCTGGTGCGACGGACCCCGGGAGGCGATCGCGATCCGCGCCGTTCGTCCTCCGCCGGCCCGCGCTCGGCTTTCCCGTTGCCGGTAAGCAGAAATGAGACGCACATGGCGCAGCACGTTCCGGTTTGCGCAGACGCTCCGCAGCGTCGGATCCCGAAGCACGGGCTCGGGGAGAAGGAAATGCTCCAGGCCTGGCTGGAGTTCGGCCGCAACACCATCCTGGGCAAGGTGGCCGGGCTCTCCGAGGACGGCGCCCGGTACAACCCGACGCGTTCGAACACCTCGCTGGCGGGCATCGTCAAGCACCTGACCACCGTGGAACAGCACTGGTTCCAGGTCGTCCTCGGCGGCCGGGACGTGCCGATGCCGTTCGGCCCGCAGAACCCCGACGGCGACTGGATCGCCTCCGCCGACGAGTCCCTGCCCGATCTGCTGGCCCGTTACCGCGAAGCGTGCCGGGACAGCGACCGCATCATCGACGATCTGGAACTGGACAGCACCGGCGCCCAGACGGCCGATGACTACACGCTCCGCTGGGCGCTCTGCCACGTCGCCCTGGACACCGCCCGCCACGCGGGCCACGCGGACCTCCTGCGCGAGCAGTGGGACGGTGCCCGCGGCTGGTGAGACCGCGGAGGCGCCGCCCGACCCCGCCGGCGGCGCCGGTCGTCGGCGTCAGGGACGCCGTTGGCGGCGTTCGGCCGCCTTCTCCTTGATGCGCGCCGTCTCCTTGCGGACATCCGCCTGGGTGGCGCGCTCCTGCTGGAGCCACTCGGGGTTGTCCGACTTCAACTCCTCGATCTGCTCCGTGGTGAGCGCCTCGGTGACCCCGCCGCGCGCGAGGCCGCCGATGGAGACGCCCAGCTTCGCCGCGACGACCTGCCGCGGGTGGGGGCCGTTGCGGCGCAGCTCGCGCAGCCACTCCGGCGGGCTGGTCTGCAGGGCGTTCAACTCGTCGCGCGAGACGACACCCTCCTGGAACTCCGCGGGGGTGGCCTGGAGGTACACGTTCAGCTTCTTCGCCGCGGTCGCGGGCTTCATCGTCTGGGGGGTCTTCTGCGACGTCATGTCCTCAAGGGTATCGACCGGGTGCGCACTACCTGCGACGACGCCCGGTAGCCTGGCCACGTGACAGGCTCGGACGGAGAACCCTCGTTCACGCTCGCATACGTACCGGGGGTGACGCCCGGCAAGTGGGCGCGGACCTGGCACGAGCGATCGCCCGAGGTCCCGCTGCACCTCGTGCAGGTGACCGCCGCCGAAGCCGCCGGCCTGGTGCGGGCCGGTGACGCCGACGCGGTCCTCCTCCGGTTGCCGACGGACCGGGAGGGCCTGCACGCGATCCCGCTCTACACCGAGACGACGGTGGTCGTGGTCCCGAAGGACCACGTCGTGACCACGGCCGAGGAGGTGTCCGTCGACGACCTCGCCGACGAACTCGTGCTGCACCCGCTCGACGACACCCTCGACTGGGAGCGGCCGCCCGGCCGCCCGGCGATCGAGCGCCCGGCCACGACCGCGGACGCCATCCAGCTGGTGGCCGCCGGCGTGGGCCTGCTCGTCGTCCCGCAGTCGCTCGCCCGGCTGCACCACCGCCGGGACCTCACCTACCGGCCGATCGTCGACGTGCCGCAGTCGCGCGTCGCGCTGTCGTGGCTGGAGGACGAGACCACGGACCTGATGGAGCAGTTCATCGGGATCGTCCGCGGGCGGACCATCAACAGCACGCGCGGACGCCCACCGGCTCCGGCGCAGGCGAAGAGCAAGCGTCCCGAGGGTGACGGCAAGAGGGCCGCCGCCCGCAAGCCGGCCGGTGGCAACCGGCAGCCGCGTTCCGGCGTTCCCAAGGGCGGCAAGCGCGGGAAACCCCGCCGCCGCTCGTAAGAGCCTGTTCTGTCTACTGAGGACTCGACGGGTGGGTCTGGGTGACGCGCCACAGCCGGCGGGGCAGTTCGCCCTCTTCGAACGCGTGGACCTCGTCGAGGCGCCAGCCGGCGGCGAGGTCGTCCACGAGGGCCCGGCCGAAGAAGTGCACCGCGAAACCGCCGTGCTCGTAGATGTCGTCGCCGTGCGAGATTCCGGCGCCCCAGTGCGCGTCGCCGGTGTGGCGGACGGTGTAGACGAGCGTGCCGCCGGGCCGCAGGACCCGCCCGATCTCGCCGACGAGCGCGCGAATGTCCGCTGTGGACAAAGCCATGCACAGCAACATGTGCGCGAACACGGCGTCGACGCTGCCGTCGGTCAGCGGCAGCGGCTCGCGCGCATCGTGGACGGCGGTGGTGATCCGCTCGGCGAGCCCGTCCCGCTCGGCGTCCTGGGCCAGCTGCTGCAGGCCGACGGGGCTGAAGTCGGTGGCGTGCACGGTGAAACCGGCGCGGGCGAAGTGCCTGGCGTCGCGTCCGTGACCGGCACCGAGTTCGAGCACTGAACGAGCGCCGCGGGTGCGGAACAGCTCGGCGGCGTAGCGCGCGGGTTCCGAAGGCGCGTCCCCGTACATGTGGGGGTGGTCCTGGTAGACCGCTTGCCAGTGCTGCTGCTGGGACGATCCCAGATTCGAGGACATCTCCGCTTCGCCTTCTGCGACTACCGTTGCCCCCCCGGATTCTACGAGCCCCGGGAGTTCGCCGGACCCGCGGCGGGGCGGGGCAGAACCCCTGCCGCGGGTCCGACGAGGCCGCCTCAGCGCGATGCCGGGAGGCGGCCGGCGATGGCGTCGTCGAGCAGCGCGTCGACCGTTTCCCGGGCGCACGTCCGGTTGGCGCCGATGCCGCCGGTGGGGCCGCGCTTGATCCAGCCCACGACGTAGGTCCCCGGCCGTCCGTCCACCCGGCCGTCCGCGTGCGGGATGGTGCCAGTGCTCTCGTCGAAGGGCAGGCCGGGCAGTTCCGCGCCCCGGTAACCGATCGCCCGCACCACCTGACCGGCTGTGACTTCCACATCGCCGCCGCGACCGGTGACGCGGAGCGCGCGCACCTGCGTGTCGCCGCTGATCTCCACCGGCGCGGAGTGGAAGCGGAGCACGATGCGGCGCCCGTGCCGGGGCGGCGCGGACCAGTCGACGGCCTCGCGCGCGAGGCCCCGGAGCAGGCTCGCCTTGCCGCCGGCGGGTGCCGTCTCGACGGCCGCCTCGATCTGCGCGTCGTGGCCGTCCACGACGAGTTCGACGTCGTCGAGCTGGGTGAGCGCGAGCAGCTCCGACGTCGTGTACGCGGCGGATTCGGGGCCGCGGCGGCCGAGGAGCACGACCTCGCGGACCTTGCTCGACCGGAGCTGCGCCAGCGCGGCGGGGGAGATGGTGGTGCCTTCCAAGGCCGCCGGATCCGCGGTCAGGATCCTGGCCACGTCGAGCGCGACGTTGCCGTTGCCCACCACGACCACCCGCTCCGCGGAGAGGTCGATCGCGTCGGCCGGGACGTCCGGGTGCCCGTTGTACCAGCCCGCGAGGGTGGTGGCGGCGACGCTGCCGGGCAGGTCCTCGCCGGGAATGCCGAGCCGGCGCGCCGAGGAGGCGCCGACGGCGTAGATCACCGCGTCGTGCCGGGCGGCGAGCTCGTCGGCGGTGACGTCCCTGCCGACCTCGACGCCCAGCCGCAGCCGCAGCCGCGGGTGGGTGTGGAAGCGGCTGAAGGTCTCGCCGATCTTCTTCGTCGACGGGTGGTCGGGCGCGACGCCGTAGCGCACGAGCCCGCCCGCGACGGGCAGCCGGTCGATCAGCGTGACCCGGGAGTTGGTGCGCAGGAGCAGGTCCTCCACCGCGTACATGCCCGCGGGGCCGGTGCCCACGACCGCGACGTCCAGCGGCGCGAAGTCGCTGGGGATGGCGCGGCCGAACACCGGCGGCCCCCAGCGGTGGAAGTTCGGTGCCGGATCGGCAGTCTCCGCTGTGGGCCCCGCGCCCGCGTAGTAGGCGGCGTTGACCTCGGCGTACGCCTGCAGCGGCGCGGTCAGGTGCTCCACCGGGAAGATCGCCTCGACCGGGCAGGCATCGGCGCAGGCGCCGCAGTCGATGCAGGAGGCGGGGTCGATGTAGAGCATCTCGGTGGTGCCGAAGTCCGGCTCGTCCGGCGTCGGGTGGATGCAGTTGACCGGGCAGACCTTCACGCAGGTCGCGTCGTTGCAGCAGGTCTGGGTGATCGCGTACGCCATGGGCTCAGATCAGGTTCGCGCGCTTGTAGAACCACTGCGACGCCTTGGTGAGCAGGCCGGCGGAGCTGAGGAACTCCATCAGGCCGGCGCAGCTGGAGCGCAGCATCGACTTGTGGTGCTCGTTCGCCTTCGCCTCGCGGATGGCCCGCTTCGGGTCGAGCCCGGCGTTCTCGTACACCTTGCGGTTCCACATGCTGGTGACGATGAAGTAGGACGCGCCGGCGACCACGACCGCGGTGATCTGCCGCCGCAGCCGGCCCGCGCCCTCCAGCCGGGTCTTGGTCTCCTCGCGGGCGAACTTCATGTGCCGCGACTCCTCGACGACGTGGATGTTGTTCACCGTCCGGACGAACGGCACGACCCGCTCGTCGCGCATCCAGTCCCGCTGCATGACGTCCAGGACCTCCTCGGCGACCAGGATCGCCGCGTAGGCGGCCTCGCCGAAGGCGACGGTCTTGAACACGCGGCCGAGCTCCACCACCAACCGGGTCGGCCGGTACGCCGGGGCGCGCAGCTTCGCGGCGCCGCGCGCGAACATGATCGAGTGCCGGCACTCGTCGGCGATCTCGGTCAGCGCCCACTGGAAGGCGGGATCGGTCGGGTCCTTCGCGTAGAAGTCCCGCAGCACCATCTGCTGCAGGATCATCTCGAACCAGATGCCGGTGCTCGCCACCGACGCGGCCTCCTGGCGCGTCAGCTCGCGCTGCTGCTCCGGCGTCATCTCCTGCCAGTAGGAGGTGCCGTAGAGCGTGCTCCACTCGGGGCTCGTGCCGTGGTAGCTCGTGTCCAGCGGCGTCTCCCAGTCCACCTTCTGGACCGGGTCGTAGGAGAGGATCTCCGAGGAGCGCAGCAGCCGGTCCGCGAAATCGGCGCGGTCGGACTGCGGCGGCGTTCCGTGGTCCCGGGCGATGCTGCCGGTCATGGGCGCTCCCTGCGACGGTGACGGCGGTGTCTCGCGTTACCCGGCGATACCTGATACCGCGAGTAACAGGTATCAGGATCGATGACATCGACGACTGTGTCAATGACTATTGCAATGATTCGGCGCCGATGCCCGTCCCGGGCCCCGGTCGCGGCGGGCTGATTGGATGTCCCCGTGGACATCCTGTTGCTTCATTCCGCGTTCGGCCTGCGGCCCGCCGTGCAGGCCGCAGCCGAACGGCTGCGCGTGGCCGGTCACGAGGTGCACGTCCCCGACCTGTTCGACGGCCGGACCGCGGAGACGGTCGAGGACGGCATGCGCATCACGGAGGAGATCGGCCGGGACGAGCTGCTGCGCCGCGCCGTGCAGGCGGCGGCCCCGCACAGCGACAAGGGGCTGGTGTACGCCGGGTTGTCGTTGGGCGCGGCCATCTCGCAGAACCTCGCGCTGGCCGACGAGAAGGCCCGCGGCCTGCTGCTCCTGCACGGCACCTCGGACATCGCCGAGAACGCGGCCGTCGACGACCTGCCCGTGCAGCTGCACGTCGCCGACCCCGACCCGTTCGAGACGGCCGACTGGCTGAACTCCTGGTACCTGCAGATGCGGCGGGCCGGGGCGGACGTCGAGATCTTCCAGTACCCGGGCGCCGGGCACCTGTTCACCGATCCGGACCTGCCGGACTACGACGCGGAGGCCACCACGGAGGCGTGGTCGGTCGCGCTCGCGTTCCTCGAATCGCTCTGAGCCGGGCTGCTATAGAGGCTGTTTGGGATGTCGTGGTGTGGACGGTGACGCTTCTGTTCTACGTGAACAACGGAACTGCCATCCAGATCGCGACGGCGATGAGCGTCGCGGCGAAGAGATAATCGATCCATCGCCTCGACCGTTCGCTTCGGAACAGTGTCGTGAGGGCGCGTCCACCCAGTGCCCAGACGATGAACGCGATCAGGTTGTTGAGAGTGAAGACAGTGGTGATCGCCAGGACGGTGAGCACGTTGTCGTCGACAGATGGGCGCAGGAACTGCGTGAACATCACGGCGAGTATGTAGTACGCCTTCGGGTTCAGCAGCAGCACGATCGCGCCGGCCCAGAACCCGATGCTCTGCTCCTTCGGCGGCACGCTCTCGGTCCTCGGTGACGCCTTGGCGCGGGCCGTGCGAATGAAACTGAACGCCAGCCAGAGGACGTAGAGACTGCCGAGCACGCTAAGCGCTTTCGCGACTACCGGGTGGTTCAGGATCGTGACGCCCATACCCAGACCGATGAGCGCGGTCACGACGAATGTCGCGACGTGATAACCGGCAAGCGCCGGGACCGCGGCGCGCAGCCCCTTTGACGCACCGATCGCGGCGAAGAACGCGTTACCCGGGCCAGGACTGTACGCGAGTGGGAACAGCAACATCAGCAACGCGACGAACGTGTTCGCGCTCATCCGCGCACGCACCAGTACCAAGAACGCATACGTCGAGTCTTCAAGAGGCAGGCCCTTGAATCTGGCGGAAATCAGTCATCACGATTCCCACCCCCATGCGCAAGCTGACGTTCACAACCTCCGCAGGAGCTACGGCTAGGGGTTGGGGGACTTCGGATCACAGCGCCCGGCAGGGAGGCAGGGCGCCGCCGGAGGCTTCCTTTTCGTGTCTCAAAATCCGCAACCTGGGGGTAACGGCCAAGCCTGCTCTCAAGCAATCCGGAGTCTGACCAACTGATACGCCAAGTGCGCGGCCTACTACCGGACCCGATCGTCATCCCCACGATCGCGCGCTGGCTGCGGTGATCTCAACGGGGCTTGGTCATGAACACGGCCCCTGCGATGTGGCCGGGCACATGCGGGGCTTGGGCCAGCTGGTATCCAGCCCTCTGGTAGGTGCGGATGTTGCGCTGGCTTGCGCTGCCTGTGAACAACACGAACCGGCGCACCAAGGTTGGGGCCTGGGCTTCGATCAGGGCCAGCAACGCGGACCCGATGCCGTTGCCGGCCAGGTCCGGGGCGACCATGAGCCGGCCGATCTGCCAGTCCTGCTCGCCTTCCATCCGTCCTCGCACGGCGGCGACCAGGCGTCCGCCTCGGCGCACGACGAGGGTCGTCCAGGACTGCGCCCAGGCCAGGACCTGGTCGTGGGTCTCGTGCAGGGCGGGCACGTCCAGAGTGTTGTTCCCGATGGCCTCGGAGACCCAGCAGCACCGCTGCAGTACGACCAGCTCGGCCAGGTCGTGCGGAGTGAACAGGCTCGTAACCGCCCCGGGCAGGGCCTCGACCAGAGCATCGTCCAAAGAAACGGCAGACATGGCAAATGATCATACTGGGCAGAGGCTGCTCAGAAGATTCACAAGACAGGACCTGGGCGAGCTCTAGTCCCGGCCCCAGGCCTGGTTGACGGCGTCGACGATGTGCTGGTAGCCGGTGCAGCGGCAGATGTTCCCGGACAACAGCTCGCGGATGGCCTCGTCGTCGGGGTGCTCGCCGGGATCGGCGGCGGACAGCGTCGTGATGAACCCCGGCGTGCAGAAACCGCACTGGAGCCCGTGGCAGTCCTTGAACGCCTGCTGCATCGGGCTCAAGCCCCCGTCGGGGGTGAGGCCTTCCACCGTGGTCACCTCGGCGCCGTCGGCCTGCACGGTGAGCGTGATGCAGGAACGCGCGGGCTCGCCGTCGATGAGTACCGTGCACGCGCCGCAGACGCCGTGCTCGCAGCCGGCGTGGGTGCCGGTGTGGCCGAGGTCGTCGCGCAGGAAGTCAACCAGCAGGCGGCGCACCGGCACGAGGCGGCGGACCTCGCGACCGTTGACGGTGAGCGCGATCTCGCGGTTCGCGGCCGGGACGTCAGTCATGCGCCACCTGCTCCAGGGCTCGCTGTGCCGCCGCGCGCAGTGCGGCGCGGCGGGTTTCCGGATCGGCGTGGAGGTCGTCGGGCGGCGTGGCGGAGTCGGCGGCGGTGCCTGCCGCGGCACCGATCGCATCGGCGTCGAGCGCCCGCCCGCGCAGGACCTCTTCGGCCTCGGGCAGTCGCCGCACCGTGCCGCCGATGCCGAGACCGGCCAGTCGCGCGCGGGTCACGGTGCCGCCGTCGAACTCCAGGGCCGCGGCCACGCCGGCGATGGCGAAATCCCCGGCCCGCCGGGCGATCTCGGCGAAGCCGTGGCGGGCGTCGCGGATCGGCAGCCGCACCTCGGTGAGGATCTCGTCGGCGGCCAGCGAGGTCTGGTAGGGCGCGACGAACAGCTCGACGGCGGGCACGGTGCGCCGACCGCCGGTGCCCGTCACCACGACCTCGGCGTCCAGGGCGCACGCGGCCGCGCACAGCTCCGCCGCCGGGTCTGCGTGCGCCAGGGAGCCGCCGATGGTGCCGCGGGAGCGGATCTGGTGGTGGCCGACGTGGCGCAGCGCCTGACCGACCAGCGGGCACGCCTGCCGCACCAGCGGCGAGGTCTCGGCGGCCCGCTGCCGCACGCCCGCCCCGATGACCAGGACGCCGTCGTCGCGGCGCAGTTCGGTCAGCTCCGGCAGGCGGCCGATGTCGACCAGGACGCTCGGTCGGGCGAGCCGGAAGTTCATCATCGGCAACAGGCTCTGCCCGCCGGCGAGCGCCTTCGCGTCCTCGTCGGTGGCGAGCAGCCGCACCGCTTCGCCGAGGCTGCCGGGGCGGACGTAGTCGAACGGCGGCGGCTTCACGACGCGGCCTCCTCGATCAGCCGCCGCACCACCGATGGCGTCAGCGGCGTGGTGTCGATGTCGGCCACCCCGAGCGGTTCCAGGGCGTGTTCGACGGCGCGCACGATCGCGGCCGGCGGGCCGATGATGCCCGCCTCGCCGACGCCCTTGATCCCGAACGGGGTTTCGGGTGCCGGGCTGCACAACTCCTCGGTCGCGATGTCCGGGATCTCGCAGGCGGTGGGCAGCAGGTACTCCATGAACGTGGTGGCCAGCGGCTGGCCGTCCTCGTAGGGCAGCTGCTCGTAGAGCGTGCCGCCGATGCCCTGCGCGACGCCGCCGTGGATCTGCCCGGCGACGGTCAGCGGGTTGATCACGCGCCCGCAGTCGTGCACGACCGCGTAGCGCACCACCCGCACCTCGCCGGTGGCGGGATCGACCGCGACGACCGCGGCGTGCGCGGCGTTGGTGTAGGTGGTCGAGGCGTTCATCTTCCCGTCGGGACGCGGCACGTGGTCCATCCCGGGCGGCTCGTAGCTCGCGCGCGCGTCGAGCCCGGGCGCCACGCCCGGCGGCAGCTCGAAGGTGCGGGTCAGCGCCACCCGCGCCACTCGCTCCCAGGGCACCGAGCTGCCGGGGCTGCCGCGCACCTGGAAGCCGCCGTCGGCGAGCTCCAGGTCTTCCGGCGCGGCTTCCAGCAGGTGCGCGGCGATCTCGGTTCCCTTGCGCCGCAACACCTCCGCCGCCTGCGCGATCGCGCCGCCGGCGACGACGGCGCCGCGGCTGGCCCAGCTGCCCAGGCCGAACGGGGCGGTGTCGGTGTCGCCCATCACCACCCGCACCTGCTCGATCGGCAGGGCGAGCTCCTCGGCGACGAGGGTGGCCACCGTGGTGTGCGCGCCCTGGCCCATGGCCGAGACGCCCACCGCCGCGGTGACGCCGCCGTCGGCGTCGAAGCGCACGTCCGCGGAGTCCTGCCCGCTGAAGGTGCCGGTGATCGAGAACGCGCTGGCGGCAACGCCTTCGACGTAGGTGGCGTAGCCGACGCCGAGGTGTGTGCCGGGCTCGGCGCGTTCTCGTTCGGCGGCAAGCAGCCGCTCGCCGATCTCGACGGCGCGGTCGAAGGCCGCGCGGTGGCTGCCGGAGTCGAGCCGGGCACCGGCGGCGGTCTCGTAGGGGAGCTCGTGCGGCTCGAGGATCATCCGGCGGCGCAGCTCGACCGGATCGATGCCCAGCTCGCACCCGATCTTGTCTACCAGCCGCTCGATGGCGAAGGTGCCCTCCGGCATGCCGAAACCGCGGTAGGCGCCGAGCGGAGTCTTGTTGGTGACCACGCCCTGCACCGCCACGCACTGGTGCGGAATCCGGTACGGCCCGCACAGCGAACCGACGGCGACCAGGCTGGGGCCGAACCCGCCGGGGAACACCTCGCCGGAACCCAGATCGGTGCGGACCCGGCCGCGCAGCGCCGCGATGGTGCCGTCGTCGCGGACCGCGGCGGACAGCTCGATGCGCATGTCGCGGGCGTGGCAGGCGGTGATCAGGTGCTCGTGGCGGTCTTCGAGCCAGCGCACCGGGCGGCGCAGCCGCATCGCCAGCCACGGGATCACGTAGTCCTCGGGGTAGACCTCGTTCTTCTGCCCGAATCCGCCGCCGACGTCGGGCGTGATCACCCGGATGTCGCGTTCCGGCAGGCCCAGCACCTGGGACAGCATCGACCGCACGATGAAGGCGGCCTGGGTGGAGGTCCACACCGTCAGCCGGTCGTCGCGGTACTCGGCCACGACGCCGCGGGGTTCCATGGGCACGGCCGCGTGGCGGTGCGTGGTGTAGGTGCCGCTGATCGTGCGCAGCCGCTCGAACGCCTCGTCCACGGCGGGGTTCTCCGGGGCGGGCATCGACAGCAGGAGGTTGTCGCCCCACTCCGGGTAGAGCAGCGGTGCGTCCTCGGCGAGGGCGTCCTCGGCGGTGTCGATGGCGGGCAGCGGTTCGAGGTCGGCGTCGACCAGTTCGGCGGCGTCCTCGGCGAGGTAGCGGTCGTCGGCGACGATCACAGCCAGCGGGTAGCCGACGAAGCGCACCCGGTCGCGCGCCAGCGGGAAGTGCTGCACGCCGCGCACCCACGGCATCAGGTCCGGAACGGCGCGAACGTCGAGATCCGCGCCGGAGAACGCCGCGTGCACCCCAGGGGAATCCAGCGCGGCCGCAGTGTCTACACCGCGCACCCGCGCGTGCGGCACGTCGCTGCGGACGAACGCGGCCTCGACCATGCCGGGCAGGACGACGTCGGCGATGTACCGGCCGCGCCCGGTGACCAAGCGGTCGTCCTCGATGCGGGGGACCCGGACGCCGAGCAGCGTCGGGCGCATGCTCTGTTCCGGTTGCACCATCGGGCCTCCCGACTGCCGAGTGCGCCGCAGCCCGGTGGCGGTGGCGATCCCTCGGGTAGCGTGCGGCAGCCCCGGCGCGCGCGCAATCCTCCGGAAGTTGGCTCTGAAGGCTTCGGGTAGAGGGATCAGCAGGTCACAGGCCGTGAGTGGATTGGAGCGCCATAGCACTCCAAACCACTACCGAGCTCTGGCCAGGCAATTCTGCGTGCCTAACCCTTCAAGGTGCCTAGGAACCGCGCGAAGGAGCCGGAGTCGAAGACGAGCACCGGGCCATCGGGGTCCTTCGAGTCCCGAACACCGACGACAGCCGGCTGAACAGCAACCTCGACGCACGCGCCACCATTGCCCTGGCTGTAGCTGGACTTGCGCCATGTGGCCATGGAAAACGCCGGGGCGGACATCGTCACCCCTTCCGTTTGCCTACCGGTACTTCTCGCTCACTCTATCGATGAGCTCCCGGGTTTCTTCAACCGGCAGAGCGGCCAAGCTCAGACGCTCGAACACAACGCTGTAGCGCGTGTAGTCCGATGACTCCCAGAGGTAGGTGGCTCCGAAGAAGTCCTCCAGGTAGACGGCGGAGAGGTCCTGCTCCTGGAGGTGGAACAACATGACGCTCGAAGTGACGGCGATGCGGTTCGGGAAGGCGAAGGGCAATACTTGAAGAGTGATGTTCGGCCGTTCTGAGGCCTCCATCAAGTATTCGAGTTGGCTGAGCATGATCTTCCCGTCGCCCTGCATCCTGTGCAGCGCGGCTTCGCTGAGCACGGCATGGAGTTTGAGTGGAGTTCGCCGCCGAGTCAGCACCTCTTGCCGCTGCAGTCTCGTCTGCACCTGACGTTCGACGAGCCGTGGATCAGCGACCGGTTCCCATGCTTTGATCGTTGAACGTGCGTAGTCCTCGGTTTGCAGAAGCCCTGTCACGAGCTCCGTTTCGTAGAGCTTGATCTCCGTCGCGTCGCTTTCCAGCGCGAGGAAACGCTGGAACCAGTCCGGGACGGCGTCGCGGTGGTACATCTTCGGCCTGGCGCGCTTGGGGAGGCGCTCGGCCAGTCCTAGCAGGTACTTGCGCTGCTTCGCGGTTGCGCCGTAGAAGTCGAGCAGTTGCGCGACTTCGTCCGGTTTCACGCCCTGGCTGCCGCTCTCGATCTTGCTGATCTTCGGCTGTTTGCACCCGAGCACATCTGCCGCTTCGAACGTGCTTCGGTCGGCTTGCTCGCGGAGTCGGCGGAGCTCGATGCCGAGCTGGATGCGCAGCATGCGCGGATCGGGTGAAGGCGGCATGTGGTTCATCCTTGCAGGTCACGGGTTGCCAATGGATCACCTGATCCGGTAGATGACTGTTGGAATCATTCCTATTACTTTCGGCTTCAGGTTGATCGGCAGATGGGAGTCGGGATGTTGGAGCGGCGTTTTTCGCTGGGCCCGTGGGGTGAGGACGAGCTTCCGGCCGTGCTGGAGGACTTGGCTGGGGCTCACCAGCCGAGGAAGTTCGCGTTGTGCGAAGTCGCGCGCGATGGTGATGGGGTCACCGACGCGCGGATCTACCTGTGGGGCCTGGACTTTCGCCGTGCCCCCGGCGCCGACGGTCCGGGCGCGGTGTTCGTCAGCCCGCACGGCTGGACCGGCAACTCCGACTCCGCCGAAGGCGCGCTGGAATGCTCTCGTTGATCCGAGACCTCCGCCTCGTCTGGCTCTGAAGGGGCGGGCGTGGGCCGTGGGTCTGTGGCGCCCCAAAAGGCTCGCGGCCCCGCTCGCCGGTCAGCGGCCTGCCGGGTAGCGGGAAGTGCTGCACGTCGCGCGCCCACGGCATCAGGTCCGGAATGGCGCGAACGTCGAGGCCCGCGCCGCTGCGGGTTCAGCGTTGCGTTGCAGTTGCCGCACCGCTCGGCGTTTTCTTCGCGGCGCCGATGGCGAGTGCCAGCAGCGCCAATGCGCTCAGTCCGAGGACTGCCGCGACGGCCGGTAGCAGTCCGGCCCCCAGGCTGCTCAGGGTCAACCCTCCGATGGCTCCGCCCAACGAGACTCCGAGGTACGTGCCCGACGTGTTGAGCGCCAATGCCTGCGGTGCGGCCGGTCCGGCGAGCAGGTGGAGGCGCGCTTGGATCGCCGGGGAATTCCAGAAGGCCATGCCGCCCCAGACCGTTCCCGCCACGAGGAGGACGGAAAACGGTACGGGGCGGGCGAACCAGAGCACGCCCAAGAGCACCATGATGCCGGTGAAGGTGCTGATCCCGGCGACCAGCGTGCGGTCCGAACCCCACCGGTCGGTGGCCTTCCCGCCCGCCCAGATGCAGACGATGCCGGCCACCCCGGAGGAGCTGAAGGCGAGCGCGCGCTGATCGACGCCGGCGTAGCTCACCGCGTCGAGGTAGGGGGCCGTGTAGGTGAGCATCATCATCGATCCGGTCATGAGCGCGCAGTTCGCCATGAGTCCGAGCGATACCGGCGCGCTGGCGAGGGCGCGCAACTGTTCGGGGATCCTCGGCACGTCGCCGGCCTCGCCGCGCTCGCGAGGCAGGGTTGCGAGCAAGAATGCCAGCGCCGCGGCTCCGGCCACCGCCATCGAGACGAATGTCGTTCGCCAGCCCCAATGGCCGCCGATCCAGGTGCCGATCGGGACGCCGGCCGCGATCGAGCCCGTGACGCCGAGCGCCACGACTGCGACGTACCTGCCGATGTGGCTTTCCGGAGCTCGCTCGGCGGCGTAGGCGAACACCGCCGGGGTGGACGCCGCCGCCGCGATCGCCGCCACGACCCGCAGGGCCACCAGCAGGCCGAAGCTGGTTGCGGTGGCCGCCAAGAGGTTCGCCACGACGAAGATCGCGAACGAAGCGGTGAACAGGTACCGGCGGGACACCCGGGCCAGGGTGACTCCGGCGACCGGCGCGGCGAGGGCGACGGTGAGGGAGAAGACGGTCACCAGCTGCCCGGCGTGCGCCTCGCTGACACCCAGATCCCGCGCGATCTCCGGCAGGACGCCCGCGATCACGTAATCATCGGTGTAGAAGACGAAAGCCGCTGCGAGCAGTGCGAACAGCCACGCGGGCACAACTGATCTCCTTTGCGCTACAACGCCGATCGCCGGCATCGCCACAAATTATCACAGGTGTGATAGAAGTCGATCGGCGGCGGCCTGCCGGGTGGAGGTACTGCGCGGGCGGGATCGTCGGTTCGCGCGCCCAGGCTTCGAAGGAGCCGTGGAGTCCTTTCCGGACACTCGCGCGAAATCACCATCCCGTCGGGCATCGGGAGCCTTCGGTACGAGCTTGGCCGGGGCTTTCTGAAACGGCCCCAGGGGAATGCCGGCGTTCCGGCCGCGGCCGGTCGGCCCCGCGCGGCTGTGGCGATCCTCACCGCGTGTTACGCCATCCGGTCCATATCCTGTAGTCCTGACCGTCGCGCCGGCACGAGTGGGGAGAGAACCGCGTTGCCCGAGGCATCCGAGAGCACGCCCAGCTACTTCGAGCGGCTCGACGCGCACCGCTTCAAGCCGACCACCCACGCCAGCGGCGCGTGGCGCAACGACGAGCAGCACTTCAGCCCGGTGGGCGGGCTCCTCGTCCACGCGATCGAACGCGCGCGGGCCGGCCGCCCCGAGCTGCTGCTCAGCCGCGTCAGCTTCGACATCCTGGGCAAGATCGCGCTCGACGAGTTCGAGATCCAGGTGGAGACGACCAGGCCGGGCCGCACCATCGAGCTGGTGGAGGCCACCGCGATCATCGCCGGGCGCCCCGTGGTCCGGGCCCGCGCGTGGTTCCTGGCGGAGCTGGACACCAGCGCGGTCGCCGGGGGCGAACCCGATCCGCTGCCGGACCCCGAGTCGCTGGCGCCCTGGCCGATGAACTCCCTGTGGCCGGGCGGCTTCATCGCGTCGCTGGACACCCGGCCCGTCGGCACGCGCCTGCCCGGGCGCAACACGGCGTGGGTGTCCACCCGGACCGACCTCGTGGCGGGCGAGGCGGTCAGCCCGGTGGCGTCCTACGTGGCGCTCGTCGACACGGCCAACGGCATCGCCGTGCGGCAGGAGCCGACCGAGTGGATGTTCCCCAACGTCGACCTGTCGATCCACCTCTACCGGCAGCCGGAAGGCCGCTGGACCGGGCTGGACACCACCGTCGTCTTCGGCGGCCGCGGCCAGGGCCTCACCAGCACCGTCCTGCACGACGTCCGGGGCCCGATCGGGACCGCGCAGCAGAGCCTCACCGTGCGTCCCCTGGGGCAGTAGCCGGCGCTCACTTGCGCCCGAAGAACTCGAGCTCGCCCAGTGCGATGTGCTTGCCCTCGGTCAGGCCGGTCACTGTCTTGATGTGCACCCGGACCCTGACCACGTCGCTGGTCTTGATGCGGACCTCGTACGGGGTCGGGCTGTCGGGCACGTCGACGGTCTCGATGCGGGTCCGGCCGTCGGAGCCGGTGGCGGTGATCTCCAGCCGGGCGGGCCGGGCCTGGCTGCGGAACTCCTCGTCCTTCCTCGACGGCCCGGTGCTCACCAGCACGCCCACCAGCCGGAACGGGTGATCGAAGTTGAACTCGGCCCATTCCCCGGGCCGCTCGGTGCCCCAGTACACGTCCCTGAGCCCGTCCACGGCCTTGCCGCGCGGGTGGTCGGGCATCTCGCCGCTGGCGCTGGAGCTCACCGGTCCGATCGGCGCCGCCCCGAAGGTCTTGTCGAGCACGTCCTCGACGATCTCCCGGCCGGTCGGGTAGAACAGGACGCCGCCGATCACCAGGGCGATCAGCACGGCGAGGACGACGAGCCGCCGCCACACCTTGCCGCGATCGATCCGGCGCCGCCGCCGGCGCGCGCGATTCGATTGCGGCGCTTCGGAATCCGGGGCGAGCGGCGCGGCGCAGCGGATGCAGAACCGCCGTTCGGGCGGGTTGGGGGCGCCGCACGCGCCGCACGGCGGTCCCTCGGACACGGGCTCCGCGACCGGTGCGTTCGGTTCGGGCCGCGGCGCGACGGGCTTCGCCGGTTGCACGGCGGCCGGTTGCTCCGGCTCCGGCTCGGCGACCGGTTCCGCGGGTGGTTCGGGTGCCGCCGAGGTGGGGACCGGGATGCGTGCCGTCGGGGCGGACGGGTCCGGGGCTGGTGGTTCGGTGCCCTTGTCCCAGCCCAGGTAGGCGCCGCAGGTGGTGCAGAAGTCCTCGCCGCGGGCGACTTGGGCGCCGCACGTCGAACAGGAGCGCATCGGGTCATCCCCCTTCCCGTTGTGGCGGCCCCGGCAGGACCTCGACGGTGCACGTGAGGTGGATCGGGCAGGCCGCCTCGACCACCGCGTCGACCTGCTTGCGGTCCACCGCCGAGCGGCCCGGCCAGACCTGGACCACGGCCCGGGTGATCGCGTTGCCGGGCAGCGCGGTGCCCGGCCGGGTCGACCAGACCGCGCCCGGGCCGTCGAGCACCCGCGCGTGCACCCCGGCGCACAGCCAAAGCCGGTCCACGAGCCCCCGCGCGGTGCCGTTGCGGCGGTGCAGCTCGACGGCGCGCATCACCACCGCCCGCCGCAGCGGCGGCGGCCACGCCGGGTCGAGCTCCACCGCGACCCAGCCGGCCAGCCAGGACACGAAGTCCTCCGGCGCCACGCGCGGGTCGAAGTAGCCCGCGATGTTGTCCATAGTGGACAAGATCGGGGCGAGGACCGAGTCCAGGCCGGCGGTGAACCGCTGGGCGAAGTCGTCCCCGGCGTACAGCGCGGGCAGCAGGTCGCCGAGCGGGTAGCGGCTGGGCAGGTCGGGTACCGCGCGGCGGCTCATCGCGGGCCTTCCGCCGGATCCCCGGAGCTCACCAGCACCTGGTGCTGGTGGGAGAAGACCAGCGCGTGGGCGGCCAGCTCGACGCGATCCACCGGCGTGCCCCGCTGCCCGGTGATCGGATCGGCCGGGAACAGCCGGATCTCGTCGATCAGCTCGACGCCCTCGACCTGCTGGAGCACGGCGAAGACCTCGCCGACCTGGACCGGTCGCCCGAACGGCCAGCCGGTGCCGCCGGCGCCACCGCGCAGCGGGTTGAGGTACCGGTAGAGCGCGGCGACGGCGTCCCGGTTCACCCGGTTCACGTCGGCTTCCGCGGAACGCATCCGCGCCACGACGGTGATGCCCTGGTAGAACGGCGGCTCCACGACCAGGCGGGTGCCCAGCAGCCGGTGCTCGTCGAGCCGGGCGGCGATCGCGGCGAGCAGCTGCGGCGAGGGGATCAGCTGCTCGAAGCGCAGCTGGTCGCCCGCGTCGGCCACGGCGTTCGGCACGACCAGCACGCGGGCCGCGCCCGGCTCGTGCTCCGCGCCCGCGGGCAGGCAGCGGATCCGGGCCGCGGCCGGCGCCGCCTGCCACGCGATCTGCTCGTAATCCGCGGCGGTCACGGCCCGCTCCTGCACCCGGAGTTGGTGCGGCGCGCGCACTTTCGCCTCCGACACGGTCTCCCCGTCGACGCCGCCGCCAGCGGCCTCGCGGTTCTCGACATCGGCCACGTAGGGCACCGAGCTGCGCAGCACCGAGATCGCGCCGCGCGCCACGTTGCCCGATCGGCCGCCGCCGGTGCGGTACTTCGGCACCCTGATGTGCGCGCCCTTGGGCGGCACCGCCCCGAACCGGCGCAAGGTGCCGTCCGGCGCGCGCACGGCGGGCGGGAAGAGGAACTCGCCGTTCGTCGCGTCGAGCGTGACGTGCCGGTCGGCGGGGCCGGAGTTGCCGAAGTGCTCCACGACGTGCCAGTCCTGCCAGCCGTCGTCCGCGGCGACCTGCACCACGACCGGCTCCGCGTCGGTGAGCACCGGCGCCCGGTCGAGCCGGAACCGTTGGCCCGGCACGCCTTCGGAGAGGCCCAGCGCGACGTCGGTGATGGTCTCGGCGTGCTCGACGGTCGTGGTGCCGCCGATGGTGAACGCCTCCGCGACCCGGACGGTCGGCGACTCGGAGTAGAACGGCTGGTTCCGTTCCGGGGCCACGACGCGGCAGCGCAGCCAACCCGCCCGGACGCCCGCCACCGACGACAGGGCGTGCCCGGCGGGCACCTGCAGCACCACCTCGCCGGGCCGGTTGAGGCCGCCGGTGGTGTCGTCGAAGACCGCGCACTCCGTCCAGCGCACCCCGTCCCACGACTCCCACACCAGCGGCGGCTGCCGGGGATCGACGCCGATGCCTTCGACCTGGCTGTCCAGCCGCACCGCGACCACGCAACGCGGGACGGCGTTGCTGAGGCCGAACAGCATGGCGTCGTCGACGGCCGGTTCCGCCTGGAAGCACGGCACGTCCTTGCCCGCGTCGAGGTCGCCGGTGTGGTTCTGCTGCGCCCCGGCGGCCGAGATCGTCACGAGCGTCGTCAGCTCGCAGGGCACGATGGGCAGTTCGTCGGTGGTGGCGAAGACGACCGCCTCCTCGGTCTCCGAACGCGCGGTGGCGACCTCGGTGCCCAGCGGGAGGAGCACCGCCTCCGGCTGCGCGGCCGACAGCCAGAAGGTCACGTCGGCCCGCGCCGCCGCCGGCGGGAACAGGCGGACGCCCAGGAGGTCGAGGAACGCCAGGTAGTTCTTCTCCGGCACCCGGTTCAGCCGGTAGATGAGCTGGTCCACCATGTGCGCGAACGTCTCGATGAGGGTCACGCCCGGATCGGAGACGTTGTGGTCGGTCCACTCCGGAGCGCGCTGCTGAACGTAGCGCTTGGCCTCGTCGACGAGCTCCTGGAAGCGGCGGTCGTCCAGGTTCGGCAGGGGCAGGGCCATCAGTCCGCGTCCTCCTCCGCCGCGCTGTGCGGGATCGTGTAGAAGGGGAAGACGAGGTTCCTGCGGTCGTTGGTGGCGCGCAGCGTGTAGTGCACGTCGATGTACAGCACGCCTTCCTCGACGGTGTCGAACGCGACGACCACGTCGGTCACGTCGATCCGGGGTTCCCAGCGCCGCAGCGCGCTGCGCACCTCCTGGGCGATGCGTCCGGCGGTGGCGCCGTCGCTCGGGGCGAACACGTACTCGTGGATGCCGCAGCCGAATTCCGGGCGCATCGGGCGCTCGCCCGGCGCGGTGCCCAGCACGAGGCGGATCGCCTCCTCGATCTCCTGCTCCCGCTCGACCATCGCGATGCCGCCGGTCGCCCCGACCCGCATCGGGAAGGCCCAGCCGCGGCCGATGAAGCGCTCGCTCACAGCGGGCCTCCGATCAGCACGTTCGGCGCCCCGATGACCACGGTCGCGCCGCAGGTGGTCTTGTCGTTCATCCGCGCGGCTGGCAGACCGCCGATGAGCACCACGCCGGAGCGAGGCGGGCTCGGCATGAGCACGTTCCCCGCGCTCAGCACGGTGTGCGGCAGCAGCGGGCACACGTGCTGACTTCCCGTCACCGCGGCGGGTTTGCCGCCGATGAGCACGGTGGCCACCTTGAGGGCGGCGGCCGCGGGAGGCTGGCCGATGGTGCCTCCGTGGGAGGTGGGATCGCCCATCCGGGCTGCGGGTGGCATCGCGGGAACTCCTCGTCGGCTTGCGGAATCGGGCTGATCAGTTGATGTGGACCATGCGGCCGCGCAACGTGGCCATCGCGCCGCCGTCGATTCCCACGTTGGTCCGGCCGTTGATCGAGACCGACGTCTTCGCGTCGATCGACACCGACTTCCCGGTCAGGGTGAGGTCGCCGGTACCGGCGTCGAGCGTGATCCCGCGGTCGGTCAGCGACACCGTGCTCAGCGCCCGCCGGCCGCCCACGGCCGACACCGTGATGTCGATCGTCCGGCGCTTCTCGTCCATCCGGATGTCCAGCCGCTTGTTGCCGCTGGTGAGCCGGAGCCCCGGCGCACCGGTGGTCGAGTCGATGAGTTCGAGCCGATGTCCCTTGCGCGACACCAGGGAACGCCGGTTGACCTTGCCGGTGGTGCGGTCGACCAGCGGCAGGTCGTGCGGCGACGGGTTGTCCCGGCCGTTGTAGAGCCCGCCGAGCACGTAGGGCTTGTCTAGGCAGCCCTGCTCGAAGCCGACCAGCACCTCGTCGTTGACGTCGGGGCTGAACACGCCGCCCCCGCCCTGCCCGCCGAGTTGCACGGTGCGGACCCAGTCGGTCACGTAGTCGTCGTCGAGCCACGGGAACTTCAGCTTCACCCAGCCCCGCTGGGCCCCGCCCGCTTCCTTGATGTCGGTGACGATCCCGGTGGCCAGGCCCGGGATGCGCGGGCCCCGGTCCGGCGCGTTGGCGCCGGTGACCAGCCCCGTCAGCGACCGGTCGGGGGAGGTGCTGACCAGCACCGTGGTGCGGTAGCCGTTCCCGGGCTCCAGCACGTGGTGCACCGCCGTCGCGGTGAACCGCCCGGAGAACTTGGGCCCGACGTTGCCGAGCGCGACCGGCACCCCCGCGCGCAGTTCCGGGTTGCCCTCCGCGACCGCTTCGATCTCGCCGAGCCCCGCGCTCATCGACGCCGCCAGCGCGCGTGCCGCCGCCGTGGCCTCAGCCTGCGTGCCGTAGGGCGTGTCGGTGACGCGCATCCGGGCGCCCTTGCCGAACTTGCCGGTCGCCTCCGCCGCGGTGAGCCCCGGCCGCACGGTCTTGCTCCGGGTGGCGTTCTCCTCTGCTATCAAAGGACGTTTGGTGGCCACGTTCCAGCCGCGCACCTCGACCTTGTCGACCTGGTCCACGGCCGTGAGCACCGCGCGCAGCGCCATCAGGTTCCGGCCGTACTCCAGGACGAACGGGCTCTTGGTCGCCGGGGTGTCGGGAGAGGGAGCGCTCGCGGCGGGTTTGAGCGCGGCGAAGTCCAGCCGCCCCTTCTCGTCGACCCGCACGGTGACGCCGTGTTCCTGCGCCAGGTCCTGGAGGAACTCCCAGTCCGACACGTTCGCCTGGGAGAGCTGGGTGTAGGTGATCGGCTTGGCGTCGATGCGGCCGGCCCGCAGACCCGCGCCCGTCGCGACCTTCCGCACGATCGCGGCGGCGGTCATGTTGCGGAACGCCGTGACCTTCCGGCCCCGCATCAGCCGGTGCGCCTTGCTCATCGCCCGCACCACGGTGAACGAGCCGGTGCCGTCGGTGTCCAGCTCCAGGCCGGTGACCTCGCCGGTGAACAGGCGCTTCGGCGCCTGGCTGGAGGTGGTGGCGACGGACACCGTCAGCGGCGAGCCGATGGTGATGCCGGTCGCGGTCAGCAGCTCGTGGTTGGGGTCCCGGAAGGTCAGCAGGGCCGCGTCGGGCAGGCCGACGTTCTCGTCGACCACGCAGCTGGTGAGCTGTTCCTGCCAGGCCGCGGGCAGCGGGCCGGGCGTGGCCACGATCGGATCGGCGGCGACGGAACGCCCGCCCTCTTTTCCGCCCATCACGCACCGTCCTGTCCGTCGTCGAAGGCGGGTACCAGCAGTTCGGTGCCGGGCACCAGGATCATGGGGTCGTCGATCTCGTTGGCCTCGGCGATGACCCGCCACGCCGTGGCGTCCCCGTACTCGTGCCAGGCGAGCTGCGGCAGGCTGTCGCCGGCGACGACCCGGTGCGTGCGGCGGGTGTTCTCGGAGCCCGAGGTCGGGTTCTGGCCCGGGGTGTCGACGCTGGCCTCCTCGATGCCCAGCGAACAGGTCGCCCGCAGCGGCTTCCCGTCGACGTCGAACAGCGAGTAGTCGACCGAGAAGCTCGACAGCACGCCGTTGAACGAGGTCGTCCTGGCGGTGCCCCACTCGAACCGGACCCACGGGCTGGCGGGCTTCTTGCTGGCCAGGCTCTTCGGGGTCGGGACGCAGGCCACCATCAGGTCCTCGATCTTCTTCTCCACCGAGCCGTCGTGCTTGTCGGTGGCGTCCAGGAACACTTCGAGGGAGAGGGAACGCGGGCCGCTGCCGACGAATTCGGGCAACGCCGCGTCGGGCGCCATCCGGGACGGCTTGCGCCGCCACTCGGTGCTCTTGGTCAGCGCGAGCTTGTTCGGGTTGAACTGGAACCGGACCCGCTTGATCGTCGCGCCCGGTTTCGCGCCGACCTTCGCGGGCGGCTCCATGATCAGCAGCTGGGCGCGGGCGAGGTTGTTGCCCGGTGCGGCGGCCATCCGGCCCCTCCTCTCACGACGGTTGCAGGCCCAGGTGGGCGATTTCCAGCGTCTCCACCGCGGCCTGCGCGTTGGACGGGTCGAAGGACGGGCCCTGCCAGCTGACCGGGATGATGCCGAGCACCTGCCACCGGGCGATGGGCGTGAGATCCGGCTTCAGCGCGACGATCTCGCCGTTCTTGCGCTCGGCGCGCTGGATGATCTGCCCGAGCCACCGCGAGATCTTGGCGGTGTCGCTGGTGACCGGGCGGGTCAGCGTGATGTTGGTCCAGGTGATCCGGGTGGGCAGCTGCCAGGTGAAGCCGTTGTTGCCGCCCTCGGCGAACTGCTCCACCTCGACCTGGGCGCCGAGCCCGGAGCAGGTGTTGAACCTGCCCAGGTCGTTGCCCCCGATGACCAGCCGGAAGAACACGCTGGACGCGAAGATCTCCTGAGGCACCGGCAACACTCCTTCCGAACGTGCTAGCGGCGGCGGTCGTGCAGCCGCCCGATTCGTTCCCTGCCGTGGCGGAACTCGGCGCGCAGCAGCCGTCCCACCGGCTCGATCAGGCGACGAGCGAGCTCGTCGATGTCCTGCCCGCCGGAGCCGCCCGCCCCGGCCGGGGCGGCGTCCTGCTCCCCGGTGGCGGCCGGCTCGGGCTTGCGCTGGACCACCGTGACCGGAACTCCGGCCGGGACACCGGGAATCGGGCTCGACGCGGCGACCGGTTTCGGGGCAGCGGCCTGCTGCCGTTCTGCGGGCTGCTCCACCGGGGCTGCGCTCGAACGCTGCACGGTGGGAGTCGCTGGGCGGGACACCGGGAGGACTTCGCGCGCCTGGTGCGGAGTTTCGGCTGCCTGATGTATCACCGCAGCGCGCGGCAGGGCTTCACCGCCGGGTGGTGTCGGGAGCGGGGAGAGCTGCACCGGAGCGCTGGATGCCGGGGGAGCGGCGGAGACCCGGGCTCGCTGCACTGGCGTGCTCGGCGCGGGGCGCGGCGGCGTGATCCCGGAGGACGGTGCCGGGTCGGCCTGGTTCCAGCGCACCGGTGCCACCGGTCGTGCGGGTTGCTGAGGGCTGCGCGCGGCGCCGACGCCCGGGTCCTGCCCGATTCGTGCAGTCAGCGGCCGCGCCGACAGCAGCGGCAGGACGCGCTGGACGGGTTCGTGAGGGAGAGCCCTGGCCCGCGTCGCGCGGTTCGGTGGTGAGGACTCGGGTGCCCGAACCTGGCTTTGAACGTCGGCGGCGGAGCCCTGAGCGGGGGAAGCCCCGGTCAACGGGAGCGCGGTCGGCGCGTCGCTTTCCGGTGGGTGAAGCCGTGCCGTCAGATTCTCGGCCTCGGGTGTGGTTGTGGAAGACCCTTGGTGCTGGCTCCGGGCCGAGCGCTGGACCACCGGCACCAGGTCCGGCCCGGGTACTGCCTCGACATCCCCGACCGGAAGGCCGGGGTTCGGAGCCGTCCGATTCTGCCTAAAATTGGGGGCTTCCTGATTTTGCCTGAAATCGGGAGTCTTCTGGTGTCGGACTGCTTCGGTGCCGTCCTGCTCGGGTTCCGACACCCCGTGTGCCGCCGGGAGGGGATGGCCGGGCGGCGCGCTCAGCGGGTTCTCGATCCGTTGCACGGCAGCGGATTCATGGATCAGGGGTGCTACCGGCGCATCCTCGTCGTGCCCGGGGTTGGTCGGGGCCGCGTCTCGGGTTGAGCGCGGGACGACGAGTTCGGTCGGTGAGTGCACGTCGACGGGGGCTTCGGACCCGCTCGTCGGGGAGTGCGCGTTGCGGGCTTCGGGCTCCGGCGGCGCGGCGAGCCGCTGAAGCACGGGATCCGCTTCGCCCGGCGCATTGCGCGGCTGCGATGTAGGCGTGATTCGTTGCGCCTCAACCGGGTCCGCGGAGTCGGGGCGAACCGTCGTGGGAGAGCCGCTTTCCGGGCTTGCGGGAGCCTCCGCGCCGGTTACCCCGACGGCCGGTTTCCGCTGCACAACGGGAGAATCGACCGGAGGTGAGGCCGGCTCGGCGGGCGTCGGGCGGTCTTCGGCGCTGGTCGTAGCGGACGGCGGGATCTGGGCGATCGGCGCTCCGATGCCCAGCCGGGGGCGAGCCCGGGGCGGGGACTGGCTTCCCGGAGTATCACGCGCGGAGGTCTTCGTGACCCGTTGGACCGCGCGGTGCTCACCGGTGCGGGACGGCGCCGGATCGGTGCTCGCCAGCGGCAACGCCGACCCGGCCTCCGAGGCCTGGTCCGGCGAGCGGTCCGCGTCGGGGAAGACCACGGCACTGGGCGGAAGGGCGCGCAACGGTTCGCCGGGGCCTGATCGCACGGCCGCGTCGGGCTTGGCCGGTGAAACCTGGCGCTGCACGACCGGCTCCGGCGCAACGTCGCCCGGATGTATTTCGTCCACTATGGATGACGGATCGGGCGCGACAGTTGGGCGCGGCCCCACTGTGCCCAAGGGCCGCGGCGCGAGCGGCGTCGCCAGCCGTGCCACGGTCAGCGGCGGAGAGAGCCGCCGTGGCCGCACCGGAGCAGCAGTCCCTTCGGCGACAGGGGATTCCACCGGGGCAACGGATGCCGGGGAGTGGTCCAGCGGCACCGGATCGCCGTCGTATGCGGGGACGACCACGGGCAGCGCCTCGGCCGCCGAGCGCTGCACGGGAACCCCTACAGCCGGGCGGAGCAGCCCGTGCACGAGACCGGACGGCGCACCTGCCTGGAGGCTGTGCCCGAGCCCGGTCATCACGCCGTGGTCCTGGAACGAGGTCACGGATTCCCGGAACCGCATGGCCGCGGTCACGCCGATCCCGGCGCGCTGGATCACGCCGGGATCGGCGGCGGTTCGCCGCCACCCGCCGTCCCAGCCGGGCGTCGTGGTGGCAGGTTGCGCCGAGCCGTCCTCGCGCCGCGCGCCGCCGCGGCGACGGCGGAAGAGGTCCCACAGGCTCACCCGGTCACCCGCCTTCGTTCACCCTGGTGTTGATGCGCGCGATCTCGCGGACCCAACGCCGTCGTTCGTGGTGGTCGAGTTCGAGGATCTCCTCGCGAGGCCAGTGGAAGTTGTAGGCGACGTACGCGACCTCCTCGTGCAGCCGGTCGACCGCGTACGTCACGATTCCCCCAGGCGCCCACCGGCGAGGTCGACCTCGAACGCCGTGCCGCAGGACGGGCAGGTGACCCCCGCCCTGGTGTGCCCCTCGCTGTTGATCCGCCGGTAGAAGTCCTGCAGGAACGCGATGTCGGTGGCGTACATGTTCTCCACCAGGCCCGTGTGCACCTCGGTGAGGCCGCCGAGCCGGGTGATCACCTGGCTGAGCAGCACCACGCTGAGGTAGGCCGGGTTCTCCTTGACCCGCACGTCGATCAGCGGCCGGAGCTCGTCCTTCGCGGTGGCCAGCCGCATCCGGCCGTGCTTGTGCACGGTGCCGTCGGAGTGCACGTAGCCGCGGGGGAGTTCGAACTCGAACTCGTCGTGCTGCGTCGCCTGCTCGGCCGGGGCCGGGCGGGTGTCTGCCGCCTGGTCCTTGCCCGCGACCTCGTCGAGCTCGCCGAGCGACGCGATGCGTCGCCTCATTCGACCTCGATCCGTTCGAAGGTGATGGTGGCCTTCTCCGCCGCCGCCTGGGAATCGCCCGCGGTCAGCCCCGGGCCCTCCCACTTGCTGACCCAGGCGTCGAACAGCTGCATCCGCCGGACGGTTTCGCCCTTCGAGTCCTGGATCTCGATCGTCAGGTTCTCCCGCGCACCCTCGACGTCGCCGTCCAGCAGTGTCTTCTTGATCCAGTCGGTGAACTCGACGCTCTTGTCCATGCCGCGGGTGATCGTCACCTCGCCGCCCTTCTGGCCGCCGGGCTGCTTCTTGTTGATCCGCTCCCCGGTAGGCGTGACCTGCTGGGTCTCGATCACGTCCTGCTCAACGGTCAGGCCGCTGACCTCCTTGACCGATTCCACCGTGATGCCACCGAGTTGCACACCGAACCGGTGCGTGGCGAGACTGTCGCCCTGTGCCATGGCTTATCCGCCGCCTTCCGTGCTGTTGGGGCTATTCGCTGAGCAGGCTGGTGCTGTCCGAGAACTGGGAGAGCCGGAAGATCACGAACTCGGCGGGCTTGACCGGCGCGACGCCGATGTCGCACACGACCTGCCCCAGGTCGATCGACTCCTGCGGGTTGTTCTCCCGGTCGCACTTGACGAAGAACGCCTCCTCGGCGGTGCGGCCGAACAGCGCCCCGTCGCGCCAGGCTTCGTGCAGGAACGCGGAGATGTTGCGCCGGATGCTCGACCACAACCGGTCGTCGTTCGGCTCGAAGACCACCCACTGGGTGCCGATCAGGATCGACTCCTCCAGGTAGTTGAACAGCCGGCGGACGTTGAGGTAGCGCCAGGCGGGATCCGAGGACAGCGTCCGGGCGCCCCAGATCCGGATGCCGCGCCCGGCGAACGCGCGGACGCAGTTCACGCCGATCGGGTTGAGCAGGTCCTGCTCGCCCTTGCTCAGGTTGATCTCCAGGTCCACCGCGCCGCGGATGACCTCGTTCGCCGGGGCCTTGTGCACGCCGCGCTCGGCGTCGCTGCGCGCCCACACGCCGGCGATGTGGCCGCTCGGCGGGACCAGGGTGTTGCGTCCGCTGGCGGGGTCGAAGACCTTGATCCACGGGTAGTACAGCGTCGCGTACCGCGAGTCGTAGCCCGCCTGGTCCATCCGCCAGTTCCGCACCTGCTGGGCGTTGAGGCCGGGGGGAGCGTCGAGCACCGCGACGCGGTCGCCCATCTGCTCGCAGTGCGAGATCGCCGCGAGCTGCACGGTCTTCACGCCTTCGGCGTCGATCAGGCCGCGCTGGTGGGCGCTCATCAGGTCGGGGACGGCGACCATGGTGATCTCGTCGATGGTCTCCAGCCCGCCGAAGCCGGTGCGGGCGGCGAGGTCCCCGACGTACTCCTGGGCGTCCACAGTGGCCGGTTTGGATTCGCGCGGCGGCGTCGCGGCGATCGTGACCGACTGGTTCTCCGGCCTGGTCAGCGCCGCGCTGGACCGCTCGGTGACCTCGATGAGCTTGGACCGCTCGCGGACCTGGGTGACCACGTAGCTCTTGACGTTCTTCTTGGTCGAGACGTCGTAGGTCTCGGCGACCTTGCCGCCCTGGCCGACCAGCAGCCGGAACCGGTCCTCCGGCGGGTTCTCGCCCTCGGCGTCGGCGACCTCGACGGTGATGTCGCCGCCGGCGCCGGGCAGCGCCGAGACCCGCAGGCCGCCGAGTTCGACGGGCGTCGCCGGGGCTGCGTCGGGCGCCGCAGCGGGCCCGCCGATGCGGACGACGTAGGCGGTGCCGCCGCCGTTGGCGAAGTAGCCGTAGACGGCGTGTGCGAGGTAGCCGTCGTCGAAGCCGCCGAAGGCCTGCACGTACTGGCTCCAGTTCGTCACCAGCGTCGGCTGGTGGAACGGCCCCTGAGGTGCGAAGCCGACGAAAGCCGCGACGGCGGTCCCGACCCCTTCGATCGGTCTGGCCCCGTTCTGGACCTCCTCGACGTACACGCCAGGGGACAGGTACGACGGCATGTTCGCTCCTTCGTCTGAGGTGTGGCGTGCCCAGAGCCTCGCGCCCGGCGGCGCACGCGAACAGGTCCGCCCGACCCCCACCGAGGGCAACACGACTGCCTTCCCGGGCAACCGGGCCCTGCCTTCCCGGGACAGGCCGGTCGGGGTGCGCGGGGTTCTGCCCCGAGGTGTGCCCTTCCGGGCATGCCCCGACAGCGCCGAGCGCGGTACCAGTGGTGCACGGGCGTTGTGAGGAGACCTGATGCACGACCGCCACAACAACGAAGCGGAGTCGTCCGAGCGGGAGCGGCGCACACGGGCACCAGAACCCGGAGCACGGTCTGGTGCTCCTGGCTCCGCGGAACACATCCTGCACCTGCAACGAACCCTGGGGAATGCCGTCGTCGCAAGGGCGATCGCCGACGCCCGCGCCGGCGACGTGGAGGAGGTGCAGCGGTCGGCCGTGCACGACGTGCTGCGGTCGTCCGGAGAGCCGCTGGACGAGCCCGTGCGCACGGACATGGAGAGCCGTCTCGGCGCGGACTTCTCCGACGTCCGCCTGCACACCGGGCCGGCCGCGCAACGCTCGGCGGCGGAAATCGGAGCCCGCGCCTACACCTCGGGAAACCACGTCGTCATCGGCGAAGGCGGAACCGACGAGCACACCCTCGCCCACGAACTCACCCACGTCATCCAGCAACGCTCCGGCCCCGTCGCGGGCACGGACAACGGCAACGGTCTGAAGATGTCAGATCCATCGGACCGCTTCGAGCGCGAAGCCGAAGCGAATGCGCGGCGAGTCATGGGGCGCTCCGAGGTAGCTCAGGAGCGTGCGGAGCCGGAAGTGGCGATGGGTGGGAACGATGCCGGAGTGAGTTCCGTCCAACGAGCCGAGACGAGAAGTCAAACGGATCCCCCCGCCCCGTTCGTCATTCGCCCCCTTCGTTCCGCTCGTACCGGAGGTGATTTCGCACGGCTTCTCCTGCAGAAGTATCTGGACGTGCGCAAGGGGGAGAGGTGGGGGAAGAACTTCGCCGTCCTCGAGTACAAGAAAGAAGGTAAGGAGGATCTGCATTACGAGGCCGCCTTCAACGAGGGGGACAACGGCGACCACTCGGAAGAGATCATAACGTCCCTCGTGTCCAGGTACAGCGAACTCGTGCCGGTTCGGATCTTCACGGACCGAAGCCCCTGCGACGGCTGCCAGCGGAAGCTGAACACATTCTTCCAGTCCAGAACTCGCGGGCAGGATCGGGTTCCGATCTATTTCGCGGTGGACAACGACTGCGGCGTGGGCAAGAAGCAACAGGAGATCAAGAATTGGTGGACCGGCGACTAGGTCGAGCGGCAGGTGCGAAAGTCGCCAGCAGCGGCCGTTCGAGCGGGCGTTCCGCTGATCGAATTCATGTGTTCAGCGTCCGAACTCCGATTCCAGCACCAGCCGCCCCAGCTTTCCGTACTCCTGGCGCACTGCCGTGATCAGCTCCGCCATGCCCACCGGCCTGCCCGCCTCCGCCGCCAGGTAGGCCGCCGTGATGGCGCAGGAGCGGATCGAGCCGCCCGCGAGCTCGAAGCGCTCCGCGCAGAACGCCAGGTCCAGGTCTTCCGCTCGGGGGATCGTGTCTCCGAGGCAGCGGTCCCAGAGGGCTTGGCGCTGCTCCGGGCCCGGCATCGGGAAGTCCGCGATCACGTCCAGGCGGCGGGTGAACGCGTCGTCCAGGTTCGCCCGCAGGTTCGTCGTCAGGATCGCGATGCCGTCGAAGGTTTCCATGCGCTGCAACAGGAATGCCGACTCGACGTTGGCGTAGCGGTCGTGGGCGTCCTTCACCTGGGAGCGCTTGCCGAAGATGGCGTCCGCCTCGTCGAACAGCAGCACCCCGTTCACGCCGACCGCCTCGGTGAAGATCCGCTCCAGGTTCTTCTCCGTCTCGCCGACGTACTTGTCGACCACTGTGGACAGATCCACCACGTAGAGGTCCATCCCGAGGTCGTCCGCGACCACTTCCGCCGACATGGTCTTGCCGGTGCCGGATTCGCCCGCGAACAACGCGATCACGCCGCGCCCACGGCCGCCGCCGGGCCGCATCCGCCAGTCGCCGAGGACGAGGTCCCGGTGCCGGGCGCGCATCGACAGCTCGGCCAGATGGCGGTGGGTCGGCTCGGGCAGCACCAGGTCGTCCCAGTCGACCGCCGGCGTGATGCGCCGGGCGAGCCGCTCCAGGCCCGCGCCGTTCTGGGCGCGCACGCCCGCCCGCAGATCCTCAAGACCCACCGGGCGGGCGTCGAGCGCGGCGAGCTGGGTCGCCACCGATGCCGCCTGGCCGACCTGGTCGGCGTCCAACCGGTAGCCGGCGAGGGCATCGACGAGCGCGCTTTCGGGCACCGCTGCGGCGTCACCGGCCGCCGCGAGGGCCTGCCGCCAGGTACGCGCCCGCTGCTCCGGTTTCGGGGCCGCGACGCGGATCGACACCGGAGCCTGCCGCGACCAGGCCGGATCCCAGCTGCGGGAACCGTGCAGGAACAGCGGAACTCCCGCCGCCGACGCGACGATCGCCCGCAGCAACCGGGCCTGCTCGCGCTCCAACGCCTCCAGCGGCCCGAACACGATCCCGGCGCGGTGCAGCCGCGCTTCCCGCACCAGCGAGGGCAGAACGGGCAGCGGCCCCGGCTCACCGGCCAGCTCCCCGGCGTCCAGGACGAGCGCGCGACGACCGCTGACCGCCAGGGCGTCCGTCGCGACCTGCAGCGCGCCCTCCGCCCCGGTGAGGTGGACGAGCCGGATCCCGGTGTCCAGCGCCGCGCCGATCCGCTTGGCCAGCACGTCGGGCGAGCGAGGATCGGCATGGGCGAAATGGGCAAGGCGCGCGATGTGCGGGTCGATGTCGTCGTTGCCGAGCAGGTGCGCCACGACCCGGTCGGGAATCCGCAGCGTCCGCGACAGCGCCGGCCGCTCCGGCTCCTGCACCTCCAGCAGGCCACCGGCGACCAGCGGCGCGCCCGAGGCGAACCGGAATCGTCCGTCGCCCGCCGCGGGCACCCCGCACAGTTCCAGCGCCAGCCCGGTCGTCGGCCGCCGCCGGGTCACGTCGTCGTTGAGGTAGCCGTAGAGCGGTTCGAAGCGGACGTCGACATCGGGCGCCATCGCCACCAGCAGCAGCTCCAGATCCAGTGGCGCGAGGCCGAAATCCGCGGCGAGGCGCAGCAATCTCGGCCCGGGGTCGGGCACGGCCGCCGCGAGCGAGTCGAGCTCGGCGGCCGCGGGATCGTCGTCGCGGGTCGCGGCCCAGGACTTCGCCGGGGAGGCGAGGATGCGGTCGACGTCGTCCGGGGTGACGTAGAGCCCGCGGTAGGGATCGTCCGGTTGCGGGTCGGCGGCCCGCCGCGTCGCCACGACCTCGCGGACGCGCCGCTCGATCAGCCCGAGGCGGGCCCAGAGGTAGTTCAGGTCCGGCCCGGTCACGAGATCGTGCCCCGCCGTCGCCGCTTCGGCTCCGGACGCGGCCGGGTCGGGGCGAAGCCGGCGCCTTCCGCCGTGGTCGGCCCGTCGTAGCGCAACCGCCGGGCGGACTCGTTCACCGGATCACCCGAGCTTTCCGCGTGCAGGACAACGCCTTCGGTGACCGGCGGCCCGGCCGGGATCCGCTCGCCGGCCAGCGGCGCCGTCACCCGCAGGTTGATCGACGGCTTGAGCTGCCCGCCGAGCGCCGACCACACGTCGGAGGCCGACCGGCCCTCCGCCATCGTCCCGCCGGCCTCGAACGACACCGTCAGCCCGAGCTCGGCCAGCGTCCCGGTCAGCCACTGCGGCGCCAGCGCGTCGTGGCGCACCAGGCAGCGCAGCACGTCGGAGAGCAGCCGGTGCTCGTCCTGCGGGCGGTTCGTCCACGCCGTCACCAGGTAGGAGAGCTGGAACCAGTGCGGCGGGGTCTGCCAGCCGATCATCTTCCCGTCGTCGTCGTACTGCTCGAACGCGCCCGCGCGCCGGAGGTCCGGCTCCTCCCTGATGTCGTAGAGGAAGACGCTGACCGTGGGCGAGTTGCGCTTCGCCGCCCAGTCCGTCGTGGGCGGGTCGAAGGCGAGCTCCACGCCCGAGCCCGGCACGCCCCCATCGGCCAGCAGCAGGCGCAGGCCCTCGTCCACCTCGTGGATCACCGGATCACCTCCGCCCGACCAGATCCGGCGGCGCGATCGTGGGCTCCACCACCAGGAACTGCGTCGTGACGGGGCCGAATCCCGGGCCGGACGCGGTGATGGTGCGCGGCCCGGTCTGGTCCTTGGGCAGGATCAGCAGCTGCGCGGCGAACCTGCCGTCCGGGCCGGGCAGCGTCGGCGCCGCGGCGGCGGTGATGCCGGGTGTCCACAGCAGCTGCACCGGGGTTCCCGGCGGGAAGTCGATGCCCCGGACGGACGTCACGAAGCCGGGTTCGCCGATGTTCGGCACCGCGACGATCCGGGGCTGCAGCACGCGGTACGGGGAGGTCGCGGCGTTGTCGGCCGGGTTGGCGTCTGTCCCGGTGGTCCGCAGCGTTGCGCCGATCACCGACTCCAATGCCGCGTTCGGCGCCAGCACCACCTGCTTGGTGACGACTCCGCCGGGAGGCAGGTCCGGCAGGGCGCACCGCACGGCCGAGCAGTCCGGCGGCAGGCTGATCACCGGGACGCCGGCCGGTAGCGCGATGTCCAGGGTTAGGCCCGTCGCTGTGCCGTCAGCGGTGTTGCGCACGGTGTAGGTCACGTCGGTCCGACCGCCCACATAGGACGGATTCGGCTGTGCTCCCACCGCCACGGCGGGATTGGCGTCCGGAGGCGGCGGGGGATCGGGCGGCACCGGAACCACCGGCACGACCGTCGTCGCGGTGTTGTCGCCGGGGCGGGAGTCCTGCATCGAGCTGCCCGCCGCCCAGCGGAGCCGGTGGTTCCCGCTGGTCACGCCGACGAGTTCCGCGGTGACCTGGATGGACTTCCCCGGCTGCACCACGTCGAGATCGCATCGCGCCTGCTCGGCGTCGCAGCTGCCCGCTTGCGCCCGGAGCCGTTGCAGCCGCAGCCCGTCCGGCACGTCGAGGGTCACCTTCGTGCCCGGTGATGCGGCCGGGCCGTTGTTGCGCACGGTGGCCGTGACCGGCACCGACGACCCGACCTCGACGGTGGCCGACGACGGGGGAGCGGTCAGCGCCAGGTCGATGGTCGCCTGCCAGGTCGGTTCCTTCTGCCGCCCGGGGAGCCGACTGGTGATCGGGTCCAGCCGCCCCTTCGCCGTGTCCAGGACCGCCAGGTGTTCCGGCGGGTTGAAGTCCTTGACCGGGCGCTTGGACACCGCGATCTGCTCACCGTCCGGCGCCAGGCTGGCGTCCCGGGGCTGGAACGGGCCGGTGTCCCCGCCGTCGGGCCGGTCCGCGCAGCTCGACAGCCCCTTCGGCAGCAGCACCTCGCAGCGGTCGTCGGCCAGGTACATCCGGTACAACCCGTCGGGCTCGCGGTTGAACACGATGCTGCGCCCGTCCGGTGAGAACGCCGGGCTGTCGTCGACCACGTCGCACAGGCAGACGAGCTCGCTCAGGTCGCGTTGCCGGTCGAGGCCTTCGGCGCGGGCGATCCAGATGTGGTTCTTCCGCTTGTCCGTGTCGGCGACCCTGCCCCGGCTGAACGCGAACCTCGTGCCGTCCGGGGAGAACGCGGGCTGGGTGTCGTCCTCTTCCGCGTTCGCGCCCTGCAGGCGCCCGGTGACCTCGCCGGTGGCGACGTCCACGACGACGATCCGGCTCCGGCCGCGTCCCTCTTCCATCGCCCCGGGCGACCTGCGGGCCACGGCCATCTTCGTGCCGTCCGGCGACCACGCGGCGTCGGTCTCCCAGTCGCCGGACTTGCGGTCGGCGATGGGCAGCAGCCGGGGATCGGAGCCGTCGGAGCCGACGATCCAGATCCGCTGGACGCGCTGCCCGCCGACGGTCTCGAACCGGCTGACCGCGATCTTGCTGCCGTCCGGGGAATAGCTCTGCCGCTGCGTCCACGGGTCGAAGCCCGGATCGGGTTCGAAGAGCTTGCTGGAGTCGACGAGGGCCTTGGGGTCCTCGGTGAGAACGTCGACCCCCAGGCTTCGCGGATCCGACCCGTCCTGCCGGATGTCCTGCAGCATCGCGGTGTTCCGGAGCTCCGCGGTCGTGCGGGCCACCACGAGGCGCCCGGTGATCCCGTTGGAGAGCCAGGTGGGGGAGTCGACCAGCCGGTCCTCCTCCAGCATCTGCCGGGGCGCGGGCGCGGGCAGCGTCGTGGTGTCGGCCCGGTAGACCCGGTCGATGCCGTCGGCCGCGGCGGCGTTGCCGCCCCCGACCTGCTGGAGGTTGGGGGTGACGAACAGCAACCCGTCGCCGTTCGGCAGCCAGCTGGGCTCCCGGCTCTGCCAGCCGTCTTGCAGCAGCGGCGTGCCGGTACCGGTGCCGCGGAGCACGCGCACGCTCTGATCGGAGGCGCCGCCGATGTTGCCGTCGGAGTCGAAGGTGTAGGCGATCCGGTCCCGGTGCCTGGCGTCGTCGACCGGGTTCCACGAGGGCTGGAACGCGCTGCCGGACGGCTCGTCGGTCAGCCGCCGCAGGGAGCCCCCGCCGGAGGCCTGGTCGTAGATCTGCCAACGGCCGTCGGCATCGCAGGCGTAGGCGATGCGGGAACCATCCGGGGAGAAGGTGGGGTGCGTGTCGTTGTCGGCGGTCTCGGCGAGCCGATGGGCATCGGTGCCGTCGACGCGCACCAACCAGATGTCGCGCTGCGCCTTCTGCCCCGACGTCTCGGCCGAGTCGAACGCCACCCACTGCAGATCCGGCGAGAGCTGCGGATTCGCCGCATCGCGGCCCCGGGTGAGCCGCCGCACCTCGCCGTCGGCGCCCCGCAGGTACACCTGCGGCTTGGGCTCGTCGCGCAGGCTGGTGAACACCAGCAGCCCGCCGCGCGAGGACACGTCCCGGTCGAAGTGCTGCGGGGACTCGGCGAGCAGCGGCTGCGTCGACGTCTGCCCGGGCAGCCCGGTGGTGGTGACGCCCAGGCTGCGGTGTTCGGTGCCCGAGTAGGCGATGCGGGCCGGCGGCTGCTCGGCGGCCGGCCGGGGCGGTGCCTGCGCCGCGGTGGTCGGAACGCTGATCAGCCCGTCCAGCAACAGCACGACGCCGACCAGGGCGATCCCGAAACGCGTTGAGCCGCGCCGGAATCCTGGCACGCTGCCGATCACGGGTTGACCTCCACCGCAGGCGACCGATACCCCAGCATCCTGTCCCGGCACCCGGCCCGGCCCCCAGATCCCGACAGGCAGGCGAGCGGGCAGGGCTCCGGCACTTTCGGGCAACGCCCGGCGGGCGGCGGGTCAGATCAGGCCGTGCCGCATGACGTAGCCGACGGCGTGCGCCCGGTTGCGCAGCTGCAGGCGCGTGGTGACCTCCTGGAGGATGTTCTTCACGGTGCGCTCGGAGTAGGACATCTTGACGGCGATCTCCCTGGTGTCGAAGCCGTCGGCGATCAGGCGGAGAACCTCCACCTCGCGCGTGTTCAGCGTCGACAGGATCGGCCGGACCGCCGCGGCGGCGCTGCGCTGGAGCTTCCCGACATGGTCGAGCAGCCGGCCGAGCATGTCGCCGGGCAGCATGCCCTCGCCGCGGACCAGCGCCGTGATCAGCCCGACCATGCGGTCCTGGTCCGCTTCGCGGCGCCGCAGGACGGCCGCCACCCCGCACTCGATGGTGGTTTGCAGCGCGTCCTGCTCGAACTCGCTGACGATGAGGCCGGTGCGCACCGACGACGTCCGCTGCAGCCGGCGGAGCAGCTGCCCGGCCGCGTCGTCCAGCCGGTCGATCACGACCAGCGACACCTCGGCCCGGGCTTCTTCGCTCGGTTTCAGCACTTCCACCTCGGGGCGCGGGCGCAACTGCTGGGTGACGCCGAACTCCAGAATGGGATCCCCTGCGTAGACCGCCACCGGGACTCTCGTCATCGTGTCCTCTCCCTAGAACCGGGTCCTGTCGCTGCGTGTTCTCGGTGAGACCTGCTCGATGCCCGCCGCCGGGCGAACTTCGGTTGGTGCCGGATCAGGCCTGCGGCGCGGGACCGCCGCTCGCGAGGGCAGCGCGGCGCCGTTGCCGCGGGCAGCCGCCTTGCCCCCGCGCTGCCCTCACCGCCCTGCTCGAAACCGCGCGGGCCGCCTAGCTTTTCTGAGGTGAGCCCTTTTGCCGAACTCGAAAGCGCCACGGTGGTGGTGAATCCGGGCGGGGAGGCGACCACGACCCTCACCGTGCGCAACGACACCGAGATCGTCGAGGCGTACGAGTTCGAGGTGGTCGGCGAATGCGCAGCCTGGACGACGGTGGAACCGACCAGGCTGTCGCTCTACCCGGGAACCCAGGACGTGGTGACCCTGCACCTGCGCCCGCCCCGGTCGCCGGAGGTGCGGGCCGGCGAGGTGCCGCTGGCCGTGCGGGTCGTGCCCGTGGAGCGGCCCGACCTGGTGACCGTGCCCGAGACGACGGTGATCATCACCCCGTTCCACCGGCTCAAGGCCGCGCTCGTCCCGCAGCGGCGCCGCGCGTGGCGGACCGGCCGGTACGAGGTGGAACTGCACAACCGGGGCAACACGGCCGCGGCGATACCGCTGTCGGCGACGGATCCGGCCGAGCAGCTGAACTTCCGGTTCGAGTCGGAACGCCCCGCGCTCGAACCCGGTGACCGGACCGAGGTCCGGCTGCGCGCGCGGTCGAGCAGACTCATCTGGTTCGGCAAGCCGACCAGCCACCGGTTCCTGATCACGGCCGCCACCGAGGCGGAGGTGCTGGAGGGGGAGCCGCCGCAGCCGGAGGAGCTGGACGGCGAGCTGGTCCAGCTCCCGCTGCTGCCGCGGTGGCTGCTCACCCTGCTGGCGTTGCTGCTGGCCCTGTTGCTGGCCTGGCTCTTCATGGTGGGCCCGGCGCTGCGGAGCGCGGCGCGGGAGGCCGCCAGGGAGGAGGCGAAGCAGATGGCGCAGAACGGCGAACTCGTGCCGCCGCCACCCGCCGAACGGCCCAAGCCCCCGGACGCCGGGCAGCAACCGCCGCCCCCGCCTCCGCCGCCGGACGTTCCGGGAGTTCCGCCGGGCAGCGGCGGGCAGCATTCGATGACCATCGAGGTGGTCACCAACCCCGGCGCCAACCTCTCGCGTTCCGCGCAGGTCCCGGAGGGCAAGGTCTTCTTCGTGACCGACCTCGTGCTGGCCAACTACCAGGGCGACGAAGGCCTGCTCACCATCCGCTTCGGCGACCGGACGATCACCACGATCGCGCTGGAGACCTTCCGGAACCAGGACTACCACTGGGTGACGCCGATCGAGATCCCGCCCGACGAGGACGTCACCGCGACCGTGCGCTGCGCCCGGCCGGGCACGCCGCCGTCCGGCCAGCAGGCAGGGCGGTGCGTGGAACTGCTCAACGTCAGCGGTGTGCTCCGCGACGCGCCTCGATGATCCGCCCCAGTAATCGCTATTCGGCATCTGCTCCCCTAGCATGGCCGTTCGCCCATCAACTCATAGCGCTGTTCCGCCAGGAAACCACGAAACCGTGCGGAAAACCACGAAGATCGATATGCGAGAAAACACCGCAACCTTCCCGGTTTCGGCGGGCGGAGCGATTTCCGGGGTGCGGCTGATCGGCCATCCGGGGGTGGTGAGGTGGGCCGTTCGGTAGTAGCCGGGAGACATGTTCCGAGTTCGGGTCGGGCGGATCGCCCGCCCGGTATTCCCACGTCGGATGCCGGGCCGGGCGGTTCGGTGAAGTCCTGGACGACCCCGGAAGCGCGAACGCAATGCGGCATCGGTGTGATCGTCCGCTTGATGGTCCACAGTGGACAACTAGCGAACGGAGCAGGAGTTCGTCCCCCGTCCGCCGCAATTGCTCATATGAGCACGAAACCGCAATGATAAGCGTGAATTTCGTCGCCCGTGGAAATCGCGGATGAGCTCGGTCCCGGAGCGGAATTCCGCGATGGGCTGCCCCGAGGGCACGCTTTCGCGAAGTGATTTCATTAATACTTAACACATTTCACACTTCGCTTCCGCGTCATCCGATGGTTGTGAATCCGCGGGAGGAACGCCCGATCGGCGGCATCGGTGTACCAAGATCGGCGAGGGCCCGCGATCGGTGGGCTCGCTCTCGGAGTTCCGGCGGCGCTTGCGCCGCGAAGGTGATTTTCGTTCGGTGGTGCGGTCTTGGCCTGATCGGCGGTTCCTGCTGCGTCGGCGGCGCTGGGACATTGTCCTCCCGGTGTTGTGGGGCTCCGCTGGTCGGCGGTGAAGTACCTACCGGCGGTCGCGCGTTGCCGGCTGACGTGATGGGAAGGCTCATGCCTGTGCGGCGTCCTGGTGTGGCTTTGGTGTGGAGCGCGGTTTCCGTGGCGTGCTTCGCGTTGGCGCTCGTCGTCGCGTCCGGCGCGGGCGTCGCGTCGACGCCGATCTTCGGGTTGACCGGTGCGACGATCGTGATCGCGGCCATGGTCGAGGTTGTTGTGGCCGTCTTCGTGGTGCTGCTGCTTCGGGGCGCGCGACTGGTGGGGCTGCTGGCATCGGTGCTCGTGGCGGTCACATCTGGCGGCGTGGCGGCGTGGGGTCTGCAATGCGTGTTCGGCGCCGCGGGTCTGGAGTCGACGGGAACCGGGATGCTGCTGTTCGCCGGCGTGGCGGGGATGATCGTGGTCGCCACGCAGTTGGCACGCCGTGCGGGGCCGAGCCCCGCGATGTGAGACGAGGTGGGGATGGTCGTGGGGGATGCCGACCCGGTGGCGAGGCTGGAGCCGCTCGGCCGGCGGCTGCGGGCGGCCTGTTCGTCGTTGACGAACGCGGCGCGGGCCGCGTCACGCGACGTCGAGGGAGTTGACCGCACCGGAACCATTCGGGTCCGGTTGGACGCGGACGGGATTCCGGTCGCGATCCGGGTTCGCCCGCGGTGGTCCGAGAAGCTCGCCGCCGATGAGTTCGCGGGCGCGGTGGCCGAGGCGGCCGATACGGCCCTGACCCGGCGCATGGCGAGTTGGGGGGACTTCCTGGCCGAGGAACGCCGGGCACCCGATGAGGAGAATCATCCTGCTACACCGGCAGAATCGTGCCCGGAAGGCGCGCCGCGGGACCTGGACGTGCTCATCGAGCACATGCTCACGTCGCTGGATGAGGCTCGGCGTCCTCGCGCGGTCGTTCGAGGAATTGGCACCGCTGCGGCGGGAAAGCTCACGCTGACGGTCATGGAGACGGGGAAGTCGTCCTGCGTGGCCGATCCCGAATGGATCGGTCCGCTCGGCGGGGCGCGACTGACGCACGCCTTGAGCGACGCCCTGATCCAAGCGCGAACGAGCCTGAAGAGCGCGCTGGCGCAACGATCGCGGGAATCCCGGGCGTGGGACTCCGCGCTGGGCGAGGTTTTCTCGATCATGCGCGATCCCGGCAAGCACGGTTCGCAGTGAGCGGGAGGCAGTCGTGGCACCGCCGGACAAGAACGAGGTCGAGGTCGCAACGGGAGCCCTCCGGGCGGAGGCCGACATCTGGGACGAGCAGGCGGACGCGCTGGGCCTGATCGCCTCGCAGGCCGCGCAGCTTCGCGTTGGAACCCTGGAATCGGGGCTGTTCCTCCCGCTGACGTCGGCCTATGACGAGGTCGTCGACCAGGTCCACGACCGGTGCCGGGAAGGGGTCGAGCGCACGCGCGAGGTGGCCGGCACCTTGCGGCGCGTCGCGGACACCTACGAGCAGGAAGACGAGGACGGAACCCACGCCCTCCGGAACCTGTACTGATGGCAGGTGACAATGTTCAGCGAAGCGCAGTTCCGCGCCGTCATCGACCGGCTCACCGCCGGAACAGAGGAGCTGACCGGCCAGATCGCGCAGATCGGCCCGGCCGCTGCGGCCGCGATCCAAGCCGGATGGGTTCCCCAACCGGTCAAGGACGCGATCGCGTGGTGCGCGGAGCTGCTCGAAGAAGCGGCAACGGCCGTCTGCGAGGTGATCGTCGACCTCCTGAAGGCCGCAGTCGCGCCGATCCTGATGTACGTGCGAGCGTGGGAGTGGCAGAGCCTGCGCGGACGAGCCAGCTCGGTGGCCGGCCGGCTCACGCCGGAGGCGATGATCGCCGACGACAAGTGGCATGGCGCCGCCGCAGATGCCTACACCGCGGCGATCAAACCGCAAGGTCAGGCCGCCACTCGCATCGGGACGATCGCCGGCAAGACCGCGGGAGCCCTCGCCCTCTGCGCGAGCGCCGGAGTGGCCTTCTACGTTTCCCTGGGGTTCATCCTCGCCAAGTACATCCAGACGATGGTGGCGGCCATAGCCGCCTTCGAGTCGGCGGTGTTCTCCTGGGCGGGCGCGATCCTCGTCGTCGAGGAAACGACGGTGGGCAGCGGGCTCATCACGGCTGCCGTCAGCGCCCTCGCCACGGTCGTGGCGACCCAGGCCGGCGAGATGGCCGCGCTGCACGGGGAAGCGGTGGATGCCACCGACTTCCCGCTCGGGTCCTGGCCTGACGCCACCCGCAACCCCTTCGGTGACGCGACCGTCACCGATGGGGACGCGGACTGGTCGCTGGGCTGACGCGAGTGCGCTACTCGGGGCGGCACCGCACCGGGTTCGCCAGTTCCACGCACGGGCGGTTGCCGTAGGAGCGGATGATGTCGCTGCCCACCTGGTTCGTCAGGTAGCGCCGGAAGCTGGCGGCCAGGGAGGTCGGCGCGGGTTCGCCGAAGGTGTAGGCGTACTCCGTCTGCCAGAACGGATAGGCGCCGTGGTCGGCCGCTTCCAGGCTGGCTTCGTGGCCGTCGATGCGGACCTCGCGCAGCTCCGCTCGGCGGTTCTCGGCGGCCCGGAGCTCGCTGTAGCCGATGGCTCCGGGGGTGTCGGTCACGGTGTCCAGCAGGCTGCGGGTCTCGGTGCGACGGCAGCGGAGGACGCTGCCGCGCAGGCTCTCGTTCCTGGGCTCCACGCAGTCGTCGGAGTTCTCGCCGGGCTCCACGTCCCCGCCGAGGAGCCGCTCCTCCAGGGTGGCGCGGGTGCCCGACAGGGCTTCCCGGTCGACGATGCGGACCGGCACGTCGTTGCCGCCCACGGCCCGCCAGTTGGCGACCCGGCCGCTGAAGACGTCCCGGATCTGCGCCGGCTTGAGGTCCTGGACGCCGGCATCCGGGTTGATGACGATCGTGAACAGCAGGAACGCCACGGGTTGCGGCAGCAGTTCCGGCAGCCGGTCGCCCTTGGGGCCGTCTGAGAACGCCAGCACCTCGGGCGATCGCGTGCTGTTGAGCAGTTCGAGGCCCTGGGCGCTGCTGCGCATCTCCCACTTGAAGTTGGCCCCCGGGCAGGACTTCGCGTACTCGGCGGCGGCCTCCCGCAGCACGGGTTCGAAGGCCGTCGAGCCCGTGATGGTGAGGTCCCCGGCGGCGCAGTCCAGCCGGGCCTCGTTCTTGGTGAGGTCGATGATGAACGGCTCGACGAGGCTGACCATCAGCAGGAAGCACACCAGCGCCACCACCCAGCGGGGCGTGCCGGTCTGGCTCTTGGTCTCGTGCACCTTCCCGCTGCCCACACCGCCGCTGATGGTGCCGACGACCTCGGGCTCCGGGATCCCGCCGCCGTCGTCCCCCGCGCGTTCCAGGACGACCAGGACCTTGTAGTGCGCGGAGCTGTTCAGCTTGACCTTGGGCAGCTCGACGAGCCCGACCGTCCGGTCGGCCTCCTCGACGTCCGACATGCCCAGCCCCGGCGCCTTGGCGTCGAAGTACGTCGCCAGCGACGGGTCGCTGAGCTCGGTGACGACGACGCCGGCGACCCGGCGGCCGGGGAACCTGACGCGGATGCCCACGGAGGTGTCCTCGGGGAAGCCGTAGTCGCCCTCGGCGATGTTGGTGGTGCCGGTGTTCTCGATGCGCAGCAGGACGAACGACGGGTCGACCAGCCGCCCGCCGTCGGCCCGCTCCAGCCGCCGCCACGCGCCCGCGTAGAGGGCGCTGACATCGGTGGGCGTGGTGTCCATCTGCACCCGGTAGCCGAGCCGCTTGCGGCCGACGAACGCGAATTCCCACAGGAAGGCGATGATGGGGACCAGCGCACCGACGATGGCGAGCGCCAGTTCCCAGGGAAATCCGTCCACGACCGCCTCCGCAGGCACAGGCAACGAACCGAGATCGTCAACGTAGTGAGCCTGCGGAGGCGTCCGGACTCACTTACCGGCCAATTTCCCGGTAATTCACCGATCGTTCCGCATCGTGGTCGACCTCCGATCGCACGCACCCCCAGGGCGCGCGATCGGCCGGGGGTCAGTACCGCCAGTCGATGGCGCTGCCGCAGCTCGCGAACCCGTGCCGGTCGGCGGCGGCGTTCAGGGCGTTCTTCGCGTCGTCGACCTTCTGCTTGGCCGCGCCGAGTTGGAGCACGCCGATCATGTCGGTGCCCGGAGCGCCCTTCCACGGCGTCACGGACTGCCAGGCCTCGCGATCCTCTTCCAGCGCCCCGATCATCCCCGTCCAAGCGTCCTGGAAGTCCGCGGGCGCCTCCGCATCCGCGAACACGCCCTGCGCTGCGCGCCCCGCCTCGATCTGCCTGTCGAGGCGGGGCATGATCTCGACGCCGGTGTCGTCCGGGCTGGTCGGCGGCACGGCGTCCACCACCTCCTTGACGTCCGAGCAGGCGCCGTCGGCGTTCTGGAAGAACGAGCAGCCCGACAGCAGCAGGGCTCCCGCCAGCAATGCCGTGCCGAAGCACGTCTTCCGCGCGCTCCCGGTGATTCGTGACATGCCCACTCCGCGGATTCCGCCGGCACTCGCGGCTGGATCCGCGCAACCCTTGCACGGTGGTTCCGGGAGAGGTCCCAACCGGGATCCGAGTTCGTCGTGCGCCGTTGGGCAAAGTCCGCTCGGTCGGGTGGCTGGACCTTGGCACGCTGGGGGAATGCGTTCTGCGGGTGCCTCCGGAGCACCGGTGGCGGGCTGCGGGCGCGCTGCCCGGGCATGGCGGATGCGGTAGTACTCGGCCTGACACCGAACATCAGGGAGAGAGCGCATGACAGCTGCGGACGTGCCCTTCTCGATGTATCCACGGACCACCGCAGTGCCCATGCGGGATCTGCTGCGGCGCTGCGCTATCACCCACGACCACGCCGAACGGGCCGCCCTGCTGGAGCGGCTGGCGGACGAGCTGGACCGGGCCACCCAGGACGTCCTCGCGGGCCGGCCGGCCGAGGAGTGCGACCGGCGCGAGCTGGCCGCCAGCCTGCGCGGGCAGGCCGGCATGGTCCGGTTCTTCGCCGACCTGGAACGCCGCGACCGGGCCAGGCAGGCGTTCGACTCCGCGCGGCCGCGGGTGCGATGACCGCGGTGCGGGGTCAGCGGAGGTCGAGCGACGGCCAGAACGGCCCGGACTGGATGACCCGGTGCGGGGCGCCGGGTTCGCCGGGCGCGGGCAGGCTGCGCAGGGCCTCGACGGTGGCGGCCAAGGTGCCCGAATGCCGCCAGACGACCCCACCGCGCCGGTCCGGCGAGTCGACGAGCAGGCGGACCGCGAGGGCCTCGTGGCGATCGGCGATCCACAGCGCGTCGCTGTGCTCCGGCCAGTTCAGCACCCCGAACAGCAACTCCCGGCGCCCGGCCGCGCCGGTCAGGCTCCAGAAGGTCCACAGGGACAGCCCGAGCAGGACCGCCAGCTCCGGGTAGAGCTGCAGGGCTTCGTCGATTCCGGTCACGAACCGGCATCCTTCGCGAAGTTCGCGCGGTCGCGTGGCAGGCCGGATGGCGCGTCGGCCGCTGCCGCCCTTCTGGGGGATGCGCGGAGGTAGCGGATCGTGCGTGGCCGGACGCCTCCGGCGGGCGGACCTACATTGGTGGGCAGCCCGCCGGCGACCTCCGTGCCCGCTCGAATCGCCCGGCGGGGACCACCCTGGGTGACGAGGAGGCCGCGATGGACTACGAAGTGTTCGACCTCGGCGACGTCCGGCTGCAGCGCGGTGCCACGCTGCGCGACGCGAAGCTGGCGTACAAGACCTACGGCGAGCTCAACGCCGCCAAGGACAACGCGATCGTCTACCCGACCTGGTACTCGGGGCAGCACTACGACAACGAGTGGCTCATCGGCGAGGGCATGGCCCTCGACCCGTCGCGGTACTTCGTGATCATCCCGAACATGCTGGGCAACGGCCTGTCGTCGTCGCCCAGCAACACCCCGCAACCGCACGACCGGGCGCGGTTCCCGGACGTGACGATGCACGACAACGTCCGCCTCCAGCACCGCCTGGTGACCGAGCGGTTCGGCATCGAACGGCTGGAGCTGGTCACCGGGTGGTCCATGGGCGCTGGCCAGACCTACCAGTGGGCGCTGAGCTACCCGGAGATGGTGCGGCGCATCCTGCCGTTCTGCGGCTCGGCGAAGACCAGCCGGCACAACTTCGTCTTCCTCGAAGGCGTCAAGGCCGCGCTCACCGCCGACGCGCAGTGGCACCACGGCTGGTATCGGGAGCAGCCGGTGACCGGGCTGCGGGCGATGGCCCGGGTCTACGCGGGATGGGGTTTCTGCCAGCAGTTCTACCGCGAGCAGATCTACCTGCGGGAGCCGCTGGGCTACGGCTCGCTGGAGGACTTCCTGGTCGGGTTCTGGGAAGGCCTGTTCCTCAAGCGGGACGCGAACAACCTGCTGACCATGTTGTGGACCTGGCAGCACGCGGACCTCGGCGGCACTCCCGGATACGCCGGTGTCGAGGACGCGCTCGCGGGCATCCGGGCGACGACGATCATCATGCCCGGCGAGCAGGACCTGTACTTCCCGCCGGAGGACAACGAGTGGGAGCAGGCCCGCATCCCCGGGGCGGAGCTGCGGGTCATCCCCGGCGCCTGGGGGCACTTCGCCGGCGGCGGCCTCAACCCGGTGGACACCGCGTTCATCGACGACGCGCTCAAGGACCTGCTCGACCGGGAAGCACCGTTCTAGACACAGTCCGAAGTGGACGGTGCTGTTCGCAGTTTCAATTGAAACTGCGAGCAGACCAGGGGCGGATGCCGTTCGGTGCCGGATAGAATCAGCGCAGTGAGCGCCCTGACCCCGATCCGCGTGGTCGCCGACCACTTCGAGCTGGCGATCTCGACCTTGCACTACTGGGAACGGCGCGGCCTGATCAGCCCGCAGCGGCGGGGCGGGCAGCGCTGCTACGACGCCGACCAGCTCTACCGGATCGCGCTGATCAAGCTGTGGCGCACGACCGGGCTGATGAGCATCGACGAGATCGCGGCCATGCTCGACGCGGAATCCGGTTGGCAGGACACCGTTCCCGCCCGGATCGCGGAGATCGAGCGGCAGCAGGCGGCGCTGGAAGCGGCGCGGGACTACCTGAACCACTTGCTCGGCTGCCGGCACGAGTCCGGTCCCGACCGGTGCCCGCGCTTCCGCGCCGCCGTCGACCTGCCGTGATCAGCGGCGCGGCATGGCCAGCGCCGCGACGCCCGCCGCGACCGCCAGGCAGGCGGCGGAGGCGGTGAACGCGACCGCGTAGCCGTGCGCGAGCGCTTCCGCACCCGGTTCCCACGCGATGGCGGCGGTCAGCGCCGCCAGCCCGATCGCGCCGCTGGTCTGCCGGACGGTGTTGAGGAGCCCGGCCGCGAGGCCGTTGTGGCGGGGAGGCACACCACCGGTGGCGGAGATGGTGATCGGGGTGAACGCGGCGGCGGTCCCGAACCCCAGCAGGATCCCCGGCAGCAGCACCGACGAGAGGTACGAGGCGTGCACGCCGATCAGCGCCGCCACCCCGGCGAAACCGGCGCCGCCGAGCAGACAGCACAGCACGGCCGCGCGGCGGGTGCCCAGCCGCACCGATAGTGCTCCGGCGGTCTGCGCGCCGCAGAACATCGCGAATCCGATCGGCAGGTAGGCCAGGCCGGCTTGCAGCGGCGAATAGCCGTGCACGTCCTGCAAGTACAGCGACAGCAGCACGGGACTGGCGAAGAAGCCCAGGCCCAGCAAGAACATCACCAGGTTCCCGCTGCTGATCGAACGCAGCCGGAACACCTCCAGCGGCAGCAGCGGATCCGCCGCCCACTTCGCCTGGTGCAGCAGGAAAATCCCGAGCAGTGCGAGGCCGCCGAACAGCGGCGGCAGGGCATCCTGGACGGAGGGCTGCATCATCGCGTACACCAGCGCGCCCAAGCCCGCCGTCGCCAGCACCGCGCCGATCACGTCGAGCCGGGCCCGGGCTCCGGTGGCCGCCCGGCCCGGAAGCACCGCGACGGCGGCCACGACGGCCAGCACGCCGACCGGGACGCTGACGAAGAACACCCAGCGCCACCCGGCCAATTGCGTCAGCACGCCGCCGATGACCGGGCCGGACGCGGCCCCGAGCGCGCCCACGGCGCTCCAGGTGCCCAGCGCGCGGGCCCGCCTGCCGGGCTCGGTGAAGGTCGTGGTCAGCAGGGACAGCGTCACCGGCATCAGCAGCGCCCCGCCGAGGCCCTGCACCGCCCGCGCGACGAGCAGCTGCTCGGCCGACCCGGCCAGCCCGCCGGCCAGCCGGGCGGCCGTGAACAGACCCATGCCCAGCACGAACATCGCGCGCTCTCCGAAGAGATCCGCCAACCGCCCGCCGAGCAACAGGAATCCGGCGAAGACCAGCGTGTAGGCGTTGACCACCCAGGACAGCGCGGCCGGACCGAACGCCAGTTCCGCGCGAATGGCGGGCAGCGCGACGGACACGATCGTGGCGTCGAGGACGACCACGAACGAGCCGGCGCAGGCCAGCGCGAGCACCACAGCGGGCGCGGCGACCTTCGGTGGCGAGGACTGCGCGTGCATGTTTTCCCTTCTCCTGCTGGAAGAACCGATGCCGCCGGCACACCTTCGGGCCGGTTGGCGGCGGAGGGCAGCATGCTGGCTCAACCCGGGTTGAGCGCAAGCCCGGGCCCGCGAATGCGTCGTACTTTCGGGCTTTTCGGACGTGTCGCTGAACCGGGCCACAGGGGCCATCCCTTCCAGTGACCAGGCACATGAGCGCCGCCATCCCTTGCCATAGTCGCGCTTGGCGCCCCGGCGCCGACCCGGCGAGAACTGAGACTTCTCATGGAGGCCAAGGATGACGGTGCTCGAATTCGACCACGCGGTGACCGGCTACCGGCTGCAGCACGCGTACTGGCTGGCCAAGGCGGCGAAGCTCGCCTACGACGACGAGGCGACGATCCGGGAGACCGCGCGGGAGTGGGGCTTCGACCGGTGCGAGTACTTCCACGCCGAGCTCGACGGGTCGTTCCCCATCGAGGACACGCAGGCCTTCGCGGCGGGCAGCGACAGGATGGTCGTCGTCGCCTTCCGGGGCACCGAGCCCAAGAAGATCAAGGACTGGCTGACCGACACCAACACGCTGGCCGCCCCCGGTCCCGCCGGCAAGGGGCTCGTGCACCTGGGCTTCAGCCGCGCGCTGGACTCGATCTACCCGGAGGTGCGGGGCGCGGTGCAGCGGCTCCGGGACAACGACCAGAGCCTGTGGTTCACCGGGCACAGCCTGGGCGGTGCCCTGGCCATGCTCGCCTCCGCCCGGATCTTCTTCGGAGACCCGAAGCTGCTCCCGGACGGCGTCTACACCTTCGGGCAGCCGCGCACCTGCGACCGCCTGCTGGCCACCCCGTACAACCAGGCGCTCGCCGAGCGGGTGTTCCGGTTCGTCAACAACAACGACGTCGTTCCGCAGCTCCCGCCGGAGCCGACGTTCCACCACGTCGAGGACGTCCGGTACTTCGACAGCGGCGGGAAGCTGCACGAGAAGATCACCTTCACCGCCGGTTTGACCGACAAGGTCAAGGGGTTCACCGGCGACGCGTTCGCGCCCGCCGCCGACGGGATCCGCGACCACATGATCGACCGGTACGTCGAGCTGATCCAGAAGAACTTCTGACCCGGCCCGAGCGCGCCCGCACCTGCTCGCAGGTGCGGGCGTTCTTCGTGAGTGCTGGTTCCGGCAAGAACCGGAGTCAGCACTCACGACGGTTTCGGGCGAACCGGTCAGGTCCCTCCCGCAATTTCAATGGAAATCGGACCTCCGATTTCCATTGAAATTGCGGATTCGCGCAGATCGCCCACCTATGGCGGGTGACTGGCGTCGCCGGCCTCGCTTAGGTTGCAGCTGACCGGGTTTCGACGCAGAACGCCGCGGAGGAGATCGCCCATGCCCGTCGCAGAGCTGATCCTGACCGGAGCGGAACTGTACACAGTGGACTCATCTCGGCCGTGGGCGACCGACCTGGCGATCGCGGACGGGCGGGTGCTCGCGGTCGGCGGCCGCGACGAGGTGGCGCGGCACCGCGGGCCCGGCACCACCGTCGTCGACCTGGGCGGGGCGTTCGTGATGCCCGGCCTCGTTGACGTGCACAACCACCACTCGCTGGCCGGGATGGCCGATCTCTTCGAGCTGTCCGTGGACGCCGCTGCGGACTTGTCCGGGGTGCTCGCCGCGGTCGCCGAGCGGGCCCGTGGGCTCGGGCCCGATGAGTGGGTGACCGGCGGCTCGTGGGGCTCGCACCTCGTCGAGGAGCTTTCGAGGGAGGCGGCGCGCCGGGCGCTCGACGAGGCCGCGGGCGGCAGGCCCGTGATGCTGTCCGACGACAGCCACCACAACCGCTGGGCGAACTCGCGGGCGTTGAAAGTGGCCGGCATCAGTGCCACGACACCCGATCCGGACGGAGGGGTGATCGTGCGCGATCCCGTCACCGGTGAGCCGACCGGGTTGTTGCTGGAGACCGCGGGCATCGCGTTGGCGCAGGCGGTGCGCGACTCCGCGGCTCCCACGGCGGAGCAACATCGGCTCGCTTCGCGGCGGGCCGTGGAGATCCTGCATTCCTTCGGCGTGACCGCGTTCCAGGACGCGGGGACCTCGCGCGACATCATGCGGGCGCTGCACGAGCTGGACACCGCGGGCGAGCTCGCCGCGTGGGTGGTGAGCTCGATGCTGATCAACGACCCGATCTTCGGGTTCGCGCCGGTCGGGGCCGAGCTGCTCGCGGAGGGGGAGCGGTACCGCAGCACCCACCACCGGCCCGACTTCGTCAAGATCTTCCTCGACGGCGTGCCGCCCACCCGCACCGCTGCGTTCCTCGACCCCTACCTGCCCGACCACGCGCACGGCGCGCACCACCACGGCGTGCTGACCATGCCGCCGGACGAGCTTGCCGGCTGGCTGCGGACGGTGGCGGAGGCAGGCCTGTCGGCGAAGATCCACTGCACCGGCGACGCGTCCGTGCGGGTGGCCCTGGACGCGGTGGCGAAGGTCCGGGCCGAGGGGTACCGCGACAGCCGGTTCCAGATCGCGCACGGGCAGTTCGTGCACCCGGCGGACGTGCCGCGGTTCGCCGAAACCGGCGTGATCGCCGACATCTCGCCGTTCCTGTGGTTCCCCGGCGTGATCACGGAGGCCATCGCCGAGGTCCGGCCGGCCGAACCGGCCGCCCGGATGCAGCCCAACCGGGCGCTGATCGACGCGGGCGCGCTCGTCGCGGGCGGCTCGGACTGGCCGGTGAGCGCCTCGCCGAACGCGTGGGAGGGCATCCAGGGCCTCGTCACCAGGCGGGACCCGAGCGGCACCCGCTCGGGCGCGCTGTGGCCGGAGCAGGCGATCGCGCTGGCCGAGGCGATCGCGGTGTTCACCGCCAACGGCGCGGCGGCGATGGGCCTGGGCGAGGTGACCGGGTCGCTGGCACCGGGCAAGTCGGCCGACTTCATCGTCACCGACCGGAACCCGTTCGCCGTGCCGGTGACCGAGATCGCCGCCACCACCGTGCGGGAAACGTGGTTCGCCGGGCGCCGGGTGCACCAGCGGCGCTGAGTCCACTATGGATCGACGCGGTGCGCGACCTCGCGGGTGGGCGCGGCGCGGACTACGTCTTCGACTTCGCCGGCGCGCCGACCGCCGGAGTGGAAGCGGTGGCCATGGCGGCGCAGCGCGGCACGCTCGTGGTGGTCGGCTCCACCGGGCCGCAACCGGCGCCGGTCCCGCTGGGCGCGGTGACGGGGAAGGAGCTGACGGTGCTGGGCTCCCTGAATGGAGACATTGCCGACTACCACCGAGCGGTCGAGTTCTCCCGGGCCTTCGCAGGCCGGATGCCGTGGGACGAGCTGTTCAGCGAGCCGGTGGGCCTGGCGGAAGCATCGGCATCGCTGGCGGCGATGGCCCGGCAAGCGGAGATCAAAGCGGTGGTAGACCCCCGAAGGGCCTGACGAGAACCGCCCGGCGGCTCAGCGGTCCTGGACCAGTGGTGGATCGCCCCAGTCGCGGTCGAGGCCGTCGCGCAGGGCGTTGACCGCGTCGGCGCCGATCCGTTCGGCCAGGACGCCTTCGATGGTCGCGATCATCCTCAGGGCGCGCTCGTGGGCGCGGGCCCCGGCCGGGGTGGTGCGGACCAGGCGGCTGCGCGCCGACGTCGGGTCGGGGACCTGCTTCAGCAGGCCCATGCCGATCAGTCCGTGCACCGCCTGGTGGACGGACTGGCGGGTGGTGCCGATCCGGCGGGCGAGCTCGGAGATCGAGGTCCCGCCCGCGTCCAGGTTCGCGAAGACCGCGGCCTGGGCGACGGTCACCGGGCGTTCGCCCGCCGCCTGCATGCTGCTCAGCAGCGCGTCGTCGAACCAGCGCTTGGCGTCGGTGAGCAGCTGGGGGAGGTTCGGTGGTGGTGCCGTCATGGTTCCTGGGGTGCGGTAGTGGGCCCCGAGCATACCCAGCCGCCTTCGCCCGCGACGAAATGTCAGGTAGCCTGACAAAAGGAATAACTCGGTCTCCCGCGCGCGCCCGCGGTGCCGGAGCCGGGCAAGTTCGCGACCGTCCCGCGCGAGTACGACGTCCGGTTCCTCCCGGAACACCGCTGGCGCACACCGAGTTTCCGCACTCAGGGCCAGTGGTGAGCGCGATCGAACCCTGGCGGTGCGTTGGTGGCGGTTTCGCGCGAAACCGGCAGTCTTTCTGGCGTCGGGCGCCTTCGGGGTGGGCCCGCCTGGCCCCTACTCCGCCGCTGCGGCGGGGCGGTACCGCACGTCGATGGCCGATGCCGGGTCGCTCGCGCCGACCCGGTGGAGCCGGATCGGCGCGCCGCCTGGGTTGTCGTACAGCCGGATGCCGTCGCCGAGCAGGACCGGCGCGATGTGCAGGTCGATCTCGTCGATCAGCCCCAGTTCGAGGAGCTGGCGGCCGATGTCGGCCGAGAAGATCTCGAGGTTCTTGCCGCCGGCCGCCTCCAGGCCGATCCGCACCGCCTCGGCCGGGCCGCAGTTCAGGAACGTGACCCCGTCGGTGGGCGTGGCGTCCTCGGGGTGGTGGGTGAGCACGAAGACCGGTCCGCTCCAGGCTCCGCCGTAGATGCCGCCGGGGTCCGGGTAGCGGTCCCAGCCGTCCCGCCCGCCCAGCACGGCGCCGGTGGTCGTGGCGTACTCGTCGGCCAGGCCATCGCGGGACGAGACGCCGGTCATCCAGTTCATCCCGTGGTTCGGTCCCGCCACGAAGCCGTCCAGCGACATCGTGAAGTGCCAGAGCACCTTTCCACCTGCGACCTGCGGTTCGATGTCGCCCATTCGTCGCCTCCACAGTCTGATTGCAGTCTGCAATCAGTGTGCTCCCAAGTTAGGGCCCCCGATAGCAGATCGCAACCGGTTCGTGGCGGTCAGTTGAGGGCGCTGATGATCACGAAATCGGTTTCGTCCGAGGGCAGGAAGCGCACCTGCAGGATCTTGCCCGGCTGCATCTGGTCGACCACCTTCGGGAGCACCGGCCGGTCCTGCCGGATGTCGAAGGTGCCGCCGTCGGGGCGGGTGATGCGCACCGCCAGGTCGAGCACGCTCTTGCCGTCGCGGATCTCGCCGGTCGGCACCATCGACATCACCACCGCCTGCGCGTCGACGCCGCGGGTGCCGATCTCGTGCTGCAGCGGGGTGATTTCGCCCTTCGCGAGCTGGATGGCGTTGAGCGCCGCCTGCACCTCCTGCGGCGACGCGTCGCGCACCACCGCCACGCCTCGGTCGGGCTGCCCGGGGAGGTAGCGGACGGGGAGCACCAGGCCGGGCTTCATGGCGCCGAGCTCCGTGAGGCCGAGGATCAACCTGGTGGTGCTGGCGAACGAGGCGCCGTCCGCGGTGTCCACCTGGACGCGGAGCTCGAGCTGGGGATTGTCGTTGACGGTCAGGCCGGTGCGGCGCACGCTCTCGACGGTCGCCCGGCCGATGGGAGCGCCCCGGAACTTCCGGTCGCGGCCGACCGGGGCGTTGCTGAACAACATCGGCACCGCGAACAGCAGCAAGATCGGCCCGGCGATCCACACGTTCAGCCAGGCGAACACCACGTCATCGCCGGCGGCCGTCGCGGTCGAGCCTGCCTTGATGTAGAGCACCGTCAGCACGACGCCGGGCAACAGCATCATCGACGCGATGATCCTCATGACCCCAATCCTCTCGGCCGGTGGTCCCACGGGCTGGGCGGGACGGCGTTCGGCGCATTCCTCCCGGCGCAGGCCGGTTCCGGCCCGCAACCGTTCGATGTGGACAGAGATGGTGCCGGGACGGTCGGCCGCCCCGGCACCGGTGGATCACTCGCTCCGGCCCAGTTCCGCGAGGTATTCCGCCCGCTGTTCGGTCAGGCGCTCGACCAGGGCGGGCGCCTCGGCCCGCTCGATGGCCGAGGTGTAGCAGGCGAGCGCCTCGGCCGCGCGACCCTGGCCGCGCAGGATCTGAGCGGCCAGGAACTCGCTGTTCGCGCCCGCATTCGCGTCGCCGCTCGCGGCGTACCCGTCCGCCGCCGCCAAGGCGTACTGGACCGCCTCGTCGTGGCGCTCCGCACCGGCGAGCTCGCGTGCCTTGGAGTCGGTGGCGTCGGCAGCGAGCCACTCCTCGCCCGCGGCGTTCGCCTCGGCGATCACCGCGTCGAAGTCCGCGATGGCCGACTCGTCGCCCAGGTTCGCCTTGGCCAGCCCGCGCTCGTTGAGCATCCGCAGCGCCGACTGGCCGTCCTCGGCGGCGCGCGCCCGCTCCAGCACGGCGTCGATCACCTCGATGGCCTCGTCGTCGCGGAACTGCACCAGCATCCGCGCCAGCTGCGTCGCCAGGCCCACCTGCAGCGGTAGGTGCTCGGCCTCGACGGCGTGCCCGAGCCCCCGCTGGAACGCGCCGTAGGCGACGCCCGGCTGGTTGCCGCGCAGGGCCGCGACGCCCAGGCCCAGCATGGTCTCGCCGAGCGCGACCGGCGGCGCCCCGGACTCGGACTCGCCGCGGTAGACCTCGTCGATCACCTCGATCGCCTCGTCGGCCTGGTCCGACCAGGTCAGGTACTGCCCGAGCCGGAACTTCTCGGCGAAGGCGCCGGTGATCCCGGCGGACTCGGCCTGCCGCAACGCGAAACGCATGCGGGCTGCGGCCTCGGCGTCGCGGCCCAGGTCCGAAAGCAGTTGCGCGCTCAGGCCGGCGGCGTTGAGCACCAGCCGGGCGCCGCCGATGGCCACCTGCAGGGACAGCGCCTCCTCGGCAGCCTGCAGGGCCTCGTCGAGCAGGCCCCGGGTGGCCAGCGCCTGCGCCTTCATCCGCAGCCCGACCTGGCGGGTCTGCCTGCCGATCCCGGCGTCCCGGAGCAGGTCGTCGATGGAACCCGCGGCCTCCTCGAACCGCTGCGACATCATCAGCAGGAACGTGCGGTGCAGCACGGCGTGGTTGCGCAGCTGCCGCTCGGCGATGGTCGGCTCCGCCACCGGCACGAGCAGGGCCGCCGCTTCCTGCGCGTCGCGCAGTGCTTCGTCGACCCGTTCTTCGGTGCCGAGCACGTCCGCCCGGGTCGCGAGCAGATCGGCCAGGACGTCCCGGCCGGCGCGGGCGCGGGCGTCCTCGATCGCGGCGTCGAACGCGGGCAGGTCGGCCGCTGTCGCGGTGCCGTACAGGGCGAGGCCGATCTGGTCCTCGACGTCGGCGTAGTCATCCCGGCCCAGCTCGCGCAGCGCCTTCCCGCGGTCGGCGAGCGCGTTCGCGGCCTGCTCGTGCTGATCCCTCGCGACCAGGGCCTGCACCGCGACGCGGTAGGCGTCCGCGGCGACCGCCCGCCCACCTGCGGCGAGAGCGTGCTCGACGGCGTCCATGACCCCGTCGTGATCTCCGGTCGCGGCGTGCTCACCGGCCCGCCGCAGCCAATCCTCGGCCGTGGCCGGCTCGGTCGTGGTGACCTCGGCCGCCACGACCGGCGTGTAGGTGCTCGACTCCAGCGGCACGTCGTAGCGCTCGTCGGCGAGCGCCCGGGACCGGGCCACCTGCCGAGTGTGGAAGTCGTTGCCGTTGCGGGTGTCGAACGCCGCCCCCAGCCGGTCGGCCGCCGCCCAGAACGTCGCGGCCAGGTCCACCGCCGTCCACGGGCCGACGTGGTCGCCCAGCAGCGGCGCCAGCACCGGGTCGTCGGAGTGCCGCACCGGCGTCGAACCCTGGCCGGCCCGGGTGACCGCGTCCAGCAGCACGGCCGCGGCGCACGACCCGGCGAACTTCTGCCGGTCGTTCATCGGGTCCACCATCAGGTCGCGGATGTGCCGCTCCAGCAACGCCAATCCGCGTGCCTCGTTGCCCGTGACCGCGCAGAAGACCCAGTGCCGGGCGATCATCGCGATGTTGTCCGGGTTGCCGCGCGCGGCCCGGTAGCCGCGCATGTGCGCGGCGGCGGCGTCCTCGCCGCGTCCCAGCCTCAGCAGCGGCAGCAGCGAATCGGCCTCGTTGCCCTCCGGCTCCTCGCCGCAGCTGAGCTGCTGCTCCTGGATCTCGTCGAACAGCGCCACGGCAGCCGCGTCGTCGCCGATGGTCTGCTGGTAGTCCGCGAACTCGCTGCGCGCGCAGGCTTCGCAGTGCGAGTATTCGTCCCTGGGCAGGGCCTCCAGCTCCAGGCGGAACCGCTCGGCGTCCTCCAGCCGCCCCGTCTCCACGGACGAGGAGAACAGCGACTGCACCACGCCGGAGCGGCCGACGCCGGCTTCGGTGTAGCGGCGGTCCATGTCGGCGAGCACGGCCTCCAGCTGCGCCGAGGAGAACTGCAGGCTGCCGGTCACCGTGGAGGCCATCCACTTGAAGTACCAGAGCAGGTCCCAGGAATCGGCGGCGCCGGTGAGCTCCGAGGGGAACCGGACCGGGTCCGAGTCGAACTTGCCCAGGCACCAGGCGAAGGCGGCGAGCATGCCGTCGGTGTCGCCGGTCATCTTCGCCGAGGTCACCAGGCGCATCCGCGCCGCGTAGGCGAGTTCCTCGTGCCCGGCCTCCTCGGACAGCGCGATGGCCTGGTCGAGCAGCGCGCGTTCCGGCGCGCCGTACGGCGTCTGGTCGGCCTCGTCGAGCAGGTCGGTGATGGTCTTGGCGGCGTCGCTCATGCCAGGTCGCTTTCGAATCCGATGGACAGGTGGACGAGATCGGTCATCGTCGTCGTGAGCAGACGGCGATCGCGGGCGGACAGCGGGCGGTGGCCGGCGAGCATCGCCTGCAGGTAGACCAGTTGCACCGAGCGGGAGAACACCGCCTCGTCGCGGACGTCCGCGAGCTGCCGGACCAGCGGGTTGGACCAGTTCAGGCACAGCCGGGCCGTCGCGTCCGCGCCCCGCACCGCCGCGTGCTTGGCCATGAACGCGTCCGCGTCGGAGACCAGGCCGGCCCACAGGGTGGGGGCGACGTCGGTGGCCTTGGAGCGCTCGATGTGCCGCAGCACCTCCGGATCCGCCACGTACAGCGCGGGCAGGTCCACCGGCGCGAACATGCGCACCGCCGCCTCCGCTCCGGAGTCCGCGAGCACCGCGGTGGCGCGATCCTCCAGCGCGACAACGGATTCCCGGTCCGCCAGCGGCGGCGGGTTGAGGTTGTCCAGCTCGGCGGTGACGCTGACCCGCTCCAGCGCCAGGCCCGGGGTGAGCTCCACCAGCTGCCGCAGCAGGTCGGCGTCGAAGGCGTACCCCGCGTTCACGATGGGCGCGTCCGCCGGGATCACGGCCGCGATCTGGCGGAACTCGTCGACGGTCTCGGTGTAGCGCACCCGGGGCGTGAGGGCGGCGTAGTCGGTGACCTTCATGGTGCCCGCGCTGGTCTCGACCGTGAGCCAGGAGAACAGGATCCGGGCCAGGTCGGCGTCGTGGACGGCAAGCGCCTTCATGCCCTGCTGGTGCACGCCCATCACCTGGCCGAACAGGTGCGGGTCGGTGCGGGCCGTGCCGAGCAGCCACCGGCGCAGCTGGGCGCCCAGTTCCGTGCGGGTGTGCTCCAGGTCGTCGCCGCCCACGAACGATTCCCGGGACGCCGTCGGCTTCAGGTCGGTCGTGTCCAGCACGCACCGCACGAAGAAACCCCAGTCGGGCAGCAGGTCGTCCACCCGCTCGCTCAGCAGCATCCGGCCCAGGTACACGCGATTCGCCTGGTTCCCGCCGGGCGGCGGCGCGTACGGCAGCACGAACGCCACGCCCCGGGTACCCGTGCCGGGCGCCTCGACGGGGAACGCGGCGAGCGGTTTCGCGCCGACGATCTCGGTGCCGAGCTCCAGCACCTGCTCGGGGTGGGCGTGCGGGTCCAGGAACACCGGTGCGCGGGTGAGGGTGTCCCGGGTGCCGTCCGGCGCGGCGACCTCCACCGGGTGCGGCAGGTACTGGCCGAACCGGGTGGCCAGGGCGCGAATCCGGGCCGCGGAGAGCATCTCGGCCTCGTCCGGGCGCGGGGTCAGGCGCACCGTGGTGCCGATCGGCAGCGCGTCGGTCTGGTCCTCGGGCAGCTCGCGGACGTGGAAGGTGCCCTCCGCGCGCCCGATCCACTCGATGGCGCGGCCGCCGCGCGCGGACCGGCTGAGCACGGTGATGTGGTCGGACACCATGAAGCAGGAGAGCAGGCCGATGCCGAACTGGCCCAGGTAGTCCTCCCGGCGCAGGTTCAGCACCTCGTCGCGCTTCGAGGAGCGGCCCACGGTGGCGAGCAGGTCGGTGGCCTCGGCCGCGGTCAGCCCGATCCCGTTGTCGGTGAAGGTGAAGTCGGGCCGGCCCGCGGCGGCGGGCGTGATCCGCATCCGCCCCTCGGGGGCCGTCGGGTCCAGCCGCCGGCGGGCCTCGATCGCGTCGCGCCCGTTCTGGAGCAGCTCTCGCAGGAACACCTGCGGGCTGGAGTAGATGTGCCTGCTGAGCAGGTCCACCACGCCGCGCAGGTCCACCTGGAACGGGCGCGCGGGTACCTGCTCCGCCGGGTTCCCGGGCTCGGGTGCGGTGGTGGGCATGGCGGAACTTCCTTTCGCGGTGCGCCCGCTGGTGGGGGCGCGGGTTCGGGCCGCGTGGTGGGCGGCGGGACCGTGCCGGGGGTTGCGATCGGGGCGCGCGGCAGCCAGTCTCCGTTGGCAGGAGGGAAAGCCGATGCGCTGGGCCGCTTCGCATCCCCGGCGGCCTCGCGCGGTTCAGATATACCACCTGCCACCGACGACTCCGGCGCTCGGTCGCACCCGGCGGTGGTGACCTGGGCCATTCGGCCGTCCGGAACCCTTGCGGTGTAGGCAGAAATACCCACAGGCGGAACCGGTGGCCGGGAAGAGCGGTCAAGGCGCGGACACCACTCGACGCACCGGCAGCGGATTTCGCGGAGTCCTCTTCGGACTCCTGCGGCGGAGCGTCAGGATCGTCCTGCGCGGACGGCGATATCGAGCACGAGCAGTTCACCTTCCGTCCGGGGATCGGTCACGAAATCCACACCGGACTCGTGCGATCCGGGCGGTCAGCCGGCGGGCTGGAGGATCAGGCAGGTCGTCGTGGCGTGCGCCATCAGCTTCCCGTGCTCGTCAAGCACTTTTCCCTCGGCCGTCGCCGTGCTGCGGCCGGCGTGGATGACGTTGCCCTCGGCGGTGAGGGTGCGTCCGTCGGTGCGCGCGGCGCGGATGTAGTTCACCTTGAGTTCGAGGGTCGTGTAGCCGACGCCGGCCGGGAGCGTGGTGTGCACCGCGCAGGCCATCGCCGAGTCGAGCAGGGTCGCCGCGATGCCGCCGTGGACGGTGCCCAGCGGGTTGGCGAAGTCCGGGCGGGTTTCCAGCGAGATGACGATCCGGCCGTGCTCCACCTCGTCGAACCGCATGCCGAGCAGCCGGCCGATGGACGGGATGTCGTCGGTGCGCTCGGACTGCACCCAGCGCATCAGTTCGAGGCCGGACATGGCGGCGAGGTCTGCGGTGGACACGGGAAGCTCCTTGCTGTTGCTGATGATCAGGCCGTTCCTCAGGACCGGCCGGTGGTCTCCTGCAGGCTGCGGGCCAGCAGTTCGTGGATCTCGACCGCGGCCGCTTCCATCGGCGCAGCGCTCTTCTCGGCCTTGCACATGACCATCGCGCCTTCGGCGGCGGCGATGACGAAGGCGGCCAGCCGCTTCCCGCGTTCTTCGGGCAGGCCGTGCCGGCGGAACAAGGCGGCCAGCGCCTCCTGCCAGCGGGCGAAGACCGCGCCCGCCGAGCTCGCGAGCTGCGGCGCGTCGTCGTTGGTCTCCACGGCCACCGCCACGATCGGGCAGCCGGCCCGGAAGTCGCTGGCCACGATCCGGTCGCGCCACAGTGCGACGAAGGCGTCGATCACCACGACGGGGTCGTCGGCCTGCGCGGCGGTCTCGATCAGGCCGGTGATCGACTCGCCAGCGAGCGTCACCGCCTCGTCGATGAGCTGCGTCCGCCCGCCGGGGAAGTGGTGGTAGACCGAGCCGCGAGGGGCGCCGCTGTGCGCGAGGACCCGGTCGATGGTGGTGGCGGTGGCCCCGTGCTCCCGCAACAGCGCCTCGGTGCTGGTGAGCATCCGCTCGCGGCTGTCGCTCCTGCGCGGGCTCACGCGGCCACCGTCCCGGCGGCCGCCGGAGCGGCGCCCGCGGTGGATGGGCCGTTGGTCATGCCGAGCGCCTCACGCACGTCGAAGAAACTTCCGTTCGGTAATTTATGACAGGTGACATAGTACATGCAAACGGGTGAACGGCGGCCTCCCCAAGGGGGGTTCGGGCCTGCCGGTATGATCTCGATCTTGTTCTGGGGCGGGGGCTGGGGATTCTTATGCTGCAGGGCCTGGGCATCAGCGAGCTGGGAGAGCAGATCTACCGGCTGCTGCTGACCGGGGCCTCTGCCGAGCCCGAAGTTGTCGGTTCCCGACTCGGCCTGGCGCCCGACGAGGTGACCACCGCGCTCGCCGAGCTCCGGAAGAGCGGCCTGGTGGAGGAGTACGACGACGGCACCGGCTCGATCCGCCCGGTTCACCCCAACATCGCCTTCGGGCCGCTGCTCGCCCGCGCCCGGGTGGCGCTGCGCGCCGAGGAGCAACGCGTCGAGCTGGCCGCGGCGACGGTGGAGGAACTTTCGGCACTGCAGCCGCAGGGAATCGCCGTGGGCTCGCCCGAGGTCGAGCTCAACCGCGGGCCCGCCGCGGCCTTCAGCTGCCTGGAGCGCATCGCGGCGACCGCGCGCGAGGACGTGCTGGTGCTGGCGGCATCCGGGCCGGCTCCCGGCGTGCCGGATCCGACGGACTACCGCCCGGTCGTGCAGCTGGCGGTGTCGCTGGCCGAACGCGGCGTCCGGCTGCGGGTGATCATGCTGGACAGCATCAACTACCTGACGCCGCTGGTCGAAGGCGCGCGGCGGATGCAGCAGGCCGGCGTGGAGATCCGGATGAGCCCGACGCTGCCGGTCTGGACGATCGTCGTCGACCACGAGTACGTGGTGACCGCCCTCGACATCGCCGACCACGACCGCGGGAGCATGCTGGTGCGGACTCCTGGCGCGGTGGCCGCCGCCGCCGACCTGTTCGGCCGGTGCTGGCGGGCGGCCGCGCCGCTCGGCGAGGCCGGACCCGAGCCCGCCATCGGGCCGCTGACGACGGCCCAGCACCAGCTGCTGGTGATGGTCGTCAACGGCAGCAAGGACGAGGCGGTCGCGCGCCGCTTCAGCGTTTCCACCCGCACGGTGCGCCGGATGATCGCGGACCTGTACGAGGTCGCCGGGGTGTCCGGCCGCATCCAGCTCGCCTTCCGCGCGGCCAAGCTCGGCTGGCTCGACGGTTCCGAGCTCGACCGGCTGTGAGGCGGTGCCTGTCCGGCGGCGGACATGGCCGCACGCGGCCGGATCGGCACCACCCCGCACCGCCGTCCCACCTGCACGACCACCACGAAAGTGACGGAGGTGCAGGCGATGTCGTTCACGATCCGCCCGGACGAGCTGCGGAAAGCGGCCGGGCAGGCGAGCTCGGCAGCGGAGCAGGTGCGAGGAGTCGCGTTGCGGACGGGCCCGGAGCAGATCGCTCGCGCATTGCCCGGCGCAGCAGCGTCCTCGGCGGCCGCGGCGCTGGCGGGGGACTGGAATGCCGAGATCGAGCAGTGGGCGCGGGCGGCCGGCGACTACGGGCGGAACCTGGACGCGTGCGCCGCCCAATACCTGAAGGGCGACAACAGCGTCGCCGAGGAGTTCACCGCGATCCGGCTTTCGGCCTTCGGAGGTCTTCGATGAGCATCACGATCGGCACCATCCGGAAGTGGGAACCCGCTGCGCTGGACGAGGCGGTGCGGACGCTGCTCAAGCACCGCGACGCGTTGATCGCGCTCGACGACGAGCTCACCGGCTGCAAGCCGCCGGCGAGCTGGCGAGGGGCGGCCGCGGACGCGGCGGCTCCTGCCCACGCCAGGATCGCCGCCTCGGCGCGGCGGCTGACCGCCGAAGTCGCTGCGGTCCGGACGGCGGCCGCGGACGCCGCGGATTCCGTCGAGGCGCTGCGGAAATCCCTGGCGGAAGCGGAGAACCTGGCCAAGGCCAACGGATTCACCATCGCCGACAGCGGGGCCGTCGAAGACACCGATCCGCCGCGGAACGTGCCGGCCGGCGAACTCGACGCGGTCAAGGCGGAACGCCGGGCCGTGCAGCTCGAACTGGTCGAGCGGGTCCGGGAGCTGGTGCGGCGCGGCGGCATCATCGATGCCGGGCTCGCGAAGGTGCTCGGTATCGCCCGAGGCGACGAGTTGCGGCCCGGCGGAACGCTGAAGCAGGCCGCCGAGGCCGGATCGAAGGCGGGCGACCTGCCGATCACGCCACCGCCCAACGGCAAGCCCGGCGCGAACGCCGCGTGGTGGGAATCGCTGTCGGACGCGGACAAGACGGCCGTGCTCAAGAACCACCCGGCCTGGATCGGGAACCTCGACGGAGTGCCCGCCGCGTTCCGCGACCAGGCGAACCGGGCCAGGCTCAAAGCACTCCGCGCCTCGGTGCAGGAGGAACTCGACGGCAGCCTCACCGACGAGCTCTCCACGCCGTGGGTCTACACCGACGCGGAGAAGAAGATGGCGGCGATCCACGCGATCGACAAGCAACTCGCGCAGGGCGACCGGCAGCTCCTGCTGCTGGACATGTCGGAGGAGTGGCCGAAGGCCGCCGTCGCCACGGGCAACGTGGACACGGCCGATCACGTCGCGGTGCAGGTCCCCGGGATGAACTCGACGGTCGGCGGCACCCTGGAGCTCAAGCAGGGCGAGATGACCCGGCTGCACGACGAAGGCAAGTCGGTGGCCGGCGTGACCTGGATCGGGTACGACTCGCCGAACATGCCGGAGTCGCTCGTCAACGGCCAGGCCGAAGACGGCGCCGCCGACCTGGCCCGCTTCTTCCAGGGCATCAACGCCTCCCGGGACCACGACCCGCACCTGACCGCGCTCGGCCACTCCTACGGGGCCGTGACCACGGAGGCGGCGCTGAAGAACGAGGGGACCGGTGTGGACGACACCGTCCTGTTCGGCGGCCCCGGGCACGTCGTCGACCACGTGTCGGAGCTCAAGGTGCCCGCCGGCTCGGTCTACACCCTCAGCGCGGACGCGACCGTCTCCCTGCACGGCAAGTCCGACTTCAACAACGACATCGTCGAAGCCATGGGAAGCCTCTTCCGCACCGGGGAGCTCGACGGCGCGACGGAACTGTCCACCGACGCCCAAGGCAAGAACCAGCCGACCAATGGACACTCGGCCTATCTCGACGCGGGCACGACGAGCTACGAGAACATCAAGAAGATCGTGACTGGAGAACAGGACGACGTGGTCGAATGAGCTACCTGACCGAGCGCGGTGACCGTATTCCACCTCCTCCGCCCGGACCAGCCCGATGCGGCCGCAGGGTCGGACGGGCGGTGTCGCTGAAGCGGGCACCTCTGCCGACGAGCAGCGGGCGGGATTCCAGCGGCGTGGCGGTCGAGGCTTCGTCGTGCGTCGTGCCCGGGATTCCGGTGGGTGGTGCGCTGTGAACGCCGATCAGACGTTGAGCAGCGGGCGGACTCCGGTTGGTGCGGTGCTGCGTTCTCGTCATGTTCCGCGCCTGCTGTCGGCGTCGCTGATCGGTCGGCTGCCGACCGGCATGGCGCCGCTGGCGATCCTGCTCACCGTTCGCGACGGCGGCGGCGACTACCGCTTGGCGGGCTTCCTGATCGCGCTCTACGCGGCGAGCGCCGCGGTGTGCGGGCCGGTGATGGGCCGGCTGATCGACCGGACGCGCCAGGCCCCGGCGCTGTTGGTGAGCGCGTCGGTGTCGGCCGCCGCGCTCCTGGTGCTGGCCTTCGCGGATCCGGTGCGCAGCCCGGCGATCGGCGCGATCGCGGCCGTAGTCGCCGGCGCGGCCACGCCGCAGCTCGAACCGTGCCTGCGGGTGCTGTGGGAGCACGTGGTGGCCGGCGAGCGGAACGTCCGGGCCGCGTTCTCCCTGGACGCGGCGACCCAGGAGCTCATATTCGTCACCGGCCCCCTGGTGGTGCTCGGCGCGATCGCCGTCGCGGGCCCCGCCGCGGGCCTGGTTTCCGCCGCGGTGCTGGGCTTTTCCGGTGCCGCCTGGTTCGCGACCGCCCGCCCGGCCCGGGCGTGGCGCGGCACGCGGGTGGAACGCCACTGGGCCGGGCCGCTGCGCGGTGCGGGGGTGCTCAGGCTCTTCGCGGTGCTGGTCTGCGTGGGGGCCACGATCGGCGTTTTCACCGTCAGCATCACCGGATACGCCGAGGCGGAGGGAAGTTCCGCCCACGCGGGCTGGCTGATCGCGCTGAACGCGGCGGGTGCACTGGCGGGCGGGATCGGGTACACCGCCGTGGGCGCGGCGCACCGCGAAGACCGCCGGCTGCTCGTGCTGCTGGCGCTGCTCGCCGCGGGCTACCTGCCGCTGGTGCTCACGCCCGGCATCGCGCTGATGTTCCCGCTGGCCTTCCTCAGCGGATGCGCGCTGCCCGCCGTCCTGGCGTCGGCGTTCGCGCTCATCGCCCGGATGGCGCCGGACGGGACGCTGACCGAGGCGCACGCCTGGATGATCACCTCGTTCGGGGTCGGCAACGCGATCGGTTCGGCGCTGGCCGGGACGCTGCTCGACGTGGCCTCCGCCCGGTCCGCGTTCGTGCTGGCCACCGCCACCGCGGCGGCGTCGGCGCTGATGGCCGTTCCCCGATTGATCCGCAATTTCCATTGAAATTGAACCTTCGATTTCAATGGAAATTGCGGCCGTCCCACGGCCGGTCGGCCAGGCCGGACTCGTAGCCGGCGATCACCAGCTGGGCCCGGTCCCGCGCGGCCAGCTTGGTCATCAACCGTCCGATGTGGGTCTTGACCGTGCTGCGGCTGAGGTGCAGGTGCTGCTCGATCTCGGTGTTGGACAGCCCGCGCGTGATCAGCGCCAGCACCTCCGCCTCCCGCTGCGTGATCCCGCTGAGCTCGCGGCGGGGCCGGACCTGCGGTGCCGGACCGCTGGTGAACTCGGCGATCAGCCGCCGGGTGACGCTCGGGGCGAGCAGCGCTTCGCCGGCGGCGATCACCCGGATCGCGTCGAGCAGCTGGTTGGGCCGGATGTCCTTGAGCAGGAAGCCGCCGGCGCCGGCGTGCAGCGCCCGGTACACGTAGTCGTCGAGGTCGAACGTGGTGAGGACCAGCACTTTCGGCGCCTGCGGCAGCGCGGTGATCCGCGCGGTGGCGTCGATCCCGTCCAGCTCGGGCATCCGGACGTCCATCACGACGACGTCGGCCGCCTCCTCCGCTGCCAGTTCCACGGCGGCGGATCCGGTGGCCGCCTCGCCCACCACGACCATCCCCGGGGTGGCGTCGACCAGCAGGCGGAGGGTGCTCCGGAAGAGCGCTTCGTCGTCCGCCAGGAGCACGCGCAGCTGCTCACCCATCGGCCACCTCGAACGGAAGCCGGGCGCGCACCGCGAACCCGCCGCCGGGCTCGGGGCCGATGTCGATCGTCCCGCCGTGCAACGCGACTCGTTCGCGCATCCCCAGCAGGCCCTGGCCTGGCGGCCCCGGCCGCTCGGGCGGCTTCCCGTCGTCGACGACGGACACGGTCAGGACACCGGCTTCGGTGCTGAGGCCGAGCCGGCAGCTGGTCGCCCCGGCGTGGCGAAGCACGTTCGTGAGCGCTTCCTGCGCGATGCGGTACGCCGACGCCCGCACCGCCATCGGCACGTCCGCCAGGCCGGACTCGTCGAACTCGACCGCGACACCGGCGGCCCGGACGTTGGCGACCAGGCCGTCGAATCCGGAATCCGGCGATGCCTCGGCCGGATCGCGCAGCGCGTCGAGGACGGCGCGGACGTCGGCCAGCGCGCGGCGGCTGACCCGCTCGATGGTGGCGAGCGCGGCCCGGCCCTCTTCGGGATGGCTGTCCACCAGGTGGTTGGCGACAGCCGCTTTCATCGCGATCAGGCTGAGGTTGTGCCCGACGACGTCGTGCACGTCCCTGGCGATGCGCAGCCTTTCCTCGACCGCCGCCTGCCGGGCGAGGAGCTCGGCGAGCTGGGCGGCCTGGCCGCGACGCGCTTGCACCGTCCGCGCGAGAGCCCAGGTGCCGGTCAGAACGACCGCGCTGTAACCGAACACGCTCACCGGAGTGGTCGCGAAGGACTCCGCGTTCTCCGGCACCGCGACGAGCGGCAGGCCCGGAACCAGGACGACCGCCAGGCCGGCGACGGCGACCCCGGCCAGCGCAACCGCCAGGAACACCCAAGAGGGGAGTGCCGGGCCGGACAGCCCGACCGGGTAGAGCGCGAAGGCGATCGCCAAGACCACGACGTCGTTCCCGGTCCCGGTGGCGATCGCGGTCATGCCCGCCACGAGCACGACACCGAGAACCGCTCGCGGCCAGCGCCTGCGCACCACCAGCGGCGCGCACAGCACGACCGCCAGCGCCCATTCGAAGGGCACGGCACCGGGCGCGCGCAGCGCCGCCACGAGTACGAGCGCGGCCGCCACCACGGCGTCGAGCGCGACCAGTCGTCGCGATGCGGCGGTCCCAGGAGCGATCACGCGACGACCATATCCGCAGGAGAACGCCCCCACATCGGACCACGGTCCGATCCCGCAATTCGGCCCCTGGTCCGATGTGGACACGACGATCCGCGGCCGACACTGCTCGGCGTGATCATCAAAGCACTCATCGCATCCGGCGCGTTCGCCGTCGCCGCCGCGTTCGCGCCGCCGGTCGGCGCCGCCGACATCGACTCCGTCGTCGAGGAATACCTCCGGGACAGCGGCCTGCCTGGCGCGGCGGTCGCCGTCACCCGCGGCGACGAAGTGGTGCGGGCCGCCGGGTACGGCCGCACCCCGGCGGGCGAGCCGGTCACGGAGCACACGGCGATGGCCGTGGCCTCGGTGAGCAAGTCGATCACCGCGCTGGCCGTGGTGCAGCTGGCGGAGGCGGGCCGGGTGGACCTCGACGAGCCGGTGCGCAGGTACCTGCCGGAATTCACCACGGCCGACCCGCGCGCGGGCCGCATCACCGTGCGCCAACTGCTGGACCAGACCTCGGGGCTCTCCGACTCGACCTACCCGCCCTTCAGCCGGCCGCAACCGGATTCGCTGCGCGCGGCGGTGGCCGGGATGGGCACGACGGAGCTGGCAGCCGAGCCCGGAACCCGGTGGGAGTACCACAACCCGAACTTCCAGGTCGCCGCCCGGCTGGTCGAGGTGGTCGCCGGGCAGCCCTTCGACGGCTACCTCCAGGAGCACGTCTTCGCGCCGCTGGGCATGACGGACAGTCGCACGATCGGTACGGCCGCCGAGATGCCGCCGAGCGCGCACGGTCATCTGAAGGTGCTCGGTTCGGCCGTCGCGGTGCCGGAACCGCCCGCCTTCGGCAACGGCTCCGGCGGCGTGCTCAGCTCCGCGCACGACATGTCCGCATGGCTGATCGCGCAGAACAACGGGGGCCGCGGGCCCGGCGGGGCGACCATCGCCACGGCTTCGGCCATCGCCGCCACGCACACCCCGTCGTCGGAGGTCTCCGGCGACTACGCCCTCGGCTGGTCGGTGGGCACGACCGGCTCCGGAGCGCCGGTCATCGCGCACAGCGGCGACCTGTTCACCGCCACCGCCTACCAGGCGTTGCTGCCGGCTTCCGGGTACGGGATCGCGGTCATGGCCAACACCGGGCTCGCCCACGGCGACGCCAAGGTGATCGCGGATCGGCTCATCGCCCTGGTGGAGGGCACCCCCGCGCCTGAGCACGACGATCCGCTCGTGGTGGCCGACATCGTGTTCCTGGTGCTGACCGCGGGTGCCGTGCTGCTCGCGATCCGCGGCGTGCTGCGTTCGCGGCGGTGGGCGGCGAAGCGGTCGAGCGCGGTTCGCGCCGCACTCCGCCTGCTGCCGCTGGCGATTCCGCTGCTGGCCTTCGCGTTCGTCGACCGGGTCGTCAGCGCGCTCTACCGAGGCCGCGACGTCGCCTGGATCCAGGTGCCGTACCTGTACCCGACGTTCATGCTGCTGCTCGCGACAGCGGCCGCCGGAAGCCTCGTGGTGGCCTCGGTGCGGATCGTGCGCTTCGCGCAGGCCGCTCGCGGCAGGTGACTTCGGAAGTCCCTTGTAGACCCTTGAGCGGATGCCCACCCGGATCGTCGGTTCGCAGTTTCAATTGAAACTGTCGTCCCACGAGGACGCGGCCGATGCGGTGCGGTTGCTCGTTTCGACGAGCGGTGACGAGGTGGCCGCCGAGACCGCGCTCGGATGGTTCGACGCGGCCCACGAGTTCTAGTCGCCTGTTGACTTTCCCGTTTCCTTCTTCCTAGCATTCCTCGATCCCCCGGTCCCGAGGATGTGGTGATGCGGTCGAAGCCGGCCGAAAAGTGCGTGGTCGGGGGCTTTTCGGGGAACTTTGTTTCTGTTGCGGGAGATTGTTTCCGGCGCGGGAGTTCCTTTTTATCTCGTCCCGCTTTTCGTGGAGGAAGAATGCGAAAGTATCCGGCGATCGCTGCCGCGGTCGCGGTGTTCGCCTTCGGTTCAGGAGCGGTCGCGGACGCCGTGCCGCTTCCGGCCGACCCGGTCGAACTCGACGTGCTGTTCATCGGCGCGCACCCCGACGACGAGGCAGGCACGCTGTCCACGCTCGGCCAGTGGAGCGAGCAGCACGGGGTCAAGGCCGGTGTCATCACGACGACCCGGGGAGAGGGCGGGGGAAATGCCGTCGGCTTCGAAGAAGGCCCGCCGCTGGGCCTGATCCGGGAGGGCGAGGAGCGGCGCGCGGTCGGCAAGGCCGGCGTCGGACACGTCTACAACCTGGACAAGCTCGACTTCTTCTACACGGTCAGCGCGCCGCTGACCGAGCAGGTCTGGGGCCACGAGGACACCCTCTCCCGGATCGTGCGGGTCGTTCGCGCGACCAAGCCCAAGGTGATCGTCACCATGGACCCGTCGCCGACGCCGGGCAACCACGGCAACCACCAGCAGGCGGCGCGGCTGGCCGTCGAGGCGTACCTGAAAGCCGGTGACCCGGCGGCGTTCCCGGAGCAGATCTCGGGCGAGGACCTGAACCCCTGGCGGGTGGGGCGGATCTTCCAGGCGGGCGCGCGGGGCACCGCGGACCCCGGGCCGGAGTGCGAGGCGACCGGCTACCGCCCGGCCGAGCCCACCGACCGGGTGCTCGGCGTGTGGGCGGGGCATCCTTCCGCCGCCAACGGCGGGAAGCCGTGGTCCACAGTGGAGCGCGAAGCGGAGTGGGAGTACCGCACCCAGGGCTGGGCGAGCAACCCGCCCGCGCCGACGGACCCCGCGAAGATCGGCTGCGACTGGTTCACCGAGATCGACAGCCGCGCGCCCTACGGCCCGTACGCCGCCGGGGTCACCGCCGCGCTGGACGGCGCCGTGCTGCCCGGCTCGGGCGGACTGCCGGCGGGCACGGAGCTCGCGGTCGAGGCCGACCGCTTCGACGTCGTGCCGGGCGCGCCGTTCGAGGTGACGGTCCGCGCCAAGGCCGCAGGCCGCGCCATCCCGCAGGGCCGGGTGCGGCTGGACGTGCCGGAGGGATGGCAGGTCACCGGCTCGGGAGAGCTCGGCACGGTGCCGCCGGGCCAGGAGAAGGCGGTCCGCTTCACCGTGACGCCGCCGGCGGACGCCGCGCCGAACACGCGCTCCAGGCTGGCGGCGAGGCTGGACACCGCCGACCACGCCAGCGGGGTTTCCTCGCGCGTGGTGCGGGTCGTGCCCGCGGTGCGCGGCACCATCGAGCCGCTGGCGCAGGTCGGCCAGTTCCGGGACTGGGCCGGAAGCATCGGCGCGCCGCAGCTGGACAGCCTGAACAAACCGGTGCTGACGCTGGGCAGCGGGCAGTCCCGCTCGGTGCGGGTCGACCTCGTCAACCGCGGCGAGACCCCGGAAAGCGGCTCGGTGCGGCTGAACCTGCCCGACGGTTTCCGCGCGGACGCCGCGGCGAAGGAGTACTCGGCCCTGGCGCCCGGCGCCGCCGGTTCGGTGACCTTCGAGGTGACCAACACCGACCCGAACCTGCCCACGTCCAACCGCGCTCCCAACGACGGTGACTACCCGATCACCATCGACACCACGTCGACGCACGGGACCGGAACGGAGGCGGCGGCACTGGAGCTGGTCCCGGTGACCACGATCCCGAAGGCGCAGTCCGCCCCGGCCGTCGACGGCGTGGCGGGTGACGGCGAGTACACCGGCCCGGAGCTGGACCTGTCCTCGCTGTGGGAAGGAACCCCGGCCCCGGCGGACGACATCTCCGGGACCGCGAAGGTGACCTTCACCGACGACGCGCTGTACGTGCTGGTGCACGTGACCGACGACGTCCTCGGCACCGTCATCGAGCCGAACGACTGCAAGCGGCACCGCCGCACGGATTCGGTGGAGATCACCATCGACCCGGCGGGCGGGTCGGAGAACACCGCCACCGCGTTCAAGTCCGGGATCTTCCCGATCACCAACGATCCCGAGCACGGCAACCCGCCGTGCTTCGAGCGGGACGCGGACAACCACCAGGGCCCGGGCCAGGAGACCGCGCCCGGCATGCAGGTGGCGTCGAAGCTCGCCGAGCCCTACGGCGGCTACTCGGTCGAGGCGAAGATCCCGTTCTCGGTGCTGCCGGACGCCGTCGACCCGGGGCGCATGGGCCTGAACGTGCTGATCTACGACTCGGACACCCAGGACAAGACCACGCAGACCCGGGTCGGCTGGTCGACCTGGAAGGGCGTGCGCGGCGACCCGTACCGCTGGGGCCTGGCCGAGCTGCCCGGCTACCAGCCACCGGCCACCCGGCCGAAGGAGCCGGTGCTGCCGGACACCGCGGCCCGGAGCGTGGATTCGCCGCTGAGCATCCTGCAGTCCAGTGTGGACGGAGTGCCGCTGTCCGGGGCGCCGGGCCTGGCCGCGGACGCGGTGCAGATCCGCTCGGTGCGCCGGGTGGACGCGACGACCGTGGACGTCGAGCTCGCCGCGAACGTCGCGGGCGTGGTCCGGCTGTTCGGCTGGGACGGCGAGCAGGCCACCGGGCAGGTGAGCCGCGAGCTGCCGAAGGGCGCGACCACGGTGCGGCTGCCCGTCGGCGCGGCTGATCGCGTGCTGCTGTCCTACGAGTCGGGTGGCGCCACGCTCGCCCGCACCGCGCCCGTCGAGGGCTGATGTGAGCGGCCCTGCCGGTCCCGTCCGGCAGGGCCGCTCAACGGACCCGTGTGCACTTTGTGTCGCCATGGCAACAGAAAGTGTGCACGGGTCCGCCGGCCTGCGCGGCCTTGGATCTGGCGGTGACGCGGGCTAGACTTTCATTTCGACAGAAAGAAAGTCGAGGCGCCCGTGACCAGAACGCTCGCCGAGGATCGGCGGACCTCACCAGGCAAGACCCCGCGCGGGCGGCGGGACGGCCGCGCGGCGGTGCTCCGGCAGCTGCGCGAGCGCCCGCTGTCCCGCACCGACCTTGCCGAGCTGACCGGGATCAGCCAGCCGGTGATCACCAGGCTGGTCCGGGACCTGCTGGCGGACGAGGCGGTGCACGAGATCGGCGCGGCCGGCTCCACCGGCGGCCGCCGCCCGGTGCTGCTGGCGATCCGGCCGCGAAGCCGCTGGGTGCTGCTGGCCCGGCTCGCCCGCGGCCGGGCGGAACTGGCGCTGGCCGACCTCACCGGCACCGTGGTGGCGCACCGGCACGCCGCCTACGAGGGCGACCGGATGGAGCCGGAATGGCTGGTCGACGAGCTGGTCGCGCTGTGCCGCGCGAACGGTTTGGCCGCCTCCGACGTGTGCGGCGTGGCGGTCGCGGTGCCGGGCGTGGTGGCGCCGGGCACCGGGATCGTCGGCACCGCGCCGGACCTGGGCTGGACCGGCCCGGAGGCGCTGGGCGAGGCGCTCGCGGGCGGGTTCGGCGACTGCGTGCTGGTGGACAACGACGTCAACCTGATGCTCACCGGCGAACGGGTGCACGGCGCGGCGCGCGGCGCCGACGACGTGGTGCTGCTCTACATCGGACGGTTCATCGGGGCGAGCATCATGCTCGGCGGGCGCGTGCTGCCGGGTGCGCACGGCGCCAGTGGCGAGATCGGCCTCCTGCCCCTGCGCGAGCAGGCCGGGGACTCCACAGTGGAGCAGCGCTACGGGCTGGGCGGGCTGGCCGACGAGATCGGCACCGCGGAACCGGTGCGGGCGCTCGCCGACCGGGGCAGGCTGGACGAGGTGGTCGCGGCGTGGACCCACCTGGCGGTGGTGCTGTCGCTGGCCGTGGACCCGGCGCTGGTGCTGGTCGGCGGCGCGGCCACCGAGCTCGGCGAGCCCGGCCTGGTCGGCATCCGGGCCGAACTGGCCCGACGCGTGCCGGTCTGCCCGGACGTCCGCTTCGCGGAACTCGGCGACCGCGCGGTCACCCAGGGAGCGCTGGAACGAATCCGGGACCTGGTGATCGACGCCGGAGCCCTCCGCGACTGACGCCCCGCAGCATCGGAACGAACGGCCTGTTCGCCTCGTCCATCGAGGTGAACAGGCCGTTCGCGGCGAACCCGTGCGCTTCGGGTGGTGGTTCAGGACTTCGCGGCGCCGTAGGTCAGGTGGACCACGCCGTTCTCGAACACTTCCTGGCCGGTCAGGCTCAGCGGGAGGCGCGGGGTGCCTTCCGGGAACAGCCTGTCCCCGGTGCCGAGGACGAGCGGGTAGACCAGCAGGTGCAGGCCGTCGACCAGGCCGTCGGCCAGCAGGGCGCGCACCAGCGTGCCGCTTCCGCTGATGTAGATGTTGCCGTCGACGTCGTCCTTCAGCTTCCGGATCGCCTGCGCGTCGTAGGCCCCGAACACCGTCGAGTTGTTCCAGATGTCGGCCGTGGTCAGGGTCGACGACACCACGTGCTTCGGCGTGTCGTTGAAGAACGGCGCGCCCGGGTCGTCCTCGACGGTGCGCCCGGACCAGGCCGGGGCGAACATCTCGAAGGTCTTGCGGCCCAACAGGATCGCGCTGCTGGCCTCGGTCAGGCCGCCGATCGCGCGGGCCATGCCCTCGGTGAAGCCGTACTCGGCGGTCCAGATCGGGCTCTCGAACACGCCGTCCAGGCTGACGAACTCGTGCACGTGGATCTCGCCCATGTCGGTCTCTTCCCATCTCGGTTGTGGCATGCGGTCCGGGCCGCGACGTGCCGGTGGCCCAACCGTACAGACACCCGGCCACGCGAAAACTCATCTACGACCGAAGGAGGACATCATGCGCGTGATCCGGACCGATGAGTTCCGGCCGCCCCGGTCGTCTACCCACTCGGACATCACGAGCAGAAGGTGGATCGATGCCAGACCTGCACGACATCCTGCAGAAGCACGTCGACGGTGGATCGGTGCCGGGGGCCGTGGGCCTGGTGGCTCGCGGCGACCGGGTCGAGGTGGCCGCCGTCGGTTCCCTCGCCGTCGGCGGTGTGCCGATGGCCCGGGACTCGATCTTCCGCATCGCCTCGGTCACCAAGACCGTCGTCGCCGCGGCGGTGCTGATGCTGGTCGACGACGGCCTGATCGGGCTGCACGACCCGGTCCGGGAGTGGCTGCCGGAACTGGCCGAGCCGTCCGTCGTCCGCACGCCCGGCAGTCCGGTGGACGACGTGGTTCCGGCGGCCCGGCCGATCACGGTGTTCGACCTGCTCAGCTCCACGGCGGGCTACGGCTTCGCCTCCGACTTCGAGCTGCCGGCGGTCCAGCGCCTGTTCTCGGTGCAGCGGGACGGTCGCGAGCCGCAGAGCTTCCCGGCGACGGACGAGTGGATGGCCGAGCTGTCCCGGGTTCCGCTGCTGCACCAGCCGGGCGAGGCGTGGCTGTACGACACCTGCTCGGCCCTGCAGGGCGTGCTGATCGCCCGCGTCTCCGGCCGTTCGCTGCCGGACTTCCTGGCGGAGCGGGTGTTCGGGCCGCTGGGCATGGCCGACTCCGGGTTCGTGGTGCCTGCCGAGGAGCGGACGCGATTCACCAGCTACTACCGAAGCGGCCCCGCCGGGCTGGAGCTCGCCGACGGCCCAGACGGGCAGTGGAGCACCCCGCCCGCTTTCCCGCTGGGTTCCGGCGGGTTGGTCGGGACCGTCGACGACTGGTTCGCCTTCGGCCGGATGCTGCTGGCCGGCGGCACCACCGCCGACGGCCGCCGGCTGCTGTCGGCCGATTCGGTGCGCATGATGACCACCGATCACACCACCGCGGCCCAGCGCGAGACCGGCGAGGTGTTCCTGGAAGGCCAGGGCTGGGGCTTCGGCGGCGCGGTCGACATCGCGGCCATCGACCCGTGGAACGTGCCGGGGCGCTACGGCTGGGTCGGTGGGACCGGGACCTCGGCGCACATCGTCCCGTCCACCGGCGCGGTGGCAATCCTGTACGCCCAGGTCGCGATGGACGGCCCGGTCCCGCCCGAGTGGATGCGGGACTTCTGGCGGTACGCGTGCTGATGGCCCCGCCGGACGGTCAGGGTTTGCGGCCGATGCCGCCGAGCGTGGACAAGTCGGCCGGGGAATCGACCGGTGGCTCGTCGGGGCGCCAGCGGGTGCAGGGCACCAACCCCGGTTCGAGTAGCTCCAGATCGCGGAAGAACGCGGCGATCTGCTCGGGGCTCCGGCTGTGGTAGGGGATCGCTCCGGCGTCGGCCTGCTTGCGGCGGGCGGCCAGCAGCCCCGGATCGGTGTCCGGGCTGTCGAACAGCGCGAGGTAGCTGCCCGGCGGCAGTGCCCCCAGCAGCCGGTGGACCAGGGACCACGGATCGTCCTCGTCCGGGACCAGGCCCAGGATGCCGAACAGCACCAGCGCGACCGGGCGGTCCAGGTCCAGCGTGTCGGCGGCGCACGCCAGGATGCTCTCCGGGTCGCGGATGTCGGCGTGGATGTAGTCGGTGGCGCCCTCGGGGGTGCCGGTGAGCAGCGCCCGGGCGTGGGCCAGCACCAGCGGATCGTTGTCGACGTAGACGATCCGGCATTCGGGGGCGTGCCGCTGCGCGATCTCGTGGGTGTTGTCGGCGGTGGGCAGGCCGGTGCCGATGTCCAGGAACTGGCGCACCCCGGCCTCGACGACCAGGTGCCGCACGACGCGCGCCAAGAACGCCCGCCCGGCGCGCGCCGCGAAGTCGATCCCGGGGAACAGGGCCCGGAAATCGTCGCCGGCCGCGCGGTCGACGGCGTAGTTGTCCTTGCCGCCGAGCCAGTAGTTCCACATCCGCGCCGAGTGCGGCACGGATGTGTCGATCTCGACGGACTCGTGTGCCATTCCGCAGTACCCCCTGTTGCAGATCGCGGGGAAAATACCACGGTCCACTCGCCGGGAGGGCCCGTTCGGGCAGGCCGCCGCTGGGAAATCCTCCCCACCGGAAGGAGCAGACATGGCTGAGCAGACGACACCGCGAGTGGTGGCGGTCAACCGGGGCGCGGAGCACGCCGACGGGCCGGGGCGAACTCGCGGCCCGCAGCACGACGCGCTCGGCGCCTGGGTCGGCAGGTGGATCAACGAAGGCCACGTGATCAACGATGACGGAACACCCGGGCCGGCGATCACGACCTCCGACGTGTACGAGTGGGCTCCCGGCGGTTTCTTCCTCCTCCACACGGCGTACGGGCGCATCGGCGAGACCGGCGTGGGCGGCACCGAGATCATCGGCTACGACGAGGCGAGCGGGAACTACACCTCGCACTTCTTCGACAGCAGCGGAAACGTGGTCGTGAGCAGTCTGGTCGCGCGCGGCGACACGTGGACCTACCAGGGCGAAACCACCCGTGCCACGGTGGATTTCAGCGCCGACCACCGCGTCCAGACCGTCTTGCACGAGCGCACCGACGACGGAACGACCTACCAGCCGTCCATGCGGGTCACCCTCATCAAGGTCGACTGAGGAATCAGGATTCCTTGCAGCAGTACGTCTCTTCGGGGAGCGGCAGCGGCCCGTGGTAGAAGCGCTTGGCGGCGTTGAGCCCGTTGGCGTTCAGGGTGACCTGCCATCAACCAAGATCATGGCGAGCCGGGGCCAGCGCGCGATCGTGCTCAACGGTCAGCTCAGCGCTTGTCCGCCTACCAGCCGGGTTTTCGGAGTCTCAGGGCGCGTTCGGCAGCGGCGATGGCCCCTGCGATGGGGAGGGCGATTTTCGCCCACTGGGGGAGCACCTCGGCCTGGCGACGGTCAAGACCCACGTATCGGCCATCTTCACCAAGCTGGACCTCAACAACCGCGTGCAGGTCGCCCTGCTCGTGCACGACGCCGATCTCGACTCGCAAGGTCGGTGAGCGTGGTCCGGCTTCGGCCGGGGGACCGGCGACACCGCACCCGGCAGGCCCGTGGAGGAGCAAGCCCCCTCCTACGACTTGCTGACCACGGCAGCCGGAACGTGGTTGGCCAGGGGGTCAGCCGACCGCGTCGCGGATCGTGTTGTAAAGGTCCAGGACCGCTGCCGCCGTGGGGATCAGCGCGATCAGCACCAGGTATTCGAGGATGTCCAGCCAGCGGGCGCGGAGCGGCGACGGCAGACTCGCCGGGTTCCGCGCGGCGTAGTGCAGGCAGCCCGCTCCCGCCACGACGGCGACCGCGGCGACCGCGAGCGTCCAGTAGTGGTCCAGCGTGGACAGCAGGCGCGCGCTCAGGCCGATCAGCAGGAACAGGCCGATGACGATCACCGCCACTCGCTGAGCGGTGCCCGCGTAGGAGCGCGAGCGCAGCAGCCACGCGGTGGCCGCGAGCGCCACCAGCACCGCCGCCCACGGCGACGGGTCGCCGAGCAGCACAAGGCAGCCTCCGGCCGTCACCAGGCCGAGCGCCGTGACGAGGCCGGTGAGGACGTCGGTCGCGGTCGTCGTCGGGCCGAGCACCGACGAGTCGAGCGTGGGTTGTTCGTCGGCCCGGAACGAGTCCATGTCCGCGGGCACCCGGGGCATCGGCAGCTTGGCCAAGCGCAGCGCGATCATCGGCGCGGCGGCGGTGAGCGCGGCCGTCAACGCCACCGAGACCGCCGCGACCGAGGTGCCCGGCAGGTCGAACAGCGGCACGCTCGCGGTGATCAGCGCGCCTAGCGCCGAGGCCGCGACGATCGGCGCGAACACGGTGAACCGGTGGACCAGCATCGCCGCCGCCGTCGCGTACAGCGCCACCGCGCCCAGGCCCGCGGCGAACGATCCCACCTCGAACGGCCAGGGCAGGTGCGGCGGCAGGGCCGTGATCCCCGCCAGCAGCGCCGCGACCACGCCGGCACCCGCGGTCGCGCTGCCGGAATCCAGGTCGCCCCGGGCCCGGGACAGGGCGCCGCCCGCGACCGCCAGCGCCACGGCGATCACCGCGCACCCGATCGGCGCCGCCGGGCCGCCGGCCAGCGCCGCGGCCGCGAAGACGGTGGCACCGACGAACAACGCCACGGCGGCGAAGAGGCTCAGGTTCCGCCCGGCCCTCGGCCGCCACGGCCCGGAACGGGTCTGCGCGGCACCGGCGATCGCGTCGACGGTGTCGTCGAAGACCAGCGGGACCTCCTGCCTCGGGCGGGGATTCAGGCAGAGGATCTCGCCGTCCTGCACCAGGGTCGCCGACACCGTGAGGCCGGGCGCCAGCGCCGAGCCGCCGATGCGGGCGAGCACCCAGCCGGGGTGCTGCTCCGGGCGGCTCGGCACCCCGGTGAGCCGGACGAGCTGCGGGATCAGCTCCGCCACCGTGCACTCCAGCGGCAGCGCGACATCGATCCTGGAGCCCGGGGCCACCACGGTCACCCGGCGCGGAGTGGGCATCACGTCCACTCGTCGGCGGCGTCGAGCGCCGGCGCGAGCCGCTGCGCCGCGTGCTGCGCCAGCCGGTCCAGCGCGTCGTTGGCGGCTTCCACCACGATCGCGCCGATATCGCGGGCGTCGTACCGGCGCAGCGCATCGGGGTCGATCGAGACCTCGGTGAACCTGCCGGTTCCCCGCACGGTGACGGTCACCTCGTTGTCCCGGGAGCAGCCGGAGACGAGGGTGGCGTCGACGTCCTGCCGGGCCCGGTCGATCTCCGCCTGCTGGTCCTGCAACCGCCGCATCAGCTCGGCGAGCTCCGGCGGGTCGTCCTGGCCCTGGTGCGCGTGCAGCGCGTTCATCGGCGATGTCCCGTTCGGTTCAGGCGGCCACCGCGGCGGGTGCGCCGCTGTCGGCGAACAAGGTGGACAGTGTCTGGCTGAGCTCGTTCCTGGTCTGCTCGGCGTCCGCCTCGGCCTGGGACTTCGCCTGGAGCGCCTGCACGACCGCGTTCATGATGGCCAGCGCGATGGCCGCCTCGCGCCACGGCGAGGACTTCGAGTGCGCCGCCCTGATGGCGTCCATCATCCGCTGGACGATGTCCATCGCCGTCTCGAAGAAGCCCTTCTTCTGCGCCTGCGCGGTGTTGCGCGCCTTGACCAGCGCATCCGAGGCGGCGGTGAGCCGCTGGCTCTCCTTCTCCAGCGCCACTTTCAGGGCGTTGTTGAGCTGGTCGACGAAGTTGTCGGACGTCTGCCGGCAGGCGTCGTAGCCCCGGCCGTTCCAGGTCTCGCCCAGCTGGGTCACGATCTGCCCGGTCGCCGACGCGGCGGCCCCCACCTGCTCGGCGCACACCGCGCAGTCCCGCGCCTTGGACCGCAGCTCTCCCGGGTCGCCGGTGACGTCGCTGATCGTCTGGGCCAGCAACGACAGCCCCGCCCTGATGATCGCGGTGACCTGACTGGTGTCCATCCCGCACCTCCATTCTCCGCGAGCGTAGGTCCGCCGGGATCTCAGGTGGACGGCAAAAGTACCCACCTGCGCAGCGGCGGAGATGACCACACTCGGGACCGGCACGCGTTCCGAGCCCGGGGAGTAGAACCGATGCGGACCCAACCAGCGCTGCGCCCGGGGCGCGCGCCGGAGCAGCACGCCGGCGAGATCGTGCTGCAGGCGCCGCCCAGCCTGGTCAAGGGCGGCCAGTCCTGGATGCAGCTGCTGTTCATGGTGCCGATGATGCTGGGCATGGGCGCCATGTCGTTCGTCTACATCGGACGATCCGGCGGCCCGATGACCTACCTCTTCGGCGGCCTGTTCCTGGTCGTGATGATCGGCATGATCACGATGTCGCTGGCCGGCGGGCGGCAGTCCACCAAGGCGAAGATCAACGAGGAGCGCCGCGACTACCAGCGCTACCTCGCCGGGCTGCGCAAGCAGGTGCGCGAGACCGCCGAGGCGCAGCGCGCCGCGCTGCTGTTCGCCCAGCCCGAACCGGAGGACCTGTGGACCCTCGTGCCGACCCCGCGGCGCTGGGAGCGGCGCAGGCGCGACCCGCACTTCGGGCAGGTGCGCATCGGCCGCGGGCCCCAGCAGCTGGCCACCCCGCTGCGCGCCCCGCAGACCGCGCCGCTGGAGGACCTGGACCCGGTTTCCTCCACCGCGCTGCGGCATTTCATCCGCACCTACTCGACGGTGGCCGACCTGCCGGTGGCCATCGCGCTGCGCGGCTACGCCCGGATCGGCGTCAGCGGGCAGCGCGACGAGGTCATCGAGCTGGTGCGCGCGGTGCTCGCCCAGGCCGTCACCTTCCAGTCGCCGAACGACCTGCGGATCGCGCTGTGCCTCGGGCCGCGGCGGTGGGCCGACTGGGACTGGGTGAAGTGGCTGCCGCACGCCCAGGACGACACCGACCCCGACGCGGCGGGACCGGCCCGGCTGGCGGCCGGTGACATGGGCGCGCTCGCGGAGCTGCTCGGCGACGACTTCGGCGAGCGCGCGGCCTTCGGCAGGCAGCCCGACGCCGACCGGCCGCACGTCGTGGTGATCGCCGACGGCGGCCGGGTGCCGCCGGATGCCGAGCGGCAGGGCGTCACCGTGATCGAGCTGTCCGAGCTGCCGCCCGCCGAATCGCGGGCGAACGCCCTGTTCCTGCACGTCTCCGACGGTTTCGTGGGCATGCTGGTCGGCCGCGACGACGAGGTCGGCTTCCGCTACATCGGCGAGCCGGACCGGTTGAGCACCACCGCCGCCGAGACGCTGGCCAGGTCGATGGCCCCGTGGCACTCCCCGGGCACCGCCGGCGCCGAGACGCCGATGTCCACCACCTTCGGGCTCGCCGACCTGCTCGGCATCGGCGATCCGCGCGACACCGACCCGGCGGTCACCTGGCGCCCCCGCGCCGCCCGCGAGCGGCTGCGCGTCCCGCTCGGGCTCGATCCCGACGGGCTGCCGGTGGAACTGGACATCAAGGAGTCCGCCGAGGGCGGGATGGGCCCGCACGGACTGGTGATCGGCGCGACCGGCTCCGGCAAGAGCGAGCTGCTGCGCACCCTGGTCACCGGGCTCGCCGTCACGCACTCGTCGGAGGCGGTGAACCTGGCGCTGATCGACTTCAAGGGCGGGGCGACGTTCGCCGGGATGAGCGAGCTGCCGCACACCTGCGCGGTGATCACCAACCTCTCCGACGACCTGGCCCTCGTCGACCGGATGGCCGACGCGATCAACGGGGAACTGGTGCGCCGCCAGGAGTTGCTGCGCGCCGCGGGCAATTACGCGTCGGTGCGGGATTACGAGCAGGCCCGCGAATCCGGCGCCGACCTCGCGCCACTGCCCGCGCTGCTGGTGATCATCGACGAGTTCAGCGAGCTGCTGTCCAGCAGGCCGGAGTTCATCGACCTGTTCGTGATGATCGGCAGGCTCGGCCGGAGCCTGTCGGTGCACCTGCTGCTGGCGTCCCAGCGGCTGGAGGAGGGCCGCCTGCGCGGGCTGGACGCGCACCTGTCCTACCGGATCGGGCTGCGCACGTTCTCGGCGGCGGAGAGCCGGACCGTGCTCGGCGTGCCCGACGCCTACCACCTGCCCGCCGTGCCGGGCTCGGCCTACCTGAAGAGCGACACCGACACGCTGCGACGGCTCAAGGCCGCCTACGTCTCCGGGGAACTCGCGCCCCGCGCCGCCGGTTCGGCCCCGGCGCTGGCTCCGGGACGGCGGGTGATCCCGTTCGGGCTGAACAAGATCGTGGATCCGGAACCGGTGCCCGAGCCGCCCGCTGCGCCGGAGCAGGGCGAGAGCACCGGCGAGACGATCATGGGCGCGATGGTGTCCAGGCTGATCGGCAAGGGCCCGGCCGCGCACCCGATCTGGCTCCCGCCGCTGGACGAGCCGCCGACCCTCGACCAGCTCCTGCCGCCGCTGGAGCTCCACCCGGAGCGCGGCCTGCGCCCCCGGGGCTGGAGCGCGAACCTGGCCGTCCCGGTGGCCACAGTGGACAAACCCTTCGAGCAGCGCCGCGACCAGCTGTGGGTGGACTTCTCCGGCGCGGCGGGCAACCTCCTGCTCATCGGCGCGCCGCAGAGCGGCAAGAGCACCTTCCTGCGCGGCGTCATCGCCTCGCTCGCCCTCACCCACACACCGGCGGAGGTGCAGTTCTTCCTGCTGGACATGGGTGGCGGCGCGCTCGGCTCGATCGCCGGGCTGCCGCACGTCAGCGGCCACGCCCTGCGGCGGGACGAGGAGCGCTGCCGGCGCATCGTCGCGGAGGCCACGACCCTGCTGGAGCAGCGGGAGGCGTTCTTCGCCGAGAACGGCATCGATTCCATCCAGACCTTCCGGCAGCGCCGCGCGGAGTTCACCGAGAGCACCGGCGGACAACGCGAGTTCGGCGACGTCTTCGTCGTCGTCGACGACTGGGCGACGGTGCGCCAGGAGTTCTCCTCCCTGGAGGACTCGCTGGTCAAGCTCGCCACCCGCGGGCTCGGCTTCGGCATCCACGTGATCATCTCCACCACCTGGTGGCTGAGCATGCCGACGCCGCTGCGCGACAGCATGGGCACCCGCGTCGAACTGCGGCTCGGCGACCCGAGCGACTCGATGATCGATCGCCGCGCCGCGCAGAACGTGCCCGCCGGAGCGCCCGGCCGGGGCATCACGCCGGAACGCCTCCACATGCTGGGAGCACTGCCCAGAGTGGACGGTGACCAGCGCGCCGAAACGCTGGGCACGGGCACCGCCGATCTCGTCGCCCGAGTCTCCCGGGCCTGGCCGGGCCCGCCCGCACCACGCGTGCGGCTGCTGCCGCGCGAGATCACCGTCGACCGGCTCGGCGCGCCGCCCGGCCGCGCGATCCCGCTGGGCGTGGCGGAATCCGACCTCCGGCCGGTGTTCCTCGACTTCGACAAGGAGCCGCACTTCATCGCGTTCGCCGACGTGGAAAGCGGGAAAACCGCGCTGCTGCGCACCATCGCGCACGGCATCGCCGACCGCTACACGCCCGCCGAGGCGCGGATCATCGCGGTGGACTACCGGCGCGGCCTCCTCGGCGCGGTCGCCGAGGAACACCTGCTCAGCTACGCCGGTTCCGAGCCGGTCCTCGACGACGTCGTCGCCCAGGTCTCCCAGGCCATGCGAGAACGCCTGCCGGGGCCGGACATCACGCCCGAACAGCTCCGCCGCCGCGACTGGTGGCAGGGCCGCGAACTGTTCCTGCTCATCGACGACTACGAGCTCGTCGCCTCGCCGGGCAAGGTCTCGCACCCGCTGCTGCCGCTGCTGGACCTCCTGCCGCACGCCCGCGACATCGGCCTGCACCTGGTGCTCGCGCGCGGCAGCGGCGGCGCGGCGCGCGCCATGTTCGACCCGGTGATCCAGCGCATCAGGGAGCTCGGCTCGCCGGGCCTGGTGATGTCGGGCAGCCGGGACGAAGGCGCCCTGCTCGGCGACGTCCGGCCGCGCAAGCAGCCGCCCGGGCGCGGGGTCCTGGTGCGCCGCCGCGCCGGGCACGAACTGGTCCAGGTGGCCTGGACTCCGTTCGATGCGGGCAAAAGTGCCGTCGGCGACGACGTGAGTTCTGCCGTGGGCGACCGCGCCGAACGTCCCTAGTGTCTGCAGGCGAAAGGAGGCGACACACATGAGCACACCCCAGGGTGTCGTCGTCGATCGGGCGATCATGACCAAGGCGGCCGGCGACTTCGACGACACGGCTACGCGGATCCGCGAGATGATGGCCAAGCTCAACGCGGAGGTGGAGGGTCTGGTCGGCGCGACGCAGAACTTCAACGGCGCGGCCCGGCTGGCCTTCGACCAGAACAAGATGCTGCTCAACGACAAGATCCAGCGGGCGCAGAACGCGTTGACGGTCATCGCGACGAAGTTCAACGAGGTCATGAACCAGCACGCGGGCTTCTCCGAGCAGCAGAGCGCGCAGATCAACCAGACGACCGCGGCCGTGCACTCGGGCGGCATCATCGCCGGCCTCAACGGCTGACGCGCACGGACCAGTCCGGGAAGGAGCAGACATGATCTACGCGGGTGGACCGTCGAGTGACACCGTCGCGATGAACTTCGGCGCGGTGGACAACGCGGGCGGCGCGCTGGTCCGGTACTCCGGCGCGATCGGCAACGCGCTCGGGGAGCTGGACACGGCGCTGGGCCCGGTGCGGGAAACGTGGTACCAGTCCGGCAGCCAGTCGGGTTCCGACGCGCGGACCGCCGAGGCCAACCTCCGCGGTGCGCTGGGCGAGATGACGCAGATCATCAACAACCTCGGTTCGCTGCTGAGCCGTTCGGCGATGGACGGCGCGGCCCTGGACTCGGCCCTGGCCGGAAAGTTCCAGCAGGGCGGGTAAGAGATGGTCTTTGCGTAGCGGTGCGCGTGGCGGAACCTCAGACGCCGTCTGGACTCCGGGATCCCCGACTTGTGTATGACCAATACACGGCGCTGGGGCTGTCCTCGCCAGACGACGTCTGAGAACCCGCGGCGGTGCGAGCTGAGTCCCGCACCGCAAGCGGCTACGCCGCTTGTAGAACAGCTTTCGGGCGGGCAGGGCCCCGCTCCGGGGTCGTGGGAGAGGCGAGTGCGCGATCCCGGAGCGGGGCGACGTCGGCAGTGCGCGGTCGCATCGATGTGCGGAAAGGGATGTCCATGTCCAGCAACGAGTCGTTCGCGGTCCACCTGCGGTCGCTGGTGGAGTTCGCCGGTGAACTCGCCACCCAGCTGTCCGGGATGGACCGGCCGGCCGGGCAGCTCGACTCGCTCACCGAGCGCGAGCTGCGGCTCGGCGAGTTCGGCGAGGCCCATTCGCTGTGGGAGAACCACTTCCTGGCGATGGCGGAGATGCGCAGCCTGGTGAGCCGGGCCCGGGAGGCGATCGACTTCGCCGAGAAGATCACCGGCACCGTGCTCTCCGCCTACGAGCAGCACGACGACCAGGTCACCGCATCGCTGTCCGGGCTCGGCGCGGCCGTGCAGTCGGTCGGCCTGCCCGGCGTGGGGAAGGCGTGAGCGGGATGCGGGAACCGACGAACTTCTCCGCCTACAGCCATGCGCAGCTCTTCGCGATGCTGCAACGCGGCGACGACTCATCGGTGCGTCCGGCCGCGGACTCCTGGGACAGCGTCGGTGCCGCGCTGCACGAGCAGGCCGGCAACCTGGAGGCCAAGCTCGCGAAGTTCCAGGACCAGTGGCGGGGCGGCGCCTCCGAGCAGTACCGGGTGATGATCAACGACCTCTCCGGCGGGCTCCGCCGGATCGGCGACGCGGCGTTCGCCATCCGCGACCGGGTGCACGATTCGGCCGACGCGCTGGCGAAGGCCCGCACCGAGATGCCGCCCGCGGTCGAGGTCGCGGAGCTGCCCGCGGAGACCGCGCAGCTGGCCACCACGCCGCTGGAGGTCGACCAGTCGGCCTCGCCGGCGGCCGTTGCCCAGCTGCGCCAGCGGCAGGCCGATGCGGCGAAGGCGGTGCAGCAGCACCAGCAGGCGACGGCGGCCGCGGATGCCGCGCACGCCAAGGCGATCGCCGTGATGACCGAGCTCGGCGGCCAGTACCGCGCGGCGGACCAGGGGATGCCGCTGGCGGACCAGACCGAGGTGCCGGACGCGCCGGTGCCCGGCGAAGGGGAAGGCGGCGGGGCGGACGGCGGCACCGGTGGCCACGACGGATCCGACGGCGAGGCAGGGGAACCCGAGCCCGGGCAGCAGCCGGAGCCCGGCGCGGAACCGCGCACGCCGCTGTTCGGCAACATGTTCACCGCCGGGCTGGCCGCGGCATCGGCCGCCGGCATGGGACGGCTCGGCGGCTTCCGGCCGCCGAAGGTGCCGGAGTGGGGGAAGCCGAAAGACCCCGCGAACGAGGAGAAGGACGAAGCCAAGCCGATCGGCATGCCGCGCGGCGCGATGCCCGGACTCGGCGGCGGGGGATCGCTCGGCGGCGGAGCGGCCGTGCCCGCCCCGACGGCGGCGGCCGGGCTGAGCGGCGTCGCTGCGGCGCCGAACGCGATGGGAGCCGCGGGGGTGCTGGGTGCCGCGGCGGGAGCGGTCAACGCGGCGGGCAGCGGCGCCGGCGGCATGCCGATGATGCCGATGATGCCGTTCGCGCCGGGAGGACAGGACATGTCCGGAGCGCGCCGAATCCCGCCGTGGCTGGTGGAAACCGAGGAGGTCTGGGGCGAGTCCTCGGTCATCACCCCCTCCGTCCTCGGAGCCGAACCACCGGACCAACGCTCGTTCTGACGGGGAGCTTCTTCAACGGGCTTGCGGGTGGCGGACTCCCGGACGCCGTCCCGACCGCGGGATTCCCGGGGCTGGCCTCGTTGGCCGAAAACCTGAGACCCCGAACCACCGCATGCGGCTGCCGCCGCATCCCGAAAGGACCCGCAAGAGGAGAGGACCATGCCAACGCTCACCGACCAGCAGATCGCGGAGCACGCCGCGAACGCCGGCTTCACCGGCGAGGACCTGCGGATCGCGGTCGCCGTCGCGCTCGCGGAGTCGCGCGGGAACCCCGGGGCGATCGGCGACGTGTCCCTGCAGAACGAGGTGTACGGCCCGTCGGTCGGGCTGTGGCAGATCCGGTCGGTGAATCCCGGTCACGGCAACGCATTCGACCAGCGGCACCGCAACGAGGCGGCGAACGCCGACCCGGCGACGAACGCGCGCAACGCCCACGCGATCTTCGAGGCGCACGGGTGGGGCCAGTGGTCGACCTACACCGGCGGCCAGTACCGGGAGTTCCTCGGCCGGGCGCGGGATGCGGTCCGGCAGGGCCGCGCGCAGAACTCCGCGAGCACCGGCGCGTCCACCAGCAACCCGGACGGTTTCCGCGCCGAGGTCCCGAAGTTCTTCGACGCGGTGGCGAAACTCGTCGAGGGGACCAGGAATCCGCTGCTGAACACCTCGCAGGCGCTGCGGCACGGCGCCGCGTCGCAGAACGCCTTCGGCCGGGTGCAGGCATCGGCCGCGGCGGCGGGCGCGCACCGGTCGAACATCACCAGCAGCTGCGAGGCCACCAGCAAGGCCCTGGACCGCGACCAGAAGTTCCGCGACGACCTCGATTGGGCGGCGCGGATGATCCGGCAGCACGACGAGCGCGCCACCCGCGCCCAGCAGGCGCAGCACGCCCTGCTCGACGACATCACCCCGCCGACCCTCAGGACCTGAGCGGTCGTCCGGATTTCCCGTGAGGAGCCAGGAGAATGGACCGTTCCGAGCAGACCTCGGTGGCGCGGTTCGCGGTGAACCACGCCGCGCTCGACACCGCTGCGCAGGCGTTGCCCGACCAGGTGGCGGTGCTCGGTGAAGCCCGCCGCAACCTCACCGCGCGCACGCTGGTGACGTCCGCGTTCGCGAACGTGTCCGGCTCGCAGGCGGCCCAGGCCGGCCATTCCGGCAACATCCAGCTGAACGAGCGCGGCCTGCAAGCCGCCTCCAGCAGGCTGACCGGGATCATCGACGGGATCACGGCGTCGAACGTCGCGGTGCGCCGCTGGGACGCCGAGCAGGCCGCCAAGATCCGGCGGCTGAACCCGGACCTGGTCGTGCCGGAACTGACCGACGGTCCCTCCGGTGGCTCGGTCGCCGACCTGAACGCCGCCAACCGGGCCCAGATCGAGGCCGCGCGGGCGGTGGCCGGCGCGGAGCTGAAGGAGTTGGAGGCCAGGCCGGGCCCGGGGGACCGCGAGGCGGAGATCCGGCACCTCCGGGAGAAGATCGCGGCGTACGACGAGATCCTCGACAGCAACACGCAGATCATCGAGTTCGACCCGGCGGGGGACGGTCGGATCGTGGGCCTGATCGGCAGGCTCGACTCCGACACCCGGTCGGTGGCCGTCCTGGTTCCCGGCATGAACACCGGGCTGGAGGACTTCCCGCGCTACGCGGACCGGGTGGGCAGCTTCGCCGGCACCGACCCGACCGGCCGGACGGCGTCGGTGCTGTGGATGAACGGCGACTTCCCGCAGGGCTTGCCCGAGGCGAGCTCCGCGGGCCCGTCGCGGGAGATGGCGCCGCGGCTGGCGGAGTTCGTCAACAACGACCTGCGCCCCAGGCTGGGGGAGGGCGCCCAGGTCACCGTGATCGGGCACAGCTACGGCGGGGCGATCGTCGGCCTGGCCGACGCGGCGGGCATGCGCGCGGACAACGTGATCCACGTGGCCTCGGCGGGGATGGGCGAGGGCGTGACGGAGCTGACCAACCCGTACCCGACGGCCCGGTACTCGGTCACGCTGGAGCACGACCCGATCCAGTGGGCGCAGGGCCGCGTCCACGGGCCCGACCCGGACGACTTCCCCGGCGTCACGCCGCTGCCGTCCAGCCACGACTCGGACGGCTGGTTCGTCCCGGACGTGTCATCGCACAGCAGCGTCCTGGACCCGGGCTCGCCGTCCTGGCGGGACATCAACGACGTCGTCCACGGCGCCATCAGGGAAAGGCAGTCCGCGCTGTGACCGCCTGACCACTGTGGACCGCCCCACGAACCCGGCCGCTGAGCGCAAACCCCCCGTCGCTCAGCGGCCGTTCCACTCCCCATCGTGCCCGTCGTCGTTCGGGCGACCCCGCTACGCCTCCGCCCAGACGCCGAGTTCGTTCCCGCTCGGGTCGGTGAAGTGGAACCGGCGCCCGCCGGGGAACTCGTACGGCCCGTTCACCACCCGGCCGCCGGCGTTCTGCACCGCCTCCGCGGACCGGTCCAGGTCCGTCGAGAAGAGCAGCACCAGCGGCCCGCCCGCGCGCACCTCCTGGTCGGTGCGCAGGCCGCCGACCTCGGGTGCGGATTCGTCCTGCGAGGCCCGGATTCCGGCGTAAGCCGGGCCGTAGTCGTTGAACCGCCAGCCGAACGCTTCGGAGTAGAAGCGCTTGGCGGCTTCGATATCGGTGACCGTGAGCTCCACGTAGTCGATGGCGTGGTGCCGGTGCGGAGATGACTGCGACATGCCCCGCATTGTGCCCCGGGGCAACGACATCGCGCCTCGAGCGCTCGACAGCCCCGCACGACGTGGGCGGGCTGGAGCGTGCATCACTCCGGCCCTGGAACGGGCGTTCGTCTCGGGGCCCGGCCCTCCCCAGACGAAGGACTCTACTGCGCGACCGTCACGACGCATACCGTGAGGGCCGTACGAGCAGGGGAGCGGCACGCCGTGAACGGGACAGTCATCCGCTGGGGAGCGGGGCGCGAACTTCTGATGCAGATCGAACGGACGCCCACCGGCACTTGGCGAGTCACCTTCCGCGTGCCGGGGCATCCTGAGGTGATCGTCGCGTACGACACCGAGAAGGAACTGCGCCGCGACCTCGCAGCCTTGCTCGATGGGACTGCGGAACCGCCGTTCCACGGGTGGCCCTTGCCCCGCGAAGAGACACACCAAGACCAAGACGAGTGAGCCCCCGCTCGATCACGAACACCCCTGGCGCTCGCCGCCCCCGGATCGGTCTCCGCTATCGCAGCCCAAGCGACTCGTGGCCATGTGACCAGCGAAAACATCGCGCCGATCGGCTTCTGGCGGCCGAGTCGGCGGAACTCCGCTCAGGGGGAGCGTCGGGAGCCCGGGCGCCAGCCGCGGGACTTGCCGAGCCGGATGGTCGTTCGCGCGACGACGGCGAGAGCGGCGCCGGCGACGCCCAGCAGCGCGAGCCAACCCGGTAGCGGCTCGTGGTCGGGCAGCGGCGCCGGGCCCGCGGCCGGACGCACGGTCGCCATCGGCGGCGCCGGGACGTTCGGGAGCTGAAGCGCGGAAGGATCGTCGGGCAGCTCCGCGGCCACGGCGGCCCCGATGTTCAGCACGCCCCACCCCAGCCGGGGGTCGTGCCCGTTCGGCGGGTGGCTGGCGGTCCGGGCGAGCCGCTCGGCGACCTGCTCGGCGCTCAGCCCCGGCCGGTAGGAGCGCACCAGCACCGCCGCGCCCGCGACGTACGCCGCCGAGAACGCCGGGCCGTCCACGCCCCAGCGGTGCCCGAGCCCGCCGCGGGCCCCGGCCGAGAGGCCGGTCAGGTCCGCGCCCGGGGCGGCGATCGAGAGGTGTGGACCCGACTCGTCCTGCACCGCCGCGCCGGACGGGGCGAGCGCGCCGACCGCCACGACGCCGGGCAGGCCGGTCGGGTAGGACCGCGTTCCGGGCTCGTCGCCCACCGCAGGCGACACGACCAGCGCGTTGCCGGTCAGGGCATCCCGCACCGCGTCCTCCAGCGCCGGGCTCGTGCGCGGCGTCGGCACGGCCACCAGGATCACCGTGGCGCCCGCGTCCGCGGCTCGCCGGATCGCGCCGGCCAGCGCATCCGGGTCGGGATCGCCGCCGCCGAAGCGGGTTTCGGTGTACCGGATCCCGAGCAGGCGAGCCCCCGGCGCCATGCCCGCGAAGGCCGTCGCCGGGTCGGGCCGCGCGCCGACGATGCCCGCGGCGAAGGTGCCGCGCCCGTCGCAGTCCCCGAGATCGGAGCCCGGCACCACCTGTCCCGGCCCGAACTGGTCGTTGTCCGCGTCGATCCCGGTGCCGACGACCGCGAGCAGCTGCCCGGTTCCGTCGGTGACCGGCCAGGTCCCCGATGCGTCGGTGAGCCGCTGCGCCCACCCCATCGCCTCCCGGTACACGCCGGCGGGAGCGGCGCACTGCGCGGAGGCGGGCGGCGCGCCGATGAGAAGGCCGGCCCCGAGCGCCGCGCAGACCGCCGCGGCCAGCGGTGCCGCGCGCCTCATGACTGCGGAACCCACAGCGTGACCTGGGTTCCCCAGCCGGGGCGGGATTCGACGCGAGCGGAGCCGCCGACCTCCGCCATCCTGGCCGAAATCGACTCCCTGATGCCGAATCCGGCGTCCCGGCCCGCCGTGTCGAAGCCGGACCCGTGATCGCGGACGACCACCGCGATCCCGCGGTCGCGCTCCTCGACGCGCACGACGGCGCGATCGGTTCCGCTGTGCTTCTGCGTGTTCCGCAGCGCTTCCCGGACGGCGTCGCGCATCGCGGTGCGCCGATGGGCCGGGAGCGTGTCGTCCACGTCCCCCCGGATCAGTTCGGCGTGCAGCCGGTGGCGCGCCAGATCCTCCGCCAGCGCCACCAGATCGGGTTCGAGCCGCGCGCGCCCCGCCTCGGTGCGGGCCATCATGTCCCGCCGCACCAACGCGGCCTGCTCCTTGGCGGCCTGGCGCAGCTCGGCGAGCCTGGCCGGCGCGGTGGCCGCATCCGACGGGGCGGCCAGCGCCAGCGCCTCCAGCGTCGGCAGGACGGTGTCGTGCAGGTACCGGTTCATGACGGCCCGCTCCCGCCTTCGCCCGCGCCGGTACCCGGCGTGGTGCGCGAGCCGGACGCTGACGGTCAGCATCGCCATCAAGCAGATCGTGGACGCGAGGATCATCACGCGCTTCTCCCGACGTGAGGGCCTGTTTCCAGGCTCACCTTGCGTGGCGGTGCGAGTTGCGCAGGTGGGCCGAGCGGCTGCGCCGCTTCGAAGTCGCCGCGCCACCACGTTCCGAACGAGTTCTCAGGCCGGCATCCGGTCGGGCGCCGGGCAGGTGACAAAGCCGTTCTCGATCGCGTAAGCGGTGAGCGCGGGACGCCGCCGCAGTCCCGTCTTGTCCCTGATCCGGTCCAGGTAGGACCGGACCGTGCGGATGCTGATGCGCAGGCCCATCGCGATGTCCTGGTCGCGTTCGCCGGCGGCGAGCCTGCTGAGCACCTCGGCCTCGCGGTGCGAGAGCTCGATGCGCGCGCCGGCGTTGCGCTCCCGCGAGGTGTCCAGCACGACCGCCGCCAGCTTCGGGGCGACGTGGCTGCGCCCGGCCGCGATCTCCCGGATCGCCGCCAGGATCTCCTCGCCATCGGCGTCCTTGCCGAGGAAGCCCCGGGCCCCGGCCAGCATCGCGCCGACCACCTCGGTGCGGTCGGCCATCGCCGAGACGACCAGCACCGGGTGGCCGCGGCGCACGAGTTCCATCACGGCCGCCGCGCCCCGCACCCCGGGCAACCCGAGGTCCAGCACGACGATGCTCCCGGCGCACCGGCTGCGGGCCGCGAACTGCGCGACCGATTCGGCGACCGCGTCCACTTCGACGTCCGGCGTGTCGCCGAGCATCCGGGCCACCGCCGCGCGGTACAGCGGGTGGTCCTCCACCACCCCGACTCGAATCCGCTTGGTCTCCACCGATTCCTCCCGATTGGATCTCCGCGGAGGACGTTAGCGAGATCCGCTCGCGCGCGGTGGGGGCCGTTCGTACCCCATTTCCGGGCGGCCCCGTCCGTCAGCCGTTCCCGGCGGCCCCTTCGATGCCGCCGCCACGTGCTGGTCGCCCTCGACGGTCGTCCTGTGCTCGATCCCGGGGTTGTGGCAGGTCGTAGATGGTGACGGGGATGTCGTGGCCGGTGAGCTCGCCGGCGATGAGCGGTTCGATGCGGTCCCAGCGGGCTCCGGCCAGGCCGGTGCCGATGCGGGGCATGTGGACGCTCGCGGCGAGCCGGGTGGCGTGCGCGGCGAGGTGTCGCAGGCATTCGCGCACTGCGCCGTAGCGGATGGGCGGGCCGGAGCTGCGGCTGGTCCTGATGCCGTGCTGGCAGATCATGTTGGCGATCCAGGTGTCGGGCGCGACCTGGACGAGTTGGGTCGCTCCGAGCGCGAAGTCGTTGCGGGCCCGGTCGTGGTGCCAGCGCCGGTAGGCGGCTTCGGGCTCCGGCCAGCGCCGGGAGATCGCCAGGACGAATCCCCTGCCCCATCCGCCGCGGTCGTTGCAGATGTGGGCGATGACCTTGGGGCCCTCGGCTCGGGGGCTGGTCGCGTCGCCGGTCAGGTAGTGGATGTCCGTCACGATCGGGAAACGTAGCCGGGCATGCCGACAGGAATCGTCGGTTGCGAGCCTGAGCGCGACGGGGATCAGAGTTCGTCGGCGCGCACCAGGCCGTCCTGGATCGCGCGGGCGACCAGCGCGGCCTTGGTCGGGGCCTCCCGGCCGACGTTGGCGTACTTGATCCGCACCCGCTCCAGGCAGGAGTTGACCCGGTGCACCGTCAGGTTGAGCCGTCGCGCCACCATTTCCTTCGACTCGCAGTGGAACCACTCCAGCAGCACCTCGGTCTCCCGGGGCGACAGCCGGGGCCGGTTCGGCCGGTCGTCGGTGCCGAACGCGCCGGACAGCGACGGCGGCAGGTACGGCGTGTTGGTCGCCGCGGCCTGCACGGCGGCGACCAGGTGGTCCTCGCCCTCCGCCTTCGTCAGGTACGTGAAGGCGCCGATGTCCAGGCAGGTCAACACGGTTTCCCGGTCGGCCCGCATGCTGTAGATCACCACCGGGCGGTCGGCGTCCACCAGCCGCTTGAGGTCGCCGTAGGCGGGGCCGGTGATGTCCAGCTGCAGGTCGAAGATCACCACGTCGGCGGTGGCGCCGGGATCCAGCCACGCGACCGACACCGCCGGGCCCGAATCGAGCACCTTGATCGGCGGGTCGGCCAACGAGCACCAGGCCCGCACGCCGGCGACCACCGCGGGATGATCGTCTACCACCACGACCGTGATCAACTCCAACCTCCGCTGCGCGATGTCGTGTCATTGCTGGGAATCCCGCCTCGGCGGGCGGGGGAGGACGTCATGTCGGGAGGCTCCACTTCGCCTCGATCCAGATCCGGCCGCCGTCGACCACCGTCGTGGTGACCACGTCGCCGTCGGACCGGGGTTCGGCGAGCACCGGTTCGGCGGCCGCGGCCACGAGGCTGACCGTGACGGCGTCGCCGGAGCCAGCCACCGTCACCCGCACCGTGCCGGTGGCGGTGGCCAGGGCGGTGACCGCGGGCTCGGTGAGCTTGCGCCGCACCTCCCTGGGGATCGCCGGGCGCTTGCCGTACTCGGCGAAGCGCACCGAAACCCCTTGCCGCTCGGCCAGTTCTATGCAGGCCCGGAGCTCGTGCAGCAGCGGATCCGGGGTGGAGGCGTCCTCGGCGAACAGGCGGCGCATCTTCGCCGCCTCCACCGAGCACCGCCGGCGGACCGACACGTCGCCCGGGTCGAGGGCGCCCGAGCCCAGGCCGTCGAGCAGCGGAACGGTCGTGCCTTCCAGGTCGGCGTAGCGGTTCTTGCGGTCTTGGTGCAGCTGCCGCGCCACTTCTTCGGCGGTCCGCAGCTGCTCCTCCTCCCTGGCGGCCCGGGCCGAGGACACCGCGAGCGCGCGCAGCACCGCGGCGATCAAACCCATCGCGGTCTGGTAGCTGAGGATCAGCACGGTCGCGTTCACCGCGTCGGAGAACGAGGTCGCCGCGTTCCCGGCGAGCCCGACCTGCACGAAGGTCATCACGTACTGGGCGACGAGCGTCAGGGTGAAGGTCGGGATCCGGCAGTCGAGCAGGAGCAGCGCCACCGTCCAGCCGGCGTCCCCTTCGGACCAGTGCGCGAAACCGAGCAGGTGCTCGGGCCGCACCGACGCGGTCCCGGCCGCGGACAACGCGAACACCAGCGCCAGCAGCGGCCAGCGCCACCGGCCGATCGGCCGCTGCCTGCGCAGGCTGACCAGCACGACCAGGGTCACCGCGAGGAACCCGGCGAAGGCGAGGAACTGGGTGGGCGCGGAGCGGTAGCCGTCCAGGTTCGCCAGCAGCTTCGGCAGGTCGAGCAGGCACAGGATGACGAGGTTCATCACCACCACGGCCCACTGCATGCCCTGCTGGAACTTCGTGGCGATGATCTCGGCGTCGCCCCCGGCGTCCTCCGCCGCCCCGAGCGGGCACGTCATCCGCACCCGGGTTCCGCCGCCGGGGCTGCTGATCACCTGCGCGCTCCCGCCCGTCCGGCGCATCCGCTCCACGAGCGAGCCGGTCACGCCGTAGCGGTGGCCGGAGATCCGGTCCGGGTCGAATCCGCGCCCGGCGTCCACGACCTCCACGACGACGCTGTCGCCGTGCTGCGCAACGGCCACGTCGGCCCGGTCGACCCCGGCGTGCCGGACGACGTTGGTCAGCGCTTCCCGCGTGCCGTGGCAGAGCGCGGCCGCTTCCACCGCGGGCACCACCAGCTCGTCGGGCGCGGTCAGCCGGACCCGCAGCGGTGTCCTGGTGATGGTCTCCCGCAGCATGCCGACGAGATCGACCTCGCCATCGGACACCTCGGACCGGCCGCGGATCACCTCCAGATCCCGTTTCGCCTGCTCCGCAAGCCAGATCTGCCGCTCGGCCACCACCCCGGCGCCGACCATCAGCAGCGTGGCCGACGCGGTGTCGTGCAGGGCCGCGAGGTGTTCGCGCTCGTCGGTGCGCCGCGCCTCGGCGACCGCCGACCGGCGGCGCACCCGCTCGCCGCGGGCGACGATCTGGTCGGCGGTCCGGGCGCCGCGCCGGACCAGCAGGTAGAGCCCCCAGGACAGGCCGGCTTCCATGAACATCCACAGGTGGATCGGCGCGGCCGTCAGCCAGTGCTCGGGCAGCGAGAGCGCCGTCCCGGCCAGGTGCGCGGCGGTGATCACGGCGGTCGCCGCGCCCAACGCCCCCGCGCCGAGCTGCCAGGGGTAGGCGACCACGGTGATCGCCGCGGCGACCCGGACCCAGCTGGTGCCCTCCGGGCTGGGCGCGGTGGGCGTCGTCCAGACCTGGGTGAGGCAGATCGCGCACATCACCAGCACGTCGACGGCGACCGGCCAGCGCGCGGCAGAGCGGGACATCCGGGCGGCGTACCACGCGTTCCACGCGTTGAGCGCCAGCACGATGAAGATGGCCCAGCCGGGTTTCCGCTCGTTCTCCAGCACCAGCGAGGCCCCGCTCGCCACGGCGATCACGACGAAGCGCAGCCACACGGCGTAGCGGAGTCCCAGCCGGACGAGCCCGCGTTCCGCCGATCCCATCAGCCCGGGAACACCTGCCCGGCCAGTGCCGGGTCGAGCACGGCGCCGGTCGGGAACAGCGCGAGCACCGACGCGGGCACGCCGTGCGTCGGCCGGTTTCCGTAACCGAGCGCGGAAACCGCCTCGTCGCCCGGGATCGGGTACTTCATCCCCGCGTCGGTGATCAGGTACACCGCCCCGGCGGGCACGCCCGGGGCCGGTTCCTCGGCGACGACCGCGCCGGACCCGCCCGGCACGTACACCTCCGCGGCGGTGTCCGGGGTGGGCGCGGTCACCGGGACGACTTTTTCCCCGCCCCGCAGGGGAAGCGCCTGGCCGATCGTGACGCGCTCGCCGGTGGCGCACACCGTCGGCGCGCGGCCGGGCTTGACGGGCTCCGGACGCCGGTCGGGGTAGCCGTCCTGGCGTTCCGGCGATCGCGGCACGCCGCCGATGTCGGCGGTGGCGACCTCCACCCGGTGCGGGCGCCCGCCGGGGTAGGCGGCGGTGTTCTCCGGCGCGCCGAGCAGCAGGTCCGCCTCGGTCTCGGTGATCACGGCCAGGCCGTCGCGCCGCACCAGGTAGTACTCGCCGACCTCGGACACCAGCACCTGCCCGACCGGGCGGGTCTCGGACCCGACCCGGATGCCGGGCTTGCCCGCGTCCGGCACCGCGATGGTGGCCAGATCCCGGCCCGCCGGAAGGGTGTTCAGCCACGCGGGCGCCACCGGGACCTCCTCGGCCGCCGCGTAGCCGAGCGCGACCACGGCGCGCTCACCGCCCAGCCGGTACCGGTGCCCGCCGGTCACCAGGAAGCGCTCGCCGGAGGGCAGGCGGGCCAGCAGCGCCTGCTCCTCGCGGAGTTCCGCGCCCGCGCCGCTCGGTCCTAACAGGACGGTGGTGATCGGGGCCTCGCCGCTCGGCCGGTCGGGCACGACGCGGGTGCAGGCCGTCCAGGCGCCGGTCAGCAGGCGATCGCCGCCCGGCAGCGAATCCGGCGCGCCCGCGATGCCGACCGCGGCGCCGCGGGGCGCGCCGCTGAGCGCTTTCGCGGACACCGTCACGGTTTTGCCGCCGTCGCCACCCGCGAGCAGCCGTGCCGAGGCGTAGTTGAGTGCCGGGTGCAGCAGGCCGTCCTGACCGAGGACGAACCGCGTTCCGGTCTCCTTCTCGATGATCACCTGGCCGCCCTGGCGCCACGCCTCCGCGCGCGTCGGGGCGAGCAGGCCGATGACGCCGAACACGGCACCCACCAGCAGCGCGACCGCCAGGCCGAGCGCCGTGCCGAGGACGACCCGCTTGGCGGGCGCGACCGGATGGTTGGCGTCGGCGGAGACGAGCGCGGATACCAGTCGTCGGCGGAGGAACCGGTATGCCTGGATCTGATCCCGCTGCGTCCACACCGTGCGACCCCCGCATGGAATTCCCGACGAGCCAAATTTGTCGGGGTGGATCTTACTCAGCGGTACGATCTTTTGTATACGAACTGGGTAACACTCGCCAAGTTCCGGGCGACATACCGAAAAGGCTTCTTCCCGGAAATGGCGGCGATCAGGACCCGCGCGCCGCCGCGACCTGTTCGAGGATCCGGTCGAAGACCCGGCGCAGCAGGTCCGGGTCGGGGCGCGGCAGGCCGGACAGCGCGCTCAGGTAGAGGCCGTCGCCGACCAGGCGGACGGTCTCGGCCAGCACCGGGTCGCCGATGTAGTCGGTGAGCAGTTCGGACCAGCGGCTGAAGACTCTGGCCAGCACCTCGGTGCCGTCGTCGGTGAGACCTTCGCCGCTGCGCAGGGCCGCGATGACCGACCAGTAGAGCGCCGCTTCCTCGTCCGACTCGGGAAGCGAGGTCTGCAGGAAGTACCGGACGACGTCCACGCCTTCCCGGGTGGCCTGGGCGAATTCGGCCTCGGCGTCCTCGTCGATCCGCCGCGTCAGCCCCTGGAGCATCGCCTGCTTGGAGCGGAAGTGGTAGAGCAGGCCGCCCTTCGACACGCCCGCCTCGGCGGCGACCGATTCGAGAGTCACCGCCGCGGTGCCCTGGCGGATCAGGATCCGCTGGAGCGCGTCGAGGATGCGGTCGCGGGTGCTGGTGGCTGCCATGGGTGGCACTGTACCGTCCGGACGGTTACTATACCGTCCAGACGGTACAGTCGAAACGAGTAGAAAATGTTAAAGCTGAATTCGCCTCAGATTTCCCGCAAGCAGTGGACGGCGCTGGCCGCCCTCCTCCTCCCGGTCTTGTTGATCTCGGTCGACAACACGGTGCTGAGCTTCGCCCTCCCGCACATCAGCGAGGAGCTGCGGCCCACCGGCGGACAACTGCTGTGGATCGTCGACATCTACTCGCTGATGCTGGCCGGCCTGCTGGTGACGATGGGCACGCTCGGCGACCGGATCGGCCGCCGCAGGCTGCTGCTGATCGGCGCGACCGGCTTCGGCCTCGCCTCTGCGCTGGCGGCCTTCGCGCCCACCGCCGAGCTGCTCATCGCGGCTCGCGCGCTGCTGGGCATCGCCGGCGCGACGCTGATGCCTTCGACGCTGTCGCTGATCCGCAACATCTTCACCGACCCGCGCGCCCGGACCACCGCGATCGCGGCCTGGACCGCGACCTTCGCCGGCGGCTCCGCCTTCGGCCCGCTGCTCGGCGGGCTGCTGCTGGAGCACTTCTGGTGGGGCTCGGTGTTCCTGATCAACCTGCCGGTGATGGTCCTGCTGCTGATCGTCGGCCCGCTGGTGATCCCGGAGTCGCGCAATCCGGCGCCCGGCCGCTACGACCTGGCCAGTGCGGGCCTGTCGCTGCTGGCGATGCTGGCGCTGGTCCTCGGCATCAAGGAGTTCGCCGGCGGCGGCGCCCTGGCGCTGCCCGCGGTGGCGGTCGCGGCGATCGCCGGTTACGCGTTCGTGCGCAGGCAGCGCAGGCTGGACGCCCCGATGCTGGACCTGGCCCTGTTCCGCAACCCGCGGTTCAGCGTCGCGGTCACCAGCAACCTGCTGGCGGTGTTCGTGATGGTCGGCGGGCTGTTCTTCATGACCCAGTACCTGCAACTCGTGCTGGGCATGAGCCCGCTGCGCGCGGGTCTCGCGCTGCTGCCGGGCATCGCGCTGTCGGTGCTCGGGTCGCTGGTGGCGGTCCGGCTGATCCGCCGGGTCCGGCTGGCCGAGCTGCTGGGCGCGGCGATACTGGCGACCGCGTTCGGCTACCTGCTGATGGTGCTGCTGCCCGCGGAGGGCGGCACCTGGCTGGTGGTCGTGGCGTTCATGGTGGTCGGCCTCGGCGCGGGCATCACCGAGACGGCGACCAACGACACCATCATGAACAGCGTCGCCCCCGAGAACGCGGGCGCGGCCTCGGCGATCTCGGAGACCGGCTACGAGCTGGGCGCCGCGATGGGCACGGCGATCCTCGGCAGCGTCCTGACCGCGGCCTACCGCGGCCGCGTCGACGTCGCGGGCGTCCCGGAATTCATAGTGGACACGGTCCGGGACACGCTGGGCGGCGCGCTGTCGGCGGCTGCCGAGCTGCCGGTGGAGCAGGGCATCGCGCTGCGCGAGTCGGCGGCGCACGCCTTCACCTTCGGCGTGCACATCACGAGCGCGGTCGGCGCGGTGATCCTCGCCTACGCGGCGGTCCAAGCGTGGTGGGTCCTCACCCGCCGCTGAGGACGACCGAAAGTCCAACGGTTCGGCAGGCGACGGGCCCGTGAGTGCTTGGGGTTGCCATAGCGAGTGACCTTTTGTTGCATCACCGCTATGCAGGTACTGCGGGCGGCACGCTTCGGCAGTTTCTCATCCGTGGGTGGTTCCCCACCTATAAGCGAGGGGCTGCGTCCTCATCCCGTCGACCTGGCGTAGCCCGATAGGGCAGTGTCAAGGGGAATCGCTCCGGTCCTCGGTGAGGGTTGGTGGGGTCTGCCCCTTGATGCTGTCTGGTAGCCCTCGTGGAGGTCGACGGCATGAGGACCTCCCCGAGCGGACCGCAGCGTGCGGGCTCCGCTTCATCCCGGAAGGCTGCCGGGGTCTGGGGGCGGCGAGCACCCCAGCTCGCTTGTCCGGCCGCGGCCGCCGCATCAGGGATCGTTCCGCTATTTGGAATTGATCTCCCAAGATATGAGCTCCTAGCGTTACGCTCTCTGCCTGTTGGTACTCGGCAGAAAGGCGCAGCTCGTGATCGAGGCGATGGCACTTCCAACGCCCTACCAGGTCAGGTTCCGGGCCGGGGAGAATGAGGGGATCGCTGACACGCTCAAGGGCGGGATCGGCGGTTCGGCCGGGATGCGGCCGCATGAGCTGTTGGAGGCATCGGTGGCATCTTGTATGACGATCTCGGCGCGGATGGCGTTGGCGGATCTCGGTGTCACGGAGGCCAAGGTGGAGGTCCGCGTCTACCTGGAGCGTGAAGAGTCGACAACGCGGTTTCGGTACGAGCTTGCCCTTGACCCGGAGCTCGAGGCACACCGGTCGGCGGTCGTCGCGCGCATTGAGTGTTCACCAGTGCGGAGCACCCTGAGCAAGCAACTGCTCTTTGAGCCTGCCCAGTACTCCGGCCGTAGATCGTGATCTTCATGGTTCTTGGCGTGATTGTCGCTGGTAGTGGGCTTTCTGGGCTCGATACTGATGTCTTCTCCGCCAGCGTGAACAGCGAAGGACGCGCAGAATGTCGGCTGCGGGCGTGATGACGATGTTGGTGTAGAGGTGACGGATTTCGTTGAGTGTCAAGGGAATCAGCCCTGTGCTGTTGGGTCTGGAAGGCGCAGTGACCGTCACGATCGCGAGGAAGACGTGGGCGAGCAGCACGAGGGGTTGTCCAGCGGTACCAGGACGTCCAGGTGCGGGCCTGGTGTTCGTCCAGCCCGGTTTGGCCTTTTGAGGTCTGGAAGGATTCCTCGACGGTCCACCGACGGCCGGCGACGCGTACCAGCGTGGCCAGAGGCACTGGCCCGGGCGCGTAGCAGCGGTAGTAGGCCAGTTCGCCGGTGCGGCGGTTACGCCGGGCCAGTAGCCACCGATGACCGGCGGGCTCGCCCTCGCCCTCGCCACCAGCCAGGGTGATCCAGGCCCAGTCGTAGAACCGGTGTCCTTTCGCGCCTTTGCCGGCGGACAGGCGTTGCCAGGCCCGTTTCGGCAGCCCCGCGACCAGTCCGTCGGCCCGATGTGTGCCGGTGGCCGTGATGACGCGATGATCGCAGGCCGCAGCCAGGACATACCCGATCTGCCGCTGCTCCAGCTCGCTGCGGCCGCCCTGCCTTCCAGCGCCCCCACCAGCCAAGATCACGAAGCCCGGCTGGAGTACTAGCCGGTGAAGCTGGACACCACGGCAGCCGCGATGCTCAGCACCACGGCGAGCAGCAGTGCCCTCGCAACGGACAATCCCGGGACGACTCGATGACGGCTGGCCCGGCCGAAGGGAACGGGAAGCACGATGCCCGGCCAGCCGACCCGGTTGCTGCGGAAGACCGGATACAACGCATGTGTCAGCCGGTTCCGCACCCGGCGCAGGCTGGGGCGGATCACGATCCGGCCCAGGTGCAGTTGCAGGAGTGCGTGGCGGCGGAACGCGACGAAATGCGGCGTCCAGTCACGGTCGAAGTAGATCAGCCCGTGGATCTGCTCCTTATTCCGGACAGAGCGTTTGCGCGGGTCGGCGGGCAGACCCGCGCGGAAGTACATGTGGGTGCGCTCCCGGAATCGCGCGTATTCCTCGCGGTTGAGCGGGACGAGGACCACCAGTCGTTCCGGTGGCATCAGCGAAGTCGCCTGCGCGAACTCCCACCGCAGACCCTCGCTGTGTCCCGCCGAGATCAGCACGAGCGAGGCACCGTGCATCAGATTGAGTACTTCGGCTTGCCACCGATGGAGATCCGGGCCGGGATCCGGTTCCGGCGGAACGTAGATGTGCGCGGGTCCCAGCGCGGGCAGCGGGTTACCGGGATTCCCGATCGCGACGAACGTGCCGAAACGACGGACCGCGGTGGCCAGTTCCTCGAGATACGAGCCTCCGGAGCCCAGAGCGGCCATGAGCGACCGGAACGGAGCATGCCGTTCGAGCAGGGCGTCATGGGCGAACGACCGGAGATACAGCACCGGCGGGGCATAGCTGGTGCGCAACACCTCGCGCCCGTCCGCGGCGAGATGTTTCTTCCCCCGCATCGCCAGCCGGGCGCCGACCGCACTGCAAACCAGGAACAGCGGGATGGAGAACACATTCAGGAACAGCATTCCGGGAAACACAACTCCCAGCGCGAGCACGCCGCATGCCACACCCAGGGCCCGGTAGCGCCATCCGAGATCGCGGCGTGGCCCGGATTTCGGCCCGGCCCTCCGGGTGCCCGGTGTCCAGTACCGTTGGGGTTCAAGGTGTTCGCCCCGTTCGGCGCTGTACCCGCTCCAGCCGAGGAAGGGCACCATGCCGGTCGCGGAGTCGATCCATCCGGGAGCCAGACCCCACTCCCCGGCACGCGCGGTGACGGCCTCGCGCACCTTCCGCACCACCGTTTCCGCCGGGACCTTCTCTTTTTTCTTCTGCCTGTCCGTGGGCCGGTACTTGCGCTCCACCGACGCGATCATCGCTCTCAGCCGCTTCGCTCGCCGAGTGCCCGTCAACGGCAGCGACATTCCCCACCAGATGGCGGCGGCAGCGGACACGAAGACCTCGGGGAACAGGGGCAGGCCGGTCGCTTTCGACGCCCACTGCCAGACTGCCATCGTGAGCACTGTGAGCGGGAGCAGCGCCCAGGTGACCCATGTGAGGAGCTCGCGTCCTGGGTAGCTGAGCAGGAATCCCGCGGACACCAGTCTGCGCCGCAAGCCGGCGGCGGTCTCGGTCCGGGTGAACGCCCTGGTCAGCGAGTGCAGGTTCGCATGGCTCGGCAACAGCTCGAGTACCTGCCGCTGCACGGGATCCTGAACACGCTGCCCGGCGTCGGGTCGGGGACGGAATTCGGTGGGATCGCCGGGATGGACGGTGACCGCAACCGAATCCACCAGGCCCGCCAGCGCGGTCTCGACGACCCGGTACGAATAACCGGACACCGCGGCCACGTCGTAGGGCCCCAACGAAGGTGCCGTGCGAGCGAGCGCCCTGGACTGCGCCCAGAAGTAGGCGCCCACCCGGACGGCCGATACCGCGCAGAGCAGGACGGCATACACGGCCAGGTACGGCCCGGCCTCGATCGCTTCCGGCGTAAACCCCATGCGAACTCCACCATGCGCATCGTGTCCGGTGGATCCGGCGGACGATTCCGGTGTCCCCACACCGAAGTATTCGTGGTCGAGTCCCCAGAACTCGATACCGGTCCCCGCGACGGCTCGGCAGCCTACCGGCTCCGGCCCGGCCACGAACACCGAACCCGGCCGTCATCCGGGAAAATACCTTGCGGCGTAAAATATTCGGTGGCCGGATGATCTTCCGGCCTCCGACACACGGTTTCCGGCCGCGGTCTGGTTCACCGAGTTCGCCGAGAAGTCCGCCGATTCACCCGTTTGCGGGACCAGCGTCCTGATACTCCAACCGTAGATCGCAAGTTCACTGTTCCTGGTCCGTGGCCGCGCCCGTCTTCGCCGGCCTCACCTGCCAAGATCACGAAGTCCGGCTGGAGTACTAGTTGTGGTGTCCCGGGACGTTGGTTGCACGAGGTCGTCGTCCAGGGTGAGTTGGACGGGGTAGTCGTCGGCCGGTTCGGGAGGCCGGTCGATGGTGATCATGGGCTACCGTGCCGGTCATGAACACGGGCGACTGGTTGGTCGACACCCGAACCTCGTACGACACGGTCGCGGCCAGCTATGCGGACCAGGTGCGTGACGCCATCGCCGGTCACCAGTACCTTCGCGCGGCGCTGGCGTTGTTCGCTGACAGCGTGCGGGCCGCTGGCCGTGGGCCGGTCGCGGACGTCGGCTGCGGCCCCGGACATGTCACTGCTCACCTGCGCGATCTCGGTGTCGACGCCTTCGGCATCGATCTCTCCCCCGGGATGATCGACGTGGCCCGGCGCGACCACCCCGGCCTGCGGGTCGAAGTGGGTTCGAGCGGCTGGTGACTTCAGAAGCTCAATCGTAGTGGAACAAAAGGACACTCCCCATGGCAACCCAAAGCACTCACGGCCTCAATGGAGTTCGAACGGGCAGCGAGCGACAGCTCTGGCCTTGACGTCCTCGGGCAGCTCCTCGGCAGCCAGCAGGCCGGGCAGCAGCTCGGGTTGCGTGGTCAGGGCCCGGAACACCATGCCGACCGTCACGTCGTGATCGGGGTGGGCCACGCCCCGCACGCTAATCGCCCCGGCATCGCACCTTCAATCCGTTTTCCGGCCGCCGGGAACGGGAAAGCCCGGCACCGGGGGATTTCCGGTGCCGGGCTTTGCCTCGGTGGTTACTGCGTTGCGGCGTTCTGCGGGGTGTTCTGCTGCTCGTCGCCGAGCTTCATGCCCTTCGTTTCGGGCAGGAGCCAGAACGTGATCAGCGTGATCACCCCCAGGGAGATCGCGTAGATGTTGAACCAGCCCGACATGTCCAGCTCCGACAGGTACGTCTGGACGTAGGGCGCGGTGCCGCCGAACAGGCCCACCGTCAGCGCGTACGGCACGGCCAGGCCGAGCGCCCGGATACCGGTCGGGAACAGTTCCGCCGTGATCGCCGGGCCGATCGCGTTGAGCACGCCGTTGAGCACCACGCCGATGGACATCGCGACGAACAGCTGCCAGACCTCGCCCTGGATCAGCATGTTCAGCGGGTAGAACAGCACCAGGTACACCGGCCAGACGATTAGCAGCAGTCGCCGGCGGCCGATCCGGTCCGACAGCCAGCCCCAGACCGGCATCGACGCGATGTAGAGCGCCGTCGCCGCCGCGCCCGCCAGCATCGCGCCGGTCGGGTCGGTGTGCCGCTGCGAGATGGCGAACGTCGGGGCGTTGATGGCCCAGACGTAGTAGACGATGGTGCCGCCGACGTTGATGCCCACCACCCACAGCATCGGCTTGATGTTCGCCCGCAGCATCCGCAGGGTCGACCGCTTCGGCCGGGCCTCCTTCGCGGCCGGCTCGGCGTCCGCCGCGGCCTTGAAGATGTCGGTCTCGGTGAACTGCTTGCGGAGCACCAAGGCGTACAACCCGAGGAAACCGCCCAGCACGAACGGGATCCGCCAGCCGAAACTCGCCATCTGCTCGGGGCTGAGCAGCGCGGAGAGCGCTGCGCCGAGCGCCATGGAGAACAACGTCCCGATGCCGCCGGACACGTAGATCACGCTGGACCACAGGCCCCGGCGCTCCGGAGGCGCGATCTCCGCGAGGTAGGTCTGCACCGACGGCAGCTCGCCGCCGTGCGCCAGGCCTTGCGCCAGCCGGGCCAGCACCAGGATCGTCGGCGCGAGCAGCCCGACCTGGTCCGCGGTCGGGCACAACGCGATGACGAAGCACGACCCCGCCGACAGCCCGATGCTCAGCGTCATCACCGGCTTGCGGCCGACCCGGTCGGCCATCCAACCGAAGAACATCCCGCCGATCGGCCGCGCCACGAACCCGATGGCGAACACCGCGAGCGTCTTGAGCAGGTCGGATCCGGTGCTGCCGCTGTGGAAGAACTGGGAGGCGAAGAACACCGAGTACGCGGCGTAGACGCCCCAGTCGTACCACTCGATGGCGTTGCCGAGGCCGAGCCCGATCAGGACCTTGCGCCGCGACAGGGGAGCAGTGGGCGCGCTCATGCACACAACCTTTCCGCGGCGAGGCCCGCCAGCAGTGCGGATGCCCGGCCGAGCACCGAGCTGTCGAATCGGGCCAGCGGCGAGTGGTTCGCCGGCGCCTTCCCCGGTTCCACCCCCGGCACGTGCGCGCCGAGGAAGAGCAGCACGCCGGGAACTTCCTGCAGCACCCGGGAGAAGTCCTCGGATCCCTGCGACGGGTGCTCCGCGGCGTGGTAGTGCTCTTCGCCGAACAGCTCGCGGGCGACGCCGCCGACGTACTCGGCTTCGGCGGCGTCGTTGACGGTCGCCGGATAGCCCGCGGTCAGCGTGACGTCCACCTCGACGCCGTGCGCCGCCGCGATCCCCCGCAGGTACCGGCCGAACACCTCGCGCAGCTCGGGTCCGGCGTCGGGATCGACGGCCCGGACGGTGGCCTCGAAGGACGCGGTGTCCGGGATGATGTTGGCGGTGGTGCCCGCGCGCAGCACCCCGACCGTGACGATGACCGGGGAGAACACGTTGAACGAGCGGGTCACCGCGGTCTGCAGCGCGCCGACCATCTCGGCGGCGGCCACGATCGGATCCCTTGCCTCGTAAGGAGTCGCGCCGTGCCCGCCGGTACCGCGCACCGTGACTTCGAGGGTGTAGGACGCGAACAGCGTGACGCCGGCCCGGCCGGAGATCAGGCCGGCGGGCAGCCGGTGCGGCACGACGTGCAGGGCGTAGGCGTGGTCGGGGCGGCGGCCCGCCGCGTCGAGCACGCCCTCCTCGATCATGACGCGTGCGCCGTCGTAACCTTCCTCGCCCGGCTGGAACATGAACACGACATCGCCGGCCAGCCGGTCGCGGTGCGCGCTCAGCAGCCGGGCCGCGCCGATCAGGCCCGCGGTGTGCAGGTCGTGGCCGCAGGCGTGCATCGCGCCGTTGGTGGCCGCGAATTCCTCGCCGGAGCGCTCCTCGACGGGCAGCGCGTCCATGTCCCCGCGCAGCAGCACGGTGGTCCGCCCGCCCGGGGCGGGCTCGGAGCCGGTGCCGCGCAGCACGGCGGTCACCGAGGTCGTCCCGGTGCCGGTGCTGATCTCCAGCGGTAGCCCGCGCAGTTCGTCCAGCACCCGCTCCTGGGTGCGCGGCAGGTGCAGGCCGACCTCGGGCTCCCGGTGCAGCGCCTCGCGCACCCTGGCCAGGTCGGGCTGCAACGCCCGGGCGTCATCCAACAGATCCAACGTCGTGAACCTCTCTCAACCTCTCGTCCAGCTGGTCTAGAGTTTGAGCGCGCAGGCGGAGCAACAAGATCATCCGCTGGATGCGCTCACCCACGGCACATCGAGAGCGGAAACGTGCATCAGGACTTCTCGGAAAGCGACTTGGCGCTCATCCACGCCCTGCAGCTCCAGCCCCGCGCGCCCTGGACCTCGCTGGCGCCCGTGCTGGGCGCGTCGCCGACGGCGTTGGCGCAGCGCTGGGCCCGGCTCCGCGCGGCGGGGATGGCGTGGATCACGGCGTATCCGGTGCACGGCGTGTTCTCCGGCGGCGCGATGGTGGCGCTGGTCGAGATGAACTGCATCCCGGGCGCGGTGGACGACGTCGCCGCGAAGCTGGAGCGGATGCCCCGCGTGCACAACCTCGAACACGCCGCCCAGGGGCGGGACCTGATGCTGACGGTCTCCGCCGGTTCGTTCGGCAAGCTGTCGGCGCTGCTGCTGGACGAGCTGCCGAAGCTGCCCGGCGTGGCGTCGCTGCGCTCCCACATCGGCGCCCGGATGCACATCGAGGGCAGCCAGTGGCAGCTGGACGCGCTGGACCGGGAGCAGCGCGAGGAGATCCAGCGCGCCGGCCGCGCCGAGCAGGGCAGGCCCAGCGAACCGATCTACCTGCGGTCCGACGTCTACGCGCCGCTGGTGTCCGCCCTGGCGCACGACGGCCGGGCCACGGCCGCCGAACTCGCCACCCAGCTGGGCCGGCCGACCTCCACGGTCCGCCGCCAGCTGTCCGCGCTGTTGCGCTCCCGGACGCTGAGGCTGCGCTGCGAAGTCGCTCAGCTGCACACCCGATGGCCCATGCCGGTGATCTGGTGGTGCCGGCTGCCGGGCAGCGCGCTGGCCGCGACCGTGGCCCGGTTGCGCGAGGATTCGCGGGTGCGGTTGTGCATGTCGGTGACGGGTTCGGCGAACCTGGTGGTGAACGCGTGGACGGCGGACATGGGCGACCTGATGAACATGCAGGACAGCCTCGAACGGCTGTTGCCCGCAGGGGGAATCGTGAACAGCTCGGTGATCCTGCGGACCCGGAAGCGGGTGGGCTGGCTGATGCACCCGGACGGCCGCTGCACGGGCGAGGTCATCCCGCTCCCCGGGCCGCTGTCGGGAGAGCCCGAGGTTGATCGTCCGAAGTAGACGGATCGGGGAAACCGGACGGAGCGGAGGAAGGCGAGCAGCAGCCACGGCCGACGCCCCCAGACGATCGCCCGGCCGGTGAGCGCCGCCCGGACCTTGCCGATCCAGCCGAAGAGGATCAGCATCAGCCCGGCCGGCTGGAAGAACACGCGCACGTCGACTTCGCGCGCCGAGGCCGTGGCGGTCATCCGGCCGTCGTGCGCGGTCAGGACGACCGGCGAGGTGTAGCGGGAGCGGAACTCCACGGCGACGCGATCCCGGCGGACGGGTTCGTGGCGTCGTGACAATGGCGTGGCCTGACCGGGGTGTTCTTCCGCCATCGCAAGGGTTTCGGGGTCGAGGTGTCCCCGGCGCGTGGGCCGGGGACACCGGGCGCCTACTCCGCTTCGCCGGTGTAGGCGGCCGTCGTCCGGTCCGCCATGGCCTGGGCCTCGTTCGGGTCCGCACCGCCGGCGATGTTCGCGTCGCCCCACCGCTGGCTGCTGAGCACCGTGAATTCCTTGGCGTGCTCGGATGTTTCCCAGGTGGCGGTGAAGCCCTTCGGCGGCTCGCAGCGCTCGATGGTCCCGTTCGCGTTGCCTTCGACCTGGTACTCGCCGCCGAAGCGCAGCTCGCCGGAGACCGGCGAGAACCACTTCGCGATGCGCTCGGGATCGGTGACCGCGCCCCACACGTCGTCGACATCGGCGCGGAAGGTCTGGCTCATGGTCGTGGCGTGCGCGGCATTCCCGTTGAGCTGCGCCTTGCCGACCTTCCGCCGCACGAAGTCGATCTGCTGGGAGACGTCGAGCATGGGCTTCTCCTTCGCGGTGGTGCCGTGGAATGGGCGGCCGGGCCTCGGCCGAGTCCTGTCGTCAGCATTCCAGGGAGGGCGAAGCCGCCCCGCTCGTGTGCGGCGCGAGTGAGCACGCCGACATTCGGGCCTGACCTGGGCGGAAAGGAGTGCCGTCAGGCGGTCAGGCCGTCGATCGTCACCGGCAGGTGGCGGGGGCCGCGCAGGATCGGGCTCGGCCGGTACGGCGGCGGGTCTTCGACCAGCTGCGGGTCGCGCAGCCTGCGGGCGAGTTCGGTCAGCGCGATCTGGGTTTCCAGCCGGGCGAGCGGGGCGCCGAAGCAGGCGTGCACGCCGGAGCCGAAGCCGAGGTGCTGGTTGTCCTCGCGCTTCGGGTCGAAGCGGTCCGGATCGGGGAAGCGCGCCGGATCCCGGTTGCCCGAGGCCAGCAGCAGCCACACCGGCGCCCCCTTGGGGATGACGCTGCCCGCGACCTCGACGTCGGTCAACGTCGTGCGCTGGGGCAGTATCTGCACCGGGGGCTCGTAGCGCAGCAGCTCCTCCACGGCGCGGGCCGCCGCCATCGGCTCGGTCCGCAGCAGTTCCAGCACGGCCGGTTTCCGCAGCATCGTGAGCATCCCGTTGGTGATCAGGTTGACGGTGGTCTCGTGCCCGGCGATCAGCAGCAGGACCGCGTTGGTGATCACCTCCAGCAGGGACATCCGCCCTTCCGGCCCCTCGTCGGTGATCCACGCGGACAGCATGTCGTCGCCCGGGTGGCGGCGGTGCTCCTCGATCAGCGCCGCCAGGTACTGCCCGAGTTCGAGGCGGCCCTGGCGCACCGCGTGCCGCTGCGCCTCCTGGTCCTCGGCCGGGCTGAGCCCGGCGACCACCACGTCGACCAGCCGCCGGAAGTGCGGCTCGTCCTCCCGCGGCACGCCCAGGAGCTGGCAGATCACCGCGACGGGGAAGGGGTAGGCGAAGTCGTCGACCACGTCGAAGCGGTCCCGGCCGTCGAGCCCGTCGATCAGCCCGGTCACGGTCCCGGCGAGGTCGCCGCGCATGTCGTGGATGCGCCGCGGGCTGTGCGGGGGACCGAACGGGCGCATCGCCAGGCGGCGCAGCCGGTCGTGCTCGGGCGGGTCCAGCCGGATGAAGCTGGGCGGCAGCATCCCCTCGTCGTCCGGTGTCGTGCCGACCAGCGGATCGGCGCCGGGGGCGAGGTTGCGGGCGTCGGAGCTGATCCGGGGGTCCTGCAGCAGGTTCCGGATCTCCCAGTAGGTGGTGACGAGGTGGATGCCGCTGTCGTCGCGCACCACCGGCGTGCCGCGGAGCTCGGCGTAGACCGGGTACGGATCGGCGCGGACGGCTTGGTCGGTGATCCGCCGCACGAGGCTGGTCGTGTGCATGGACGCGCTCCTCGGAGTCAGGCGCGGGCCGGTGTGAAGACGACCCGCCGTTCGCTGGGCGAGTGACCGGTCAGGGTGACGGTGGGGCTGTGGGTGGGCAGCGTCGGATCCGGGAATCTGGCCGGCACCGGTCGCAGCGAGGCCGAGCGCTGGTCCACGCCGGGGAAGTCCGGCGGGAACGGCGCGGCCTGCTCGATCAGCCGCTTGTAGAAGCCCATCCACTTCCCGTGGTCGAAGCCGACCGCGGCGATGACGCGCCCCTGGTAGCCGTAGGCGGCGGCGAAGCAGTGCGCCTCCAGCGCGCCCTGCTGCACGATCAGCTCGTCCGCCATCGACGGCACCCCGACGGACTTGATGTTCACCCCGAACTGGGCCGACCAGAACGACGGCATCCAGAGGTGCGGGCGCCGCTGGGAACCGGCGCTGATCATGTTGTGCGCGGCGATCTCGGCCTGCGCCACGGCGTTGCCCCAGTGCTCCAGCGCGAGGAACTGGTATCCGAACAGCGGATGCGGGGTGCGCGCCACGTCGCCCGCGGCGAACACGTCGTCGGTGACGATGCCGTGGACGTCGAAGGCCCGGCAGCCCGCGTCGCAGGCGATGCCGCGGGGACCGGCGGCCAGGCCCGACCCCGCCAGCCAGTCGGTGTTGCGCACCGCGCCCAGCGCGACCACGGCCACTTCCGCATCCACCACGGTGCCGTCGGACAGGTGAGCGCGCTTGAGGCGGCCACCGGCATCGCCTTCCAACGCGGTCACCATGACCCCGCAGCGGAGGTCGACACCGTGCTCGCGCTGCAACTGCGCGGCCACGTCGCCGACCACGCCACCGAGCGCGCCCACCAGCGGAGCTTCGCCGCGCTCGGCGACGGTGACCTGCAGGCCCCGCTCCCGGCACGCCGAGGCGACCTCCGAGCCGGTGAAGCCGGCGCCGATGACCAGCACCCGGTTCGGCCGCCTGGCCAGCCGCCGCGCGAGCCCGGCGGTGTCCTCCCTGGTGCGCACCACGCACACGCCGTCGAGCGCGGCCTCGGTCTCGTGCGGCCACGGACGGGAGCGCCCGCCGGTGGCGATCAGCAGACGGTCGAACCCGACCTCGCCGCCGTCGGCCAGCAGGACCCGGCGGCCGTCCCGGTCGAGCCCGGTGGCGGCGACGCCGAGCCGCCACTGCGCGTCGATCGCGCGGCGGCGGGGGAGACCGGTGTCCTCCGGCAGCGACCGTCCGAGCAGCACCTGCTTGGAAAGCGGCGGCCGGTCGTATGGCTCGTGGGGCTCGTCCCCGATCAAGGTGAGCGAACCCGCGAAGCCTTCCTCGCGCAGCTGCTCCGCCGCCCGCAGACCGGCGAGCGAAGCGCCGACGATCACGATGCGGCCGTCCTCGCGCAGCGCCGCCAACTGGCTCTCAGCGGACATCGCCGCCAGCTCCCCGGCGGTCGACCAGGATCGCCTGAACCGGGCAGGCCGCGGCGGCGCGCAACACGTCGTCGCGGTGCGCCTCGTCGACGCGCGGTTGGTAGAGCAGGGCCTCTTCGCCGTGCAGCGAGAAAACTCCCGGCGCCAGGAACACGCATTGCGCGAATGCCTGGCAGCGGTTCAGGTCGACGACAATCCTCATCCCGACTCGCCCCCTCGACGTCGCAAGGCGCGTCGGCCGCATCGAGACGCCCGCGCCCCGCCTCATGCTGGCAGCGGGCCGACCACCCCGCATGACCACATTCCCCGCGGGCCCGGGTGCGGTCGACCTGCTCCGGTGCTGGTTCGGTGCGGATTCAGCGATATGATCGATGGATGGAATTCCGGCAGGTCGAGCACTTCCTCGCCGTGGTGCGCAGCGGCAGCTTCACCGCCGCCGCGCGGGAGATCCACATCGTCCAGTCGGCGCTGAGCGCTTCGGTCCGCAAGCTCGAAACCGAGCTGGGCGCACCGCTTTTCGAGCGGACCACCCGCCGCGTGGCGCTGACCGAGGCGGGCCGCGCCCTGCTGCCGGTCGCCCACCGGCTCGTCGCCGACGTGGTCGCAGCGCGCGGTGAGGTGTCCGCGGTCGTCGGCCTTTCTCGGGGCCGGGTTTCCATCGGCATGATCCAGATGCTGACGGTCGTCGACCTGCCGCGCGAACTCGGTGTGTTCCAGTCGCGCTATCCCGGGATCCGGATCCACGTCCGCGACGGCGCCGTGCCCGAACTTTCGGCGGCCGTCGCCGACGGCGAGCTCGACCTGGCCTACCTGGCCGCCGATGGGCCGCTGCCGGGCGAGCTGATCAGCTTCGCGCAGTGGACGCAGCGCATCGTCCTGGTCACCTACCCGGGACATCGGCTCGCACACCGGCGCCGGGTCCGGCTGGCGGAGATCGACGACGAGCCGTTCGTGGACTTCAGCGGGAGCGTGATGCAGGCGATGGTTCGCCGCCGGTTCGCCGACGCCGGGCTCCGGCACAACCCGGTTTGCGAGGCCACCAACGTTCCGCTGCTGATGGAGCTCGTGGCGACGGGACTGGGCATCACGATCGTCCCGCAGTCCGTCGCCGAGCGGGCCGGGCTGCCCTTCGCCCGGATCGAAGGCACCGACTTCACCAGGACGATCTACCTGGCCGGGCGGCTGCCGGAACCGACGAACCCGGCGGCGCGGGCGCTGCTGGACCACCTCACCGGCTGACGCCATGCCGACGCGCGGTTTCCACCGGGACGAGGAGGAGTCCCAGCCCGACGAGCGCGAGGACCATCGCCAGCGTCGTCCCGCCCGTGATGCCGGCGATGAACGCGAGAACCAGGGCGCGCACGGCGAAAATCCGCAGCAGCCGGGCCACGTCGGAGGACGACGTGTCCATTTTCCCTCCCAGGAAACCGAAATCCACCGAATCCGCATCAAGTGTTCCCGCCGGCGACCCATCGCGTCCAACACTTCTATTCGCTGCGATCCAGCTGTGAAATCGATCGATGACCGGGCCGTCGAGAGCGTCCGGGACGCCTGGTGGTCGAGCGGGGCGGGATGGCGTTTTCGCGCGAAACCGCCGCACTGCCACCACGCAGGACGAGCGCTAGAGCCAGCCCCGTTCGCGGGCGGTGTTGGCCGCCTCGATGCGGTTGCGGGCGCCGAGCTTGGCCATCGCCGTCGACAGGTAGTTGCGGACCGTGCCCTCGGCGAGGCTCAGGCGGCGCGCCAGCTCGGCGTTGCTCGCGCCGGTGGTGGCTTCGCGCAGGAGTTCTCGTTCCCGGTCGGTGAGCGGATCCGCGTGATCCCACGCCGCGACCGCCAATTCCGGCGCCACGACGCGTTCTCCGGCGTGCACGCGGCGCAGCGCCGCCACCAGTTCCGCGATCGGCGCGTCCTTGAGCACGTATCCCGCGACGCCGCTGTCCATCGCGCGCCGCAGGTAGCCGCTGCGGGCGAAGGTCGTGACGATGAGGACCCGCACCGGATCGCCGGCCCGCTGGAGCTCCGCGGCCACCTCGAGTCCCGTTCGCCCCGGCATTTCGATGTCGGTGAGCAGGATGTCGGGCCGGTGCCGCTCGACGGCCGCGAGCGCTTCGTCGCCGTTGCCCGCCGTCGCCACCACGCTGACGTCCGGCTGCAGGTCCAGCAGTGCGGCGAACGCGTCGAGGACCATGCCCTGGTCTTCCGCGAGCACGACCCGGATGTCCGCGCCCATCTAGGTCGCCACCCGCAACGGCACCGCGACGGTGAGCGTGGTCCCCGCCGAACCGGTGCGCTGCACCCGGCCGCCCAGCGCGGCGATCCGCTCGCGCATGCCGGACAGGCCGTTGCCCTCCGGAGCGTCGCCGCCGACGCCGTCGTCGGCGATCACCAGCTGGAGCTCGTCGTCCTGGGCCTTCAGCCCGATGTGGCAGGTCGTCGCGGCGGCGTGCCGGACGACGTTGGTCACCGCCTCGCGCAGCGCCAACGCCATTTCGTGCTCGGTGGAACCCACGATCGCCAGTTTCTCATCACGCCGCACGAAGACGTCGACGCCGAGGCTCGACAGCGCGTGGTGCGCCGCCTCCAGCTCGGAGTCGAGGCTGGCCTGCCGCCAGCCCGTGACGGCGTCGCGGATCTCGGTGAGCGCCGCCCGGGCGGTGCTTTCGATCTCGGCGGCTTCGCCGCGCGCCCGGTCGGGATCGCGGCCGATGAGCTCATTGGTGAGCGCCGCCCGCACCACGATCGCTGTCAGCGAATGGCCGAGGAGGTCGTGCAGATCGCGCGCGATGCGCTCGCGCTCCGCCAGGGTGGCCAGGTGCTCGACGCGCGCGTTCTGGCTGCGCAGTTCCGCCGCGGCGCGGTCCCGCTCGACCCAGTTGATCTGCATCGTCCCGATGGCCCACAGGAGCACCAGCGACGGGATGAGGCCGTAGAGCCGCCAGGGCATCGGCACGGTGGAGACCACGGAGAACAGGCTGACCAGCACCGACAGGCCGACGAACCAGCGCAGCGCGGTCCGCCGCGATTCGGAGACGCCCGCGAACGCCGCGGCGTAGACGAACAGCACCGCGGCGCCGGAGTTGACCGGCGTCATGGCCGCGCCGAGCACAGCGGTCGGCACGGTGCACCACCAGCGCGCGCGGGCCGGGCGGTGCCACGCCAGCAGGTACATCGGCGCGACCACGGCCATCACGGCGAACGCCAGCGCCCAGTCCACCCAGGTCGATCGCGGGTCCAAGGCCGGGCCCCAGAGCAGGTTCGCCAGGTAGACGAGGTTGATCCAGCGGGCGAGGCGTGCGCAGCTTCTCATGATCGGGCATGACGGTACGACATCGCGGCGAGCGCCGCGGTCACCGCGGTCGCGCCGAGCAGGACGAGCACATGCAGCGCGGCGCCCTCGCCGGCCAGCTGGGCGAGCGCCAGCTGCGCCAGGTGGTAGGTAGGCAGGAATTGCGCGATGTGACCGAAGAACGCGGGCAGGATCTCCAGCGGCATCCACAGGCCGGAGAGCACTGCCGACGGGAGCAGGATCGCGTTGAGGATCGCCGCGGTGGCGTTCGGTCCGGCCTGGAAACCCACCGCGAGGCCCAGCAGCGCGAACGGCAGCGCGCCGAGGATCAGCACGGCGACGACGCGCAACAGCTCGACGACCGAGACGTTCAGCGAGCCGGTGAGGGCGGCGGTGGCGGCCATGGCGAGCAGGACCCCGGCCGAGTAGGGCAGCACCGCGACCAGCTTCGCGGCCAGCGTCACGCCGATCGGGACGGCGGACACCCGCTTCGCCCGCAGCCACCCGCGCTCGCGGTCTCCCGCGACGGTGATCCCGGGGTTGGTCAACGACACCGACAGCACGGCGAAGGTCCCGAAGGTCGCCAGCATGCCGGTCCCGACCGGGACCGGGCCGGCCGGGATCCTCCCGTACAGCGAGACGAACAGGGTGAAGAACCCGACCGGCATCACGATGGAGAAGAACAGCGCGGTGGGCTCCCGGAAGATGGCCCGCAGCTCGTCCGCGACCTCGACGCCGAAGATCCTGGCGTTCATGCGGCGCTCCGTCCGGTCAGGCCGACCACGGCTTCCTCCAGGCCCGCGCCCTCGACGCGGAGATCGGTCAGTTGCGGATCTTCGGCCAGGAGCACGCGCAGCAGCGCCTCCGGGCTGCGGGTGCCCAGGCGAACGCGGTCGCCGTCGCGGCTGATCGACACGACCTCGGGCAGTTCGCGCAGCCGGGCTTGGTCGAGCGCGGTCCTCGCGGTGACCGTGCGGTTGGGCAGCCGGGACATCAGCTCCTCGGGCCGCCCGGCGGCCACGATGCGGCCGCGGTCCAGCACCACCACGCGGTCGGCGACGGCGCCGGACTCCTCGATCAGGTGCGTGGTCACCAGCACCCCGGTGCCGCGCGCGCGGCGCTCGGCCAGCACCTGCCAGAACCGCCTCCGCGCCGGCACGTCGAGGCCGGTGGTCGGCTCGTCGAGCACGAGCAACGCCGGCTCGGTCACCAGCGCCATGGCCAGCTGCAGCCGCTGCCGCTGCCCGCCGGAGAGCTTGGCCGCCCGGCGCCCGGCCAGCCCGGTCAGGTCCAGCTCGGCCATCACCGGGCCCGCCGCGGCGCGGGGGAAACCGCCGCGCACGGCGGCACCGGTGACCAGCTCGCCGACCTTCAGCGTGTTCGGGAACCCGAGCGACTGCTGCACGACGCCGAGGCGTCGCCGGGTCGCGGCGATCCGCGGATCGCCGCCGCCGACCCAGATCCGGCCGCCGTCCTGCGGGTGGAGCAGGCCGGTCACCAGGTTCACCAGGGTCGTCTTCCCGGCACCGTTCGGCCCGAGCAGCGCCACGCACTCCCCGGCACCGACGTCCAGGTCGACCCCGTCCAGGGCGCGAGTGCCGCCGTACCGGTGGCGCACCGCGCGGACCTCCAACACGTTCTCCATGACCGATGATGTTCGGCTCGCCGCGGTGTTCCGGGTAGTGAGCGGGCGTCACCGGCCAGGGGTGACAAAAGTCAGGTGTGCCGCTTCCGGCCTGGGGCGAGTCGCTCAGTGCTCGGCCGATTACTCCATGCTGTCACGGAGAGTGAGCGTATCCACATATAACGGTTTGATCTCATCCAAATGGGGTAGCTTGCGACGGCATGAAACCCCCGAATCTGCGACGCTCCGTAATCACCCTGACTGCTCTGATGATCGGCACCGGTGCCGCCGCCGCCTTCGCCCCCATGGCGGGTGCGGCCACCTCGGTGGAGGACCAGGTCGTCGCCCTGGTCAACAAGGAACGGGCCGGTGTCGGCTGCGGCGCCGTCAAGGTGGACTCCCGGCTCACCAAGGCGGCCCAGGAGCACAGCGCCGACATGGCCAAGCGCACCTACCTCGATCACACCACCCCCGACGGTGTGACCTTCACGCAGCGCATCTCGAAGGCCGGCCACCCGTCGCCGGGCGCGGAGAACATCGCCCAGGGCTACCAGGACGCCGCCGAGGTCATGGCCGGCTGGATGAAGTCCGACGGGCACAAGGCGAACATCCTGAACTGCTCCAACAAGACGATCGGCGTCGGCTTCGACACCAACGGCGACTACTGGACCCAGGACTTCGGGAGCTGAGCACCGATACGCTCGTCCGGTGATGTTGCCGCCGCCGGACGGACCGACCACGCCCTCGTTCGACGAAGTGCTCCGGCTGCGCCGGAGCACCCGGGAGTACTCCGGCGCGCCCCTGTCCGCACTGGCGGTGAGCCGGTTGCTCTGGGCCGGGCAAGGCGTCAGCGGCCCGGGACTGCGGACGGCCCCGTCTGCGGGCGGATCGTTCTTCCTGGGATTGACGCTCGTGGCGGGCGACGTCGCGGACGTGCCCGCCGGGAGCTACCGGTACGAACCGGGCGCGCACCGGCTGGTCCCGCTGGTGCGGGGCGATCTGCGCGCCCAGATCGGCGACGCGGGCATCGGCGACCAGCCTTGGCTGTCGTCCTGCGCCGCGCTCGTCCTGATCAGCGGTGACACGTCGGCGGCCCGGGCCAGGTTCGCCGACCAGCCGCCGGGAACGCGCGGTGTCGGCTACGTGCACCTCGAAGCCGGTGCCGCGGCGCAGAACATGGCCCTGCAGGCCGCTGCGGACGGCATCGGCGCGGTGCTGGTGGCCGGCTTCGACGACGACGCGCTGCGCCGGCACTGCCCGGAAGACCACGAACCGCTGGCCCTGCTGGCCATGGGGCACCCGCGCGCCCAGTAGTCCCACGCGGCCGCCCCGAAGCGACCCGCGCGGAGTTCCGCAATTTCAATGGAAATTGGACCTTCGATTTCAATGGAAATTGCGGCAGGTCTAACCCGGAAGGGTCATGGCCTCGTCGCGCCAGGTGGCCGTGCTCTTCTTCGCGGTGCGGCCGAACAGCAGTGCCGTCGGTGCGGCACCGGTGATCAGGCGGCCGACAGATCGTCTACATAGGACGTGTGGGTTAGCGGGTCGCGGCGATCGGCTCGTACTGGTGCTCGGGCCGGCCGCTGGCGCCGTACCGCAGCGTCATGACGGCCCTGCCGTCCTGCGCCAGCGCCGCCAGGTAGCGCTGCGCGGTGGCGCGGGCGATGCCCAGCTCTTCGGCGATCTCCGCCGCGGAGCGGGCGCCGCCGCCGTTGCGCAGCGCGTCGATCACGAGCTGCGATGTCAGGGTGGACTGGCCCTTCGGCGCCGCGGGCCGGTCGCCCTCGTGCAGCAGCCGCACCGCCCGGTCGATCTCCTCCTGGTCGACCGCGCCGCCGGTCACCGGCAGCCGCGAGTGGTAGCGGGCGTAGGCCGTGAGCCGGTCGGCGAGTTGTTCCGCGGTGAACGGCTTGATGAGGTAGTTCAGCGCGCCCGCTGCGAACGCGGCGCGGACGGTGGCGGGATCGGTCGCCGCGGTGAGCATGATCGTGTCGACGTCGAGCTCGGCGAGCAGCGATACCCCGGCGCAGTCGGGCAGGTAGTTGTCCAGCAGCACGAGGTCCGGGCTGTGCGTGTCGATCAGCTCCCGCGCCTGCGCCGCGGTGTGCGCGGTGCCCAGGACGCGGAATCCGGACACCCGCTCGGTGAACTCCGCGTGCACCTGCGCGACCCGGAAATCGTCCTCCACCACGACGACCCCGATCACACCGTCACCTCCTGAGTGGTTTCGAGAACATTCGGCAGCACCGCGACGAACACCGTCCCATGCGCCTCGCCGGCATCGGCCAGCCGCACGTCGCCGCCGAGGCTGCGCGCCGCCTGCCAGCACAGCGCGAGCCCCAGCCCGTTGCCGTCCTCGCCCTTCGTCGACACGCCCTCGGTGAAGATCTTCTCCCGCAACGGTTCCGGCACGCCGTCGCCGGTGTCCACAACGGACAGGTGCAGCGTCGTGCCGTCGGCGAGCAGGTCCACTTCGACGCGGGCCGGGCGGGCCGATCCCAGCCGTGCCGCGTCGATCGCGTTGTCGACCAGGTTCCCGACGACGGTCATGACCTCGACCGGGGCGACCACCGCCGACGGCACCCAGCTCGTCTCGCCGAGCTCCAGCTCGACGCCGCGTTCCGCCGCGACCGCCTTCTTTGCGGACAGGAACGCCACCAGGTAGGGATCGCGCACCGCTTCGGTCGCCGGACCGAGCCGGGCGACCGACCCGGAGGAAAGCGCCTGCACGTACTCGACCGCTTCCTGGTGCCGCCCGGTCTGGAGCAGCCCGGAGAGGGTGTGCAGCCGGTTGGTGAACTCGTGCCGCTGGGCGCGCAGCGTGTCGGTCATGCTGCGCACCGACTCCAGTTCCCGGCTGAGCGCCGCGAGATCGGTCTGGTCGCGGAGGGTCAGCACGCTGCCGAGCTCGGTGCCGCCGCGGACCACGGGGCGGTGGTTGACCACCAGCATCCGGTCGCCGGTCACGGTGATCAGGTCGTCGGCGGGCCGGCGTTCGGCGAGCACGTCCCGGAGCCGCTGGGGGATGGCCAGCTCCGCGGCCGGGGTGCCGACCTCGATGGGCGTGTCCAGCAGCCGTTCGGCCTCGCGGTTGCGCACCGAGACGCGGCCGTCGGCGTCGACGGCGAGCACGCCCTCGCGGATGCCGAAGAGCACCGCTTCGCGCTGGCGCACCAACCCAGCGAGCTCCTGCGGCTCCAGCCCTAGGGTGCGCCGCTTGAGCATGCGGGTGAGCCACGCCGCCCCGGCCACGCCGACCAGCAGCGCCCCGCCGGTGAACGCCGCGGTGTTCCCGATCAGGTGCAGGAACGCGTCGCTGATGTCCTCGGCGTCGAAGCCGACGCTCACCTGCCCGACGATCGCGCCGTCCGGGGTGCGCAGCGGGACCTTGCCCCGCGCGGAGAGGCCCAGCGTGCCCCGCTGCACGTCGACGACCTCGTGGCCGGTGAGCACCCAGCTCGGGTCGGTGCTGACCGGCTCGCCGATCTTGGCGGCGTCCGGGTGGGCCAGCCGGATGCCGTTGCGATCGGTGATGACGACGAACAGCGCGCCGGTGGCGGCGCGGGCCCGCTCGGCCTGATCGCGCACCTGCGGCAGGTCGCGACGCGCGACCGCGCCGCCCAGGTCGTTGTCGGCGGCCACCGAGCGGGCGACGGCGAGGGCGCGCTCGCCGTACTGGTCGACGAGGTTGCGGTCGAGCAGGGAGGCGACGAGGACGAAACCGATCGCGGTGACCAGGGCGATCAAGCAGATCTGGAGGGCCAGGGCCTGCCGCGCGAACCGCATCGGGCGGCGTGACATCCCTCGACTGTACCCGGCGAGCAAAACGCGCAAAACGCGGCGAACGCGGGATAGGCGGACAACGTCGACAACCCTCCCCAAGGTGAACGGGGTCACCTACGGTTCCGCAGAACGAAACGCCGTTGTAACGAGGACCACCGTCGGTCCGCGGGGAGGAGGAGCGTTGATCGCGCTGCTCGGCTTGTGCATGGTTACCGTTTTCCTCTATCTGGTGATGAGCAAACGGCTCTCCCCGATGGTGTCGCTGATCGTGGTTCCGGCGGCGTTCGCGGTGCTCGGCGGCTTCGCGCCGGACCTCGGCGACATGATCACCGACGGCATCAAGTCGGTCGCCCCGACGGCCGCCATGCTGCTGTTCGCGATCCTCTACTTCGGCATCATGATCGACGCCGGGCTGTTCGACCCGATCGCCCGCGCGGTGGTCCGGCTGACCCGCAACGACCCGCTGCGGCTGATCATGGGCACGGTCGCCCTGGTGGCGGTGGTGTCGCTGGACGGCGACGGCACGACCACGTTCATGATCACGGTCTCGGCGCTGCTGCCGATCTACCGCAAGCTGGGCGTCAGCCCGGTGCTGATGACCGGCCTGGCCTGCATGACCAACGCGGTCCTCAACGTCGTGCCCTGGGGCGGCCCGGCGGCGCGGGCGGCCAGCGCGCTGAAGCTGGACCCGCAGGAGCTGTTCGTCCCGATGATCCCCGCGCTGGTCGCCGGGCTGGCCACCGTGTTCGTCATCGCCTACGCCATCGGCCTGCGCGAGCGCGCCCGGCTGCGCACCGCCGCGCCCGTGCTCGTCGGGGCGGGCGGGCCCGACACCTACCACGGGGGCTCGGCGGACTTCGACGTCCTCGCCCCCGACCGCGAGTCGCTGCGCCCGAAGCTGTTCTGGTTCAACGCCGCGCTGACGATCGCGCTGCTCACCGCGCTCATCATCGGAGTCCTGCCGATCGCGGTGCTGTTCATGATCGGCTGCGGGCTCGCGCTGATCGTCAACTACCCGCGGCTGGAGCAGCAGCGCGCCCGCATCGCCTCGCACGCGGACAGCGTGGTCGCGGTGGTCGCGATGGTGTTCGCGGCGGCGGTGTTCACCGGCGTGCTCTCGGGCACCGGGATGATCGAGCAGATGGCGCACTACCTGCTGACCGCGATGCCGGACGCGCTGTTCCCGTTCTTCAGCATCATCGTCGCGGTGCTGAGCGTGCCGTTCACGTTCTTCATGAGCAACGACGCCTTCTACTTCGGCGTCATGCCGATCCTGGCGGAGGCGGGCGCCCAGCACGGCATCGGCGCGATGGAGATCGCCCGCGCCTCCCTGCTCGGCCAGCCGATCCACATGCTCAGCCCGCTGGTGCCCGCGATGTACGTCCTCATCGGACTGGCGAAGGTGGACCTGGGCGACCACCACCGCTTCGCGATCAAGTGGGCGCTCGTGGTCTGCGCCGTCGTCATCACCGCCGGCTTCGGCCTCGGGCTGATCGCGATCCACTGACCCCGCAAGGGAAATCGACCGGCCGCGGGCCTCACCGGGGAGGCCCGCGGCCGGTGCCGCGCTCGAAATCGACGTGCGCCGCGGGCCGTGCGCGTGGTGGGATCAAGCCTCGTGCGACCGACGACGAATCCGGCTCCCGAGGGCGACCTGCCGGACCGGATGGACCAGAACCTGGCCGAGCACGCGTGCCACCTGCACCGGCGCTTGGGCGGCGCGACCGTGGTGGAAACCGGCGACCTCGTCGTCGCCGACAGCGGGCTCGGCGACGACACCTTCAACATCGTTGCGGCGGCCCGCTTCGCCCCGGACGCCGCGCCGGCCCGGATCGCCGAGACGATCCGCGCGCTGGCCGCAACCGGCCGTCCGTTCTCCTGGTGGGTGGGCCCGGCCTCCGAGCCTGCGGACCTGAGCTCCCTCCTGGCGGATGCCGGTCTGCCGGCCGCCGAGCGCGAGACGGCGATGTGGGCGGAACTCGGCGATTCCCTGCCGCAGCCGCGTGCGGAGCGGCTGGAGATCCGTCCGGTGACCACGCCCGAGCAGCTCGCCGACTACGCGACGGTGCTCGCCGCGAACTGGGATCCGCCCGCCGACGCGGTGCGCCGCTTCTTCGCCCTGGCGGCCCCGCAGGCGCTGGCCGCCGATTGCCCGGCCCGCTACCTGGTCGGCTACGTGGCGGGCCGGCCGGTCTGCTCGGCCGAGGTGTTCTGCCACGCGGGAGTCGCCGGGATCTACAACATCTGCACGCTGGCCGACCACCGGCGGCGCGGCTACGGCGGGGCCATGACGCTGGCGACGCTCCACGCGGCCCGCGCCGCAGGCCACCGCATCGCGGTCCTGCAGGCGTCGGCGGACGGCGAGCCCGTCTACCGCCGACTCGGGTTCCGCTCCTGCGGGCAGTACACCGAGCACGCCATCACCGGCTGATCACTTCCGCGACGTGCGCCGGCAGGCCGCCAGCGCGGTGGCGGTGACTTCGACGGCCACTTCGCCGAACGTTCCGCGCCGCCGGAGCCCGGCCCTGGCGGCGGGCACGAGCCGGTGGCAGCAGAGGTGCACGGCGGCGGCCAGGTTCCCGTGCAGCTGTCCGCGCTGGAAAGTCCGTTGTAGACGGATGAGGGTGCGCATCGATCGTCCTTCCTGGGATGAGAACCGGAGCATCGGACAGTCGCGGATCGGGGTCCGCGATCGTCCACGTGCGGTAGGGGAGTTCCCGCCACGTGAAGTGAACGGACCGTTTGTCCCGGTAGGCGAGGTGAACAGGCCGTTCGCTTCGCCTGCCCGGCTTGTGGGATCGGAAAGCGGATGAGCGGTTCCGGCCGGACCGGAACCGCTCATCGGTGTGCCCGCTCGCGGTCAGCCGCGGAGGGCAGCCGCCGGAACCGCTTCGCGCTCGGTCGCACCGGGCAGCGGTTCCTCGGTGATGGTGCTGCGGAAGCGGCGCAGCCGCAGGCTGTTGCCGACCACGAACACCGAGCTGAACGCCATCGCCGCCCCGGCGATCATCGGGTTGAGCAGCCCGGTCGCGGCCAGCGGCAGGGCCGCGACGTTGTAGGCGAAGGCCCAGAACAGGTTGCCCTTGATCGTGCCGAGCGTGCGGCGGGAGAGCCGGATGGCGTCCACCGCGGCGCGGAGGTCGCCGCGCACCAGGGTCAGGTCGCTGGCCTCGATGGCGACGTCCGTGCCGGTGCCCATGGCCAGGCCGAGGTCGGCTTGGGCGAGCGCGGCGGCGTCGTTGACGCCGTCACCGGCCATGGCCACCACGCGGCCCTCCGCCTGCAGCCGCTTGACCACGTCGACCTTGTCCTGCGGCAGGACCTCGGCGATCACCTCGTCGATGCCCACCTCGGCCGCGACGGTGCGCGCCACGGTCTCGTTGTCGCCGGTGAGCAGCACCGGCTTCAACCCGAGCTTGCGCAGTCCGGCGATGGCCTCGGCGGACGTCGGCTTGACGGTGTCGGCGACCTCCAGCACCGCCCGGGCGGCACCGTCCCACGCCACGGCGACGGCGGTGCGGCCCTGCCGTTCGGCGTCGGCCTGCGCCGCGGCCAGCTCCGCGGTCAGCGGCTGGCTCCACTGCTCCAGCAGCGCCGGCCGCCCGACGAGCACTGCGTGCCCGTCGATGACTGCCTGCACGCCCAGACCCTCGACGTTGCTGAACTCCTCGACGGCGGTCAGCTCGCCCACGCGCTCGGTCGCGCCCCGGGCGATCGCCTTGGCGATCGGGTGCTCCGACGCGTTCTCCGCCGCACCGGCCAGCCGCAGCACCGCGTCCTCGTCGATCCCGGCGGCCGCGTGCACCGCGACGAGCGACATCTGTCCACTGGTGACGGTGCCGGTCTTGTCCAGCACGATGGTGTCGATGCGCCGGGTCGATTCCAGGACTTCCGGGCCCTTGATGAGGATGCCCATCTGCGCGCCGCGCCCGGTGCCGACCAGTAGCGCGGTCGGGGTGGCCAGGCCCAGGGCGCACGGGCAGGCGATGATCAGCACCGCGACGGCGGCGGTGAAGGCCGCCGCGGCACCGGCACCGGTGCCGAGCCAGAACCCGAGGGTCACGATCGCCAGCGCGATGACGATGGGGACGAACACCGCGGAGATCCGGTCCGCCAGCCGCTGCACGGCGGCCTTGCCGTTCTGCGCGTCCTCGACGAGCTTGGCCATCTGGGCCAGCTGGGTGTCGGAGCCGACGCGGGTGGCGCGGACGACCAGCCGGCCGCCGGCGTTGACGGTGGCGCCCACGACGGTGTCGCCGGCACCGACCTCCACGGGCACGGACTCGCCGGTGAGCATGCTCGCGTCGACCGCCGAGCTGCCCTCCTCGATCACACCGTCGGTGGCGATCTTCTCGCCGGGCCGGACGACGAACCGGTCGCCCACGGCGAGCTGATCGGTCGGGATGCGGACCTCGCGGTCGCCGCGCAGCACCGCGACGTCCTTGGCGCCGAGTTCCAGCAGCGCCCGCAGCGCGGCACCGGCCCGGCGCTTGGAGCGGGCCTCGAAGTAGCGCCCGGCGAGGATGAACGTCGTGACCCCGGCGGCGACCTCGAGGTAGATGTTGCCGTCGCCGCTCATGCGCTGGATGGTCAGCTCGAACGGGTGGGTCATGCCGGGGACACCGGCCGTGCCGAACAGCAGGGCGTAGAGCGACCACAGGAACGCGGCCAGCGTGCCCATGGAGATCAGCGTGTCCATGGTGGCCGCACCGTGGCGCAGGTTCGTCCACGCGGCCTTGTGGAACGGCCACGCGCCCCACACCACGACGGGCGCGGCGAGGGTGAGCGAGATCCACTGCCAGTAGGTGAACTGCAGGGCCGGCGCCATCGCCAGCGCGATCACCGGAACCGACAGCACGGCCGAGGTGATCAGCCGGTCCCGCAGGGACTTCGTCGGGTCCTCGGGCTCGGTCTCGTCCACTTCGGACACGTGGGGCGGCAGCGGCAGCTCGGCGGAGTAGCCGGCGGCCTCGACCTGCTCGACCAGCTGCTTCGGGTCGAGCCCCTCGGGGTAGCTGATCTTGGCCTTCTCGGTGGCGTAGTTGACCGTCGCGGTGACGCCGTCGAGCTTGCCGAGCCGCCGTTCGATCCGGGCGGCGCAGGAGGCGCACGTCATGCCGCCGATGGCCAGTTCGATCTCGGCGGTGGGACTTGTCTCAGTGCTCATCGGAGTTCTCCCGTTCACCCGTGACCGCCGTGGCCGTCCCCGGTGGGGGCGGGGTCGTGCTGCCCGTCCGCCGGTTCCTGCGCGTTGACTGTGAATTCCGCGGTGCGGACCGTACCGCCGTGCTGGAAGTCCAAGAACAGCCGGTAGGTGCCGCCGGAGGGCACCTCGGCCTGGAACGCGATGCCCGGCCCGGCCGGGGTGCGTCCGTCGCCGGGCGAGCCGGTCGGATGCACGTGCAGGTAGGCGAGGTCACCGGTGCGCAGCGCCACGAGGTGGCCGTAGGCCGCCAGGTAGGGCTGCAGGTCGGTGACCGGCATCCCATCCTTGCTCACCGTCAGCGTGACCGGCGAGGACTGGCCGGCGACCAGTTCGCCGTCGAGGCGGACCTGGTAGCCGTCGACCTCGGCGAGCCGGGACGGGGCGGTGGTGATGGGGGAGAAGGCGCCCGGCGCGGACACGTCGACGCCCAGCGTCTGCCCCTCGCCGCCGCTAGGTGTGAAGTCGGCGAACACCCGGTAGGTTCCGGCGCCGGGCAGGCGCATCGGCACGTGCCAGGTCCCGTCCGGGGACATCTCGGGGTGGAGGTGCTGGTATCCGGCGGTGTCCCGGCGGACGACGATCAGGTGCATCCGCTTGTCGTGCTCGACGTCGAACCGGGTGACCGGTAGTCCGTCGGCGCCGGTGATGCGGAAGGAGAACTCGTCGGTGGTCTCCGGCGCGAGCAACGTCGTGGTGGGCGCGAGGGTGTAGCCGCCCCTGGTCGACGTCAGTCCGGCTGGAATCTGGTCCTGCGTGGCTCCCGCGACGGTGCCGCTGTGGTTGCCCGCTTCCCCGGCGTTCCCATCGCCGGGGTGTCCGGCGTGCGCTTGCGTGGTGCCGGGCGTGAGCGGGCCGACAGCGGTTCCGGTGATCCACGCCCCGCCGAAGCCGAGCGCGACCACCGCACCGTAGGCGACGAGCTTCGCTGCTGTGTTCATCACGACCCTTTCGTGCTGGATCCGCGCGGCGGCGGATCCGTTCGGCGCCTCAGCTGGCGGCCAGTTCGTATCCGGCTTCCTCGACCGCTTCGCGCACGTCCGCGTCGTTCACCGGTTCGCCGCTGCGCACGGTCACGGCGCCGGTCGGCAGGTCGACGCGGACGTCCGAGACCGAGCCGATCTTGGTGATCTCCTCGGTCACCGACCGCACGCAGTGGTCGCAGGTCATGCCGGTCACGGTGTAGTTGGTCTCGATCACGTCGCCGTCCCCTTCTGCTGGGTTTTCGCCGGCTCGTCGCCGACGCGTCATTTATACCCTAGGGGGGTACTGTAGTCAACGCGCGGGTCGTACCACGCGTCACTTCCGTTCCTCCCGTGGTCACAGCGATTCGCGGGCGGGCGGCGCCGGGTCGACACTGCAGACCGGATGCGCGGACGGCTTGCGCCGACTCGGGAAGTTCACGGTGACGCGGAATGGAATGCGGTTGTCGGCACGGGGGAATCAGCCTCGCGAAGGCCACTCAGGACCTTCCCGAGGCCGAGCTGCGCGGCGACGCCGACGTCCTGGACGTCACCGAGGACAGCAGGTGGGTGAGGCGGGGCGCGCTGTTCTGCGCAGTGCCCGGAGCGCACGTGGACGGGCATGACTTCGCGGACGAGGCGGTGGCGGCGGGAGCCGGCGCGCTGCTGGTGCGGCGGTTCGTCGACGTGCCGGTGCCACAGGTGCGGGTTCCGGCCGTGCGGCCGGCGGTGGGGCCGGTGGCCGCTGCGGTGCACGGGCATCCGGCGGACGCGCTGGCGGTCGCCGCCGTGACCGGCACGAACGGCAAGACCACCACGGTGCACCTGATCGAGGCGGCGCTCGCCGCCGCCGGGTACCGCACCGGCCTGGTGTCCACGGTGGAGGCCCGGATCCCCGGGGCGCGCAACCCGGCGGCCCTGACCACCCCGGACGCCGCCGAGCTCCAGCGGACCCTGTGCCGGATGCGCGCTGCGGGAGTCCAGGCGGCGGCGATGGAGGTGTCCTCGCACGCCGTCGACCAGCACCGCATCGACCCGGTCACGGCCGAGGTCGCGGTGTTCACGAACCTCAGCCCGGAGCACCTCGACTACCACGGCACCACGGAGCAGTACTACGCGGCGAAGGCGGCGCTGTTCACGCCGGACGCCTGCCGCCGGGCGGTGATCAACATCGACGACTCGTGGGGGCGACGGCTGGCGGCCCAGGCGCGGGTGCCGACGGTGACCGTGGGTCGCGCCCGCCTGGCGGACGTGCGGGTCGACGCGGCGACCTCGACGCCCGGCGGGATGCGGGTCCTCGTGCGGGACGGGCGCGACGAGGTCGAGCTGACCACGCCCGCCTGCGGGGGACAGGCCGCGAACCTGGTCGCCGCCTACGCGGCGGCCCGCCTGATGGGGGTGTCCCGGGGGGACGCGGCGGCCGGCCTGGGCGCGGCGCCGCCGCCCGGCCGGTACCAGCGCGTGGACGCCGGCCAGCCGTTCCAGGTGGTGGTCGACTTCGCCCACACGCCGTCCGCGCTGGCCCAGCTGATCGCCACCGCGCGCCGGGCGAATCCGGCCGGGCGCGTCCACCTGGTGGTGGGCAGCGCGGGCAACCGGGACCGGTTCAACCGCCCGGAGATGGGGCGCATCGCGCTGGCCGCCGACACCGCGATCTTCACCGCCGACGACCCCTACGACGAGCGGCCGGGGGAGATCATCGCCCAGATGCTCACCGGCACGATCGGCTGCGGCGGCGCGGAGGTGCTGGTGCAGGAGGATCGCAGGCGGGCGATCACCGCGGCCGTCGAGCGGGCCGAGCCCGGTGATGTCGTGCTCATCGCCGGCCGGGGCCATGAGCGCTACCAGACGGTCGGCGGAATCCGCTTCCCCTTCAACGACGTCGCAGTCGCCGAAGCAGCGCTCGCCGGCCGGGTTCCGCGCGTGAGCCGCCACGGCGCCTAGGTGCAGGAGGCCGCCACGGCCTTTCCCTCGCATCGGCGGTCGCGCACGAGTACCACCACTGATCGCGAGCGCCCGGCGTCAGGGCAGCTGCGCCGGCCGGGCGCCGAGGAGGAAGAAGTCCGCGCTGACCGGGCGCGCATATCCGGGGAGTAGTCGGTCGTGGCGCGTGCCGCACTGGAATCCGCCCGCGGCGAGCAGGGCCCGCGCGCGCTCCGCCGTCAGGCCCGCCCAGTGCGGCGTCGCGTGGCCGATCTGCGCGTAGTCGCGCAGGAGCAGCCAGGGGAAGCGGTGGTCGCCGCCGGGCCGCAGCGATGCGACGAGCCGGCGGAGGTCGTGGCGCCAGGTGTGCCAGACCCCGTCGGCGAGCAGCAGGCCGCCGCCGGGTTTGACGACCCCGCGCCAGGCCCGCAGCGCGGCGACCGGATCGGGCAGCGTCCACAGGACGTAACGCGACGTCACGAGGTCGAACTCGGCGTCCAGCGCCGCGACGTCGTGGGCGCCGCAGGCGGCGGTCCGCACCGCGACACCCCGCCGCCGCGCTTCGGCGCGGGCGTAGTCGAGCATCGTGCTGGAGGCGTCGATCGCGGTGACGTTGTGCCCGAGTTCGGCCAGCAGAGTGGAGAGGAACCCGGTGCCGGTGCCGACGTCGAGCACTTCGAGCGGCCCGTCGCGCCGGCCGAGCAGCTCGACCAGGGCCTTCTCGCAGGTCGCGCGCCACGCATCGCGCTTGTCCTGCGCGTAGTCCTGGTAGAAGCGGTCGTACGCCGGGGCCCGGCGGTCCCAGTTGTCGCGGACCGCATCGATCGCCGCTCGCAGGTCGTTGCCCATCGGTACCACCCTTCTGGTCAGTCACGAGTGTAGTTGCGAATGGTTTGCAACAACGGCCGTCAGGCTCCCCGGCCCGTCGCGGCCGCGCCGCAGTTCGCGCTGGCCACGAGGTCGCGCGCGATCGCGGTTCGCGGCCGGGTGAGCAGCTCGTGGGTGGCGGCGTGCTCGACGCAGTGGCCCGCTTCGAGCACGTGGATCTCGTCGGCGATGCCCGCGATCGCGGGCAGGTCGTGGCTGATCAGCACCAACCCGACCGCGGTGGTGCGGGCGGCTTCGGCGAGCAGGTCGAGCAGCTCCGCCTGGTTGATCAGGTCCTGGCCCGAGGTGATCTCGTCGCAGATCAACGCCGCAGGCCGGGCGAGCAGCGCCCGAGCCAGCGCCGCCCGCTGCAACTGCCCGCCGGAGAGGGCATCGGGCCGCCGCGCGGCCTGCGACGAGGTGAGCCCGAGCGTGGCGAGCACGTCCGCAGCCTCGGCCCGGGCCTGCTCGCTGCTGAGGCCGCGGGCGAACTGCGCGGTCCTGGCGATCTGGGCGGCGACGGGCCGGAACTCGTCGAAGGACGCCCGGGCGTTCTGGTGGACGTACTGCACCTGCGTCCGTTGCCGCCGGACGCGGCGCCGGATGTCGGCGGCCAGCGGGACGCCGTCCAACAGCACCTGACCGCTGTCCGGGCGGGTCAACCCGGCGAGGCAGCGGGCGAGGGTGGTCTTGCCCGCTCCGGAGCGCCCGACGATCGCGACGCACCGGCCGGACGGCACGTGCAGGTCCACGTCGTCGAGCAACCGCTTGCCGTTCGCCGTCTTCCCGAGCCCGCGCGCGTGCAGCCCGGACGCCGGATCCGCTGCGCGCGGAACCCGGGACGCGTCCGGCAGGCGGGGTTCAGCCGCGAGCAGAGTCCGGGTGTAGGCGTGGGCCGGTTCCTGCGGCAGCCGGCTCGCCGGGCCCCGCTCGACGATCCGCCCGTCCAGCAGGACGACGATCTCGTCGGCGAGCCGCCGGGCGAGCGTGAGGTCGTGGGTGAGCAGCACGGCGGCCGTGCCGCGGTCCGTGAGCCGGGTCAGCGCGGCGACGGTCTCGGACTTGGTGATGGCGTCCAGCCCGGTGGCCGGTTCGTCCAGGACGAGGACCTCGGGCCGGCCGATGAGCGCCTGGGCCAGGGCGACCCGCTGCTGCTGCCCGCCGGAGAGCTGGTGCGGGTAGTGGCGGAGGAACCGGACCGGATCCAGCTGTGCGGCTTCGAGCGCCTCGGCGACCGCCGTCGTGCGCGCCTCGCGCGTGCCGTGCCGAACGGCGGCCAGCTCGTCCAGCACGCCGCCGATCCTGCGCACCGGGTTGAGCACGCCGGCGGGATGCTGCGGCAGGTACCCGATCACGGTCGCGCGGGTCGACCGGCGCCGTGCGGTGGGCAGCGCGAGCAGGTCGGACCCGCGCAGCTCGACCCGCCCGGCCAGCGCGACCCCGGGGTGGTGCTCGCCCTGCAACGCCAGCCCCAGGGTCGTCTTCCCGGCGCCGGATTCGCCGATCACGACGGTGATCTCGCCGGGCCGGACGTCGAGGTCGATGCCGGTCAGCAGCCGGTGTTCGCCGGAGAACGCCTGCAGTCCCCGAACTCGGAGGATCGGTGTGCTCATCGGACCTCGTTCCGGCGCAGCAGCGCCTGATCGACCAGCAGGTTGGTGCCCATGCACAGCGACACCAGCAACAACGCCGGGACCAGGACGGCGAACGGCTGGAGGAAGAGCGCCTCCTTGTTGCGTTCCACCAGCACCGCCCAGTCGCTCGCGGACGGCGCCAGGCCGAGCCCCAGGAAGTTCGCCGAGGCCAGCAGGTAGAGCACGAGGCTCAACCGGCTTCCGGCGTCGACGAGCACCGGCCCCAGCACGGCGCGCCCGAGGTAGCCGAGGTGGATCCGCCACCAGGGCTCGCCCTGCATCGTCATCGCCTCGACCGCCGCCCGGCAGCCAGGAGCCAACGCGGCGCTGCGGACGATGCGGACCACGGCGGGCAGTTGCAGCACGGCGATGGCCACGATCAAGGTCGCCACGCTGCGCCACCCGGCGGCGGCCAGCAGCAGGAGCACGAGCAGGCCCGGCAGCGCGAGCAGGAAGTCCAGCGCGCGCAGCAGGAAACCGTCGGCCCAGCGGCTGCGGCGCCCGGCGGCGAGCAGCGCCAGCGGAACGCCTAGCAGGTACGCCAGCACCAGTGACAGCCCGGTGAGCGCGACGATCGAGGCGCCGCCGCTGAGCCCCAGCGCGAGCACGTCCCGGCCCAGAACATCGGTTCCCAGCGGGAAGTCGGGACTGGGTGGCCGCAACGGGCCGGCGGCGGAGCGCACCGGACCGGCCAGCAGCGGCCCGAGCAGCGCGACGAGCACCGGAACGCCGAACAGCACCGATCCGAAGACGACGGGCAGGCGCGGTCTCACGCGACCACCTCCCGTTGCGGGACGAGCCGCCGGACCACGACGTCGGCGAACAGGTTGAGCGCGATCGTGGTCGCCGCGAACACCAGCGCGTACCCCTGGACGGCGGGCAGGTCGCGGGCCATGGCCGCGCCGACGAACCCGGAACCCATTCCCGGCAGGGCGAAAACGGCCTCGACGACCACCACGCCGCCGAGCAGCCCGTCGACGGCCCGGGCGAGCTGCTGCACCGCGGGGCCGAGGGCATTGGGCAGCACGTGCCGGAGGACGACGGTGCGTTCGGACAGGCCGTGCAGCCGCACGTGCATGGCGTACTCGGCGCAGTCGGCCTCCACGACCCCGATGCGGACCTGGCGCGCCAGGGCGCACAACTGCTTGCTCACCAGGACGCCGACCGGCAGGACGAGCACCGCCGGTTGCGCGGCGAGCGCCCAGCCCGACGCGCCGGCCGCGGTGGCCGGGAGCCACCCGAGCTGGAGGGCGAACAGGGCGATCAGCAGGAGGGCGAGCGCGAACTCCGGGATCGAGTTGAGCATGACGACCGCGCCGTTGAGCCCGCGGTCGAGCAGCGAACCCGGGCGCAAACCGGTGCCGATGCCGACCGCCAGCGCCAGCGGGATCACCACCGCGAGCGCGAGCAGGGCCAGCAGCGCCGTCGTGGTGAATCCCCGTGCGATCTCGTCGGAGACGGCGGCACCGGTCAGCAACGACGTGCCCAGATCGCCTTGCAGCACAGCGGAAAGCCAGTCGGCGAAGCGCTCCCAGAGCGGCCGGTCCAGCCCCAGCTGCTCGCGGAGCACGGCGACCTGCTCGTCGGTGGCGTGCTCGCCCAGGACGACGACGGCGGCATCGCCGGGCAGGATCGACGTCAGGGCGAACGCGGTGACCGCCACCGCCGCGAGTTGCAGCGCGGCGGTCACCAGCCGCCGCACCAGGAATCCCGCCATCAACCCAGCGACGCCCGGTCGAACCGCGCCCAGTCCAGGGAGTTGGGCGGGGCGGCCCGGACCCCGGAGAGCGCACCGGCGGTGGCGACGTTCCAGTCGCTGAACCCCCACACCAGCAGGCCGCTGTTGTCCCGGGCCACGCGTTGGGCGTCGGCGAGCAGCCGCGTCCGCTCGGCCTCGTCCGGTGTGCTCATCGCCCGCGTGAACAGCGCGTCGAACTCCGGCGACCGGTATCCGGTGTAGTTGTTGCTGCCCGCGTCGCCGCGCATGCGCTGAGCCATGAAGGTCGTCAACGGCAGGGGAGCGGTCCTGGTGTGCGCGGCGACGCCGGCGGTCTTGATGTCGGAGAAGTACGTCTCCGACGGCCCGACCCGCAGGGTGGCGCGCAGCCCGATCTCGCCCAGCTGCTCGCCGAGCAGCGTCGCCGCCGACTCGAAGTACGGGTCGGCGGCGCTGGTGAGCAGCTCGAACTCCAGCCCCTCCGCCCCGGCCTCCCGCACCAGCGAGCGGGCCGGCCCGAGATCCCGTTCGCGCTGCGGCAGGTCCTGCGGGTAGTACTTCAGGCCCTTGCCGAACAGGTCGTTGCCGATCTGGCCGCGCCCGCTGAGCGCGACGTCGAGCAGCGCGCGGCGGTCCACACCGGACGCGACCGCCCGCACCAGTCGGAGATCGTTGAACGGCGCGCGATCGACCTTGAGCGCGACGGCCTGCATGGTGCCGCCGGGCGCGGCGAGCACCTCCGCGCGGCCGTCGTTCTGCAGCAGGCTCGCGGAGTTCGCGCTGATGTCGTGTGCGTAGTGCACCTGGCCCGACATCAGCGCGGCGACGCGGGCGCTTTCGTCGTTGATGGGAACGAACTCCAGCTCGGTGGGCTTCGGGGCGCCTTCCCAGTAGCCGTCGAACCGGGCGAACACCGCGGGCCGGCCGGGCTGGAACGAGGCGAACCGGAACGGGCCGGAGCCGACCGGCGCGGCGAAGTCCGTGGTCCCGGCGGGCACGATCTCGGTCGCGGGCGCGCCCCACGCCGAGGGGAACTCGAAGTTCGGGGCCCGCAGCACGAGTTCCAGCTCGCCGGCCGAGCGCGCGCGGCTGGCGCTGAAGTCGACGGTGGCGAACTGCCACCGCGCCGGCGATGCGGTGGCGGGGTCGGCGACGCGGCGGTAGCTGTAGAGGACGTCGTCGGCGGTGACCGGCCTGTTGTCGTGGAACCGGGCGCTGCGCAACCGGATCAGCCACCGCGTCCCGGTCGCGTCCGGTTCCCACGATTCGGCCAGGCGCGGCACGACGCTCATGTCGTCGGCGTAGCCGACCAGCGTGTCGAACAGTGCTTTCGCCCTCGCCTGGTCGACGAACAGCGAGCTGGTGTGCGGGTCGAGCGATTCCTTCGCGCCCGACGTCGGGAACGCCACCCGCAGCCGTCCGTTCGAGCCGCCCGCGCCACCGCAAGCGGTCAGCGACGCGACCGCGAGCGCCCCCAACGCCCCCTTGAACAGCTTCCGTCGACTGACGCCGGTCACCTTCGCGCCTCCTTCCTCAGTGGACATTCGCAGTTCCTAGAAGGCTGACACCGCAAGACCATGCTGAAATCTCCCTCAACTCCGCGCCGCATCGTCCGCCCGGCTGAGCAGTCCTCGTCGTTCCAGCAGCGCGGCACCGGCCCCGCCGAGCAGCCCCACCCCGAGCAGGGCCAGCCACGGCAACCACCGGATCGGCGCCTCGCCGGAGATGTCCACCAGCGCGCCGACGACCCAGCTCACCGCCGCCGCGACGAGGCTCGACACCAGGTAGTAGAAGCCGTAGTAGGTGCCCGCCAGCCGCTCGCTGCCGACGATCGGCAGCAGTTCCATCGCGAACGGATTGGTGATCGCCATGCCGATCGTGAACACGACGGTCGTCAGCAGCACCGGAACGCACGCGAGCGCGATCGCGCCCCAGTCCGGCTCGCCCGCCGCGGGCGCGTCGAGCAGCGGGCTGCTCAGCAGCACTGGCAGGAAGGACGCGCCCATGCACGCCAGCCCGATCGACACCGCCCGTCCCGCGCTCCACCGCCTCCGGCACCACTGCGTGATCCGGACCTGCAACGCGATGCCGACCACGGTCGACACGACGAACACGGCGGCCACGGCCTCGGTGAGCCCGGAAACCCGCTGCGCCTCCAGCGGCAGCATCAGGTAGAGCTGGTTGTAGAGCCCGAAGTACGCCGACAGCGCCAGGGTGAACAGCAGGAAGCGCCGGTTGGCGAAGACCTCGCGCCAGCTCCCGAGAACGCTGCGCTGCTGCGGGCTGCGTTCCTGTCGCGGCAGCACGATGATCTGGGTGACCGTCAGCACCGCGAAGGCGATGCACGCCACCAGCGCGATCAGCCGGAAGTCGACGGCGAGCAACGCGGCGCCCAGCAACGGCCCGACGAGAGTTCCGGCGTGCGCGAAGACGTTGAACACCGCGAAGGCCTCCGCGCGCCGATCGCTGGCCTCGTGCATGAGGTAGGTGCGCACGGCGGGGTTGAACAGGGCGCCGGCCAGGCCGGTGAGCACGGCGGCGGCGACCAGCCCGGGCAACGACGTGAACACGCCGAAGAGCCCGAAGGAGGCCACCCGCAACGCGGACCCGGCGATGATCATCGGCCGGCACCCGAGCCGGTCCGAGGCGGTCCCGCCGGCCAGGAACATGCCCTGCTGGCTGAGGTTTCGGATGCCGAGGACCAGCCCGATCACCGCCGCGCCGTACCCGAGGCCGGCCATGTGGGCGGCGAGGAACGGCAGCAGCATGTAGAAGCCGACGTTGATGCCGAACTGGTTGACCACCAGCAGCCGCGCGGCGGGCGACAGCCGCCGGAATCCGTCCCGGGTCATCGCACCCCCTCCTCGCACACCGGGCATCCGGAACCGACGCAGGCCAGGCCGATCGCGAGCGTTCCGCTGCTCGACTCGACGATCGCGGCGCCGGGCCGCAGCTCGCCGCGCCGCCGGGCGCTCTGGATCAGGGACAGGGCGGCCCGGGCCTTCATGCCGCCCGGGGCGAATCCTTCGAGCTTCGCCCAGAAACCGGGGTGGGGATGGGCGAGCGGCGTCCCGATGCGCAGCACCGGGGTGTTGCCGATGAGTTCCAGCGCGGAACGGCACGTCGGGCCGCCGTCGGTCCAGGACGTCCAGGTGGCGGTCACGGCAGCTCGCCCGGGTCGGCGGTGTGCAGGTGGATCTCGGTGTGGCCGCCGGTCAGCCAGAAGAACGGGTACGGCTCCGCGGACAGCGCGTGCACCTCGGTGCCGACCATCTCGCGGAGCACCGCGCTCCCGGTCTGCGCGAACATCACCAGCGGCAGCCCGCGTTCGCGGCACAGCCCCGCGATCTCGTCGAACGTGCCGTTGCCGAGCACCATTCCGGAGGCCAGCACGGCCTGCGATCCGGCGATCGCCTCCCGGTGGTCCCGGACGATCGGCTCGCCCCACTCGGTGCGCCCGCCCTTCAGATCGCAGGGAACCGGGCGAAGACCGCGCTCGCGAAGGGCGGCGAGCAGGGAGTTCACGACGCCGATCACCGCGACGCGCCCGCCGGCCGGCGGAACGAGCCCGGCCACGGCGCGTGCGCGGGTCATCGACTTCGACAGCGACGTGCCCGGCGGGACGTGCACCGTGCGGGATCGCGGGTGTTCGTCGTGCGGAGTCAGCGACGCCAGGTAGGCGTCGAGCACGGCGACCCGGACGGCGGGTTCGGGATGCGCCAGCAGGTCGGCGACGGCGCTGCCCACCAGGTCGTGCATCGCCAGGGAGTCGAGCTCGCCGGGCTCCACGGCGCACGAGCCGACCGCGCTGCCGACCCGCACGCTGAGCACGGAATTGCGGTAGCCGGCGGACCTTCCGGCGTGGTGTGCACTTTGGACGGTCATGAATGCGACGGAGGCGGTCGCGTTGTCCACGCGTGCCTCGTCGGGGTGGGCCGGGTCCGCAGCGCGCACGCGTTCGATCTGCGAACGCAGCGCCGCATGCGTTGCGGGGCACGCGGAGTTGCCAGGGGGAAGCAAGGTGTCTCCACGCAGGTGTCAGCGGACGAACGGGGCGTAGTTCGTGCTTCCTACCTGCTGGTCCGGAATGCCTTGCGGGATCGGGCCCGGTCGGGCCGGGTGCGGTGGCAGGGGCGGGTGGCGACGACGCGCGCGGTGCGGTGCTGCACCTTCAGTACCTCCTCCGGGGCTCCGCGACCCCGTACGAATCGGTACGACGGCGTCAGTCTCCTGACTCGTGGATCATCGCTACCCGCGCGCCTTCCCACCGCTAGGTGCGGCAGTGGCATCGGTGGCGGTAGCTCCCCATTCACAGTGGCGGGACCGTGCCGGATTCACACCGGCTTCCTGCTCGCCGTCGCATGAACATCGACGCTGACGCTTGCACCCGACGGGCCGGGTGTCAAGACGCGCCAGGCAAGATCACCTCGGTGCCGGGGGCGAATGCCGGCCCCTGCAGCTGCTTGCGCGGTCCTCGGTGGACATTCGCTCAGCGCGCCAAGCGCCCGAGCAGGGCGGCCGCGATGCCGATCATGACGCCGGCGGCGACGACCAGGACGCCGAAGTCCAGCGCCAGGTGCGCGGGCGTGCCGATCAGCAGTCCGCGCAGGGCGTCGACCTCGTAGCCGAGCGGGTTCGCGTAGTTGACCGCCTTCAGCCACCCCGGCATCAGGTCGACCGGGTACAGGGCGTTGGAGGCGAAGAACAGCGGCATGGTGATCGCCTGCCCGATGCCCATCAGCCGGTCCCGGGACAGCACCAGCCCGGCGATCGTGATGGACAGGCAGCAGAAGAAGGCCGAACCGAGGACCACCACGGCGCCCATCGCGAGCAGGTTCACCGGGTTCGCGGTGAGGCCGACGCCGAGCAGCGCCGCCAGCACCAGCACCACGAGCGCCTGCACCAGCGCGCGCACCCCGGCGGCGAACGCCTTGCCGGTCACCAGGGCGACTCGCGGCGTGGGCGTGACCAGCAGCTTCGCCAGCACTCCCGCATCCCGCTCCCAGATGATCTGGATGCCGTAGAAGATCGCGATGAACAGCGCCGACTGCGCGAGGATGCCCGGCGCGAGGAAGTCGAGGTAGGGGACGTTGCCGGTGGGGATCGCGCGCAGCGCGGTGAACACCTGGCCGAAGATCAGCAGCCACAGCGCGGGCTGCACGGCCCTGGTGAGCAGCTCGGCCCGGTCGTGCCGCAACTTCTGCAGCTCCACCAGGCACATCGCCGCCACCCGCGCCGCCACCAGGCCCGGCGGGCTGCGCCGCACCGGTTCAACTGAGGCGGCCGGAGGTGCGTCGAGTCGCGCGGACATCTCGCATCCCTTCTCCCGTTTCCTCGAAGGTGTCATCGGTGATCGTCCGGAAGACGTCGTCCAGCGTGGCGTCCGGTCCCACGGCCGCCTTGAGCTCGGCGGGGGTTCCCCGCGCCCGGATCCGCCCGCGGTGCATCAGGGCGAGTCGCTCGCAGTGCTGGTCGGCCTCGTCCATGTAGTGTGTCGTGACCAGCACGGTCATCCCGGTCTCGGCGCGGATCTGGGCGATCCGGTCCCACACGCCCTCCCGGCCGATGGGGTCCAGACCGATCGTCGGCTCGTCCAGCACCAGCAGCTTTGGCCCGCTGACCAGCGCCTGCGCGAGTTCGAGGCGGCGCACCATGCCGCCGGAGTAAGTGCCGGCCAAGCGTTCGGCGACGGTGGTGAGCCCGACAGCGGCCAGCGCCGTGCGCACCGCGGAGCGCCGCTGCGCACGCGGGACGTCGAAGAGGCGGGCGAACAGCGTGACGTTCTCCCACCCGGTCAGCGACCCGTCGGCCGAAAGCTGTTGCGGTACATAGCCGATCAGCCGGCGTGCCGCCAGCTTGTGGCGTGCCGCGTCGACCCCGAAGATCTCGACCGCGCCCGCCGCGGTGGGCAGCAGCGTGGTGATCGCCCGGATCGTGGTGGTCTTGCCCGCGCCGTTGGGCCCCAGCAGCCCGAACACCTCGCCGGTCCGGACGTCCAGGTCAATCCCGTCGACCGCGACCTGCTCGCCGAACGACTGCCGCAGGCCCCGGCACCGCACCGCAACCTCGGTCATCGGCGCCACCTCCTTCCAACGCGAGGACCAATGCGCGCAACCCGTGCAGGGCATCGGCGACCGCGTTCTGATCCGCCGCGGACAGCTCGGCGAGGGCGTCGCCGACCAGGCGGGTCCGCGCCTGCCGCCAGGCGGCGACCCGGTGCGTGGCGGCGTCGGTCAGGTGCAGCCGGACCGCGCGGCGATCGGCCGGATCGGTCTCGCGACGCAGCAGGCCGACCCGGGTGAGCTGGTTGACCAGGGTGCTCGCGGAGTTCGCCGCCATGCGCAGCCGGAACGCGGCACCGGCCACGCTGACGCCCGGCTGCTGCTCGACGACCTGGAGCAGTTCGACCTGCGCGCCGCGCAGGTCCGGCATCGGCAATTCGGCGCGAAGGCTGCGCCGCACGACCCGCCGCAGGGTCGAGATCACGGTCGTCAGCTCGTCGGCGACGGCCCGGGAATCCACATCGCCCACCTGACAAAGCTACCTCTCATTGCGAGGTATCGGCGGATCACCGAGAGGCGCGAGGTACAGGAGCGAATCCCCGTGCCACAGGGGAACAATCCCGCCGCGGTCGGTGCCCGCGGCGGGGAGGAACCGGGCGGCCGTCACGATGCGGCACCACGTCCAGGTCGGCGGGAGCAGGCCAGGGCCAGTCCGCCGAGGACCGTGCCGAGCACGCCGAGCAGCACGGCCACGATCGCCCCGGCCAGCCCATTGCCGGTGCCGAGACCGCCCGCGGAATTGGCCCCGTGCAGCCCGCCGACGATCGCGCTGATCGGCCCCAGCAGCAGGGCTGCGACGGCCCCGGCTCGCCGGTTGCCCGCGCTGGTGCGCTTCGCGGACCGCGCCAGGGCCAGCCCGCCGAGGACCGCGCTGACCAGACCGATCACGGCGGCCGTGGTGGGCACGGTCCGCCCCGCGCCGAGGTCGTAACCGCCGATGGCGGCGGCGACGTGCGTGGCGGGTAGGAGGATGACGGACATCGGGGATCCCTTCGGTCGGTCGCCGGCAGCACGTGCACCGGTCGCGGTCGGTCGACGACGCGTTGCCGGTGGAGGCTTTCGTCGATTGGCTGCGAACGATCGTTGCGCCTCGAGGTCCGGACGTCCTCCGTCGGCAGGCGGCGACGGATACGGAGTTCGGCGTAGCTGGCCCGCTCGGGACCGCGCTCCTCGACGTAGCCGGCCGCGCAGCCGGGCGGAGTGGTTTCCCGGCCGGGAACCCTATGATCGCGACATGCCGGACCGCGTCGAGTTCTTCCGCCTGCCCGCCTGGGCGCAGGACTTGTTGCTGGCGTTGTTCATCACCGCGATGCAGGTCCAGGGCACCGCATCCCGCGCCGCCCGCGATCCCGAATCGGTGCTGCGCCCCCTCTCCGACCTCGGGCACCTGGGATACGTCCTGCTGATCGCCGGTGGCGTGGTCGTGGCCGTGCGCCGCCGTTGGCCCGTCGCGGTGTTCGGCGCGACCGCACTCGCCAGCGCGGCCTACTACGCCCTCGATTTCCCGGACGGGCCTGGATGGCTCGGACTCTTCGTCGCCACCTACACGCTCGCCTCCCTCGGCGACGGACGCCGCTCGCTGGTGATCACCGGCGCCGGGATCGCGGTCCTGGCCGCGTGCTGGCTGATCGCTGCCGCCGACGTCGAACCACCGGCGGCCATCGGCTGGGTGTTCTTCCGCATCGGTGCGTCGGTCATGAGTGCGGCGCTCGGCGAGAGCGTCCGCTCGCGGAGGTTCATCGCGGCCGAGGCGCTGGCGCGTGCCGAGCTGGCGGAACGAACTCGCGAGGAGGAAGCGCGGGCCCGGGTCGACGAGGAACGGCTCAGGATCGCGCGGGAGGTCCACGACACGGTCGCGCACGCCATCGCCATCATCAATGTCCAGTCCGGAGTCACCGCGCACGTGCTCGACAAACGGCCGGAGCGAGCACGCGAGACCTTGGAGGCCATCGAGCGGACCAGCGCCCGGGCGCTGCAGGAGATGCGGACCATCCTCGGGGTCCTCCGCGACGACGGCGACGGCCGCGTCCCGCACCCCGGCCTCGGGCAGATCGATGAGCTCACCGCCAAGGCGCGGGAGGCCGGGCTCGAAGTGGAACTAGCGGTGAGTTCGCCGCCGGAGGTCCCCAGCGCGGTGGGCAGCGCCGTGTACCGGATCGTGCAGGAATCGATCACCAACGTGATTCGCCACGTCGGCCCGACCCGGGTCGCGATCGCGCTGGACCACGACGCCGACACCTTGGAGGTCCGCGTGGCGGATGAGGGCGGACGAGAACGAGCAGGCATGGCCGCACCGCATCCGGGCGGGAACGACGGCCGGGACGAGCCCGGCCGCGGAATCGTCGGGATGCGCGAGCGCTGTCAGCTGCTGGGCGGCGAACTCGAAGCCGGCCCGCTCCCGGGCGGTGGTTTCGCGGTCACCGCGAGACTGCCGTTGGCTCCGACCGCGGTGGTGGGCGCATGAACACCGCGACAGCCGCGTCGAGACGCGATGCGCCCATCAAGGTGCTGCTCGCCGACGACGAGCAGCTGGTGCGCTCCGGTTTCAGGCTCCTGCTCGACCTCGAGGACGACATCACGGTGGTCGGGGAAGCCACCACCGGCGCAGAAGCCGTGGAGCTGGCCCGCGCCGCGCGCCCGGACGTCGTGCTCATGGACATCCGCATGCCGGGGATGGACGGCATCCAGGCCACCAGGCAGATCGCCACCGCGAACGGGCTGCAGCACGTCCGCGTCCTCATCCTGACCACCTACGACACCGATGATCACGTCTTCGAAGGCCTGCAGGCCGGCGCCAGCGGGTTCCTGCTCAAGGACGCCGGCCCGGCCGAGCTCCTGCACGGCGTCCGCGTGGTCGCCGCCGGCGAATCCCTGCTCGCGCCGCGCATCACGCGCCGCCTCATCGCCCACTTCACCGCGCGGCGGACCGCAGGCGACGCCGCTGAACGCCGGCTTTCGGTCCTCACTGAACGGGAACGCGAGGTCCTGGCGCTCGTGGGCCGGGGCATGAGCAATGACGAGATCGGCGCGGAGCTCTTCCTCAGCCCGGCCACCGCCCGCACCCACGTCAGCCGCGCCATGGTGAAGCTCGGGGCCCGCGACCGCGCACAACTGGTCGTCGTGGCATACCAGACCGGACTCGTCACCCCGTAGCGATCGCGACGCGGCTACCACGGGCCGGGTGGAGCTCAGGCCCTGCCGCGAGTTCCGGGAGGCGTCGCCGTCCAGGGTTCGTTCCGGAATGGGGTGCGGGCACGTGCGAGACGTGACCGGCCGGGCCTTCCCGAAGCGATCCCTTGGCCGGAACCGAGCACGGTGGCTCAGGCACTCGGAACCGGCCTGATATCAGGCAAGAACCGGAAGAACCCAGGGGCGGCCGAACTCCGATGGGCGAGAATCCGCACGGCGCAGCAAGGGCCGTTGGCCGCCGTTCAACGGACGGGAGGAAGCCATGGCACTGGTCGGGAAGGGTTCGCGGAGCATCACCGTCGACGGCGTCGCCTACAACGCGGAAGTACGGGCCATTGGCATGCCGGGGGTCTTCCGGGCGGCCGCAGCGGCCCGGAAGACCCCCGGCACTCGGTTCAGCTCGCGGTCAGGCCCCACTGCTGCGCCGGGTTCTCCGGGTCGCAGGGGAACAGCCGCACCTCCGACCCGCTCAGGTGGCCCAGGCAGGTGTTGGTGTCCATGTGGTGCAGCAGGCTGCCTTCGTCGGCGGCCTCAGCCCGCCACTGCTGGGTCGGGTCGTAGGAGTCGCACGGCATCAGGCGCACGTGCGGGCCGCCCGCGTGCCCCATACAGCTGTTCGTGCGGTTGATCCGGATCAGCTCCGAGTGGCCGAGGTACTCGCGCGACCAGTTCTGCTTGGGATCGCTCGGATTGCAGCCGGTCAACGTGATCGCGTAGCCGTCCGGGCTCTGCAGGCACGTGCCCGCCGCCACGTTCCTGAACGACGCCTCCAGGGGAGCGGGCGCGGCTGCCGCGATCGGCAGCGCGGCCGATCCGCTCAGGCACAGTGCGCCCAAGGCCGCCAGGGTCCAGTGGCTCGCTTTCCGCAATGAACTCACCTCGTAGAATCGCGTAGTAGATTCACATCGCACGCACCCGTCGGGCACGTGCGTCACCGAGTTCACTGCGATCTCGTCGAAAATCCCGCAATTCACCCCACTGTGGGCGAGCGGTGGCCTGCGGGCCGGGAACCGGGTACGCCGCCGGTCCCCGGCCGTCGCGGTCAGCCGAGAGCGTCGAGGACCTTGCTGACGATGGCGCCGGTCGCGAGGCCGTAGCGCTCGTGCAGCGTCGGCAGGGCGCCGGCGTCCAGGAAGGCGTCGGGCAGCGCGATCGGCACGACCCGCTTGCCGAGCCCGCGGCTGACCACGGCCGAGGCGACGGTCTCGAAAAGCCCGCCCACCACGGTGTGGTTCTCCAGCGTCACCACCAGCCGGTCGGAGTCCACTTCAGACAGAACGGTGTCGGCGTCGAACGGCTTGATGGTCGGCGCGTGCACCACGGCGACGTCGACCCGGTGCTTCGCGAGCTCCTCCGCGGCCTGCAGCGCCCGCATCGTCATCAGTCCACTTGAGACGAACACGACGTCCGAGCCGCCGCGCAGCACCGCGGCCTTGCCGAGGCGGAACGAGTAGTCGTACTCGTCCAGCACGGTCGGCACCTTGCCGCGCAGCAGCCGCAGGTACGTCGGTCCTTCGGCGGCGGCCAGCTGCGGCACCGCCTGCTCGATGTCCACCGCGTCGCACGGGTCGACGATGGTGAGGTTCGGCATGCCGCGGAAGATCGCCACGTCCTCGGTCGCCTGGTGGCTGGGCCCGTAGCCGGTCGTCAGGCCCGGGAGCCCGCCGACGACGTTGACGTTGAGGTTCGGCTCGGCGATGTCCAGGCAAAGGAAGTCGTAGGCGCGCCGGGCGGCGAAGACGCTGTAGGTCGAGGCGAACGGCACGAGCCCCACCTCGGCCATCCCGGCGGCCGCGCCGAGGAGCAGCTGCTCGGCCATGCCCATCTGGAAGAACCGGTCGGGGTGGGCCGCGGCGAACACGTGCATGTCGGTGTACTTGCCGAGGTCGGCGGTCAGCCCGACGATCCGGTCGTCCGACTCGGCGAGCGCGGCCAGCGCGTGGCCGAACGGGGCGCTGGTGGTCCGCTGCCCGGGGTCGGCGAAGGAGGCGATCATCGCGGAGGTGGTCAGCCGCTTCGGGGTCGTGGCGGTCATCGTGTCTGCTCTCCCGGGTGGTTCTCGGTCAGCTGCTCGCGGCACAGCTGCCACTCGTGCTCCTCGATCCGCATGAAGTGGGCCTTCTCCCTGGCCTCCAGCAGCGGGACGCCGCGCCCGATCCTGGTGTCGCAGAGGATCACCGCCGGCTCGCCGACGGGCGCCGATCGCTGCGCGGCGGCGTCGAGCGCGCGCAGCAGCGCCGGCACGTCGTTGCCGTCGACGCGCTGGGTGAACCAGCCCGCCGCGGCCCACTTCTCCTCGGCGGGCTCGATGCCCAGCACGCCCTTCGTGGGCCCGTCCGCCTGCAGCGCGTTCATGTCCACGACGGCCAGGATCCGGCCGAGCCGGTGGTGGGCGGCGCCCATCGCGGCCTCCCAGGTGGAGCCCTCGTCCAGCTCGCCGTCGGACAGGAAGTTGACGATGCGGGGCTGCTCGCCCCGCAACCGGGTGCCGAGCGCCATGCCGACCGCGACGGTGAGGCCGTGCCCGAGCGAACCGCCGGAGATCTCCATGCCGGGCGTGTAGGAGGCCATGCCCGACATGGGCAGCCGGGAGCCGTCGGCGCCGTAGGTCTCCAGCTCGTCGACCGGGATGGTGCCGGCCTCCGCGAGCGCGGCGTACAGGGCGATGGCGTAGTGGCCGGTGGACAGCAGGAACCGGTCCCGCTCCGGCCAGTGCGGGTCGTCGGCGCGGAAGCGCAGTTGGTCGACGTAGAGCGCGGCGAGGACGTCGGCGACGCCCAGCGCCTGCCCGACGTACCCCTGGCCCTGCACCTCTCCCATGTCCAGCACGTGGTGCCGCATGCGGAAGGCCGCCGCACGCACCCGGTCGGCGCGCGCCGTCAGGTCGCTGCCGGTGGCGATCGTCATCGTTTTCCTCTCAGGCGGTGGGGGTTCGTCAGTGCGCGGCGGCGGGCCGGGGATCGTCGTTCTCCGCGCTGCGGCGGAGCGCTTCCTGCCGCTCCCGCTTGCCGAAGGTCTCGCGGGTCAGCAAGGCGGCGACCAGGCCGAGCACCGAGTAGGCCAGGAACAGCAGCGCGGGACCCATCCAGCCGAGCGCGAGGAACAGCAGGGTGGTGACGAACGGCGTGAAGCCGGAGATCATCGCCGAGATCTGGTAGGCCAACGAGGCGCCCGAGGAGCGCGTCTTCGCCTGGAACAGCTCCGGGAACCACGCGCCCTGCGAGCCGGCCAGCGCGTTCTGGCAGACGCCGTAGGAGATGGCCACGGTGGCGATGATCGCCAGCACCGATCCCGTGTTGACGAGCAGGAACATCGGGATCGCCCAGGCCGCGCCGAAGAGGCAGACCCAGACGTACACCGGGCGCCGTCCGACCCGGTCGGTCAGTCCTCCCCAGGCGATCGTGGCGAAGATGCCGATCGCCGAGGCGATGCACAGCGACAGAATCGTCTCGCCGCTGGTGGCCAGCTTCTCCGACTTCAGGTAGGAGATCATGTACGTGATGGCCACGGCGTAGCCCGCGGTCTCGGCGATGCGCAGGCCGATGCCGCGCAGCAGGTTCCGCCAGTCGTCCTTGATCACCTCGACGATCGGGGACTTGACGATCTCGCCGCTGTCCCGGACGTCCTCGAACACCGGCGACTCGGGCACCTTCGACCGCACGATCAGCCCGATGATCACCAGCAGCAGGCTGGCCAGGAACGGCACGCGCCAGGCCCAGTCGCCGGGCAGCGCGACCGAGCCGAGGAAGACGAGGTTGGCCAGCAGCAGCCCGATCGGGAAGCCGGCCTGCACGATGCCGGTGAACTTGCCCTTGCGCAGCCACGGGGCGTGCTCGTAGGTCATGAGGATCGCCCCGCCCCATTCGGCGCCGTAGGCGATGCCCTGGATGATCCGGACGGTGACCAGCAGCGCCGGGGCGAGTACGCCGGCCTGCGAGTAGGTGGGCAGCAGGCCGATGGCGAACGTGGCCAGGCCCATCACGATCAGCGAGGCGACCAGCACGGGCTTGCGGCCGATCCGGTCGCCGAGGTGGCCGCCGATGACGCCGCCGAGCGGCCGGGCGACGAACCCGACGCCGAGCGTGGCGAAGGCCGACAGCGTCCCGACGATCGGTGAGGCGTTCGGGAAGAACGCGGTGCCGAAGTAGAGGGCCGCGGCGGTGCCGAAACCGATGAAGTCGTAGCTCTCGATCACGGCGCCCGCGGTCGATCCCCACGCCACCCGGCGCACGTCCGGTGTGCCGTGCACCGGCCCGCTAATGCGCAGCGGTTCCGCGCTCATCACTCACCTCTTCATTGGGGTAGTTCGACGTTGTCGACACCGGCTCAGCAGTGTCAACACTGCGGGAGATACTCAGCTCTGATCGCTGGTTTGTCAACAGTGATCTGTCGAGTAAAACTGCTGCCACAAGCGGTAACGCCTGTACTTGGCGAGATGCTCTTGTGTGTTGACAGAGCGCTGTTAACATCTCCGCATTCACTGCTTGAGGAGGAACCTTGTCGGACCGCTGGCCCGGGTGCTCGACCATCAGCTTCCGCCACCTCGGATTGTCCGAGGCGCTCGGCGTGATCGCGGGGTGCGGCTTCGCGGAGATCGATCTGGGCGCGCTGCCCGGCGTGTGCGACCACGTGCCCTACGAGCTGACCGAGGCCGCCGTGGCCGAGGTGGTGTCGACAGTGCGGGCGGGCGGCCTCGCCGTGCGGTCGGTCAACGGCGACATCGGCGACCTCAACCTCGTGCTCGACGCGAACGCCGCCCGGGAGCGGGAGACGCACCTGCGCCGCCTGCTCGATCTGACCGCGGGCTGCGGCGCGGAGGCTCTGGTGCTGCCGTGCGGCGCCCAGTCGCACGAGCCGGTGACCGGCCTGGACGAAGACCTGGATCGCGTCGCGGGCGAGCTCGCGCGGGCCGCCGGGCTCGCGAGCGCCCGCGGCGTGGCGATCTGGGTCGAGGCGCCGCACTTCTTCCGCCTGTGCGCCGACGTCGACCTGGCGGCGAAGCTGATCGAGCGGCTGGATCCGGCGGTGGGCGTCGTGCTCGACACCAGCCACATCGTGGCCTCCGGCGGCGACCCGGCCGCCTTCGCGCTGCGGTTCGGGCCGCGGATCGCCCACGTGCACCTCAGGGACGCCGTCCCCGGCGGGATCAACCACAGCATCGGCAACGGCGTGGTCGATTTCCCCGCCGCGTTCGAGGCGCTGCGCTCCGCCGGCTACGGCGGATCGTTCGCGCTCGAACTCGAAACCCGCGATGTCACCGACGACGAACGGCCCGCCGCGGCGGTGCGCGCCGCCGAGTACATCGCGACCCTGCTCTGAATCGTCGACCGAAGGAGGACCAGCAGTGACCAGCATCCAGCGCACGGCAGTGGTGACGGGCGCGGCCGCGCCGCGAGGCATCGGGAAGGCCGCGGCACTGCGGTACGCCCGCGAGGGGTGGGCCGTCGTCGTGCTCGACCTCGACGAACCGGCCGCGAAGGCCGCCGCCGAGGACATCGCCGCGCAGACCGGCGCGACGGTGTTCGCGCACGGCATCGACGTCGCCGACGAGCCGTCGGTGCAGGCCGCCTACGACGCGGTGCGGGCCGAGGTGGCCGCGGGCCGGCTGCCCGCGGTCGGCGCGCTGGCCAACATCGCCGGCATCACCTCGCCGGTGCCGTTCCTGGAGACCACCCTCGACCTGTGGAACAAGGTGCTGGCGGTCAATGCGACGGGCACCTACCTGGTCACCAAGGCGTTCCTGCCGGACCTGATCGAGGCGGGCTGGGGGCGCATCGTCAACATGTCGTCGGTGTCGGCCCAGCAGGGCGGGGGAGTGTTCGGCAAGACCCCGTACTGCGCCGCGAAGGCCGCCATCCTCGGGTTCACCAAGTCGCTGGCCAAGGAGCTCGGCGCGGCTGGGATCACGGTCAACGCCGTCGCGCCGGGCGCGGTGGACACCGACATCCGCGCGGGCGCGACCACTCCGGAGCTGGAGGACGCCATCACCAGCGGCATCCCGATCGGCCGCCAGGCCACAGTGGACGATGTGGCCGCGGTGATCACCTGGCTGTCCACCGACGACGCCGGTTACCTGCAGGGCACCACGATCGACATCAACGGCGGGGCGTTCCTCCACTGAGGACGGATGGGTGACATGACGTATCTGTGGGACGATCCGGCCACGTTCGCCGATGATGCGCTGGCCGGGTTCTGCGAGCTGCACGCCGATCTGGTGCGGCAGGTGCCGGGTGGCGCGGTGCGGCGGGCCCGCCCGCAGCGCCCGAAGGTCGCGGTGCTGCCCGGCGGCGGCTCCGGCCACTACCCGGCCTTCTACGGGATCATCGGCCCCGGCCTGGCGGACGGCGCGGTCAGCGGCAACCTGTTCACGTCGCCGTCCGCGCAGGACGCCTACTCGGTGGCGATGGCCGCGCAGTCCGGCGCCGGAGTGGTGTTCAGCTACGGCAACTACGCCGGCGACGTGATGAACTTCGGCCTGGCCACCGACCGGCTGCGGGCCGAGGGGATCGCCGTCGACAACGTGGTGGTCACCGACGACATCGCCAGCGCCCCGGCGGCGGAAGCGCAGCGGCGGCGCGGCATCGCGGGCGACTTCGCGGTCTTCAAGATCATGGGCGCGGCCGCCGAGGAGGGCATGGACCTCGCCGGGGTCGTGCGGGTGGGCCGGAAGGCCAACGAGCGCACGCGCACGATCGGCACCGCGTTCGCCGGGTGCACCTTCCCCGGTGCGCCCGAGCCGCTGTTCAGCGTGCCGGACGGGCAGATGGGCCTGGGGCTGGGCATCCACGGCGAGCCCGGCCTGCGGGACGTCCCCCTGCCCTCGGCCGGGGAACTCGCGGCCGACTTCGTCAGCAGGCTCCTGGCCGAGAAGCCCGCGGACGCGGGGGAGCGGGTGGCGGTGCTGCTCAACGGCCTCGGCGCGGTCAAGCAGGAGGAACTGCTCGTGCTGTGGCGGCCGGTGGCCGCGCTGCTGCGCGAATCGGGACACGTCCCGGTGCTGCCCGAGGTGGGTGAGCTCGTGACGAGCCTCGACATGGCGGGGGTGTCGCTCACCGTCACGTGGCTCGACGACGAACTCGAACGCCTGTGGGCGGCTCCGGCGTGGACACCGGCGTTCCGGCGCGGCCGGACGGCCGACGAGCCGCACGCGGCGGTCCAGCCCGAAGCGAGCGAGCCGGAAACGACTGCACCGGTGTACTCGCCCGCCTCGGCCGAGTCCCGCGAGCTCGCGGAACACGTGCTCGCGGCGCTGCGCCAGGTGGCTTCGGCGCTGGGGGAAGCGGAAAACGAGTTGGGTGCCATCGACGCCGTGGCGGGCGACGGCGACCACGGCCGCGGCATGGTCCGCGGCATCGGCGCCGCCCTGGCCGCCGCCGAGGAAGCCCAGCGGGCCGGGGCGGGAGCGGGGGACTGCCTCGCCGCCGCCGGGGACGGCTGGGCGGCGCGCGCGGGTGGCACGTCCGGCGTCCTGTGGGGCGCCGGGCTGCGGGCCGCCGGCGAAGCCATCGGCGACCGCGGCGGCAGCGCGGAAGTCGCAGCCGAGGCGGTGGACGCGCTGGCCACCCGCATCACGATGCTCGGTGGCGCGGCGGTCGGCGACAAGACGCTGGTGGACGCGCTGGAACCATTCCGGGCCGAATTGCTGTCCGCCGTCGCTGCCGGTGCTCTGGCGGCCGTCGCGTGGTCCCGCGCAGCTGAGGCCGCCGACAAGGCGGCCCGGAACACCGCGGAACTGGTGCCGCGCAAGGGACGGGCCCGGCCGCTGGCCGAGCGCAGCATCGGCACGCCCGATCCCGGCGCGGTGTCCACTGCCCTGATCGCCCGGACGATCGCCGACCACCTGACGGGAGAACTCCGATGACCTACCGGATCGCGATCGGCTGCGACGACGCCGGACTGGACTACAAGGAACGCCTCGCCGCCGACCTGCGCGCCGATCCCCGGGTGAGCGAGGTGATCGACCTCGGCGTGCACCGCGACGCCGACGACGTGCACCGCCCGTACCCGGAGATCGGGCTGGCCGCGGGCGAGGCCGTGCGCGCGGGCACCGCCGACCGGGCCGTGCTCGTCTGCGGCACCGGCATCGGGATGGCGCTGTCGGCCAACAAGGTGCCCGGCGTGCGGGCCACCACCGCCCACGACTCGTACTCGGTGGAGCGGTCCGTGCTGTCCAACAACTGCCAGGTGCTGGCCCTGGGGCAGCGGGTGGTGGGGCTCGAACTGGCCCGCCGCCTGGTGCGCGAATGGCTCGGTTACGAGTTCGACCACCGATCGCCCAGCGCGGCGAAGGTAGAGTTGATTGCCGAGTACGAACGGTGCTGAGCGCCGTCGGTGGCGCGGAACCGAGGAGGCTGCGAGTGGTGAGCCGTCAGGCGCAGGCAGGCCGGAACCTCCGGCAGATGGCCGTCGACGCCCTGCGGAAGGCGATCACCACCGGCACGTTCCCGCCGGGCACCCACCTCGGCGAGGTGCAGGTGTCCGACCAGCTCGGCATCAGCCGCGGCACGCTGCGCGAGGCGCTGCGCGAACTGCAGCAGGAGGGCCTGGTCTCCTACGGCGATCGCGGCCGGGTCGCGGTCCGGCAGATCGACGAGAAGGACATCATCAACACCTTCACCGTCCGGGCCGCGCTGGAGGCGGTGGCCGGCGAGACGCTGGCCTCCAGCTACTACCGGGAACAGCACTGCCAGAGCCTGCGCGCCGCCGTCGACGACATGGCGGCGGCCGCGCAGGTCTCGCTGGAGGCGCAGATCGAGGCGGACCTGGCCTTCCACGAGCTGCTGTGCGAGCTCACCGGGAACGACGCTCTGCTGCGGTCGTGGAAGCTGCTGGAAGGCTCGATCCGCATGTGCATCATGTACCGCGGCCTGGAGCGAGCGCTGAGCAACATGAGCGCCGACCGCCACCTGGAGATCGTCACGGCGATCGAATCGGGCGACCCGGTCAAGACGCAGACGGTGATCCAGGACCACATGGTGGCAACGGCGCAGGCACTGCTGTTCGGAACCGTCCGCAGCCGCAGGCCGATCAACATCCTGGGCGATGCCCCGCCGACCGGCCAGGAAGCACAACCGGAGAAGCCCGCCTGACGAACGCCCGGCCCCGGCCGGGCGTTCGCCGTTCCGGCGATGTCCACTGTGGCTTCGATCCGCGGTGGCCCGGAAGCGCGTCGCCCCGTCGTTCGACCACGATGCAGGATGTGGCCATGGAGCACCTCGTCGACCTGGACATCCTCGCGGACCGGCTAGAAGCGGTCATCGCGGAATGGCGGCTGCAGGCCGAGGTTGGGCCGCTGACCTGGCGCGCTGCTCACGCACCCTGGCCCCAGTCGATCGTGGCCGATCGCGCGTCCGTCGAGGTTCCCGAATCACTCGGGGTTCGGCTGCGGCGAGGGCCGGACGACGAGATCGAAGTCGTCGTCTGGGCAGGCGGTTGGGCTGACGTGGCCTACCTGCTCGACGGAGACGTGACCAACCTCTGCCCGGAGTTCCAGGACGTCGACGGCGCCTACGCCGCAGTGGTGAAGAACGTTGCGGACTTCCTCGCCTGAGGCCTGCGCGATCATCTGGTGATCGACGCCCTGGCGGTGGGTTGGTGCTCCGCGCACCTGAGGAAGCGGCACGTCGCAGGTATTGCGGGCCGGTGTGCGGGGTACCAGGGGTGTGATGGGCGCGTCGAGGGGGCGGCGCGATCGGAGTCTGCTCGTCCCTCCCCGGTGCCCGTTGCCGCGTGGAGGTGGTCGATGGCAGCGCCGTCCTCGAAGTCCCGGGTCACCCGGCGCGTTTACGCGCTGGGGTCGCTGGCGGCGATCCTCTTCGGCTACGACAACGGGATCATCTCGGCCGCCATCCTGTTCATCCCGCACGAGCTGCCGCTCACCCCGCTGCTCAAGGGCGCCGTCGTCAGCTCGACCGTCGTTGGGGCGATGGTGGGGGCCTTGGGCAGCGGGCCGGCGGCCGACCGGCTCGGGCGGCAGCGCGTCCTGCTCGCCGCCGGGGTCGTGTTCGCCATCGGCGCGCTCGGTGCCGGGGTGGCGCCGACGGTCGCCGTGCTGGTGCTGTTCCGGTTCGTCATCGGGCTCGGCATCGGCATCGCCTCGGTGGTGGTCCCGCTCTACCTGGCGGAGATGGCGCCCGCCGGGGAGCGCGGCGTGGTCACCTCGCTGAACCAGTACATGATCATCGTGGGCACGGCGCTGGCCGCCGCCACCGGTTACGGGCTGGCGTTCGTCGCCTCGTGGCGGTGGATGATCCTCATCGGCGTGTTCCCCGCCGTGGTGCTGGTCTTGGGGTTGCTGGCCGCGCCGGACACGCCCCGGTCGCTGGTCCGGCGGGGACGCCCGGAACAGGGACGCGCGCTGCTGGCCGGCCTGCGCGGCGACCCGGCCGCCGCCGACCGGGAGCTCGCCGAGATCACCGAGCTCGAACGCCAGCAGCGGGACGCCCGGCTCGGCGCCCGGATGTCCGCGCCCTGGGTGCGGCGGTTGCTGCTGCTGGGCGCGATGCTCGCCGTGTTCCAGCAGATCACCGGCATCAACACGATCGTCTACTACGCGCCCGGCGTGCTCACCACCTTCGGGGTCTCCGAGGTCACGGCGCTGCTGTTCACCTTCCTCAACGGGCTGCTGAACATCCTGACGATCGCGGTCGTCGTGCGGGCCGGGGTGGTGGACCGCTGGGGCCGCAAACCCGTCCTGCTCGCCGGGCTGGTGGGCATGTCGGCGAGCCTGTTCGCGGTCGGTGCGGCGGCGCTGGTGCTGCCCGCCGAATCCCCGGCGCTGTTCGGGATCGCCGTCGCGGCCTTCGTCGTGTTCACCAACACCTTCTCGGCCACCTGGGGGCCGGTGCTGTGGGTGGTGCTGGCGGAGATCTTCCCGCTGGCGATCCGCGGCGCGGCGATGGCCGTCGCCACGCTGTTCAACTGGCTCACCGACTTCTTCGTCTCGCTGACCTTCCCCACGTTCACCGCGCTGGTAGGCGCCGGGGTCGTGTTCATCGCCTACGCCGCCGCGGGCGTGATCGTCTTCCCGATCGTCTGGTGGTGCGTGCCGGAGACCAAGCAGCGGAGCCTGGAATCGCTGGAGCGGGCCTTCCGGAGGGGCACCCGCTTCCGGCCGGAGGGATGACGTGGACCGGCGCGAGTTCGTCAAGCTCTCGCTCGCGGGCGCGGGCGCGGTGCTCCTCGGCGGCTTGCCGCGCGCGGGCGAGGCGCAAGGCCTGACCGCCGCCGATCCGGCCAGCACGTTCTTCGCGACCGCGTTCAGCGAGTACGCCGCCACCGTCACCACCGACAGCACCGGCGACCTGTGGCCGACCTGCTGGGCGGACGACGACTACGTCTACACCGCCAACGGCGACGGCCAGGGCTTCGGCGACGAGCCGATGGCCGCCATCGTGGTGAACCGGATCGCCGGAACGCCCGAGACCGGCCTGCGCGGCGAACGGCTGGCCGCCGGCGACGCGGTCGCCAAGCCCCACGCCGATCCCAAGCTGTACAACGCGAAACCCACCGGCATCGTCGCCGTCGACGGCAACGGCGACGGCCGGGACGAGCTGTACCTGGCGGTGCAGGACCTGCGCTTCGCGCCCGCGTCCACCGCGTTCGACGACGCCGTGGACGCCACCGTCGTCAAGTCGGCGGACTACGGGCTCAGCTGGCAGCAGCCGTCCGAGCCGATGTTCACCGGCCACGTCTTCACCACCGTGATGTTCCTCGACTTCGGCCGCAGCCAGGAGCACGCCCGGTCGCTCGGCCCGGAGAACGCCGGGTACGTGTACGCCTACGGCCTGGACGGCAACTGGCGCGACTCCTACAGCAACGAGGTGACTTCGCCGACGAGCCTCTACCTGGCGCGGGTTCCCCGGAGCTCGATCCAGCAGCGGGACACCTGGCGGTTCTACGCCGGGGCCGGGAACGACGGCAGTCCGCAGTGGAGCGCAAGCATCGGCGAGAAGGCGCCGGTGCTCACCGACGAACGGCGGCTCTACCCCGACCTGTACGGCGAAGGCCGCCGCGATCTGACCGTGATCTCCCAGGGCGGCGTCCTCTACAACGCCCCGCTGCGCCGGTTCATCTACACCTCGTGGACCGAGTACACCTTCGAGTTCTACGAGGCCCCGGCGCCGTGGGGGCCCTGGCAGCTGTTCATGTCGAAGGACTTCGGCGCCCAGCCCTGGTTCGGCCGCCCCGGCCGCGTCCGGCTGCTCCCCGTGCCGGGCGGCCACGACGTGCCGACACCGGAGACCGGCGAACCGAAGCCGCCCTGCGCCGGGCCGAAGAACGGCGGCTACGCCCCCACCATCCCGGCCAAGTTCGTCTCGGCGGACGGGACGCGGATGTGGTTGCAGTCCAACTGGTTCCTGAACGTGGCGTGCGGGCTGCCCAACTACGAGTTCTCGCTGCGCCGCTTCCACGTTTCCCCGCGCAGGCCCGGCGACCCGGGGCAGAACCCGCCCGACCCGGCGGACAACCTCGCCGCCCCCGGGAGAAGGCCGTTCCCCATCGAGAAGTCGGCCCACTACGGCCACGGCGACTACCTCGACAACGGCGTCCGGGAGGAGAGCGAGGACAGCTTCGACGGCGCCCGCAAGCAGGCCGACTTCTGGGGGTACGTCTGGCAGGACGAGTACTGGATCGACCGCGTCGTCTACACGACCGGCAACATGTTCTCGGATGGCGGCTGGTTCGCCCGAGACCTGACCGTGCAGGTCCGCCAGGGCGCGAACTGGGTGGGCGTCAGCGGCCTGACGACCGCTCCCGCGTACCCCTACGACAGCACCGCGGGCCCGAACAAGACCTACGTGCTCGCGTTCGACCCGATCGCCGGGGACGGCGTCCGGATCATCGGAATCCCCGGCGGCACGGCGACGTTCACGTCGATCGCCGAGCTGGAGGTGTACTTCGACGGCCGGTGACCAGCGCTGCGTGGCGAACTGGGCGAGCAGGCCCCCGACCGGGGCGGCGCCGAACAGCCGCCGACCACGGCCGCGCTCCCGGGATGCCGGACGTCGGCGTCGACCAGGTCCGCCTCGACGGTGGAGATGCCGGTGTAGGCCGGGACGGCGGGGGAGACCAGCGGGCGGATCTTCGACCAGGCCCCGTCCGCGCCGATCAGCAGCGGTGGTGAACGAGGTGCCGTCGGCCAGCGCCACCTCGTGCCTGCCGCCGCCCAGGGGGCGCGCTCCGGGGCCGGCAACCCGGACACCGGAGGTGAGTACGCTTCGTGATGACGCACTTTTCGGGCGAGAGGGGAGCCTCGTGGGAACGGAGCAGGCCGGGCGGGCGCCCGAGGACGCCGATGCGGTGCGCGCCGACTCCCTCGCCCGCGAGATCTTCACGGGCGTGGCCAGCAAGTGGTCGCTCCTGATCATCGAGGTCCTGCGGGACCGCACCCTCCGCTTCACCGAACTGCGGGCCGAGGTGGAGGGCATCAGCCACAAGATGCTCACCCAGACCCTGCGAAGGCTCGAACGCGACGGCGTGGTGCACCGCACGGTGCACCCCACCGTGCCGCCGCGCGTCGAGTACCGCCTCACCGATGCGGGCCGGTCGCTCCGCGACACGGTCAACGGCATGTGCGCGTGGAGCCGCACGCACCTCGACGAGATCGAGGCGTCCCGCCACCGCTTCGACGCGCAGCAGCACGCCTGATCCGCGTCCCGGGCGACTTCACCGGAGGAACGTGGCGCGGATGCCCCGTCCTTGAGGGCGGGGAGGAAGCGCGTCAACCCTGCACCTGAGCTGGCCATTAGACGATGGGTCGGGCTTGCTGCTCGATGTACTGACGTACGACGGAGATTGGCGCGCCCCCGACGGATCCGGCGAAGTAGGACCCGGACCAGAGGCGTACTCCGTTCCAGTAGGCGAAGCGTAGGTCTTCGAACTCCTTGCGCAGCAGTCGGGACGAGACGCCTTTGAGGCTGTTGACCAGTTTCGATACCGCGATTTTGGGTGGGAAGTTGACCAGTAAGTGGACGTGGTTGGTCTCGCCATTGAATTCTTCTAGGTCGGTTTCAAAGTCAGCGCAGACGCCGCGCATGATCTCTTCCATGCGGGTCAGGTGGGTGTGGGTGAACACGGGATGCCGGTACTTGATGACGAAAACCAAGTGGGCGTGCATGAGGAATACTACGTGCCGACCAGTGCGGAACCGTTTGTTGATCTCCATAAACCAACCCCTACAATGATCGTTCATGCGAGCGAGCGATGAGACGAGGGATGCCGGGCATGCTCGGTATACCTATCGTCTGCGTCTCTCCCGCGCCGCTGGCCGCGCATTGCGGGCCGAGTGGGATCGGTGCCGTTGGGTGTGGAATTCCTGCGTCGCTTCTTCACGGCAGGCGCATTGCGATGGCGAGAAGTGCGGACCCGCGCACCTGGACAAGCTTCTGACCGGCTGGCGCGGCGAGCATGAGTGGCTAAGGGGCGGTGCGTCGGTGCCGCAGCAGCAGATCATCCGTGATTTCGCGAAATCCCGGGCCAAGGCGTTGAAGGACATCAAGGCGCGTCTGCCGATGCGGCAGCGCGCCGGGATGCCCAGGTTCAAGAAGAAAGCCCTTGCTGCGGTGAGCTTGAACTACACGCTGCGCGGGTTCCGGCTCAAGGATTCTCGCCTGCACCTGGCGGGCGGCATCGTGGCTACTGTGGTGTGGTCCCGAGAACTTCCCGCCGCGCCTTCCTCGGTGCGGGTGTACCGCGATGCGCTGGGCCACTGGTACGCGAGCTTCGTGGTCGAAACCCGCGTCCAGCCGTTCCCGGAAACAGGCCGTGTGATCGGTATCGACTGGGAGTCAAGGAGACCGCCACCACCACATCCGACGACCACGACCTCCCCCACGTCCAACATGGCAAGAACGCGGCGGCGAAACTTGCCCGGTATCAACGCATGATGGCCCGACGCCGCGCACCGCGCGGGAAGGCCCAGACCAAGGGCTACCGCAAGGCACAACGCCAAGCGGCCAAGGCACACAAGAAGATCGCCCGGCAACGCCAGGACACCGCCCGCACGTGGGCTAAGCGCGTGGTAACCGACCATGATGCGATCGCCGTTGAGGACTTTCGCCCGAAGTTCCTGGCCAAAACCACGATGGCTCGCAAAGCCGCCGATGCGGCGATTACGGCCACGAAGAACGAACTGATCATGATGGGCCGCAAGCACGGCCGACGGGTCGTGTTGGTGGACCCGAAGAACACGACCAAAGACTGCGCCAAGTGCGGAGCGAGAACCAAGCACGCCTTGCCGCTGTCCGAATGCACCTACACCTGCACCGCATGCGGCCACGCGTCTCCGAGGGACAAGAACTCGGCGCATGTGATGCTCGTCCGGGCTGGGCTGTACCCGGTTGGTGATGAGAGCGGAAGACCTCCCGGCTCGCAGAGCCGGGAGGCAGCTTGAGCCAGAAATCCCCACCATGCCGTGTCGGGCGCTGAGATCAAGAATCTCCGCCCTTCACGACGGGGAGCAGTCAACGGGTGAGGAGTTCGCGCAGGGCCTTGGTGACCTCCGCCGGGGCTTCTTCGGCCATGAAGTGGCCGCAGGAGACCGGGACGTGGCGGAGATCGGGCGCCCATTCGCGCCAGAGGGCGGCGGCGTCGAAGCCGAGCACGGCGCCCCAGTCCTGCTGCAGGACGGTCACCGGCATCCGCAGCCGGTTCCCCGACCTCCGGTCGGCCTCGTCGTGCTCGACGTCGACGTGAGCCGATGCGCGGTAGTCGGCGACGATCGAGGTGACCGCTTCGCGGGAGGCCGTCAGGTAGGCGGCGCGGACGTCGGCGGGGATGGCGCCGGGGTCCTGGGTCCAGATGTCGAGGAAGTGGCTGAAGAACGCGTCGGCGCTGGCGCTGATCATCTGTTCGGGCAGGCCGGGCGGCTGGGCCATCAGGTAGAGGTGGAAGCCCACTGCGGCCGAGGTGCCGTGCATGACGTTCCACATGTCCAGCGTCGGCAGTACGTCGAGCGAGGCGAGGTGGGTGATCGAGTCGGAGTGGTCGAGGCCGGCGCGGATGGCGACCAGGGCTCCTCGGTCGTGCCCGGCCAGGGCGAAGCGCTCGTGGCCGAAGGCGCGGGCGAGGGCGACGACGTCGGCGGCCATGGTGCGCTTGGAGTAGGCCTGGCCATCGGTGTCGGCGGGCTTGTCGCTGTCGCCGTATCCGCGCAGGTCGGGGCAGATGACGGTGTGGTCGGCGGCGAGATCGGCGGCGACGTGCCGCCACATCAGGTGGGTCTGCGGGAAACCGTGCAGCAGCACGATCGGGCTGCCCGAGCCGCCCACGGCCGCGTTGAGCGTCACGCCGTCGGCGACGGTGACGCGCTGGTAGTCGAATCCGGTGATCGTCGGTGCCATGGTGGGCCTTCCTCGTTTCGCGTTGACCCGTCGAGCCTGCGCGCGGCCGATCAACAACCGGTCAACGGCGGCTCAGCGCCCGGGTTCGCGCGGCGGCTTATACAGTGCGGGGCGTGTCTGTGCAGGTGAGCGCGTCGAGGATGACCTTCGGTGTGCTCGGCCCCCTGGAAGCGGTCGGTGCGAGCGGCCCGGTCGACCTCAAGGGACCGCTGCACCGCGCCGTGCTGGCCCGGCTGCTGATCGCCAGGGGCCGGGTCGTGCCCCTCACCCGGCTCATCGACGACCTGTGGGACGACCCGCCGGAGAGCGCGGTCGGCACCGTCCGGACCGTCGTTTCCAGCTTGCGCCGAGCCCTCGAACCGGACCGGCCGCCCCGATCGCCCGCCCGGCTGCTGGTGACCGCGGCGCCGGGCTATGCGCTGCGCGCGGCATCCGGATCGGTGGACGCCCAGCGGTTCGAGGCGGCGGTGGGCGACTCCGCGTCCATGCTCGCGGCGGGGCGGGCCGATACTGCCCTGTCCACTTTGGACGAGGCATTGGCGCTGTGGCGGGGGCCCGCGTTCGCGGAATTCGACGACCGGGCCTGGGCGCGTCACGAGATCTCGAGGCTCGACGAGCTGCGGCTGCTGGCCGTGGAGCGGCGGGCGCAGGCGGCCTTGGCGCTGGGGCGGGCCGCCGAGGCGGTGCCCGATCTGGAAGGCCAGGTCGCCGAACACCCCTGGCGCGAGACGGCCTGGCAGCTGCTGGCGCTCGCGCTCTACCGCAGCGGGCGGCAGGGCGACGCCCTGGGCGTGCTCCGCGAGGCGCGCAAGGTCCTGGCCACCGAGCTGGGCGTGGACCCCGGCCGGGACCTGCAACGGCTGGAGGCGGACATCCTCAGCCAGGCGCCGCACCTGTCCGCGGCGCCCGTCCCGGCCGAGGCGCCGGCCGGCGCTGACCAGCCGGTCGAGCCGCCGATCGTCGGCCGCGCGGCCGAGCTCGCGCAGCTCGCGGCCGCCGGCGCACGCGGCAGCCTGGGGCTGGCGCTGATCTCCGGCGAGGCCGGGGCGGGCAAGACCGCGCTCGCCGAAGCCCTGACCGACGAGCTGGCGGCCGCCGGCTGGATCACCGCCTGGGGGCGCAGCCCGGAGCAGGACGGCGCACCCGCCGGGTGGCCCTGGACGGAGATCACCACCGCCCTCGCGGCCGCGGGGCATCCGCCGCCCGTGTCACCGGCAGCGGGCGAAGACCCCGCCGCGGCGCGGTTCCGGATGCACCGGGAGGCCGCCTCCTACCTGTCCGCCGTCGCCGAGCGCGCACCCGTGCTGCTGGTCTTCGACGACCTGCACCGGGCCGGCGAGGAAACCCTTTCCCTGCTGGCATTCCTGGCGGCGACGCCCGTCGACCGGCGGGTGCTGGTCGTGGCGACCTACCGCAGCACCGAGATCTCCGCAGCGCTCACCGACGCGCTCGGCCGCTTCGCCCCGGCCGAACCGACCCGGGTCTACCTGGGCGGCCTGGCGGAGTCCGAAGTGGACCAGCTCGCCCGCGCGGTCACCGGCCGGGAACTGGATGCCGCGACCACCCGCGCGATCCACCGGCGCAGCGGCGGCAACCCGTTCTTCGTCCGAGAGCTCACGCGGCTGTTCGACGCGGAGGGGAGCAAGGCGCTCTCCGGGATTCCGGCGGGCGTGCGGGACGTCATCCGCCGTCGCCTGGCCGGGTTGCCGCAGTCGGCGCGCACGGTCCTGCGCCAGGCCGCGGTCGTCGGCCGCGACGTCGACCTCGATCTGCTCGTCCCGCTGGCCGGCGACGAGGACCTGGTGCTCGACGTGGTCGAATCGGCGCTGCTCATGGGATTCGTCGCCGAACCGGGCCCGAACCGGCTGCGGTTCACCCACGAGCTGATCCGCGACACGCTCTACGAGGAAGCGCCGCGCCTGCGCCGGGCCCGCTGGCACGCCGCCATCGCGGAGACTATCGAGCAGCTGCGGCCCGGCGAGGTGGAATCCCTGGCGCACCACTACTTCCACGCCGACGACCGCCGGACCGCGGGCCGGGCCGCCCGCTACGCCAAGGAGGCGGCCGAGGCGGCCGAGCGGCGGTTCGCCCCGCACGAGGCGGCGCGGCTGTGGCGGCAAGCGATCGCGGCCCACGACCGGTCCGGGAGCGGCGATGCGCGCGCCCGGCTCGAACTGATCACGGGCCTGGTGCGGGCCCTCGCCGTCGCGGGCGGGCTCGACGAGGCCCGGCGGCACCGCGCCGAAGCGATCGCCGCGGCCGACGAGCTCGGCGATCCCGAGCTGACGGCGCGGGTGATCGGCGCGTTCGACGTGCCTGCGATCTGGACCCGCAACGATGACGAAGACGTTGCGCGACAAGTCATCGAGGCCACCGAGCGCACCCTGGCGGCCCTGCCGGACGGCCGGGCCGAAGCACGCAGCCGGCTGCTCAGCACACTCGCGCTGGAACTGCGCGGCACGCGGGCGCAACGCGGGCACGAGGCCGCCGTCGAGGCCGAGGCGATCGCCCGCGAGCTGGACGATCCGGCGCTGCTCGCGTTCGCCCTCAACGGCCGGTTCATGCAGTGCTTCCAGCGCGCCGGGCTCGCCCCGGAGCGCGCCCGCATCGGCGCGGAGCTTGTCGAGCTGGCGGAACGCCACGGCTTGGTGACCTTCGAGGTGCTCGGCCGCCTGATCCTGATCCAGGCCCACTGCGCGCTGGCCGAGTTCGCCGCCGCCGACACGCACGCGGCGGCCGCCGACCGGCTGGCTCAGCGCCACGAGATTCCCCTGGTGGGTGTGTTCACCGAGTGGTATGCCGCGCTGCGACTGGCGGTTTCCGGCGAATCGGAGGCGGCGGAGGCCGCTTACCGCGCGGCCGCGATCCGGTTGCGGGGCACCGGGATGCGGGGCGTGGAGCAGGGCGCCCTCCCGCTCGCCCTGCTGGGTCTGCGCTTGCCGGATCTGTCCGAAGTGGACTGGAATGCGGACTGGGGCCCGTACGGGGATTGGGTTCGCCCGCTGGGCCTGCTCGCCGCCGGTCGCCGCGAGCAGGCCCGGGAAGCGGCGCGGGCGCTGCCCGACTCGCCCCGCGATCTGCTCTACGAGGCACGCCTGTGCCTGGAAGCCGTGCTGGCCATCGGCCTCGCGGACCGGCCGATGATGGCGCGGGTCTACGAGCTGCTCCACCCCGCGGCGGGCGAACTCGCCGGTGCGGGCAGCGGCCTGCTCGTGCTCGGCCCCGTCGCGCAGTACCTGGGCGACCTGGCCGCCGCGCTGGACCGGCGCGAAGCGGCCGGGAACCACTACCGGCAAGCGGCGGCCGTCGCGCGGCAAGCCGGGGCGCCGCACTGGATCGCCGCCGCCCGCGCCCGCCTGACCTGAGGAGCCGTTTCCGAGTGGCACGTGTGGGAGGTGGCCGCCTGGAGGGCCGGGCACCGGGCGCCTTCGGGATGAGCCGGGCGTGGCCACCCCGAAACGGCTTCTGAGTCAGGCCAGCGCGGCCGGTGGCGTGTTGGCGCGTCGCCCGGCCTGCACGGCCGCGAAAGCTGCGGCGATGCCGTCGATCCCCGCCGTCATCGCCGCGGCGTCCAGCGAGTAGGGCAGTCGCACGAAGCGCTCGAACGCGCCGCCGATCCCGAACCGCGGCCCGGCCGCCAGGCGCACGCCGAACTCCGGCGCCACGGCCGCCAGCGCCGAGCTCACCGGCTGGGGGAGCCGCGCCCACACCGACAAGCCGCCCGCGGACGGGCCGGTCGTCCAGTCGGGCAGGCGCGCGGCCAGCAGGTCCAGCAGCAGGCCGCGGCGCAGCCGGAGGTCGGCCAGCCGGTCCGGCAGGAGCCGGTCGATCTCGCCCAGCAGCTCGGCGCACGCGAGCTGTTCCACCACCGGAGTGCCGAGGTCGATCCCGGACCGCGCCTGCCCGAGCCGCTGGACGAGATCGGCGTCGGCGCGGATCCACCCGACCCGCAGGCCGCCCCAGAAGGTCTTGGCCGCCGAGCCGATCGAGATGACGCCGTTGTGGTGCGCGGCCAGCGGAACCGGCGGATCGACGTCGAGGGCGAGCTCCGCCATCGTCTCGTCCACCACCACCGGGCAGCCCGGTCGCAGCTCCGCCCGGTCCCGCTCGGGCAGGCAGAGGCCGGTCGGGTTGTGGAAGTCCGGCAGGAGGTAGGCCATCGCGGCGCCGCGGGTGGCCGCGGACAGGCTCTCGACGTCCCACCCGGTGTCGGTGACCGGGACCGGGACGACCCGGCACCCGGTCGCGCGGAAGACCTGCAGCGCATGCGGATAGGTGGGGTGCTCCACGACGACCCGGTCGCGGGGCCGCAGCAGCGTGCGCGCGATCAGCCCGAGGGCGTGCTGGGCGCCGCTGGTGATCAGGACCTGGTCCGGGGTCGTCGTCAGCCCGCGGTCGGTGTACCGCCGGGCGATGGCGGTGCGCAGCTCTGGCAGCCCGAGCTGCGAATAGCCGTGGCGCGGCAGGTGGCGGGGGAGCTGGTCCAGCGCCCGGCGGTACGCCCGGTGCAGGGCCTCGCCGGGAGCGGGCGGGGCCGCGTGGGAGAAGTCGATCAGGTCCCGGCCGGTGGTGTCCGGCTCCGGTCTGCTCCCGCCCGGCGGAACGCGGGTCCGGCTGCGTGAGCGGGCGCGGGCGCTGAGATAGCCCTGCTCGCGCAGCGCGGCGTAGGCCGTGGACACCGTGGTGCGGCTGATCCCGAGCACCGCGGCCAGATCCCGCTCGCCCGGCATCGTGGTGGCCAGCGGCAGCCGGCCGTCGAGGATCAGCAGGCGGACCAGGTCGGAGAGCCGGCGATGCGCGGGCCCCGGGCCCGCGGACCAGTCGCCCAGCAGCCGGGCGAGCGCGTGGCTGCTCGTGTGCATGAGGCCAGAGTCTACGATCTGGCCCTTTCATCCGATGCCAGACGGCGAGCAGGATCGTCGGCGTTGATCCCGAACCGACGTTGAGGAAACCCGTGGCTTCGATCTCGCAACCGAAAAGCCGCCGCCATTCGGTGGCCCGCCGGATGACCGCCGCCGAGCAGCTCCGCGCCGAGAAGAAGGCGTGGCGGTTCCCGCAGCTGGTCGTGGGGCTGATCGGGTACGGCACGTCCCTCACGTTCCTGGTCCAGTCGTCGCTGGGGGCGTCGAGCTGGAGCGTTCTGGCGGAGGGCATCTCGCTGCGCTCGGGGATGACGTTCGGCTGGGCGACGAACCTGACGGCCGTCGCCGTGCTGCTCTGCTGGATCCCGCTCCGGGAGCTGCCGGGGATCGGCACCTTCCTGAACGTCGTCCTGGTCGGAACGTCCGCGGACGTCGCGGCTTCCTTCGTGCCGATGCCCGCTTCGCTGCCGCAGCAGCTCGGCTACTTCGTCCTCGGGCTGCTGATGCTGACCTTCTTCGACGCCGTCTACCTGGGGGCCAGGTTCGGCTCGGGGCCGCGGGACGGGCTGATGACCGGCGCGGTGCGCATCACCGGCAGGCCGATCTGGATGGTCCGCACCGGGATCGAGGTGGTCGTCCTGGCCGCCGGCTGGATACTGGGCGGCACGGTCGGGTTCGGCACGCTGTTGATCGCGTTCTGCATGGGCCCGATGGTGCAGAACTTCCTGCGCTTCACGACCGTTCGCCTCGCCGGCGACCACGAGTGATCACAGTGGGCGGACCCGGTGGCTCAGGTCCGCCCACTGTGGACGTTCCTACTGCTGTGCGAGCGAGTCCGCCGGGGCGTCGATCCGGCGGAGCGAGCGCTCCTTCGTTTCCGGCAGCAGCAGGCCGCAGGCGATGCTCAGCACGCCGTACACCGCGAGCATCACGCCGATGGCGTTGCTGCCGTACGCGGCGACCAGGCCCGCGGCGAGGACGGGCGGCACACCGCCGCCGATGATGGTCGCCACGTTGTAGCTCATGCCCGCCGCGGTGTAGCGGTGCCCGGTGGCGAACAGCTCCGCCAGGTAGGCGGCGGCCGGGCCGAGGACGATCCCGCCCCCGATCATCAGCAGGCACAGGCCGATCCCGACGAGCGCGGTGTTCGCGGTGTCGATGACCGGGAAGGCGATCAGCCCGCAGGCGAAGGTGACCACGTTCCCGACGAGGACCACCCGGCGCCTGCCGAACCGGTCCGATGCGGCCGCACCGGCCGCCGTGGCCGCGGCCAGCACGATCCCGCCGACCACGCCGAGCGCGAGCATGGTCGGACGCGGGATCGCCAGCACCGTGCTGCCGTAGGTGGTGAGGTAGACGGTGCCCATGTAGTTCAGCGCGAACGCCGCGGCCACGGTGCCTCCGGCGAGCAGGATCAGCCGGGTGTCTCGGCCGAACGCGGCGCGCAGCGGCGCGGCGTCCCGGATCCGGCGTTCCCGCTCGGCGTGCAGCTCGCGGAAGACCGGGGTCTCCTCGATCCGCAGCCGCACGTAGAGGCCGATGCCGACCAGCAGGGCGCTGAGCAGGAACGGGATCCGCCAGCCCCAGGCCAGGAACGCGTCCGGGCTCAGCACCAGCTCGACCGCCAGGAAGGTCGCGCTGCTCAGGCCGAAGGCCGTGCCGGGACCGAGCTGCGGGAACATTCCGAAGCGGCCGTGCTTGCCGGGCGGGGCGTACTCCACCGCCAGCAGGGCCGCGCCGCCCCATTCGCCGCCCACCGCGACGCCCTGCATGAACCGCAGGACCATGAGGATGATCGGCGCGGCGATCCCCAGCGTCGCCGAGCCCGGCAGCGCGCCGATGGCCACGGTCGACAGCCCCATCAGCAGCAGCGTGTAGACCAGGGTCCGCTTGCGCCCCAACCGGTCTCCGAGGTGGCCGAACAGCGCGGAGCCCAGCGGGCGGGCGACGAACGCCACCGCGACCGAGGCGAGCGAGGCGATCGTGCCCGCCGCGGTGCCGAGCGCGGGGAAGAAGACCTTGGGGAACACCAGCGCGGCCGCGGTGCCGTAGATGAAGAAGTCGTAGAACTCGATCGTCGTGCCGGCGAAGGAAGCGAGCGCGATCCGGCGCGTCGGTAACGCGGCTTCGCCGTCGTGGGTGGTCATCGGCAGTCCTCACGTGTCGGGATGGCAACGGGGCCGGAGCAAGATCATCGCCGGTCGCCCCGGAGGGCCTCAAGCCGGAGTGCGTCAGCGCACCCGCTCGGGACCCTGCCGGGCCATCCTGCACCAGAGGTGCGACAGGCGACGCCGTGGCCGCCTGGGGTGCCGGGAGCTGAATTCGCGCGAAATCGGCATTTCACGTGGGGGAGGGTGGCGATTTCGCCAGGCGAATCCGGTTTTGCCTGGAATCGGGGGATTCCGGCCGGCGGAAGTCAAGGGTCGATCACGAGAACTCCGGCTGGGCTAGGGAGTTCCGGTGTCGCCGGGGCTTGTTCGGCGGGGTGCCGTCAGGACGGCGTCCAGGGAGAACGCTCCCGCGCCGACGATCAGCAGGAACACCGAGCCGAACAGCTGGGCCCACTCCACCCGTGACTCGTGCATGTAGCTCCAGAAGCCCTGGTGGGTGAGGATGGTGGCCTTCGTCAGGATCTGCGCGCCCAGCATGTCGACGATCATCGGGATGGCCGCCAGGCGGGTCAGCAGGCCGACGATGAGCAGCGCGCCGCACACGATCTCGAACACGCCGTCGAGGTAGGCGAAGAACTCCGGCGCGGGTAGCGGGGTCTTGGCGAAACGACCGGGCCCCAGCTCGCCGGGGAACAGGAACTTCTGCACCCCTTCGGTCAGGAAGATCCAGCCCACCACGAACCGGATCAGCACGACGGCCTTCGGTGCGGTGGTGCCCAGCAACCGCATCCGCAACGTCGCGGTCGCCGGTGTCGTCGACGTCATGCGGACAGTGTCGCGCGGTCGGACTTCGCCTGCGAGATCGACCTTTCCGGCCAGGTCGGGTTCGCACGTGGCCATCCACTGTGGTCAGCGGGGGACCACCGCGACCGGGCACGGCGCGTGGTGCAGGACGCCCCTCGCCACCGAACCCAGCCGCAGCGCGGTGAAGCCTCCGCGCCCGCGCTGGCCGACCACCAGCAGCTGCGCGTGCTGGGCGGCGTCGCACAGGGCCGTCACCGGCGGGACGTTCGAGACGATCCGGCGCACGGCGACCTCCGGGTAGGCGTCGCTCCAGGCCGACACCTGTTCGGCGAGGCGCAGTTCGGCCTGGGTGAACAGCTTGTCGCGGTCCGGGCCGTCGTGGGGGCCGGAGGTGAAGTAGCTGTTCGGCAGCGCCTGCACGGCGACCAGTTCGCTGCTCCGCCGGTTGGCGGAGTCGAAGGCGTAGTGCAGGGCGGTCCGGCTGCCCGGCGAGTCGTCGACCCCGACGACGACCGGGCCGGACTTCGCCGGGCCCACACCGCGCACCACGACGACCGGCGACGTGGCGTGCGCGGCCACGGCAGCGCTGATCGAACCGAGCAGCGCGCCCCGGAGAGCGCCGTGCCCGTGGGAACCCACTACCAGCAGCCGGGCGGATTCCGACCGGTGCACCAGCTCCGCGGCGGGATGGCCGTAGGCGACCTCGTCGACGATGTCCAGCTCGCCGGCGGCGTGCCGGCAGCGGGCGTCGATGTCGTGGACCAGCTCCTTGGCGTAGGGCTCCCGCGCCGGATCGTCGCTGACCAGCACGAGCCGCAGCGGAACCGACAACCGAACGGCTTCCGCGGCCGCCCAGAGCGCCGCCCGCGCCGATGCGCCGGAGCCGTCCACTCCGACCACGACGGACTGTTCTTCTCGCGCCATGCTCTGCGCCCCCACGAGGTTCCTGCGCGACGGTGTCAAGCAGGACGGGCGTGGCGCTAGGGCCGATCGGCCTTACCGGCGCGTACGGGAGCGCGCGCCCCTGGTGACCATCTCCTCTGGCCGGGGCGGTGCGGCAGGCGCAACCGTCGATCCGGGAGGCGACCGCGGCGATGACGGGTCTGTGCACCGATCTCTACGAGATCAGGATGGCGGCCGGCTATCTGCGCCGGGGCATGACGTTGCCCGCGACGTTCAGCCTGTTCGTGCGGGAACTGCCGCGCGAGCGCGGATTCCTGGTCGCGGCGGGGCTCGCCGATTGCCTGGACTTCCTGGAACGGCTGCACTTCGACGCCGAAGACCTGGCCTACCTCGGCGACGTCGTGCACCTGCCGGAAGGCGATCTGGCCGCGCTGGCGGAACTGCGCTTCACCGGCGACGTGCTGGCCGTTCCCGAGGGCCGGGTGGTCTTCGCCGGTGAACCGCTCCTGGAGGTCACGGCGCCGCTGCCGCAGGCGCAGCTGGTGGAGACGGCGCTGCTGAACTTCGCGACGTTCCAGACGGCGGTCGCGGCCAAGGCCGCCCGCTGCCGGATCGCCGCGCCGCACGCGGACCTGGTCGACTTCGCCGCCCGCCGCACCCACGGGCTGGAGGCGGCCCGGGCGGTCGCTCGTGCCTCGGCCATCGCCGGGTTCGCGGGCACCAGCTACGTCGCCGCCGCACGCGAGTTCGGGCTGTGGGCCGCCGGGACGATGGCGCACTCCTACGTCGAGGCGTTCCCCGACGAGCGCACCGCGTTCCGCGCGTTCGCCGCCGATTTCCCCGATGCCGTGGTGTTCCTGGTCGACACCTACGACACCCTGCACGGCGTGCGCGCGGCGATCGACGTCGCCCGGGAGCTGCCCGCCGGCAGCCGCATCGGGATCCGCCTGGACTCCGGCGACCTCGGCGAGCTGGCGGTGCAGGCGCGGCGGCTGCTGGACGACGCGGGCTTCCCGGGCGCCCGGATCATGGCCAGCGGCGGGCTCGACGAACACGCGCTCGCCGAACTCGCCGCCGCACCGATCGACATGTTCGGCGTGGGCACCAGGATGGGCGTTTCCGCCGACGCGCCGTCCCTGGACAGCGCGTACAAGCTGGTCGAATACGGCGGGAAGCCGGTGATGAAGCTGTCCGTGGGCAAGCTGACCGCGCCCGGCGCGAAACAGGTCCACCGCGGCGAGCCCGGACAGCCCGACCTGCTCGCACTGCGCGCCGAGGACCCGCCGCCGGGCCGTGAACCGCTCCTGGAGCCCGCCATGCGCGGCGGCGTGCGGGTGGATCAGCCGGAGCCGGTCCAGGCGGCGCGGCGCCGGTTCGAGCAGGATCTGCGGTGGTTGCCCGAACCGGCCCGGCGGCTCATCGGTCCGGAGCCGGTCGAGGTGCACGCGACGCCGATGCTGCTGCGGTCCGCCGAATCCGTCCGGCACCACCTGGAACAGGCGTTGTGAGCACTCAGCGCGGCCGGCCGGGATACCACCAGTTCGGCGGCGGGGCCTGCCGGTTCGCTTCGCGTTCCACCAGCGCGGGCAGGATGACGTGGACGCCGCGCGCCGCGACGGCGCGGTCGATGTCCGACGGCGCGACGATGCCCACCAGCCGGCCGTCGTCGAAGATCAGGACGTGCCCGTCGGTGGCCTCCGACAGCCGGGGCAAGACCGCTGCCAGCGGCTCGTCCGGTGCCGCGGTGGGCACGCGGGCCATCGGGCAGGCGGCGTCGCGCAGCGTGGCGGGTGGCTGACCGCAGGCGGTCAGCGAGCGGATCCGGCGGAGGGAGACCAGTCCGTCGACCCCGCCGTCCTCGCGCACCACGGGGAAACTGGCGTGCGCGGGGCGGCGGTCCAGGAACTCGCCAGTCGTCGAACGGCCGTCGACGGTCTCGACCGGATGCGACATCACGTCCCGCATCAGCACCCCGGACAGCGCCATCCCCGCGCGGGCCTGGCGCTCCTCGGCGAACGCGATGCTCGCGATGAAGAGCCCCAGCAGGATCCACCACATCCCCTCCGGGCCCTGGAGGATCGACTGCGCGAATCCGGCGGCGACCAGCAGGCCACCGAGCCCGAGCCCGGCGCGGGCCGACCACGCGGCCGCCTCGAACCGGTCGCCGCGCCACCGCCACAGCGCGGCACGCAGCACGCGGCCGCCGTCCAGCGGAGCGGCCGGAACGAGGTTGAACACCGCCAGCACGAGGTTCAGCACCGCCAGGTAGGTCAGCACGCCCACGACGAGGCCGCTCGCACCCACCCGGGCCGCGCCCCAGGCCAGCACCCCGAAGACCACGCCCGCCACGGCGCTGGTGACGGGCCCGACGATCGATATGCGCAGGTCGGCGCCGGGACTGCGCGCCTCGTCCCGCAACTGGGCGATCCCGCCCAGCAGCCACAGCGTGATGCCCTCGACCGCGACACCGTTGCGGCGGGCCACGATCGCGTGCGCGAGTTCGTGCGCCAGCAGCGAACCGACCAGGAGGACCGCGGCGGCCAGCCCGGCCAGCGCGTAGCCGACGGCGGAGTGCCCGGGGAACGCCAGCGGCAGCTGGTAGCCCGCCAGCCCGATGGCGACCAGCACGACGATGCCGAGCACGCTCCAGTGCAGCCCGATCCGCACCCCAGCCACTCGCCCCACTGGGACCGTTCCGCGCATGACCGCACCTCTGCCGGATTGAGCCTCACCCCCAGTGTGCCTCCCCGTTCCCAGGATCACGCCGGGCCGCGATCAGCAGGACGCCGGCGGCGGCCATCGCGGGAACGGAGGTTGTCTCCCTGATCACGTGTTCGACGAAGTCCTCACGCCTTCGGGGTGTGATCGCTAGCCTGTCCGGTCATGGCTCGCACCCGCGTGTACCGCAACGGCGTCCTCGACGCCGAAGACTTCCCCGTAGCCGACGTTTCCGACCACCTCGCCGACGCCGCCGCGACGGTGTGGCTGGACTTCTGCGCACCCACGGCCGAGGACCTGGCCGCCATCAGCGAAGAGCTCGGGCTGCACGAACTGGCGGTGGAGGGTGCGATCCACACCCAGGAGCGGGCCAAGCTGGAGTGCTTCCGCACCCACTCGCTGCTCACCGCCTACGCGGTGCGGATGAACCCGCAGACCGGGCACCTGCGCACCTCGGAGTTGGCGGCCTTCATCACCGACCGCGCGCTGGTCACGGTCCGCAAGGACGAGAACTTCGACATCGACGCCGTCGTGCACCGCTGGGACACCGCGCCGGAGGGGTTGGCCAAGAGCGGAGTCGGTTTCCTGCTGCACGGGCTGCTGGACTACATCGTCGATGGCCACTTCGAGGCCGCGCAGGTGCTGGACGACCAGATCGAAGAGTTGGAAGATCTGGTGTTCGACGACAAACCGGACCACGCCATCCTGCAACGGCGCTCGCTGCACCTGCGCAAGAGCCTGGTGCGGATGCGGCGCGCGGTCGTGCCGATGCGGGAGGTGCTGAACACGGTCGCGCGGCCGGACATGCGGCTGGTCGACGAGACCATGGCACCGTACTTCCACGACGTCCAAGACCACGTGCTGCGGGCCTCGGAGTGGACCGAGTCGCTGCGGGATCTGATCACGACGGTGCGGGAAACCCAGCTCAACCTGCAGGGCCACCGGCTGAACATGATCATGAAGAAGGTCACCGGCTGGGCCGCGATCATCGCCGTGCCCACGGCGATCACCGGTTTCTACGGGCAGAACGTGCCGTACCCGGGTGCCCAGCAGCCGTGGGGTTTCTGGGTGTCGGCGTCGGCGACCGTGGTGCTGTGCATCGCGATCTACACCCTGTTCAAGAAGCGGGACTGGCTTTAGCGCAAGGCGAACCGACGCGGTCCGCCGTCGCTCACCTCGATCCGCTGTCCCTTGTGGATGGCACCGATGATTCCGGGGTCGTGATCGCGGCACGGGCCTGTCCCGGATCGGTGGAGCGAAGTTCCACTGAGAGATCGACGTAGTTGATAACTTCAGTATTGAATGAAATTTATCCTTCGGCTACGACCGGCCTTTCGCGGATGCGACCGAGTCCCGGCGCAGCAAGGCCCCGGTCGCCGTGGGCGGCCGGGGCCTGCGGCTCCTGTGCGGGGCCGTCAGTTCTTCGGGTCGTCGCGCTGCTTGTCGTCGACCTGCTGCGGGCTGGGCTTGCCGGAGTCCAGCTTGTCCTGGTCGCGCTCGGTTGCGGCCTTCTCGTCGTCCTTCAGGCCGCGCGCTTCGGCTTTGAGCACGCGGGCGGACTGGCCGAGCGAGCGGGCCATCTGCGGCAGCTTCGCCGATCCGAACAGCAGCAGGACCGCGGCGAGCACGATCAGCCAGTGCCAGGCACTGAGCGAACCCATGGGCGTACTTCCATTCGCTGTCGTGGACACCTGGGCCCCGCGACGCCGCCGTCGTCCCGTGCGGGAGTCCGTGGCGTGCCGGCTCCCGTGGGACCAGGTGACCCGTCGTTTCCCAACGGCTCGGAGTATACGCGGACCTGGCGGCTCCCCGGCCGAGCGCCCGATTCCTGACCAGGCCGAATCCACTTCGGCGCGACCGCGTCGAACACGTGGCGGCGGCCTGGAATCCAGGTGAGCGCCCGGCATCGTCTTGTCTACTGTGGATGATCATCCTGCGGGTTCGCGCGGGCGCCGGTGAACGTCGACTTCGGACCGGGATCCGCCGCCGCGGCACCGGGTAGCCTGGCGTGGGCGGCAGGCGTGGAGGAGGTCCAGGTGGCGTTCGGTGGCGGTCCCGCATCTCGTCGAGACTCGGAGCCACTGGCCCGGCGAACGCCGCACCCGGCGGAGCGCACAATGCCGATCCTGTCCGTGACGTCCGAAGTGCCCGGGCGAGGACGCGGCCGGTGGCGAGCGGGCGCCCGCACCGCCATCGCGTTCGTCTCCGCCGTGGCGTTCATCGCCACCGGTTTCGCCTGGGCCACCTTCGGTCGGTTGCAGGGGAGCCTGTCGACCAGCGACGTCACCTCCGGCGCCGGACCGGACGGGGCGATCGACGTCCTCCTGGTGGGGCTGGACGGCCGCACCGATGCGCAGGGCAACCCGCTGCCGGAGGAGGTCCTGCGCGAACTGCGGACCGGCGACAGCGGCTCCAGCCTGACCGACACGCTGATCCTGCTGCACATCCCGGAGGACCGGTCCCGCGCGGTGGCCTACTCGCTGCCCCGCGACTCGTACGTGTCGATCCCCGACGGCTTCGGCCGGCACAAGATCAATTCGGCGTACGGCAGGGGCAAGGCCCAGGCCCGGAAGGAGCTGCAGGGCCAGGGCGTGACCGATCCGGCGGAGCTGGAGCGGCGGTCCAACGACGCGGGCCGCAAGCTGCTGGTGCGCACCGTCGAGCAGCTGACCGGGATGAGCATCGACCACTACGCCGAGGTCAACCTGCTCGGCTTCTACCAGCTCACCGAGGCGATCGGCGGGGTGGAGGTGTGCCTGAACGCGGCCGTCGACGACCCGTACTCCGGCGCGCGACTCCCGGCCGGGCGGCAGACCATCTCCGGCGGGGACGCGCTGGCCTTCGTCCGGCAGCGGCACGGCCTGCCGCGCAGCGACTTCGACCGGGTCCAGCGGCAGCAGGCGTTCATGGCCGGCCTCGCCCGGCAGGTGCTGTCCGCCGGGACGCTGGCCAACCCGGCCAAACTGGCCGACATGTTCGACTCGGTCCAGCGGTCGGTGGTCATCGACCGGGGCTGGGACCTGCTGGCCTTCGCGCAGCAGATGCAGGGCCTGGCCGGGGGCGACATCACCTTCGACACCATCCCGGTCGAGGACCCCGAGTACGACACCCCGGGCGACGGGCAGGCCGTCAAGGTCGACCCCCGCAAGGTGCAGCTGACCATCCAGCGGCTCAACGCGGGCCTGCCCGCCGAGCCGCCCCGCCCGAAGAGCCTGGACACCAGCGTCGTCGACGTGCTCAACGGCTCGGGCGTCGGCGGGCTGGCCTCCCGCGTCCAGGACGAGCTGGACTCCGAGGAGATCCCGGTCGGCGACATCGGCAACACCGCCGCGGCGGCGGCCTCCCGGGTGCTCTACACCCCGGGCAACGACGAGGCAGCCCGGTTCGTGGCCGAGCACCTGGGCGGGCTTCCCGTGCAAGCCGATCCGGAGCTGCGCGGCGGGCGGATCCAGGTGCTGCTGGGCGCCGACTACGAGGGGCCGGGGGCGCAACAGCTCGGCCCGGCCCCGGTCCTGCGGCTGGACGGCACCGCGCGCCAAGCGCCCGCGACGCCGGGTGGCGACGCCATCACCGCAGGTGGCGTACCTTGCGTGAACTGATCCGGCGCGGGCGTACGGTGGCCGGAACGACGCTCCCGCGGAGAAGGTCAGCATGAGCCTGGAACACCTCGCCGTCCTGCTCGTCGCAGGCCTGTTCATCCTGGGCCCGGAGCGGCTGCCCCAGGCTGTGGATTGGTGGGCGCGAACCATGCGGCAGGTCCGCGGATACGCCGCGGACGCGCAGGCGCAGCTCCGCTCGGAATTGGGCGACGACTACCGCGGCATCCAGGAACCGCTGGAGCAGCTGCGCGAACCCCTGCGGCAGCTCAACGACCTGCGCAACCTCGACCCGCGGCGCGCGGTCGCGAACTACCTGCTCGACGACGCCGGCCCGAAGACCGCGTCTGCCGCGATTTCCGCGCCGCAGCAACGCTTTCCGCGCCCCGGCGAGACTCCGCCCTTCGACGTCGAGGCCACCTGAGAGCCGGTACCTCCGGGGCGGTGACAGAACTTCCACAACTTCCGATAGGTGCTAAAGCGAGACGCCGCGTGGTGCCGTGCGGCACCATCACCCACCACCCGGTCCGGGAGACCGGTGTCACAGTGAGGTGATGATGCGGAAGTTGAAAGTGGTCCTGGCGGTGCTGGGCGCGGCGCTGCTGGTGTTGCTGGTGCCGCCCCTGGTCAGTTCGGGGGGCGATGCCCCGGGCTCGCAGATCCGCGGCCTGCGGGTCATGGTGCCCAACACGCCGGGTGGCGGTTACGACATCACGGCGCGCACCGCGGTGAAGGCGATCGAGGACACCGGGCTGAACGGGCCGACCGAGGTGTTCAACCTGCCCGGCGCGGGCGGCACGGTCGGGCTGGGCAGGCTGGTCAACGAGTCGGGCAACGGCGCGATGGTGATGTCGATGGGCCTGGGCGTGGTGGGCTCGGTCTACACCAACCACTCGCCGGTGTCGCTGCAGAACACCACGCCGATCGCGAAGCTCACCGAGGAATCCGACGTCATCGTGGTGGCCAAGGACTCCCCGTACCAGAACATCGCCCAGCTGATCGCGGCCTGGAAGGCCGACCCCGGCGCGGTTCCGGTCGGCGGCGGCTCGTCGCCCGGCGGCCCGGACCACCTGGCGCCGATGCTGACCGCGAAGGCCATCGGCCTGTCCGCGAAGCAGGTCAACTACGTGCCGTTCGACGGTGGCGGCGAGCTGATGGCCTCCGTGCTCGGCAGCAAGGTCGCCTTCGGCGTCTCCGGGATCGGCGAGACGCGCGACCAGATCGCCGCCGGTGAGCTGCGGGCGCTGGCGGTGACCAGCCCGGAGCGGGTGCCCGGCATCGACGCGCCGACCCTGCGGGAGTCCGGTGTGGACGTCAGCTTCACCAACTGGCGGGGCATCGTCGCGCCCCCGGGCATCACCGAGCAGGAGCGCGAGAAGCTGATCTCGCTGTTCACCAAGCTGCACGCCAGCGAGCAGTGGCAGCAGGCCATGAAGCTCAACGGGTGGTCCGACGCCTTCCAGACCGGCGATGACTTCGGCGCGTTCCTGGCGTCCGAGAACGACCGCGTCGCGTCGGTGCTGAAGGAGTTGGGGGCGGCATGAGTTCCACTGTGGACAAGACGGAGTCGCCGGCGGAGCCGGTGCGCGAGAGCTGGTGGCGCGCGCACTCCGAGCTCGGCATCTGCGTGCTGCTGCTCGCGGTCGGCGCGCTCGTGCTCGTCGACGCGGCCCTGATCCCGACCGATTTCGCGCAGCGCGGCCCGGTCGGGCCGAAGGCGGTGCCGGTCGTGGTCGGCTCGCTGCTGGTGCTGGTGTCGTTGCTGCTGGCGCGGGACGTCCTGCGCGGCGGCCGCGGCGAGGCCGAGGCCGGCGAGGACGTCGACCTCGACGCGCCGACCGACTGGCGCACGCTGTTGTTGCTGTCCGGGTTCTTCCTGCTCAACGCGGCGCTGATCAACATCATCGGGTTCCCGGCCTCGGCCGCGATCATGTTCTGGGGTGCGGCCTACGCGCTGGGCAGCCGCAACCTGGTGCGGGACCCGCTCATCGCGGCCGCCATCTCGGTGCTGACGTGGCTGGCGTTCAACGAACTGCTCGGCGTTCCGCTGCCCGGTGGCCCGCTGATGGGGGTGCTGTAACCGATGGACCTGACGAACCTCCTGGGCGGTTTCGCCACCGCCCTGACCCCGCAGCACCTGCTGTTCGCCGCGATCGGAGTGGTGCTGGGCACCGCCGTCGGCGTGCTGCCGGGCATCGGCCCGGCGATGGCGGTGGCCCTGCTGCTGCCGGTGACCTACACGTTGGATCCCACCGGCGCGTTCATCATGTTCGCCGGCATCTACTTCGGCGGCATGTTCGGCGGATCGACCACGTCGATCCTGCTCAACACCCCCGGCGAGAGCGCCGCGGTGGTGGTGGCCATCGAAGGCAACAAGATGGCCAAGAACGGCCGGGGCGCGCAAGCGCTGGCCGCGGCGGCCGTCGGGCACTTCGTCGGCGGCCTGGTCGGCCTCATCCTGCTGGTGCTGCTGGCACCGGTCATCGCGGGCTACGCGGTCGACATCGGCGCGCCGGACTACTTCGCGTTCATGGTGCTGGCGTTCGTGGCGACCTCGACGGTGCTGGGCAGCTCGCGGATCCGCGGCTTCGCCTCGCTGCTGATCGGGCTGACCATCGGGCTGGTCGGGCTCGACCAGATGAGCGGGCAGGCCCGGATGACGTTCGGTTCGCTGCAGCTGGTCGACGGCATCGACGTGGTGCTCGTCGCGGTCGGCCTCTTCGCGGTCGGCGAGTCGCTGTGGGTCGCCGCGCACCTGCGCCACACCCAGGAGAAGCCGATCCCGGTCGGCCGGCCGTGGATGTCCCGGCAGGACCTCGGGCGGGCGTGGAAGCCCTGGCTGCGCGGCCCGCTGATCGGTTTCCCGTTCGGCGCGATCCCGGTCGGGGGCGCCGAGGTGCCGACCTTCCTGTCCTACACCGTCGAGCGGCAGCTGGGCCGCCGCAAGGGAACGTGGGGCAGCAAGGGCGCGATCGAGGGCGTCGCCGGGCCGGAGGCCACCTCGACGTCCAGCGCGGCGGGCACCATGGTCACGATGCTCACCCTCGGCCTGCCGACCACCTCGGTGGCCGCGGTGATGCTGGCGGCGTTCCAGCAGTACGGCATCCAGCCCGGTCCGCTGCTGTTCCAGCGCGAATCGGACCTGGTGTGGGCGCTGATCGCGAGCATGTTCGTCGGCCTGGCGCTGCTGCTGGTGGTCAACCTGCCGCTGGCGCCGGTGTGGGCGAAGCTGCTGCAGATCCCGCGGCCGTACCTGTACGCGGGCATCCTGTTCTTCGCCAGCGTCGGTGCGTACGCGATCGGCGGCGAGGCGATGGATCTGGTGCTGCTGTTCATCATCGGGGCGATCGGCTTCGCGATGCGCCGCTTCGGCCTGCCGGTGCTGCCGGCGATCATCGGCGTGATCCTGGGCCCGACCGCGGAGCTGCAGATGCGCCGAGCGCTGCAGATCAGCGACGGTGACCTGACGGGCCTGGTGAACTCGCCGCTGGCGATCGTGGTCTACGTGATCATCGCGATCCTGCTCACGTACCCGCTGTGGGGTCGCCTCGTCCGCCGCACGCCGAAACCGGCGGAGCCGGCGGACCGGGTCGACGCCTGACCCACCCGGACGAAGGGCGTCTTCGGGCACATCCGCCCGAAGACGCCCTTCGCGCATTTTCAGGACACGGGCGGGCGAACCCCGCGAAGGCCGGTCGCTGTCCGTCGGTGGGTGATGCGGGGGTGGATGTGCGGTTGGCGTTGATTGTCCGCTCTTGGGGTGATTTTCCCGGTGTGGTGCGCCTTTTCGGTTGCCGGGGTGGGCCGGATATCTTGTTCCGTGGCCGCTTCGCGGCCGGTTGGTGCGGAGGTCCCGGGAGGGCGCAGTGCGGTTCAACGACGATGCGGAGCTGGACGCCTCGCAGGTCGAGGACGTCGGTGGTTCCGGCGGCGGGATCGGCGGTGGCACCATCGCCGTCGGCGGCGGGGGACTGGCGCTCGTGGGGATCGTGCTCTACTTCCTGCTCGGCAACTTCACCGGCGGCGGTGGCCAGGTGCAGTTGCCGCTGAGCCTCGACCAGCTGCCCGCCGGCCAGCAGGCGGACGACCAGCGCCTGGCGCAGGAATGCCGGACCGGCGTGGACGCCAACAGGCGCGACGAGTGCGCGCTGGTCGCGTCGATCAACTCCATCCAGGGCTACTGGGGCGAGCAGTTCCAGCGCTCGGGCCGGAAGTACCAGGCCGCGCCGACGAAGTTCTTCCGCGGCGCGGTGAACACCGCCTGCGGCGGCGCCACCTCCGACGTCGGCCCGTTCTACTGCCCGGCCGACGCGGACGTCTACATCGACCTGGACTTCTTCAAGGAGCTCCAGACGCGGTTCGGCGCCCAGGGCGGGCGTTTCGTGGAGGCCTACGTGCTGGCCCACGAGTACGGCCACCACGTGCAGAACCTGCTCGGCACCAACTCGAAGGTCGATGCCCGGCAGACCGGGCCGACCTCGGGCGCGGTGCGCCTGGAGCTGCAGGCCGACTGCTACGCCGGGGTGTGGGCCAACCACGCCACGACGGTGCCCACGCGCTCCGGGAAACCGCTGATCCAGGAGATCTCCGCGGACGACGTCCGCCGCGCCCTGGACGCCGCCGAACGCATCGGCGACGACTTCATCCAGGCGCGCCTCGGCGGCGGCCGGGTCGACGAGAGCAAGTTCACCCACGGCAGTTCGGCGCAGCGCGAGAAGTGGTTCACCACCGGCTTGCGGACGGGGGACCCGAACGCCTGCAACACCTTCGACCCGAAGGTGAACCTGGGCTGATCGACGCCGACCCGCTCCGCGCGACGGCCTCGGTGCTCCGCAATTTCCATTGAGGTTTTTTCCAGCCTCGTTTTGCGTGGCGGTGCGGGTGGCGGAACCTCAGAGGCTCCCTGGTCTGTGGGTGCCCCTCCTGATGTATGTCCAATACACGGCGGAGGGGCCGTCCTCGCCAAGGGAACCCCGGAGGGGTGGGCACCGTGAACCCGCGGCGGTGCGAGTGTCGTGGGTGGGTTATGCGCCTGCGGCGCATGCGGCACCCCATCGACGTGCAGCTTTGCGACTCGCGGCTGCGGGTCGACCAGGATGAAAAACGCTCACTGAAACTGGATCCGCAGTTTCAATTGAAACTGCGGACGGATGCACTCCGGCGCCGCGTTCGGGTGGGGGCTCAGCTCCGGGGCTTGCCGAAGATCAGCCGGTAGCCGACGAGCAGGATCAGTGCTCCCAGCACCGCCAGGCCCCAGGTGCGCAGGTCGAAGAACGTGCCGAGCTCGACGTGGAAGAGGGTCTTGCCGACCCAGCCGCCCACGAAGGCGCCCGCGACGCCGAGCAGGATCGTGACGATGCAGCCGCCCGGGTCCCGGCCCGGCATGAGCGCCTTGGCGATACCGCCCGCGATCAGTCCCAGCACGATCCAGCTGATGATGCCCATCGGGGTCCTCCCTGACGTTTCGTTCTACGGCGGGCGCAGCATTCCAGATCGCCGGATCGGGGTCCGCCCCCGATCGGCCCGTCGTGATGTTGATCTCAGGAATCCGCGTGATCCACTGTGGACTCGATGCCGTGTCCCGCCGAAAGTCGCGTTGTCGCGGTGTCCGATCGGCTACGGTGCGTGTGGATCACTTGGTTCGACAGCGATGGAGAGCACGCCGTGCCGGGCAGACCGTGGGACAACGGTGGACCGCAGACCGCCGCCGAGCGGCGCTTCGACGAGCTGCTCAGGCCCAGCAGGGCGTCGGCGCAGCCCGCCGACGAGCCCGCCCCGGGCGAGGGCAACGGCCAGGTCGCGCCCGCGGAGCGGGTGATCCGCGGCGAGTACTTCACCCGGCGGCTGATCGACTCCCTGGAGGAGGGCGGCTGGCGGCTGTTCAACCGGCGCGGCGCCCAGCCGCTGGTGATCGCGGTCGAGAACGCGCTGCTCACCGGCCGGGTCGATCTGCGCAACGCCGACCTGCCGTACCTGCTGGAGTTCGTCGGCTGCCGGTTCGAGACGGCCCCGGACCTGCGGCAGGCCCGGCTGGCCGGGCTGGTGATGTGGAACTGCCGGTTCCCCGGGATCAACGCGCGCAACCTCTCGGTCAGCAACGACACCGTGCTCCGCCGGTGCCGGAGCGTCGGCGTCGTGGACCTGGCCGACGCCGATCTCGGCGGCTCGCTGCTGCTCAACGACAGCGAGCTGCGCAATCCCGGGCGGCGCGCGATCTACGGCGACCGGCTCAAGGTGTCCGGCGCGCTGCTGGGCATCCGCCTGCAGGTCGCGGGCGAGATCCGCATCCCCGGCGCGCAGGTGGGCGGGAACCTGACGCTCTCCGGCGGAACCCTGCGCAACCGCGGCCGGAACGCGCTCAACGCCACCGGCATCCAGATCGGCGGCTCGCTGCGGTTCGACGTCGACCGGAACACCGACCGGGCGTTCACCGCGGCCGGCCGGCTCATGCTGCCGAGCGCGCGCATCGCCGGTGACCTGCGGCTCCGGAACGCGCAGCTCGAACCGGGCGTTCAGCCGCCGCGCCGCGGCGACTCCCAGCACGACGACCCGGCCGCCACCCTGGTCGCCGACCGCGCCGACATCCGCGGTGACATCCAGCTCGACCAGAACTTCCGCAGCGGCGGAACCCTCCGGCTGGTCAGCGCCACCGTCGGCGGCAACCTGCGGATGGCGGGCGCGCAGATCGATCTGCGCTGGCTGCGCCCGCCCGCCGCCTCGGTGGAGCAGCCGCTTCGCGCGGCGCACCTCGACGGCATGCAGATCTTCGGCAACCTCGACGCCCGCAACGTCGTCGTGCGAGGCCAGTTCCGGATGACCGACGTCACGGTCAACGGCAGCATCCAGTTCAACAACGCGAAGCTGGTGGGGCCGCGAACCGACGTCCTGCGGGCCAGCCGGGCGGTGGTGGGCAGCAACCTGGAATGCCGCGAGGCCGAGATCATCGGGTCGCTGCAGTTGCAGGGCGTGCGGGTCGGCGCGAACGTCGACCTGCGGTCGGCGCGGCTGACCAAGCCCGCCTGGCACCAGCACCGCAAGGGCTACAAGGCGTCGCTGGACCTGCGCGCGGCCCGGATCGAACGCGACCTGGTGTGCGCCGAGGGCTCGCGCACGTTCCGCGCGGAGGGCGCGGTGGAGCTGCGCTGGGCCACGATCGGCCGGCACCTCAACTTCTGGGGCTGCGAGCTCGGCGACGGCTTCTCCCCGGCGGCGCTCAACGCCTTCGGCGTGGTGGCGCAGGAGTTGACGCTGCTCCCGCACAGCGCGCCGCAGGGGCGGATCACGTTGCGGCAGGCGCAGTGCGAGCTGCTCGCTGACAACGCCGTGCTCTGGTCGGCCAGGGGAGGGCTCGACTTCGAGGACTTCGGCTACGAGAACTTCTCCGAGTCCTTCGAACTCACGGACCAGGACCGGGTGCAGGAGCGGCTGGGCTGGCTGCGGGCCGCCTCCGGCGGCGCCTACCAGCCGGGCCCGTACGACCAGCTCGCCAACGTGTTCCGGGCCAACGGCCTGGAAGAGCACGCCGTCACGGCGCTCATCGAGAAGCAGCGCCACCGCTACGCGGCAACCAGCGCCACCACCCGGCCCGGGCTGCGGTGGACGGTGCGGTTGTGGAGCCTGCTGCAGCGGATCACCGTCGGCTACGGCTACCGCCCGCTGCGGGCGCTGGCCTGGATGCTGCTGTTCGCGACCGCCGGCACGGCCTGGTTCGCCGTCCACCCGCTGATCCCGGTCAACGAGCAGGACCATCCGGTGTGGAACCCGCTGCTGTACACATTGGACCAAATGCTGCCGGTGGTGACCCTCGGCCAGGACGACATGTGGCAGGCCCGCGGCGCTTCGCAGTGGGTGACCGTCGTCCTCGTGGCCGTCGGCTGGACGCTGGCGACGACCGTCGCGGCGGGCATCAGCAGGGGCCTGCACCGGGAACGCTGACCGGCGGACCGGACGACGGCCGCCGGAGGAGCAGGAAACCGGAGGAAAGCCAGTGAAACGATATCGGGTTGGCCGCCGCATCGCGGCGATCGGGACGGCGGCGCTGGTCGCCGCGGCGTTGCCGGTGGCGGCGAACGCCCAGCCGGAGCCCGCGGCGGAGGTCCGGCTGATCGCGTTCAACGACCTGCACGGCAACCTGGAGCCGCCGGCCGGTTCGTCCGGGAAGGTGACGTTGCCCGACGGCGGCACGGTCGACGCCGGTGGCGCCGCGTTCCTGGCCACCCACGTCGCCCGGCTGCGCGCCGAGAAGAGCAACTCGCTGGTGCTCTCGGCGGGCGACAACATCGGCGCGTCGCCGGTGAACTCGGCGCTGTTCCACGACGAGCCGACCGTCGAGTTCCTCAACGAGGTCGGGGTCGCCGCGGCGGTCGTCGGCAACCACGAGTTCGACGAGGGCTACGCCGAGCTCCAGCGCGTCCAGTCCGGCGGCTGCCACCCGGCCGACGGGTGCCAGTTCCGCGATTCCTACGGCGGGGCCGACTTCCCGTACCTCGGCGCGAACGTCGCCTTCGACGACGGCCGGCCCGCCCTGGCGCCGTTCAGCGTCGAACGCGTCGGAGGGGTGCTGATCGGGATCATCGGCGTGACGCTGGAGGACCTGCCGGCGATGGTCACGCCCGAGGCGATCAAGGGCCTGAAGTTCGGCGACGAGGTCGAGGCCATCGACCGCACGGCGGACCTGCTGGACAGCGTCGGGGTGAAGGCTCAGGTGATGCTGCTGCACCAGGGCGACAACACCGAGGGCGGTGGGCCGGACGACTGCCGGGTGACGCCGGGGCCGGCGACGGAGATCGCCGCCAACGCCTCGCCGAAGGTCGACCTGATCTTCACCGGGCACAGCCACCAGCAGTACAACTGCGTGGTCGACGACCCGGCGGGCAACCCGCGCACCGTGCTGCAGGGCGGCTCCTACGGCCGGCTGCTGTCGGTGGCGGACCTGACCATCGACCGGCGCACCATGGACGTCGTGCGACCGTCGACGAAGGCGCACAACGAGATCGTCACCCGCGACGTGCCGCCGGACCCCGCCGCGCAGAAGCTGATCGACGAGGCCGCCGGGAAGGCCAGGCCCATCGCGAACCGCCAGGTCGGCACGATCACCGCGGATCTGCTGCGGGAGCCCGTGCCCTCCGGCGAGTCCGCGCTCGGCGACGTGCTCGCCGACGCGCAGCTGGAGGCCACCACCGGCAACGGCGCGCAGGTGGCGATCACCAACCCGGGCGGGATCAGGACGGGCCTGGTGCACGCCTCCTCGCCGGAGGGCGAGGGCGACGGGGTGGTCACCTACGGCGAGGCCTACGCGGTGCAGCCCTTCGGCAACGTCATGCAGACGATGACGCTGACCGGGGCGCAGCTGAAGAACGTCCTGGAACAGCAGTGGCAGCCGAATGCGACGCGGATCCTGCAGGTCTCCTCGACGCTGCGCTACACCTATTCCGCGTCCGCACCTGTCGGTTCGAAGGTCTCCGGCATCACCATCGCGGGCAAGCCGGTCGACCCGAACGCGCCCTACCGGGTGTCGGTGAACAACTTCCTCGCCTCCGGCGGGGACGGGTTCACCGAGTTCGCCGGGGGAACGGAAATCGCCGGTGGGCCGGTGGACCTCGACGCGCTCGTCGGCTACCTGGGCGCGCACGCCGGGCTGGCGCCGCCGCCGGCGGATCGCATCGCGGTCGCCCCGTAACGCGGCTCGTGGGGCCCGCGCGCCGCGGGCCCCACGGGAGTCGTTCGGGGACAACGCGTTTCGGCCCCCGATGTCCGAATTCTCCGGCTGCTTGGCCGGATCGTGATCTTCGCCGCCCCGCCGCCGCGCGAACCGGCGCGATAATGGGCTTGATGATCACGAGCCGACCACTGGGGGTGGGCCTGTCGTGGGAACCCGATCGGATGCGCCGCGCGAAGACCTCCGCGCCGGGACGCCGTGCTGGATCGAACTGATCACCACCAACGTCGACAAGGCCTGCGAGTTCTACTCCGGGCTGTTCGGCTGGGAGTACGAGACGCACCGCGATCCGCGGGCCGGGCTGCACGTGATCGCCCTGCAGGAGGGCTTCCCGGTGGCCAGCATCCGCGAATCCGCCGACGACCGCTCGCAGTGGCGGTTGTTCCTCTCCACCGACAACAGCTCGGCCACCGCCGCCGCGGCCGGGAAGCTGGGCGCGCAGATCATCGTGCCGCGCAGCCGGGTGCCGGAGCTGGGCGTGAAGCTGGTGCTGTCCAGCCCCGCGGACGACGAATTCGGCCTGCTGGAGCCGGACGAGGCCTGGCAGTTCGACGTCGGCCTGCCGGGCACCCTGGTGTGGGCGGAGCTGGTGACCATCAAGGCCCAGACCGCGGACCACTTCTACGGCGAGCTGTTCGGCTACACCGCGGAGCAGTTCGGCACGGAACACCGCACCGGGTACGCGGTCTGGTACCTCGACGACGAGTCGATGCTCGCCCGCGTCAGCATGATCCGCGAGCTCATGAGCACCCAGGCCCGGCCGCACTGGCTGCTCTACCTCGGCGTCGACGAAGCCGTCGGGACCGACGACGTGGTGCACCGGGCGATCGCCCTGGGCGGCCGGGTCCGGGTCGATCCCTACGATTCGAGCCTCGGCCGCGCGGCCGTCCTGCGGGACCCGACCGGGGCGCGCTTCGCGCTGGTCGACCCCAGCCAGGCCAGCGAGTACGGCACCGCGGCCAACGACGATCCCTACGACGACTGAGACCGGGTCAGCGGTTGAGGCGCTTCCGCCCGGTGACCTTGTTGTAGACGACCAGGACGATGACGGCGCCGACGATCGAGCCGATCCACCCGGCGGGCTGGAAGCCGCGGAATCCGACGGTGAGCAGGCCGAACAGGAAGCCGCCGACGACCGATCCGGCGACGCCGACCACGATCGTCATCAGCAGGCCGATGTCGTCCTTGCCCGGCACGACGGCACGGGCGATGAAGCCCGCGATCAGCCCGAACACGATCCACCCGATGATCGTCCAGAACATCGCACTCACCCCATCGTCGGCGGTCCATCCCTGCCGGATCAACGCTACCGGATCGCGCAACCACGAGGTGCCGCCGCGGCCGCCGACCGTCCTGTTTCGACAGTGGTGATCCGGCGCACGCCCGGCGATTTCCCACGTCAAACGGACATTCGCGGACGAACGTGGGGGAGGTAACAGCCCTTGCTCAGCTGTTCATCTCGTCGTCCCCGCGGCGTCGGGCGGCCGTCGCCCCGCGCAAATCCGGCCGGGCGTGAATGGGTCGGTCCTGCGGCGAGCGGCCGGTCGAATTCCCGCATTCGCCGGTATTCGGGGAGGTGGGCCTGGCACGATGGCTCGACCTCGTCGAAGGAGGAGCATGGACCTACCGTCGGTTCCCGCCAGCGTCACCACCCTGATCGGCTCCGGGAAGCTGCCGCCGGACATCGCCGCGTTCTTCACCGCTTCCGGAGGACTGGCCGAGGAAACGGGTTGGGGGCACGTCTCGTCGGCCGTGGAGGAGCTGCTGGCGGCCGGGGACGTGGCGGAGGACGTTCGAGGTGTGCTGGCGCTCGCCGGCGCGTACGGCCGCCTGGACGAGCTGGAAGACTGCGTGGACCCGGACGAGATGGACGAGGACAACGACCGGGCCGTGGAGCTGTTGCAGGCAGCCGAAGCCGGCGGCGTCGACGAGGACGAGACCGCCGAGCTGTGGTGGTACTCCGACCACCTGCGGGCGTCCGCGGACGGCATGCGCGAATACATCGAGGAGATGGAAGCCTACGTCGCCAAGCACGGGGCGACTCCGCGCGGGCGGCTGGAAGCGAAGCTGGGTCCGGCCAACGACCTCTACGCCGCCGGCGATCGCGCCGCGGCGGTCGCGTTGTTCCGCGAGGTCGCGGAAACCTCCCCCTGGGACTCCGATTTCAGCGGCTGCTCCGACCTGATCGGCGTCAGCTGGTGCCGCCTGCTGCACGACGCGGCCCACACCGACGGCCCGGAGGCGGCGCGGAAGACGTGGCAGGAAGCCAGAACCCACTTCCGGGCGGCGCGGTTTCCCCAGGAGGTGCACGCCTGGCCGTTGGTCGAGATGCTGTTGGGCACCGGAGTGCCGGACATCATCGAGGTGATCATCCGCGGGTGGATCGAGGCAGCCGAGGAGGCAGGCGAGGGGGACGTGCCGGTGACCGAGGAGCAGCAGCGCATCTTCGAGCTCGCCCTGGCCGAGATCGAGGCTGCTACCGGGACGGCCTAGCGGATCCCGTTGCCGGTCAACGGGATTGCCGCCCCGGCCTGCGCGATGGCTTCGGCGGTGGTGGTGACGGCGGGGGAGGCCCACCTGCGCTGGTTCGTCACCAGGTGCAGCGGGGTTTCGGCCAGTTCCGGGCCGTTCACGCGGCACAGCGATCCGTTCGCCAGCTGGTCGACGACGGCGAGGCGGGGCAGCACGGACAGGCCGAGTCCGGCGGCCACGCAGGAGCGGGCCGCTTCGATGCTGCCGAAGCGGGTGATCCGCGGCCGCGCTGCCGACGCCGCCGTGAGATCGCGCAGGAACCGGTCCGTGTAGGAACAGCCTTCCTCCAGCAGGAAGTACTGGTACGCCGCGAGGTCCTGCCAGTCGTGGTGTCCACCGGCGGCCGGGTGCCCCGCGGCGGCGACGAGCTCGATGGCCTGCCCACCGATCGTCCGCGCGGAGTACTCGGTCGCGACTTCGTCGTCGAGCAGCAGCGCGATGTCCAGGCCGCCTTCCGGGCGCCCCAGGCCCTGCAACGCGTTCGCCGTGCTCAGTGGTTTCAGGTGCACCTGGATGGCGGGGTGCGTCGTGGCAAGCGCCGAGATCACCTGCGGAAGCAGGTACGCGCACAGCGATTCGGTGGCCCCGATGACGACCTCGCCGGCGATGGTGCCGCCGCTGCCCGCCGAGTCGTGCAGCCGCCGCTCGACGTCCAGCAGGTCGCGGGCGTGCGTCGCGACGCGCCGACCCGCGTCGGTCAGGCGCGCCCCCTGCGGGAGGCGGTCGAACAGCCGCACGTCGAGCTCGCCCTCCAGCGCTTTGATGTGGCTGGTGACGGTGGATTGGACGACGTGCAGTTCCGCCGCGGCGGCGGTGAAGCTGCCGGTGCGGGCCAGGGCCATGAAAGTCTGCAGGAGGCGGGTGTCCACGGGCGGCAGTCTATCGAGTTTTGAAATAGGTGCAATCGAGATCGATCGTTGGACACGATGACCCCCTGGTGGCAGGGTTCTTGGCATGACCGATGTGCAGCGCTTCTCCGCATTCACCACCGACCCCAGTGGCGGCAACCCCGCCGGTGTCGTGCTCGACGCCCGCGAGCTCGACGACGCCACCATGCAGCGGATCGCCGCCGACGTCGGCTACTCCGAAACCGCCTTCCTCGCTCCGATCGAGGCCGCCGAGCGCCGCTACCGGCTCCGCTTCTTCAGCCCGCTGGCCGAGGTCGCCTTCTGCGGTCACGCCACGGTCGCCACCGCCGTCGCGCTGGCCGAGCGCGACGGGATCGGCGACATCACCTTCGAAACGCCTGCGGGCACCATCGAGGTGAGCACCGATGAGCGGGAGTCGATCGTCGCCAGCCTCACCAGCGTGCCCGCCCACTCGCGGCCGGCGACCGCCGACGAGCTCGGCCGCGCCCTGGAGGCCCTGCGCTGGTCGGCCGACGACCTCGACCCGGCCTGGCCGTCGCACGTCGCGTTCGGCGGCAACAACCACCTCGTGCTCGCCGCTCGGTCGCGCGAGCGCCTGGCCGATCTCGACTACGACTTCGACGCGCTCGCCGGCCTGATGCGCGAGTACGACTGGACCACGGTGCACCTGTTCTGGCAGGACGAGGCGGGAGTCGTGCACGCCCGCGACCCGTTCGCGATCGGTGGCGTGGTCGAGGACGCGGCGACCGGCGCCGCGGCGGCCGCCTTCGGCGGCTACCTCCGGACCCTGGGGAAGGTCTCCGAGCCGGAGCGGATCACCATCGTGCAGGGGCAGGACATGGGGCGGCGCAGCGAGCTCATCGTCGACATCGACCGCGAGGACCCGCGGGTGACCGTCACCGGCGCCGCCGTGCCGATCGTGCAGTAGCCGCATCAGCCGCCGAGGTTGTCCGCGCATTTGGCGAGCAGGGCCGACAGGCGGTCCTGCTCGCGGGCGGAGAGCCCGGCGAGCATCCGCGTCTCGGTCTCGGTGACCACGATTTCGGCCGTGCGCAAGCGCTTTCGGCCTTCGGCGGTGAGCGCGACCGGCCGGGCGCGTCCGGTCGTCGCGCGCTCGGCGACCGACACCAGACCGGTCTTGCGGAGTCCGTTGAGGACGTCCCGCAGCGACTGGCGGGTGACGAAGCAGAGTCGTGCCAGCTCCGCGGCCGGGATGTCCGGGTGGTCGGCCAGGGCGCGCAGCACCGCGTACTGCGACATGGACAGCTCGACCGGGCGGAGTCCTTCGTCGCAGGCCTGGCGGAGCAGTTGCTGGACCCGTTTGACCAGGTAACCGGGCCGGTTCTGGGTGGGGACTTGACTCATGTCAGGAACCTTACACATACTGGTTGATGTAAGGAACCTGACACAGGAGAGTGCGCATGCCCACCACGACGATCGACCCGAACGCCGACGTCGCCACGCTGATCAACGTCTTCTCCGTGGTGCCGGAGCGGCAGCGCGAGCTGGTGGACCTGCTGGTGCGCGCGACCGAAGAAGTGATGCAGCACCGGCCGGGATTCGTCGCGGCCAACATCCACACGAGCCTCGACGGCACGCGCGTGGCGAACTACGCGCAGTGGGAGAGCGTGCAGGCGTTCCAGGAGATGCTGGCCGATCCGGTGTGCCGGGAGCACATGTCGGCGGCGCGCGAGATCGCCGATGCGGAACCGTTCCTATACAAGGTGGCGTCGGTGCACCACAGCTGATCCCGGTTGTGAAAGGCGGAAGGGCACCCGTGCGTCACGGGCGCCCTTCCGCCTTTGATCAGATGCGTTCGAAGACGGCGGCGAGGCCCTGGCCGCCGCCGATGCACATCGTTTCCAGGCCGTAGCGGGCCTCGCGGCGGTGCATCTCGCGCGAGAGCGTCGCGAGGATGCGGCCGCCGGTGGCGCCCAGCGGGTGGCCCAGCGAGATCCCCGAGCCGTTGACGTTGAGCCGCTCGAAGTCGGCGGGCTTGAACTCCCACTCGCGGGTGCAGGCCAGCACCTGCGCGGCGAACGCCTCGTTGAGCTCGATCAGGTCGACGTCGGCCAGCCCGATTCCGGCGCGCTGCAAGGCCTTCGCGGTCGCCGGCACCGGGCCGATGCCCATCGTGCGCGGCGGCACCCCGGCCCGCGCCCAGGACACCAGCCGCACCAGCGGTCGCAGCCCGAGTTCGGCCGCGCGCTCCGGCGTCGTCACCACGCACACCGCGGCCGCGTCGTTCTGCCCGCTGGCGTTGCCCGCGGTGACCGTCGCCTCCGGATCGGCCTTGCCCAGCACCGGCTTCAGCGCCGACAGGGTGTCCATTGTGGTCTCCGGGCGCGGGTGCTCGTCGACGTCGACCACGGTGTCACCCTTGCGGGAGCGCACCGTCACCGGCACGATCTCGTCGGCGAAGAGCCCGGCCTGCTGCGCGGCACCGGCGCGCTGCTGCGAGCGGACCGACAGCTCGTCCTGCTCGGTGCGGGAGATTCCGTATTCGCGGCGCAGGTTTTCGGCCGTTTCGAGCATTCCGCCCGGCACCGGGAAGTTCTTGCCGCCCGCGGTCACCCGGCCGCGAGCCAGCGCGTCGTGCAGTTCCAGCCCGCTGCCGCGGATTCCCCACCGGGCCTCGGTGGTGTAGAACGGCGCGCTGCTCATGCTCTCCGCGCCGCCGGCCAGCACCACGTCGCTGACGCCGGTCTGCACCTGCATCGCGGCGTCCAGCACGGCCTGCAGGCCGGAGCCGCAGCGGCGGTCCACCTGGGTGCCGCCGACCTCGACGGGCAGGCCCGCGTCCAGCGCGGCGACGCGGCCGATCGCCGGGGCGTCGGAGTTCGGGTAGCACTGGCCGAGGATCACCTCGTCGACCGCCTCGCCGGGCAGCCCGGTGCGCGCCAGCAGCGCCTCGATCACCGTCGCCGCCAGCTCCACGGCCGGCACGGTCTTGAACACCCCGCCGAACCGGCCGATCGGGGTCCGCAGCGGTTCGCAGATCACCGCTTCGCGCATCGCTTGCTCCTTCGGGTCCCGGTGGCGGCCGCTCCGCCGCCGTTTCGTTCGTAGCACAGCGCCGCGGTGTGCGGAAACGCCCGGCGATTATGTTCGATCACGTCTTACTGGCAGGTCAATTCAGTATTGGACGGTATTGGCAAGCCGTGCGATGGTGCGTCGGAGGAAACCTTGGGAGGTCGGCCATGCAGTGGGCGCAGCGGGTCAACACTGTGCGGGTGATCGGCACCGGCGTGATGGGGCGCGGCGTCGCGCAGCTGGCCGCGGCCGCCGGGCTGACCGTGGAGCTCGCCGACGCCCGCCCCGAGGCCGTGTCCGCCGCGGTCGACCAGATCGGGCAGATGTTCGACAAGCTCGCAGGCAAGAGCCGGATGACCGGTGCCGACGCCGCCGCGGCGCGGGCCCGGCTGCAGCCGGTCGACAGCCCGCTGGCGCCCACCGGGTGCGACCTGGTGATCGAGGCGGTCCGCGAGGACCTGCCGACCAAGCGCGAGCTGTTCGCCGAGCTGGAGAAGATCTGCCCGGCGCACACCGTGTTCGCCACCAACACCAGCTCGCTGTCGGTGACCTCGATCGCCACCGCGCTCGCCGACCCCGGCCGGCTGGCCGGCCTGCACTTCTTCAACCCCGTCCCGCTGATGCGCTTGGTCGAGGTGATCCCCGGCGCCCGGACCGCCGAGTGGATCCCGGGCGCCCTCGTCGACCTGGTGCGGCGGCTGGGCCACCAGCCGGTGCGGGCCACCGACACGCCGGGCTTCCTGGTCAACCACGCCGGCCGCGGGCTGATCACCGAGGCGCTGCAGATCCTGGGCGAGGGCCTGGCCGCGCCCGCCGACGTCGACCGGATCTGCCGCGACGTGCTGGGCCTGCGGATGGGCCCGTTCGAGCTGATGGACCTCACCGCGCTGGACGTCACGCACCCGGCGACGGAGAGCATCTGGTCCGGCTACTACGGCGATCCCCGGCTGCGGCCGTCGCCGATCACCCGATCCCGGCTGGAAGCGGGGCTGCTCGGCCGCAAGGTCGGCGAAGGCTTCTACGCCTACACCGAGGGCGCGAAGCAGGAACCGCCCGAACCGCAGGCGCCGCAGGCGGAGACGCACCCGATCTGGTCGGCCAACGCGGAGCTGCTCGACGCGCTGGGCGCGGCGGGCGTGCCGGTGGAGCGCGGCGACGAGCCCTCCGAAGCAGCCGTCATCCTCCTCACCCCGTACGGCCACAGCTCCGCGACCGCTGCGCTCTCGGCCGGGCTGCCTCCGGCGCGGGTGTGCGGCGTGGATCCGCTCAGCACGGAGAAGCGGTTCACGCTGACCGTGCACCCGGCGACCGATCCGGCGCTCGCGCGCTCGGCCTGGGCGGCGCTGGCCGCGACCGGCCGGGCGGTGACCGTCGTCCGCGACGGCGCGGGCATGATCGCGCAGCGGCTGCTGGCGTCGATCGTGAACACCAGCTGCTTCATCGCCGAACAACGCCTCGCCACACCCGGCGACATCGACACGGCGGTGCGCCTCGCGCTCGGCTACCCGCGCGGTCCCTTGGAATGGGGACAGCACGTCGGCCCGCGCCGCGTGCTGACGGTGCTGCGCGCCCTGCAGTCGGCCACCGGCGACCCGCGCTACCGGCCCAGCCGCTGGCTGGTCGAACGGGCCGAACTCGGCCTCGACCTCACCGAAACCGGCACCACGCCGCAAGACCTGCTCTCGTGAGCGCTCGTTCCGGCAAGAACCGGAACGAGCGCTCACGACACCACCGCGCGCAACGAACGACGAGGACACTGTGGACTTTGAACTGACCGACACCCAGGTCGCCTTCCGGGAGATGGCGGCCCAGTTCGTCGACGCCGAGATCGTGCCGCACGTGCGCGAGTGGGACCGCCGCGAGGAGGTCGACCTCGGGATCGTGCGCAAGCTCGGCGAACTCGGCTTCCTCGGGCTGACGCTCCCGGAGGAGTACGGCGGGGTCGAGGCCGACATGGTCAGCTACGCGCTGGTCATCGAGGAGCTCGGCCGCGGCGATTCCTCGGTGCGCGGCATCGTCTCGGTGTCGCTGGGCCTGGTGAGCAAGTCCATCGCCACCTACGGCACCGAGGAGCAGAAGCAGCGCTGGCTGCCGATGCTGACCAGCGGCGAGGGCCTGGGCTGCTTCGCGCTGACCGAGCCCGACGCCGGCTCCGACCCCGGTTCGCTGACCACCCGCGCCCGCCGCGACGGCGAGGAGTGGGTGATCACCGGCCAGAAGATGTTCATCACCAACGGGACCTGGGCCAAGGTCGCGCTGCTGTTCGCGCGCACCAGCGACGACGGCGGCCGCGGCATCACCGCGTTCCTGGTGCCCACCGACTCGCCCGGCTTCACCGCGAACACCGTGCACGGCAAGCTCGGCCTGCGCGGGCAGGCCACCGCGGAGCTGGTGCTCGACGAGGTGCGGGTGCCGGATTCGGCGCGGCTCGGCGAGGTCGGCAAGGGCCTGGGCATCGCGCTGGGCGCGCTGACGAAGGGCCGGATCTCGGTCGCGGCCGGCGCGGTCGGCGTGGCGCAGGCCGCGTTGTCCGCCGCGACCCGGTACGCGGGGGAGCGCGTGCAGTTCGGCAAGCCCATCGCGGCGCGGCAGCTGGTGCAGGAACTGCTCGCCGATTCCGCCGTCGAGGTCGAGGCCGCCCGGCTGCTGACCTTGCGGGCCGCGTCGCTGGCCGAGCGCGGGGTGTCCCGCCAGGAGCTGACCACCGCGTCGTCGATGGCGAAGCTGCACGCCAGCGAAACGGCCGTGCGGGTGTCCAACAACGCGTTGCAGGTCTTCGGCGGGTACGGCTTCATCGACGAGTACCCGGTGGGCAAGTACGTCCGCGACGCGCGCGTGCTGACCCTCTACGAGGGCACCAGCCAGGTCCAGAAGCTGATCATCGGCCGCGCCCTCACCGGCGTCGACGCCCTCACCTGATACGCGTTCACGAATCTGAACGAACGGCACCCCCCCGGTCGGCATCGCCGACCGGGGGTGCTCTTTTCGCATGGGTGGCAAGTCCCTGTTCCGGGGTATTGACGGTGTTTTGCCGGTATCGCTATCGTGACGCGAACTGGAAACTAAGTTTCCTGTTTCCCGCCGCCAGGATCGGGAGCCGCCACCGCGGCTCTGCTCTTCGACCGAGGAGATTTCGATGAGGTGGCAGAACTCCGCACGCGCCGTCACGATCGCCGCGGCCCTGCTGTTGACCAGCACCGCGGCCCAGGCCACAACCCAAGAGCCGGAACTGGATCCCGTTGTCGCCAACGGGATTTTGTCTGTCTGCGGCAAGACGCTGTGCAACAGCAGCGGAGCCCCGGTGCAGCTGCGCGGCATGAGCACGCACGGCCTGCAGTGGTACAGCCAGTGCGTCAACGACGCGTCGCTGGACGCGCTGGCCGACGACTGGCAGGCCGATGTGCTGCGGATTTCCATGTACATCCAGGAAGGCGGCTACGAGGACGACCCGGCCAAGTTCACCGAACTGGTCGACCAGTACGTCGAAGCGGCCAGCCAGCGCGGCATGTACGCGATCATCGACTGGCACATGCTCGATCCCGGTGACCCGAACTACAACCTCGACCGCGCCAAGACGTTCTTCACCGAGATGGCCAAGCGGCACAAGGACAAGACCAACGTCCTCTACGAGATCGCCAACGAGCCCAGCGGTGTCGAGTGGTCGCAGATCAAGAGCTACGCCGAGGAGCTCATCCCGGTGATCCGCGAGCAGGACCCGGACTCGGTGGTGCTGGTCGGCACCCGCGCCTGGTCGTCGCTGGGGGTTTCGGAGGACTCCAACGAGCAGGAGATCGTCGACAACCCCGTCAACGCCGACAACATCATGTACACGTTCCACTTCTACGCGGCGTCGCACGGCCAGGAGTACCTGGACACGTTGTCGCGCGCGGCCGACAAGCTGCCGATGTTCGTCACCGAGTTCGGCACGCAGGAGGCCACCGGCGACGGCGGGAACGACTTCGACATGGCCCAGCAGTACATCGACCTGATGGCGTCGAAGAACATCAGCTGGACCAACTGGAACTACTCCGACGACTCCCGCTCCGGCGCGGTGTTCAAGGAGGGCACCTGCGAGAACGGGCCGTACCCGGGCACCGGCCAGCTCAAGCCCGCGGGCGAGTGGGTCCGCGAGCGGGTCAAGTGAGGTGATCCCGGTGCGGAAACTGCTCCGCGCGGGCGCGGCGCTCGCCGCGGTGCTGGGGCTGGCGGTCACCGCGGCGGACGAGCTGCGGGTGCCGGAACCGGCCGTGGCGGCGGACCCGCAGGTCCAGGCGCCCGTCTGGACCGCCGAAACCGACCGCGGCACCTCGGTCTTCGAAGGGATCGAGACCAAGCCCGGCAGCGTCGAGGTGGTGGCCGATCCGAAGGGCGAGCACGGCGACGTGTACCGGCTGCACACCTCCGGCGTGCCCGAGGGCTCGGAGCGGGTGCGGGTGGAGTCGCGCGGCCACAAGACGCCGGACGGCGGCCGGCTGCGGTTCACCGAGGGCGACACCTACTACATCGGGTGGCGTTCGATGTGGGAACCGCTGCCGACGAAGACCGGGGAATGGGTGGCGTTGTGGCAGCTCAAGGACTACGGGTCGGGTGCCGCCACGCCGCCGCTGTCGCTGCGGGCCCGCGGCGACGCGCTCGACCTGGAGTACTGCGACCCGGACATGAAGACGACGCAGCTGTGGAAGATCCCGCTGCCCAGGGACAGCTGGAACAGCTTCGTCGTCGGGGTGCACGTCTCCAGCGATCCGGGCAAGGGCTGGGTCAGGTTCTGGCACAACGGCGAAGAACAGGTCCTCAATGGACAGAAGCAGCTCCCGGCGGCGACGTTGCGCGCCGACTTCGTGACCGACAAGTGGGGCGTGTACCGCTCCGACGGCATCACCGGGGAGGCCACGGCCTACCTCGCCGACGCCAAGGTCGGGAGGTCGTACGCGGACGTGGCCGGGTGACGTCCGGACAATAGAGCCGTGCGTGCTTTGTGTTGCTGTGGCGGTACGAAACACGCACGGCTCGTCGGACCTGGCTGTCGCGCGGGTTCGATGGGAGTCCACATCGGTCGGCCGAATTCGGCCGCACATGTGGGTGAAAGCGCTGGTGCATAGGGGTTTCTGCCGTCGGTGGCGGGGTCTGCACGCCGGAACCGAGGCGGTAGGTGGTCGGGTGGGGGTTCGCTCCCGCCGCCAGACATGAACGAACCCCCGGCTGGTGGACGCGGATTCCGCGTCACCCCCGACCTTGGTGTCAAAAGTAGGGCAGTCGATCGGGTTGCGTCAAGTATGTGACGCACATTCAAGAATGTGAATTCTGTGAAATCCTTGGGAAATCCGGTTAGAAATTTGTCCACTGTGGACTATCGGCTTGGGTCTGGGGCGGAACGGCCGGCTTCGCCGCATGGGCGTCCGGGTGCGGTAGCTGGGGCGCGTCTCGGAATGGGAAGCGCGGCCGGGGTCGTCTGTGCACTCGCGTCAAGCGGCTCTCGCCGCTGGAGCCCGGACGGGCTTGAGGGCGCTCGGTTCGGCCGCACGAGGACGGGTGGATTCGGGGATCCGCTCGACCGCGTCGGCAACAGCGGCGTAGCGCGCATGCTCGCCGGCCTCCCGGCTACGTTCGGCGACACCTTCCGCGGCCGGATACCGGTGGTGCAGCTCCGGCCGTGGGTCCAGCTCGGCCGGCCGCTTGCGCTGCGGAGCACGTTCTCGTCGACGCTCGCCACCAGATGGTCCATCGGGGCGCTGAGCTGGCCTTCGCGTGGTCGTCGCCGGTTGGCTAGGATTGCGCGGGAAGTGCGATCGGCAAGGCGGCGGATGAGCGTGGAAGACAACCGAGGATCCTCGGTTTCGGGGGCCCAGACCCTCGACAGGGGAATCCGGGTCCTGTGGCACCTCGCCCGACGGCCGGACGGCGAGACGCTGACCGAAATGGCGCGCTCGTTGGGGCTCAACCGCAATGCGCTGCACCGGATGCTGGAGGCGCTCACCGCGCACAACCTGGTCCGGCGGACCGAGGACAAGCGGTACCACCTGGCCTACGGTCTCGTGGAGTTGGCGTCGGCGGTGGACAGTGATCTGCGCGGCTTGGCCTACCCGATCATGGCGGGGCTCGCCGACGCCGTCGATGCGACGGCGCACCTGATGGTGCCGGTCAGCGATGCCGAGGTACAAGCGGTGCTGGTGGTCGAGCCGCGGCTCGCCGCGGCGCACATCGCCTTCCGGACAGGTCAGCGCCACGCGATAGACCGCGGCTCAGGCGGTATTGCGATCTTGGCGGGCCGCCCGCCCCGTGATGACGACCCGGCCGAGGTGGTGGCGGCCCGCGAGCAGGGCTACGCCGTTTCCACCGGTCACGTGATCCCAGGAGTCATCGGGGTTTCGGTGCCGGTGGAGACACCTCCGACGATGTCGGACGTCAGCATCGGTGTGTCGCTGGTCGATCCCGCTGCGGTCGAGCAGGTGGCGCCGCGGGTGGTGGAGGCGGCCCGCGAGGTGAGCGCGCAGCTGTTCGCCTCGCGCTCACGGGTGCGCTGACGCCGCAGGCCATCACTGCCGGTAGACCGGATCAGTGGCGTCCCTCCTGGAGCGGACCCAGCCGGGGTCGAGGCTGTCGGTGATGGCTTGTGCGCGGAACTCGTCGAAGACGACGACCCGGTCGGCGATGCGCCACTGGCCGCTGCGCCGTTCGAACCGGTCCACGTAGCGGCATCGGATGATGGCCAGTTCCTGCTCGGTCGCGCCGTCGACCGGCGCCTGTCTGAGGTAGCAGAGGCAGTAGGACTCGACCTCGGCCGCGTCGTCGCCGGTGAAGTCGATGAGCACGTTGCTGATGAAGTGCTGGGACGAGTCGATCGTGGTGTGCCGCCGCCGGATGTCCTCGATCAGGCCGCTCACCGGCCCGTGGTAACCACCGTGGTTGTCGATGGCGTCGGGGAAGTAGCAGTCCCGAATGCCGTCGTAGTCGAGCCGGTCCACCGCCCTCGCGTAGCGGTAGAGCACCTGCTCGATGGCGACCCGATCGTCCGATGTGGTCATGCGCCGCTCCCTGCGTCGTTGAGCCGTTGTGCTGCTTCCTGCCCGGCGAGCCGACCGAGCACCAGGGCGTGAGCCACGGAATTCCCGCCGCCCACGTAGCGTTCCCCGAGGATTCCCCCGGCCGCTTCGCCCGCCGCGTACAACCCCGGAACGACGTGGCCGCCGATGTCGAGCACGCGGGCGCGGCTGTCGATGCGCAGGCCGGTGTGCGTGCACACCAGCTCCGCGGGGAGCATCCGGACCGCGTAGAACGGACCGGTTCCCACCGGTGGCAGCCGGGGGTCGACCTGCTTGGCGGCCAGCGACTCGTGCCGGAGGAAGTCCTCGTCGTGGCCCCGCTCGAACAGCGCGTTGAACCGCTCGACGCTCCGGATGAGGTTGGCGGCCGGCACGCCGATGCGCGCGGCGAGTTCGGGCAGCGTGTCGGCGCACCGGACGACGCCTTTGCCGACCTCTTCGAGGACCCGGTCCGCCGCCCAGTCGGCGTAACCGGGCGGCAGGCCGGTGCGGGCCGCTTCGTCGAAGACCGCCCAGACGAATCCGCCGTGGTCCTTGAGGATTCCGGGGCTGACCGCATAAGGGGCGTCCTCGTCCATGCACCGGTGGCCGTCGGCGTTGACGTGGATCCGGGACGCCGGCGGGAATCCGCTCTGCCAGTGGTGGAACCGCTGGAACTCGGCGGTGACCAGCAGCAGACCCCAGCCGTGTCCGAACAGCGACAGGTCGTGCCGCTCGGCCAGCGCGATGTGATCGCCCCGGCTGCCGGGGGCGGCGACGACGAACAGGCTGTCGCCGGCGATGCCGGCGTCCGGGAAGTACTCCCGCACCAGCTCGGGGTTCTGCGCCAGCCCACCGCAGGCCACGACGACGGAAGGCGCGGTGACCTCCGCGCCGTCGACGACCACCCCGCGCACCGCCGGCCCGTCGCGGAGCAGGTCGGTGGCGCGGCTGCCGAGCGCAAGATCGACCTTGAGCCGTCGGCGGGCGCGGTCCAGGGCCTGGACGAGCCCGTATCCCTGGTCCTTCGGCACGTGGCCGCGCCAGACGTCCTCGACGCCGGCGCGGGTCAACCCCGGCATGTGCGCGTTGCGGGACAGCTGGGCGGGGATCTCGACGCCGAGGTCGAGCAGCCAGTCGATGAGCGTGCTCGACTGCTCGCAGAACATCCGCGTCGGACCGGGCAGCACGCGCCACTGGTTGAGGTCCATGTAGTGCTGGAACATGCGTTCCGGCGAGTCCTCGACACCCAGCGCCCGCTGCACGCCGGTGGCCGCGGCGGTCAGCATTCCGGCGGAGAGCTGCGTCGACCCGCCGATCTCGGCCTCGGATTCCAGCACCAGCACCCGCAGACCGTGCTGCGCCGCCGATACCGCCGCCGCCAGCCCGGCGCCCCCGGCGCCGATGACGACGAGGTCGTAGTCGTAACCCATGGATCTACCTCAGATGTGTTGGGAGCCGCCGTCGACCGGGATCACCGCGCCGGTGATGTACCGCGCGCTGTCGGACAGCAGGAAGTACAGGGCGCCGAAGACCTCGATGGGCGCGCCGACCCGGTGCAGCGGCACGGTGCTGAGCGCGCGGTCGAGCGCCGCCGGGTCCTCCCGCACCCATCTCGTCATCTCGGTGTCGACGAAGCCGGGCGCGATCGCGTTGACCCGGATGTTGTCCGAGCCCAGTTCCACGGCCATGCAGCTGGTCAGGTGCCGCACGGCGGCCTTGGACGAGTTGTAGGCCGCGCGGGTGGCGCGCACCCGGACTCCGGCCACCGAGGCCATGTTGACGATCGCGCCGCCGCCGTGTTCGCGCATGTGCCTGGCGGCGGTCTGCGCGCCGTAGACGACGCCGTTGACGTTGACCTGGTAGGTGGAGGTGAGCTGCTCCGGCGGGATCTCGGTGAACTCGGCCTGGGGGAAGATCCCCGCGTTGTTGACCCAGAAGTCGACTCGACCGAACTCGTCGAGCCCGGCGCGCAGCAGGCCGTCGTGGCCGGCGGGGTCGGTGACGTCGGCGCGGTGGCCGACGACCCGCCCGCCGTCGGTGATCTGCCGGTTGACCTGCTCGGCGACCTCGGGCGCACCGGTGAGGTCACCGGCCACGACGTTGATGCCGCGCCGGGCGAGCTCGGTGGCGAAGACCGCGCCCATGCCGCGACCCGCACCGGTCACGACGGCGACCTTGCCGACGAGTTCGGGGTAGCTCGCGGCGATGGGGCTGTCGTCCGCGCGCGTCGGGTTGGCCTGGTCGTTCGGTGCCGTCATCGGGGATTCTCCAGGTGTTCGCAGGAAGAGGTGGTTCAGTCGCGGGTGACGACCCGCTCGGCGATCCGCCAGAGCCCGCCGTGGCGGACGAAGCTGTCGTCGATGGTGGTGACCCGGTCGATGGCCACCGCGTCGGAGCTCGTGGTCCGCACGATGAGCAGGTTTGCCTTGACGTGGCACTCGTCCGCGCTGATCTCGCGGTCGATGCAGACGTTGGTGACGATGTGGTGGGCTCGGGGGTTGTTCGCGGCGAAGGCGGCGGCGAACTCGGTGAGCGCTTCCCGTCCGCGGACGGGTTCGGGATAGGTGGGGGAGCGGAACACACCGTCGGGGGTGAAGGTCTCGGCCCACTGCCGGGCCGCGCCGCCGTCGATGGCGTGGGCCTGTTTTCCCAGCAGGTTCAGGATTTCGAGGAGTGCGCCGGTCATGAGGCGTCCTCGGCGAGCGCGCTGGTGATGCGGTGGTAGGTGCCGCCGGACACCAGGCCGCCGTCGACGACGAGCTCGGTGCCGTTGATGTAGGACGCCTCGTCGGAGAGCAGGAAGGCGACCGCCCCGGCGATCTCCTCGGGCGCGGCCACCCGGCCGGCGGGCACGGATCGGAGGCTCTCGTCGACGAACCGGTGGTCACCGGAATGCAGCAGGGGGGTGTCGACCAGCCCCGGGTGGACGGAGTTCACCCGGACGCCCTTGGCGGCGAATTCCAGGGAGCCCACTTTGGACAGCCCGCGCACACCCCACTTGCTCGCCCCGTAGGAAGCGGAGAAGTAGCCGACCATCCCGGCGATCGAGGACACGTTGACCACCGACGCGCCCCCGGCTCGCGCCAGCGGGCCGGAGAGGAACTTCATCCCGAAGAAGACGCTGGACAGGTTGATGTCCACGACCCGGCGCCAGTCGTCGACCGACGTCTCGGCGATGCCTTTCCGGAAGCTCACACCGGCGTTGTTCACCAGGCCGTGCAACGGCTTCCCGTCGAGCGCCGTCGCGAGTCCTCGCCACGCATCGGGGTCGGCCACGTCGAGGTGGTGAGCCCGGCCGGTGCCTCCCGCCGCGGTGATTTCGTCGGCGACGGCGCGGGCGGCGGCCAGATCGATGTCGGCGAGCAGAACATCGGCGCCTTCCCGGGCGAGGCGGAGAGCCTCCGCCCGGCCCATGCCGCTTCCGGCGCCGGTCACCACGATCCGGCGATCGCGAAACCTGGCTGTCATAGTGCGAGTTCCCTTCCCTTGGTCTCCTTGAGGAAGAAGGAGGTGACGAGGCTGATCAGGGCGCAGGCGACGAAGTACCCGGCCGGGGCGAGTTTGTTGCCGGTCGAACTCACCAGCAGCGTCGCGACGAACGGCGCAGTGCCGCCGAGCAGCATGTTGGTCACGTTGTTGCCCAACGCGATTCCGCTGTACCGGAAGCGGGCCCGCAGCATCTCGGCGTACGTGGCGAACGAGACGCCGTTGACCACCGAGACGCAGATGAACAGCACGGCCGGGCCCAGGATCGCCAGCGGCGCCGGGCCGTCGGCCATCAGCATGAACATCGGCACCCCGAGCAGCGCCCCGGCCGCGGATCCGCCGATGAACACCGGTTTGCGACCGATCCGGTCACCGAGGTAGCCCGAGATCGGCAGGGTGATCACGCCCAGGACCATCGCGATGCAGGTCGCGGCGAAGGCGAACTGCGGCGAGCGCTGCCCGGCGGTCTGCAGGTAGGTCGCGGCGTAGACCGAGGCGATGTAGTAGCCGCCGGTGATCACCGCGCCGAGCAGGATGATGGTGAGGACCTGCCGCCACGCGGTCGAAAGCACCGCGAACAGCGGGACCTTCACGACCTCGCTGTGCTGCTGGACGTCCTCGAACTGCTCGGTCTCATCCAGCGAGTTGCGGATCCACAGCCCGACCACGCCGATGACCAGGCTCAGCAGGAACGGGATTCGCCAGCCCCAGGCCGCGATCTGCTCGGCCGACAGCCCCGTGGTCAGCGCGAGCGCCATCAGGGATGCGCACAGCGACCCGATGTAGGTGCCGGAGTTGACCATCGATGTCTGGAAGGCGCGCCACTTGGGCGGGGCGTGCTCGGAGACGAACGAGTTGGCGCCGCCGAGCTCGCCACCGGCGGCGAAACCCTGCAAGCAGCGCGAGAGCGTCAGCAGCGCGGTCGCCCAGACGCCGAGCGTGGCGTAGGTGGGCAGCAGGCCCATCAGCGCGGTGGCCACCGCCATCAGCAGGATCGTCCAGGTCAGCGCCTTCTTGCGGCCGTACTTGTCGCCGATGTGGCCGAAGAAGATCCCGCCCGGCACGCGGAGGAAGAACGCCACGGCGAACGCGGCGAAGGTGCCGAGCAGCGCCGCGGTCGGATCGTCCTGGACGAAGAAGTGGGCGCTGACCATGGTCGCCATGTAGCCGTAGATGCCGAAGTCGTAGTACTCGACGACGGTGCCCAGGATGGCGGCGCGGATGACTTTGGCGTGCGACTGCGCGGGTCGCGCGCCCGCTTGGTCGGTGGCTGTGACGCCGTCGGTGGTGGAATTCGCCATTGAATGTCCTTCGGTGCGGCCCTCGTCCGGGACGAATGAGCGCAGGATGCTCAAATAGTGAGCGTTATGCTCACTAAATGGGAGTATATGGATCCGTCCCGTTCCTTGGCAACGGTCAACGGGCGCAACCGGGGCAGTACGACCGCTCCGACTGCGTGCAGCGGCTCGGCGTCACGACCAGCATGATCGTCAACGGGGAGGTACCGCGGCATCAGCAGACCGGGCCGATCGGTGAGGTGATCAGCGGGCTGATGGTGGAGGATCCAGCGAGTCGGATGCCGCTGGAGGAGGTGCGCCGTCTCGTGCGCCCGCTCTTGCCGGAGGTCGGCACGAACCCGTTCGCGCACCTGCTGGATCGGGAAGCATCCGCGTTGCGTGCCGGTGCGGCGGCCGTTCAAACGGTCCCGCACAAGGAGAAGGCGATCGCGGCCTCGCAGCCCACTCTGCCAGCGCCCGCCAACGCGCCGGAGGGCGGTTGGCGGGAGGGCGGGAGACGAGGCCTTGCCCGTTGCCGAGTTCTGGTCAGCACGCTGACGCGGTTCGGTCCCAAAGGTCAACCCGAGCGAAGGCATTCGCGGGAAACGACGCTCGGCGTGAGGGCGGGGTGGCATCTCGCGCGAAACCGCCACCCCGTCAGGCGCCGGGCGCATCCGGGGGAGCCTGTCCTCGGGGCCTTTCTGGTGCGATCCCTCGGGCGGGACCGGGCTCGGGTTCAGTCCGGCGCGTTGGCGGCGCGGAGGGTGCGCATGGCCTCGGCGAGTGCCGCCGAGTCGGCCTTGCCGAGCGGGGCCAGGACGCGCTTGCGCAGGATCTCGGCGCACGCCGCGCGGGAGCGCTCGGCGATGTCGCGGCCGTGGTCGGTGAGGACCGCGTAGGTGACCCGGCGGTCGGACTCGCACGGCTCGCGGCGGATCAGGTCGGCCTTGGCGAGGCGGTCGGCGACCTTGGTGAAGCCGCCGCTGCTCAGCGCCGCCTCGCGGGCGAGCTTGGTCATGGGCATCCGGTGGTCGGGCGTGCGGACCAGGCGGAGCAGGATGTCGAAGGAGGCCGGGGGGAGCCCGAAGTGCTCGCCGATCTCGGCCTCGATGTGTCCCTGCGTGACGTGGTAGCCCTCGATCACCAGTCCCCACCAGGTGATGATCTCGTCGTCATCGGTGCACGGATCCGGGCCGGTCTTGCTGTTCACCGGGATGCTCCCTCCTGCGATTGCGGCCCCACCAGTCTACCTGAAACAGCTCGCAAGGAAATCTCTTGCGAAGAAGATGCAGCCCGAGTATTGTCTTCCATGGAAGAGATGAGCGACTGGTTCCGACGCAGCCGCCCAGCCCCTTGAACAGGAGTCCGACAGTGAGCACCCCCGTGAAGGTCAGCGTCATCTACTACTCGGCCACCGGAACCGGCACCGAGATCGCCAACACCCTGGCCGCCGAGGCCGAGGCGGCCGGCGCAGAGGTGCGGGTGCGGCGCGCCCCGGAGCTGGCGCCCGACGCGGCGATCGACAGCAACCCGGCGTGGCGCGCCAACGTCGAGGCCACCAAGTCCATCCCCGAGGCCACCCCGGACGACGTGGTGTGGGCCGACGCGGTGCTGTTCGGCTCGCCGACCCGCTTCGGCAACATCGCCTCGCAGCTCAAGCAGTTCATCGACACCCTCGGCGGCCAGTGGGCGCAGGGGCAGCTGGCGGACAAGGTCTACAGCGGCTTCACCTCCAGCTCGACCGCGCACGGCGGCCAGGAGTCGACGCTGCTGGCGCTGTACAACACGTTCCACCACTTCGGCGGCATCGTGGTCGCCCCGGGCTACACCGATGGCGCGAAGTTCGCCGACGGCAACCCGTACGGCACCAGCCACGTCGACGCCCAGGGTGCGAACAAGGTCGACGACGTCACCCGCGCGGCGGCTGCCGTCCAGGCGAAGCGGGTCGTGGCGGTCGCCAAGGCCCTCAAGGCCGGCGCCGACGCCTGATCGACCTCAGGCCCAGGAGTGAAGGGCGTCTCCCGTCGGGAGGCGCCCTTCATGCGTTCGACCGGGTCGCGGCGATGGCGGAGACGACGAGGCCGTCGCGGACCAGCCAGCGGCCGGTGAACGCCGTCAGCGGGCGGCCCGCCAGTTCCGCGCCCTCCTTGCGCAGGTGCGCGGTGAACGTTCCGGTGCCGAGTTCGAGCCGGGCGTCTTCGAAGCCGAGCCAGCGGCCGGTGATCGGATACCACGCCTTGTAGACGGTTTCCTTGCAGCTGAACAGGATCCGGTCCCAATGCGTGCCGGGTCGCGCCGCGGACAGCCGGGCCAGGTCGGCGCGTTCCGCTTCCAGGGACACGACGTTGAGCACGCCGTCGGGCAGCGGGGCGTGCGGCTCGGCATCGATGCCGACGGTGTGCACCTGCTCGGCGCGCGCCGCGACGGCGGCCCGGTAGCCGGCGCAGTGCGTGATGCTGCCGAGGATCCCGGCCGGCCACTGCGGCGCTCCGCGCTCGCCGCGGAGCAGGGGAGCGGCCGGCACGCCGAGCCGGCTCAGCGCCTGGTGCGCGCACCACCGCCCGGTCGTGAACTCCCGGCGGCGCTTGTCCCGGGCGCGCGCGATCAGCGCTTCCTCTTCGGGGAACAGGACCACGTCCGGTGGATCGGCGAAGGCTTCGGCGGAGCTGACCTCGGCGGGCAGCAGTTCCTCGATCACGAACGGCCTCCAGGGCGCCTGCCCGCTCGCGTCGCGGTGACGGGTCGGCCCGACCCGCTGGAAAGTTCCGGCTGCACCGGTCCACGGTAGCGCCGGGGGAGCCGCCCGAGGCGCCCGCGGGTCGCGCGGAGGACCTCCGCCGGTGCGGATCCGATCACAATCCCAATCCGTGGAGTTGGGTTTACACGATCCGGGCGTCCGGTTACGGTCTTGGGCATGATCCGGACAGCGGCCCTGACGACACGAGGTTACGTGGACTTCGTGCTCGTGTCCTCCGCACTCTGTTGCCGGTAACGGTTTTCTCCGCTTCTTCGCGCGCGTCGTAGCGCGACCGCCTACAGCTCCGCCGGAGCTCCCCCGCACAGCGTCTCCGCTGGTCGAAACCCGTGCGTGGTTTTTGCCGCCATAGCAGCAAAAAGTGCGCACGGGAATCTGAGCAGCGGAACCGGGGCTCCGGTGATCCTCCAGCGCGGCCCATCCGTCGTGGCCGTGCTGCGCCCTCATGCCCTCCGGAGAGTGCAGATGACTGTATCCACCGAACGCGCGCCCACCGGCGCGCCGACCGATCGAGATCCGATCCCCGTCACAACCGTGCAAACCCGCACCGCGCGGCGCGAGAACCGCGTTCCCCGTTGGGTTTTCAAGCTGATCAGCCCCATCGCGCTGGTGGCGCTCTGGCAGGTCCTCAGCAGCACCGGGGTGCTCAGCGACGACACCCTCGCCTCGCCCGCCACGGTCGCTGAGACCGCCGTGGAGATGTGGGACGAAGGGCGGCTGCAGGAGGCGATCGCCGCCTCGCTGCAACGCGTCGGCGCAGGCCTGGTGATCGGCGTCGTCGTCGCGATCGCGCTGGCGACCCTCTCCGGCCTGTTCCGCCGCGGCGAGGACCTCATCGACGCGCCGATGCAGATGCTGCGCACGGTGCCGGTGATCGGCCTCATCCCGCTGCTGATCATCTGGTTCGGCATCGGCGAGCAGCCCAAGATCGTGCTGATCGCGCTGGCCGTGACCTTCCCGCTGTACATGAACATCTACGGCGGCATCCGCAACGTCGACGCCGGCCTGGTGGAGGCGGCCAAGACGCTCGGGCTCGGCTGGTTCGCCCAGGTGCGGCACATCATCCTGCCCGCCGCGATGCCCAACGCCCTGGTGGGGCTGCGGTACTCGCTGGGTTCGGCGTGGCTGGCGCTGGTCTTCGGCGAGACGATCAACGCCACCGCGGGCATCGGCTACGAGATGAACATGGCCCGCGAGTTCTTCCAGACCGACGTGATCGTGGTCTGCCTGGTGCTGTACGCACTGCTCGGCCTCGTCGCCGACTTCATCGTCCGACTGCTGGAAAGGACCTTGCTGGCATGGCGACCGGCGTTCAGCGGAGCGTAGTGAAACCCGCCGCGGTGCGCGGCCTGAGCCGCAGATTCGGCGACCGCACCGTGCTCGACGACCTCGACCTGGACATCGAGCCCGGCCAGTTCGTGGCGTTGCTCGGCCCGAGCGGCTGCGGCAAGAGCACGCTGCTGCGGATCCTGGCCGACCTCGACCGCGAGGTGACCGGCGAGGTCGAGGTGGCCGTGCGGCGCGCGGTGGCGTTCCAGGCGCCGCGGCTGATGCCGTGGAAACGCGTGTGGCGCAACGTGATCCTCGGCCTGCCCGGCCGCCCGGACAAGAAGCGGGCGGTGGCCGCGCTGGAGGAGGTCGGCCTCGGCCACCGGGTGGACGTCTGGCCGAAGGTGCTCTCCGGCGGCGAGGCGCAGCGGGCGTCGCTGGCGCGTGCGCTGGTGCGCGAACCGGACCTGTTGCTGCTGGACGAGCCGTTCTCGGCGCTGGACGCGCTGACCCGCATCAAGGCGCAGCAGCTGGTCGGCGAGCTGTGGCAGCGCCACGGCTGCGCGATCTTGCTCGTCACGCACGACGTGGAGGAGGCGCTGCTGCTGGCCGACCGGGTGCTGGTGATGCGCGACGGCCGCATCGGCTACGACCAGGTGCTGGACCTGGACCGCCCGCGCGATGTCACCGACCCGGCCTTCCTGGCGCTGCGCGCGGAGTTGCTGTCCTGGCTGGGTGTCGGGACCGGAGAGGGGAGTTCGTCATGACCGTCGAGTTCATCGGGATGATCGGGGCGCAGCACGTCTCGGAGATCCACGCCGCGGACGGACCGGCGGTCAACCCCGCGTTCCTGCGGAAGTTCGCGCAGGCGCATGAGGCGGCGGGGTTCGACCGGGTGCTGATCGGCTACGGGTCGAGCAGCCCGGAGAACACCCAGCTCGCCGCCTACGCCGCCGCGCACACCGAGCGGCTGGGCTTCCTGATCGCGCACCGCCCGGGCTTCGTGGCCCCGACGCTGGCGGCCCGCACCTTCGCCACCGCCGACCACCTCACCGGCGGCCGGATCGCGGTGCACATCATCACCGGCGGCAACGACGCGGACCAGCGCCGCGACGGCGACTACCTGGGCAAGGAGGAGCGCTACGCGCGCACCGACGAGTACCTGGACGTCCTCCGCCGGGTGTGGGCCGCCGAGGAACCGGTGAGCCACGAGGGCGCGCACTACCGCTTCGAGGACTACAACGCGGCCGTCCGCCCGGTGCGGCAGTCCGGGATCCCGCTGTACTTCGGCGGTTCCTCGGAAGCCGCCCTGCGGGTCGGCGGCAAGCACGCCGACGTCTTCGCGATGTGGGGCGAGCCGCTGGCGCAGACCGCGGAGCAGATCGCCGCGGTCCGGAAGGCCGCCGCAGAAGCGGGGCGGGCGGAACCGCCGCGGATCAGCGTGTCGTTCCGGCCGATCCTGGGCGCGACCGAGGAGCAGGCGTGGGAGCGGGCGCACCGCATCCTCGACCGGATCAACGCATCGCGCGGCGGGTTGGCGTCCTTCACCGGGCCCAAGACGCTGAACCCGGGCCAGCAGGTCGCCAACGTCGGTTCGCAGCGACTCCTCGCCGCCGCAGCGGCGGGGGAGCTGCACGACCGTGCACTGTGGACACCCACGGCGGCGGCCACGAACGCGGCGGGTAACTCCACCGCACTGGTGGGTACCCCGGAGACGGTGACGGCGGCGCTGCTGGACTACGTCGACATCGGCGTGACGACACTGCTGATCCGCGGCTACGACCCGTTCGACGACGCGGTCGACTACGGCCGCGAGCTGATCCCGCTGGTCCGCCAGGAAATCGCCCACCGCGCCGCCGCCTGACCCGCGGTGTGCCGAGACAACACGAGGAGAACGCCATGACCACCACCGCAGCCGGGCGATCCGAGTTCGCCCGGTCGCTTTCCCCACGGCAGAACAGCTTCCCCGCCCGCCCGGTCTTCGACGACGTCGAGGACGAACGCCGGTTCCGCAAGCAGCGGCTGGCCGCCGCGCTGCGGATCTTCGGCAAGCTCGGCTACAACGAGGGTGCCGCCGGGCACATCACGGTCCGCGACCCGGAGCTGCCGGACCACTTCTGGGTCAACCCGCTGGGCCGGGCCTTCAGCCGGATCAAGGCGTCCGAGCTGCTGCTGGTCAACCACGACGGCGAGATCGTGCACGGGGACCTCCCGGTCAACCAGGCCGCGTTCGCCATCCACTCGCAGATCCACCAGGCCCGCCCGGACGTCGACGCGGCCGCGCACAGCCACTCCATCTGGGGCAAGGCGCTCGCCGCGCTGGGCACCGAACTGCTGCCCATCTCGCAGGACAGCGCCCAGTTCTACGAGGACAACGTGATCGTTCCGGACTTCTCCGGGGTCGTGCTCGACCTGGAGGAGGGCCGCCGGATCGCCGCGACGCTCGGGCAGCGCAGGCTGGCGATCCTGGCCAACCACGGGCTGCTCACCGTCGGCCGGAGCCTGGAAGAGGCGGTGTCGCTGTACGTGGCCGCCGAGCGGAACTCGAAGGTGCAGGTCGTCGCCCAGGCGGCCGGGCAGCTGCAGCTGATCCCGCACGAGATCGCGCGGCACACCAGGCAGCAGTACCAGCAGCACCGCGACCCGGGCTGGGTGACCTTCGCCCCGCTCTTCGAAGAGATCGTGCACGAGCAGCCGGATCTGCTCGACTGAGACTGGAGACAACGGAGTGCGTACGACCAGAATCCTGGTGTCGGTGCTGGCCGCGGTGCTGCTCGCCGTGGCCGGCTGCGCCGGGGGCAGCGAGCCCAAGTCGCTGTCCGACGTGACCCTGGTGCTCGGCGACCAGGCCGGCGGGCTGCGAGCCAGGGTGGAAGCGTCCGGGGCGTTCGAGGACGCCCCGTACAAGATCCGCTGGGCCAACTTCCAAGGCGCGGCACCGCTTTTCGAGGCCATGCGCTCCGGCGACGTGGACACCGCGACCGCCGCGGACGCGCCCACCGTGCAGGCCATCGCCGGCGGCGTGCCGGCGCGACCGGCCGTGGCGACCGCGGCGTCCCCGTCATCGACGGCGATCATCGTGCCGCCGGGCTCGCCGATCCGCACCGTGGCCGACCTGCGCGGCAAGCACCTCGTGGTGTCCACCGCGCCGGGCAGCGTCTCGCATTACACCGCGCTCGGAGCGCTGGAGGAGGCCGGGCTGACGCAGCAGGACGTGCAGATCACCTTCAGCCTGCCGACCGACGCGCAGGCGGGCTTCAGCGCCGGGCACATCGACGCCTGGGCGACCTTCGACCCGTACCTGTCGATCGCGGAGCACGCCGGGGCCCGGGTGATCCGCGACGGCCAAGGCATCAACGGCCGCAACGGCATCCTGTCGGTGTCCACGGCGTCGGCTGCGGACCCGCTCAAGCGCGAGGCGCTGGCCGACGCGATGCGGCGGTTCGAAGCGGCGTGGCGGTGGAGCGACGAGAATCCCGAGGAGTACCAGCGCGTCTACGAGAAGCTGACGTCGCTGGAACCGCCGGTGGCGCACCAGATCCTGACCCGGACCAAGCAGGAGGTGCGGCCGTTGACCGATGATGTGGTCGCCGACCTGCAGGCCGTGGCGGATCGCTACCTCCAGGCGGGCGTGCTGCGCGAGAAGGTGGACGTGGCGAAGGCCTGCGAGCGGGATCTGTACCCCGGCAAGTGAATCCTTGTTCTGTTAAGAAGCGGCGGCAGCCGCTTGCGGTGTGGAACTCAACTTGCACCGCTGCGGGTTCTCAGGCGTCTTCTCGGGAGGACAGCCCCGGCGTGGTGTATTGGTCATACATGAGTCGGGGATCCCGGACCGAGAAGGCGTCTGAGGTTCCGCTACCTGCACCGCCACGCAAGCCGCTTTCGAAACAGTTCAGTGAGAGGAGCCTGAGATGACCCGGAACTGGGAGCCGGACGGGCCTTGCCGCGGCACCGTGGTGGTGCTGCCGGGCAGGGGCGAGAACCCCGCCGTCTACCAGCGCTTCGGCCGGCGGCTGTCCGCGGACGGCTACGCCGTGGCGGTGCCGGATCCGGACACCGATCTCGAGACGTGGTTCCGGCCCGGGGCGGCGCGATTCCTGGCCGGCACCGATGTCGGGGCGTTGCGCGCCTGGGCGCTCGCGCTGGAGGTCGAGGTGGACGGCCTGGTCCTGGCGGGCACCCCGCTCGCGCAGGGGCAGCAGCCCGCCGACCGGGACGAGGAGATCGGGGTGCGCACGTCTTGCCCGGTGCACCGCGAACTGCTGGAGAACGACCCGGAGTTCCAGTGGGGCCGGTTGACCGACGACGTCCCCGAGCCGCCGAAGCGGCTGCCGGACGTGCCGACCCTGCTGCTGCACGGCGACGCGGACACGCTCGCGCCGGTCGCCCCGGTGACCTCGCTGGCGGCCAAGCACCCGCAGAGCTCGGTGGCGGTGTTCAAGGACGGCGTGCACGACATCCTCAACGACAAGTTCCACCGGAGCGTGGCCGCGCGCATCGTGCTGTTCTGCGAGGAGGTCGCCAAGGGCGCGGTGCTGCTGCCCGAGACGCCGGCCGCGCCGCGGGCCCGCCGGTCGGCCCCGGTGCACATCTCGGCCCGCACCGACTACTCGGTGCGGGCGCTGCGCGACCTGGCGGCCAGCGGCCCCGAGCAGGTCAAGTGCGAGGTCATCGCCCGGCGGCAGGGCATCCCGCTGAACTCGCTGGTCAACCTGATGATCGAGCTGCGGCGGGCCGGGCTGGTCACCAGCCAGCGCGGCTGCGACGGGGGCTACTCGCTGGCGCGACCGGCCGGCGAAATCACGATCGGCGAGGTTGTGCGCGCGGTGGAAGGTGGGGTTACCTCGGTGCACAACGATTCACCCGGCGCCGAGGTGTGGCGCGAACTCGGTCGGCAGGTCGGCGAGTTCCTCGACGGGGTGCCGCTGGTCGGCGATCGGTGAACAAGGAAGGATTCTGATGACCCAGCACGACGCGTTCCACCCCGATCTCCCGACCCGGGTGTCCGAGGAGCAGCGCCGCTCGCTGCGCACCCGGCTGCACCACGTCCGGGCCGCCGATCTGGACAACAAGACGGCGCAGACGGAGGGCATGCGGCGGCTCGCGGCGATCAGCGGCGACCTGGTCGGCTCGGAGCGGATCTGGATGGGTGAGACGCACGTCGGCCCGTCGACGGCCTCGGACAACCACCACCACGGCGAGTCGGAGACGGCGATCTACGTGGTCAGCGGCCACCCGGAGTTCGTCTTCCACGACGGCACCGAGGAGGTGCGGATCAAGACGGAGCCGGGCGACTACATCTTCGTGCCGCCGTTCGTCCCGCACCGCGAGGAGAACCCGGACCCGAACGACCCGGCGGAGGTGGTGATCGCCCGCAGCACGCAGGAGGCGATCGTGGTCAACCTCCCGGAGCTCTACCACCTGGAGCCGGAGGAGAGCTGATCGCGTCTCCGACCACCTCGTCGACCGCCCCGCTTGCCGACGCCCATGCAGGGCGGTGCGCGGGCCGTCCCCGCTGGCTGATCCGGTTACGTGTTGAGGCACGCCCCGGGGGACGTGCCCTCCTACCGCGGAGGGCACGTCCCGCAGCCGGGTCGATCGCGCGACCGAGGCGGCCTCACTCGGCCTGTTCGGCGACGCTGAACATCCGGTCGAAGGCGGCCGAGTACGCCGCGACCATGGCGGGTTGGTGCAACGTGAGGGTGGCCTCGTCGTTGCGGCGCAGCGACGTGTGCGTCCAGTTCTGGCTGCCGGTGGTCACCCAGCCGGCGGCAGCACCGCTGCGACCGTGGTCGACCACGAGGTACTTGGAGTGGACGGTGCCGGGCAAGGTACCGCTCTTCAGCTTGCGGACCTCGATGGCGGGTGTGGCGTCGATCAGTGCCTGCCCCCTGGGTTCAAGGCTGCCGTGGACCACGCGGACCTGGCAACCGGCGTTGGACAGGCGGACCAACTGTTCCACCGCGGCCAGGCGGGTGTCGTCGATCTCGGACATACCCACGCTGATCCGGGTGGTCGGCGTGCAGCGGACACGTGCGAGTTGCTCGGCGACGGGGTCCCCCTGGGGTACTGGCGAGAAGTACACGTCGACCGGGCCCTCGGGCATGCCGGTGTGGAAGGTCCCCATGGTGGCGGACGTGCGCTTCTCCGCAGCGAGTTCGGTGAAGTACCGGTCGTACACGCGGTAGAGCTGCGGGTTGTCCCGCAGGACGACGGCGTTGTTCCAGTAGGTCTGCGAGTTGACGTCGGTGAGGTTGGACGACGACTGCATCACCACGTTCCGCTGTCCTCCCGTCTCGGAGAAGAGCGCGAACTTGTTGTGGTTTCCCTTGGTACCCAGGCAGGAGGAGGTGTTGCCCTCCGGCGAGACGTTGCTGCACACGTGGAGCCAGGAGGGCTGCTCCTGATCGGTGCCGAGTTCCGCCAGGATGGCCTGCGCCGGGGGTTTGTCGTCCTGCCAGCCGTCGAGCACCATTTGGATCTGGACGCCGCGGCGGTGGGCGTCGCTGAGCACCTCGGCGAAGTCGCCCCCCGCCTCGCCGCTCACCACGAAGTGGGCGATCCGGATCCGGGATCCGGCCGGTGCCTGCTTGATGAGCGAGCACAGCTGGCTCATGATCGTCGCCGGTTCGCCGGCCGCAGGGTCGTTGAACACGGCCGTGGTTCGCACGGGTGCCTCTTCGGCGTTCGTGCAGGCCTTCATCGGGTCGTTCTCCGCAGTGGCCGCAGGTGCGGTGAGCTGGGCCGGATCCGGGGCCGCTGCTGCGGTGGAGAAGCCTCCGATCCCGGTGGCCGCTGTGACTGCCAAACCGGTGGACAGGCAGAGCATTTTGAGGCGTGACACGGATACTCCCTCGTGCATCGGGATGGTGCGAGCAGAACGTAAGTGCTTCCGATGAACCAAAGTGGACGTCGAGGTGGCCGATGGGCGCTTCTCCCCGGGGCGGTCGAGGAGGTGAGCCAGAACTCGCCGGTTTCTGGGCACACGGCGCCTCGTTCGCCAGGCGTCCTGCCCGGGCCCCGGGCTCATTCGCGACCAGCAGTCGCAACTGCGGCGCGCGGTTCGCGCAAGTGTTCCGGCTCCACGACCAGCAGAGCGCCGAGTGTGGAAAGCAGGCAAAGCGCCGCACACAGAACGACGATGCTCCAGTAGCCGGTGGTCCACCCGCTCAGCTGCGCCGCGACGAACGGCAGGCAGCCGCCGACCACCGCGCCGACGAGTTCACGGCTGAAGGTGACTCCGGTGTAGCGGTACCGCACGTCGAAGAGCTCGGACAGCATCGTCGCCTGGGAGGCGAGGGTCAGGTCGTTGCAGAGCGTGAACACGAGGACGAAGGCGGCCCACACCAGTACCGGGGTGCCGGTGTCGAGCATGACGAAGAAGGGGTAGAACATCGCCGCGCCGGCGACCGACCCGGTGATCATCACCGGCCGCCGGCCGAACCGGTCGCACAGCCATCCCGCAGTGGGCACGGTCACCAGCTTGACCAGGTTGGCGATGACGATGCCGGTGAGCCCGATCCACGCCGGTGCGCCGACGTTCTTGGCCAGGTAGGTCAGCGCGTAGACCGACGGCACGTAGCTGATGACGTTCGGCGCGACGCTGATGAGCATGCCTGCGAAGACCTGACGGCGGGAGGTCGTCAGCAGGTCGCGCAGCGGCGTCCGGGAGACGCCGTCGGCCTCCCTGGCTTCGTCGAATTCGGGGCTGTCGGAGATCTTCAGGCGGATGAGCAGGCCGGCGACCCCGATGAAGCAGCTGATCAGGAAGGGAATCCGCCAGCCGAAGGAGAGGAACTGCTCTTCGGGCATGACCCCGGCGGTCAGCCCGAAGACGCCCGTGGCGATCAGCGCCCCGACCGCGTTGCCGAGCGTCGGAGCGCTGGCGTTCAGACCGCGCGAGTGGCGGTCGGCGTGCTCGGCCGACATCAGCATCGCGCCGGCGTATTCGCCGCCCGCACCGATGCCCTGCAGGACGCGGAGGGCGATGAGCAGGATGGGCGCGGCGACGCCGATGCTCGCATAGCCGGGCAGGCAGCCGATCAGCGTTGAGGAAACCGCCATCAGCACCAGCGTCAGGAACAGCATGGTCCGGCGGCCGATGCGGTCGCCCATGATGCCGATGAGCACGCCGCCGATCGGACGCGCGAGGAAGCCGACCGCGAAGGTCGCCAGCGAGGACAACGTGGCGGCGACGCCGTCGCCTGCTGGGAAGAACACGGCCGGGAACACGAGTGCGGCGGCCGTGCCGTAGAGGGAGAAGTCGTACCACTCCAGAGCGGTGCCGATCGTCGAAGCGACCGTTGCTCGGCTGATTCTTCGTGCCATCGAGTACCTCACGTAGCGGTGCAGAAGAGATCTAAACGTTCATGTTGATCGATGAGAGTACGGCTGGACATACTGAAGAACAAGGGATTAGCCTCTCATTCGTCGACATGAACGTTAATGTTGATGGCGCATCGAACACGACACGAGATGGAGATCAGATGACCACCGCCTCAGTTCGGCGGGAGGGTGCCCAGCGCCCCTTTCCTCCTGGGCACGACGTGGAGCTGTCCAAGTTCAACCCGCTGCCGCGCGTCCTCTGCTACGACAAGTTCGACTCGAGCACGCACGGGTGGACGGAGTTGCTCGGCAACTACGACGGCACCGGTGATCTCGACACGGTCGACGACCACATGTGGGACTTCCGGCCGCCGCAGTTGTCCACGTGCTCGTTCTTCGACGTGGGTACGCACGGCACTCTCAGCGGAGACTACGCGCTCAAGCTCGCCACCCGTCCGCACAAGGGGCACACGGCTGTCGCCATCCGCCGGCTGACGATGGCCGGGCGGGGACTGGTGCAGATCGAGACCCACTTCGCGTTCAAGGCGGAGGCGAACGTCGGCGCGCCGAGGCGGTCGGCGCAGGCGGTGAGCTGGGACGGCAACCACCACCCCTCGGAGGCGGAGTTCGGCGCGTTCACCGTGGCGACCGACATCTGCGCCGACAACGGGGTGCGCTACCACAACGTCGCTCGCTACCAGAACACCAACATGGACAACGAGATGACCCAGCGGTGGATGTACCCCACCGTGCCCGAGCCGACCCCGAGGGACCACTTCGAGGGCAAGTTCGCGCTGCCCTACGCCAGCGACTTCACCGCGCCGGACCCGAACGACTGGCGCACCTTCGGTGAGCCCCTCGACCTGTGCGTCAACGAGGTCCCGACCAAGATCAACTGGCACTACCTGCGCTGGCAGATCGACACCGAGTCCAGGACGAACGTCGAACTGCAGATCAACGACAAGATCATGGACATGCGGGACGTCCCGGTCCCGGTGTACCCGGATCGGTACCGGACGCTGGACAACCTGCTGAACTTCTACTTCTCCGTACGCACCCACGCCGGGGTCCGGAACTTCCTGTTCCTCGACTCGGTCCTCATCTCGGTGGAATGGTGACATGCTGACGATGCGATCAACGACGACGGCGGTTCTGGAACGCAAGGCCAAGGTGCGCACGTCGTTCACCACCGAGCCCTACGAACTGCCGTGGGCCGCCGAGGCTCGCTTCTTCGTCCACGCGCTGGAATTCGACGGGGACGATACGAGTCTGGAGTTCATCACGCAGATCTCGCCGGACGGCTTGCACTGGTGCGATCTCGACGACGTGCAGCACCGGGTGGACTCGGTCGGTGTCACCAGCTGGCTGGTCACCGGGTTCGGGCAGTGGCTGCGGCTAAGCTGTCGAGTGACCGGTCCGGAGCCGGCCGCGACGGTGCGGATCTACCTGGTCGGCAAGAGCTGATCAGCGGGCGGGGTTTGGTTTAGGGGAGTTCATGGTTCGTTCGCGGCGCGTGACGCTTCAGGATGTTGCCGACAAGGTCGGTCTGTCGGTCAACACGGTCTCGCGCGCGCTCGCCGGCAAGAGCCAGGTGAGTGAACAGACCCGCAGCGCCATCCGGGCCGAAGCCAGCCGGCTCGGCTACGTCCCCAACAGCCACGCCCGCTCGCTCGTGTCCGGCCGGACGATGGTCATCGGCCTGGTCATCACCAACCCCTCCAACCCGTTCTACGCCGCGTTGATCTCGGCCGTGGAGCAGCGCTGCCGCAGGTCCGGCTATTCGGTGCTGCTGTTGGTCACCGAGGAGTCGGAGGAGAACGAGGAGGAGGCGGTCCAGCAGCTGCTGACCTACGGCGTCGATGGAATCATCGGGATTCCGGTGCAGGACAAGGGTGACAGCTGGTCCCGGCTGGCGGCCGCGAAGGTCCCCGTGGTCTTCGTCAGCCGGGACATCCCAGAGTTCGGCTTCGACTTCGTGGGCATCGATGCCGGAACCGGGATCGCCGATGCCGTCGAGCGCGTTTCCGGCGGGATCGCCCGGGCTTGGCTGTTCGAAGAGGACCTGCGGATCAGCACGACGGAGGCGCGGATCGCCGGGTTCCGGCGTGCGCTGGAATCCGCTGAAATCGATCAGCAGCGCTCGCTGGTGATCAAGGTGCAGACCCGGCGCACGGCGGGCGCGAGCCTGCCGTGGCGGCCGGACGACGCGTACCAGATGGCGGCGAACCTGATCACCGCGCAGAACTTCCCCGATCTCATCGTCGCGGGCAACGACTACTTCGCGCTCGGAATTCTCAAGGCGTTGCGGGAATGTGGCCTGACCGTGCCGGACGACGTGATGGTTGTGGGGTACGGCGACCATCCGTTCGCGGCGTACCTGGAGCCCGCTTTGACAACGCTCCGGCTGCCCGCCGAGGAAGTGGGTGCCACTGCCGTGGACTACCTGCTCGAACGCATCGCCGGTCCGGCCGGACCGCGCAAGACCCGGTTGCTCAGTCCCGAGCTGGTGGAGCGAGGTTCAACCCGGCGTCCGCGGTCTGCTTAGCTCCCCGAGCGTTCAACCACCTGGAGCCGGGGAGGGTTGACGCGTGTGGGTGGTCGGGGCCGGCTCCGGCCACCTGCTCCTGGCCGACCACGCGGCGTGGTCGGCCGATGTGGAACGTGGTCGCGTCCGGCGCGAGTCGTCACGTGCGGTGGCCGACCGTTCCTTTTCTGTTGTGAACATGGGGTTTCCCGGTCAATCGGGCATTTCGGTTGTGCTGGTCCGGGTTTACGATGCTGCTCGGCCTGATGCGCGCGCTCGGCCTCTGCTTCGGCACCGTCGACCTGAAGATCACCGAGCAGGGTGAGCACGTCTTCTTCGAGGTGAACCCGCGGGGCCAGTTCCTCTGCATCGAGATCCTGACGGGGCTGGGGATCAGCGCCGCGATGGCCGGGCTCCTCGCGGGCGACCGGCGCCGCGCCTGACTCGTCCCGGTGTTGACACCCGCCTGGTTCTTCACCAGGCTGGGCACCAGGAACCGACTGGTCGGTATGTGTCGGTGCGGTCCGGCAGGCGCAGTGCGGCGCGTAGGAGGCGTGGATGGGCATCGGGGAGCCGTTCGGGACGTTGCTGGTCGCGAACCGGGGCGAGATCGCGTTGCGGGTCTTCCGCGCCGCGGCGGTGCTGGGCATCGGCACGGTCGGCGTGCACGCGGCGGACGACGCCGACTCGCTGCACGTGGCCCGCTGCGACGAGGCCGTGCCGCTGCCCGAGAACGGCGCCGCCGCCTACCTCGACGTCGCCGCGATCATCGAAGCGGCCCGCAAGACCGGCGCCCAGGCCATCCACCCCGGATACGGGTTCCTCTCGGAGAACCCCGCCCTGGCCAGGGCCTGCGCCGACGCGGGCATCGCGTTCGTCGGCCCGGACCCGAGCGCGCTGGAGCTCTTCGGCGACAAGGCGAAGGCCCGCGCGCTCGCCACCGAACTGGCGATCCCGACGCTGCCCGGAACGGCGGTGGCGACGCTCGCCGACATGGAACGCTTCCTGGACACCCTCGAACCGGACCTCTCGCACGGGCGCAGCGCGGCGGTGATCAAGGCCGTCGCCGGTGGCGGCGGCCGGGGCATGCGCGTGGTGCGCGGCCGGGACGAGCTCGCCGAGGCGTACCGGGCCTGCGAGGCGGAGGCGCTCGCCGCGTTCGGCTCCGGAGAGCTCTACATCGAACGGCTGCTCACCGACGCCCGGCACATCGAGGTCCAGGTGATCGGCGATGGCCAGGAGGTCGCGCACCTCTGGGACCGCGACTGCAGCGTGCAGCGGCGGCACCAGAAGCTGATCGAGGTCGCGCCCGCCCAGGGACTCGACCGGCAGCTGCGGCAGAACGTGCTGCAGGCCGCCACCCGGCTGGTCGGCGCCGCCGGCTACCGGGGCGTGGCGACCGTGGAATTCCTGGTCGGCGGCCAGGAGTTCTTCTTCATGGAGGTCAATCCGCGGCTGCAGGTGGAGCACACCGTCACCGAGGAGGTGCTCGGCCTGGACCTGGTGCGCAGTCAGCTGGAGATCGCCGCCGGCGCGAGCCTCGCCGACCTCGGTCTCGACCAGGATCGAGTGCCGTGCCCGCGCGGCAGCGCGATCCAGATCCGGATCAACGCCGAGACGATGACCGCCGACGGGCAGGTCCTGCCGCAGTCGGGCGTGCTCGATCGGTTCGGGATGCCCGCGGGGCGCGGTATCCGCGTCGACACGGCCGGCTATCCGGGATACCGCACCAACCCGGGTTTCGACTCCCTGCTGGCCAAGATCGTGGTGCACGACGCGGCGGGGTTCACGGCGGCCCGCAGGCTGGCGGTCCAGGCGCTCGACGAGCTGCAGATCACCGGTGTCGCCACGAACCTCCCGCTGCAGCAGGCGATCCTGCGCTCCGACGAGTTCGCCGCCGGACGCTGCCCGACGTCCTATGTAGACAGCAATCGCGCCGGGCTGCTGGAGGCCGCGCCGAACGCCGTGCCGGACGCGCCCCTCGGCGCCACCGTCGCGCCGATGAGCGGCTCGGTCGTCGCGGTGGAGGTGGTGCTCGGCGACGTGGTCGCGCGCGGGCAGGTCGTGATGGTGCTGGAAGCGATGAAGATGCAGCACGTCATCCGCGCGGAAAGCGGCGGCGCGGTGACGCAGGTCCGCTTCCGGGAAGGCGACGTGGTCGACGCCGGGGACCCGGTGGTGATCGTCGCCGGCAACGACGAGCTCGGCGTCGCCGACCTCGCGGACGAGCGCATCGACCCCGACCACATCCGGCCCGACCTGGCCCGCGTGCTGGAGCGGAAGAGCCTGTGGGCCGACGAGAGCCGGCCCGAAGCAGTGCGCAAACGCCACTCGCGAGGCATGCGCACCGCGCGCGAGAACGTGGCCGACCTGGTCGACGAGGGAACCTTCACCGAGTACGGCGGCTTCGCCATCGCGGCGCAGCGCAAGCGCCGCGAGCTCGACGACCTGCTGCGCAACACGCCCGCCGACGGCATGATCACCGGCGTCGGCCAGGTCAACGGCGCGCAGTTCGGGCCGGAACGCAGCACCTGCGCGGTGCTCGCCTACGACTACACCGTGCTGGCGGGCACGCAGGGCTACTTCAACCACCGCAAGACAGACCGGATCCTGGAGGTCGCGCGGCAGCGGCAGTACCCGGTGGTGCTGTTCGCCGAGGGCGGCGGCGGCCGGCCGGGCGACGTCGACATCCCCAAGGGCGGCGGCCTGATCACCCCGTCGTTCCTGGCGCTGGGCGAGCTCAGCGGCCGGGTTCCGACGGTCGGCATCGCGGCGGGCCGCTGCTACGCGGGCAACGCCGCGCTGCTGGGCACCTGCGACGTGGTGATCGCGACCCGCGACGCCAACATCGGCATGGGCGGCCCGGCGATGATCGAGGGCGGCGGGCTCGGCGTGTTCGCCCCCGAGGAGATCGGCCCGATCGACGTGCAGACGGCCAACGGCGTCGTCGACGTGGCGGTCGACGACGAGGCCGAGGCGGTCGCGGTGGCCAAGCGCTACCTGTCCTACTTCCAGGGCGATGTCGCCGACCACTCCGAGCCGGACCAGCGCGGACTGCGCCACGTGGTGCCGGAGAACCGCAAGCGCGCCTACGACGTGCACGCCGCGATCGACATCCTCTGCGACGAGGGCTCGGTGCTGGAGCTGCGGCCGGAGTTCGGCCGCTGCACGATCACCGCGCTGGTGCGCATCGCGGGCCGGCCGATGGGGCTGATCGCGAACAACCCGATGGTGCTCGGCGGCGCGATCGACGCCGACGGCGCCGACAAGCTGGCGCGGATGCTGCAACTGTGCGAGGTGTTCGGGCTGCCGGTGGTATCGCTGTGCGACACACCGGGATTCATGGTCGGCCCGGAGTCGGAGAAGACGGCGACGGTGCGGCACTTCGGCCGGATGTTCGTGCACGGCGCGCGCCTGACGGTGCCGATGGCGACGGTGGTGCTGCGCAAGAGCTACGGTCTCGGCGCGATGGCCATGGCAGGCGGCACGATGACCAAACCGGCGCTGACGGTGGCGTGGCCGAGCGGCGAGGTCGGCGGCATGGGCCTGGAAGGCGCGGTGCGCCTGGGCTTCCGCCGCGAGCTGGAGGCGATCGCCGACCCGGAGCAGCGCCAGCGGCGCTACGAAGAGCTGGTGGCCCAGATGTACGAGACGGGCAGCGCGATCAACACGGCGATGCACCTGGAGATCGACGACGTCATCGACCCGGCCGACACCAGGGACCTCCTGCTGCGAGCCCTCCCCCCGGTAGCGCGAGCGGGCTGGACCAACCCCCAGGCACGAGCCATCGTCGACGCCTGGTAGCGGCTTTGGATGGGTGTCGTGAGTGCTTTGGGTCGCTATAGCACCAAAAATCACTCACGACACCCGACCTGACCAAGCCCTCCGCTAGCCGAGCACCGCGGCTGCTGCTCCTCTTGAGCCCTGAGCTCGCGGAGCTCCCGAAGGGCGTCAGTGGCCTTGGCGACGAGCATTGCGAGGCCCGCCTCGGTGGTGAAGAGGTCGAAGCCGGACTGACCACCGATCTCGAACTCGACCTCGTCCTGGCAGACTCCGACCGTCGATCTGCAAGTACTGCCACTCGATGCAGGCGCACACCAGGGGCAGGGCACTTCTTGGACGCTGATGACTTTTCCGCCATCGTTGCAGGGCCATCCGGGCTTGGTTTATCTCGACCTGTTGGGAGAAGCTCGTTACGCGGACGACCGGGAGGCCGTCGAACACGTATCGCCGCACGTGCTCGGCGCTGCGGCGTCGGCTGACCGGTCATTGCAGCTGATCCGTGAGGCGAGGAAGAAGCAAGGTGGCAAGCAGTAGTCAGTTCACAGGTTGGCGGAAGTCGAGCCGCAGCAACGAAACGCACAACTGCGTTGAGATCGGATTCGCAGCCGGCGCCGTCGGAGTCCGAGACACACCAGGGATCGCGAAGGTGGAACGTTGGCCTTTGCGCAAGCCCGGTGGCGAGACTTCAGCACCAAGCTCCGCGGCGGCGCATTCGATGCGCGTTGACACCAGGTGAATGCCCAGGTGTGACGGGGACCGTGAGTCTTTTGGGCTGCTCTGGCAACCCAAAAGACTCACGGGGGTTCACTCCGCGGAGACGACGGCGATGAGGTCGCCTTCGTTGACCGCGTCGCCTTCGGCGACCGCCACGCGGGTCACCACCCCGTCGGTTTCGCTGAGCACCGGGATTTCCATCTTCATCGACTCCAGGACGGCCAGCTCCTGGTCCGCCTTGACCGCCGTGCCCTCGGTCACCAGCACCTTCCAGACGTTGGCGACCATTTCGGCCTTGATCTCCATGTTGTCCCCTTCAGATCAGCGGGCGGCGATGATCCGGTCGACCACGCCGGTGTCGTAGTTCCCGGAGAGGAACTCCGGGGCGTCCAGCACTTCGGCCAGGAACGGCAGGTTGCACTTCGGGCCCCGCACGACGAACTCCTCGACCGCCCGCCGCGCCCGGGCCAGGGCGTCCGCGCGGTCGGCGCCGTGCACCACGATCTTCGCCAGCAGCGGGTCGAAGTGCGGGCTCACCTCGGTGTTCGCCGCGTAGCCCGACTCGACCCGCACCCCGGCCGGCTCGGTCCACCCGGTGATCCGCCCTGGCCGGGGCAGGAAGCGGACCGGATCCTCGGCGTAGAGCCGCAGCTCGACGGCATGCCCGCGCGGCGCGGGGAAGTCCGCCGGAACGTCCGCCCCTGCGGCGATCCGCAGCTGGAGCTCCACCAGGTCCACGCCGTGCACCTCCTCGGTGATCGGGTGCTCGACCTGCAGCCTGGTGTTCACCTCCAGGAAGAAGAACTCCCCGGTGCCGGGATCGAGCAGGAACTCCACGGTGCCCGCATTGCGGTACCCGACGCTCTCGGCCGCCCGGACCGCAGCCGCGCACAGCCGGGAGCGCAGCGCGGCATCCACGGCCGGGGAAGGACATTCCTCCACGACCTTCTGATGTCGCCGCTGCACCGAGCAGTCCCGCTCGCCGAACGCGCGGACCGAGCCGTCGGGCATGCCGACGACCTGCACCTCCACGTGCCGGGCGCGCGGCACGTACCGCTCCAGCAGAATCCGGGCGTCGCCGAACGCGCTCCCGCCCCGCGACAGCGCGGTCCGCACCGCGCGTTCCAGGGACCCGGCATCGCGAGCGACGCCCATACCGATGCCGCCGCCACCCGAAACGGCCTTGACCATCAACGGAAAACCCAGCTCCGAGGCGGCGGCGTCGGCTTCGGCGGCCGACGCGATCCCGGAACTGCCCGGCAGCACCGGAACCCCGGCCGACGCCATGTGCGCCCGCGCCGCCGCCTTGTCGGCGAGCAGCTCCATCGCCTCCGGCGACGGACCGACCCAGACCAGGCCCGCAGCCGCGCAGCGGCGGGCGAAATCCGGATTCTCCGACAGGAACCCGTAGCCCGGGTGCACCGCCGTCGCCCCGGTCTTCCGCGCCACCGCGAGGATCGCCTCCGCCGAGAGGAAGTCGCGCGGCGAGTCCAGCGGAACCGCCTCGTCGGCTTCGGCGACGTAGGGCAGCCCGGTGTCCACTTCGGAATGGATCGCGATGGTCCGCACCCCGAGCCGGCGGGCGGTCCGGATGATCCGCCGCGCGATCTCGCCCCGGTTGGCCACCAGCAGGCCGTCGATCACGAGGCCCTCCCCGTGACGTTGTCCCGGCGCAGCGCGCTGATCCGCTCCGCCGAGTACCCGAGTTGCGCCAGCACCTCGTCGGTGTGCTCGCCCAGCCCCGGCGGGCGTTCGGGGGAGCGGGCCGGGGTGTCTGCCAGCCGCAGCGCCGGGCCGGGCACCGTCGCGTGCACGCCGTCGCGCAACGGCACCTCCACCGCGATGCCCCGGGCCCGGACCTGCGGATCCGACACCAGATCGGCCACCGACTGCACCGGCCCGCACACCACCCCGTCGGCCTGCAGCGCCGCCACGACCTCGGCCTTCGTGCGGCCCCGGGTCCACTCGACGACCTGCGCGTCGATCCGCTCGCGCTCCCGCACCCGCCAGCCGCTCTCGGCCGCCTCCTGCTCCGCCCACTCCGGGTGGCCGAGCAGGGTGCTGAAGGACTCCCACATCTTCGGCGTGATCGGCGCGATGTACACCCAGCCGTCGCCGGCCGGGTACAGCCCGGAGTAGTTCGTCGGCAGCGCCGAACCCCACCGCGTCGGCTCGCCGATGCCCGCCGCCGCGACCGAGAGGTGGTGCGCCAGCAGCGGGACCATCGAATCCAGCATGCCCACGTCGATCAGCTGGCCCCGGCCGGTGCGCTCCCGCGCCAGCAGGCCGAGCATGGCCGCCATCGCCGCCTGCATGCCGGTGACGTTGTCGGCGACGAACGGCCCCGCGATGGTCGGCGCGCCGTCGGGCTCGCCGGTCATGTCGGCCAGCCCGCTCATCGCCTGGATGATGCCGTCGTAGGCCACCCACGACGAATACGGCCCGGTGCGGCCGAATCCGGTGATGTGCACCATCACGGCCCGCGGGTTGATCCGGTGCACCTCGTCGAAGCCGAAACCGAGCCGGTCCGGCACGCCGTTGGCGTAGTTGGTCACCAGCACGTCGGCCCGGCCGATCAGCTCGTGCAGGACCTCCTTGCCCTGCTCGCTGCGCAGATCGAGGGCGATGGCGCGCTTGGTGCGGTTGTTCGCGGCGAAGTAGAAGCTGTCGCCGTCGTGGACCGGCTGGGCGCGGCGGCCCATCTCGCCGTCCGGCGGCTCGACCTTGATCACCTCGGCCCCGTGGTCGGCGAGGATCTGGCAGCACTGCGGTCCGGCGATGTAGTGCGCGATCTCCAGCACGCGCACCCCGCTCATGGCGCTGATCATCACGCTACCCCCTGAAATGCCAGGTCGAAGGGCCTGCGGCGCGCAGCGGTGCGGCCAGTTCGGCGAACTCGCACAGCAGCGGTCTCGTGTCGCGGGGATCGATGATCTCCTCGATGTTGAACGCCTCCGCCGTGCGGAACGGGGAGCGGATCGCGTTCATCTTCTCGGTGATCTCGTCCAGCAGCGCCTGCCTGTCCTCGGCGGCGTCCAGGTCGGCCCGGTACGCGGCCTCGACGCCGCCCTCGATGGGCAGGGAGCCCCAGTCCGCCGATGGCCACGCGTAGCGGTAGTGCACCCGCGCGGCGTTGGTGTGCGCGGCACCCGCGACGCCGAAGACCTTGCGCAGGATCACCGACGCCCACGGCACCTTCGCCTGGTAGACGGCGTTGAGCGCGCGCACGCCGTAGCGCATGGTGCCCGCCTTCTCGGCCTCCACGCCGATGACGAAGCCGGGCTGGTCCACCAGGTGAACCACCGGCAGGTGGAACGTCTCGGCGAGGTCCACCAGCCACTCGATCTTGCGGCTGGAGTCGGCGGTCATGCCGCCGCCGTAGACCATCGGGTCGCTGGCCAGCACCGCCACCGGCCAGCCGTTCAGCCGCGCCAGGCCGCCGACCGCGGACCGGCCGAAGCCCCTGCCGAGCTCCAGGAACGAGCCCTGGTCCACCACGGCGTTGATGATCGGGCGGATGCGGTAGGGGCGGCGCCGGTCGCGGGGGATGGCCTCGATCAGCCAGTCCTCGCGGCGCTCGGTGTCGTCGCCGCACTCCGCGCGCGGCGGCAGTTGGTGCACCGACGGCGGCAGGTAGGACAGGAAGCGGCGGGTGCGGTCGAAGGCCTCCTTCTCGGAGTCGACCACGTCGAACACCACGCCGTTGCGGCCGTGGATGTCGCTGCCGCCCAGCTCCTCCTTGGTGACGGCCTGCCCCAGCCGGGCCACCAGCGGCGGCCCGGCGGCGAAGACCTGCGAGATGCCGCGCACCATCACCGAGTAGTGGCTGGCGGCCACCCGCGCGGCGCCGAGCCCGGCGACCGAGCCCAGCGCCAGCGCCACCACCGGGATGGTGCCCAGGTTCGCCGCGACCCACTCCCATCCCGGGTTGGCCGGGACGTAGGTGCGGCCGATGGTCTCCAGCGAGCGGATCGAACCGCCGCCGCCGGTGCCGTCGACCAGCCGCACCAGCGGGATCTGCAGCTCGTTGGCCAGCTGCTCGGCCATGATCTGCTTCTCCCGGATCGAGGCGTCCGACGCGCCGCCGCGCACCGTGAAGTCGTCGCCGCCGACCACGACCGGCCTGGCGTGCAGCCGCCCGCGGCCGAACACGAAGTTCGCGGGCTGGAACGCGCCGTCCGGCTGGAACTTCCCGGCGATGCCGCCGATCTCGTGGAAGCTGCCGGGATCCAGCAGCTCGTCGATGCGTTCCCGGACGGTCAGCTTGCCGTGGTCGTGCTGCCGCTTGACCTTCTCCGGCCCGCCCATGCGCTGCGCGAGCTCCTCGCGCCGCCGCAGTTCGTCGATTTCCGGCTGCCAGGACAATGTCCCTCCAAAGTGGTCACGTGGATCGGTCGGTGGAGGCGCGTCAGCGCGCGGCACGCGCGCCGTTTTCGCGCGAGAACGCCAACTCGCGAGCGGGCATGCGGACGGGTGGACGGCGTGGTGCCGGAAGCGTTGTGCGACGCATTCGGGTCAGCTCCTAGCGGTTCCGGCGCGGGTCGAGGGCCTGTTGCGCGACGTCGCCGAGGACGTTGAACGCCAGTGCCGTCGCCGCGATCGCGATGCCGGGCACCAGCATCTGCAGCGGTGCCTGGTAGAGGAACGTGTAGGCGCGGGCCAGCATCGAGCCCCAGCTCGGGTCGGGTGGCTGCACGCCGAGGCCGAGGAAGCTCAGGCTGGCCTCGGCGATCAGCGCGTGCGCCAGCAGCAGGCTGGACTGCACGAGCACCGGCTGGATCGAGTTCGGCACCAGGTGCCGCAGCACGAGGTGCCTGCCCCGGCTGCCGAAGCTGCGTGCCGCCTCGACGTAGGTCTCCTCCTTCACCGCGAGGACCTGCGCGCGCATCAAGCGGGCCACCGAAGGCGCGAACACGATGCCGACCGAGATCATCGAGTTGACCAGGCTCGGCTGCAGCGCCGCCGTGATCGCGATCGCGAGGATGATCGCCGGGAACGACAGCAGCGTGTCCACCACGCGCATCACCGCGCTGTCGACGATGCCGCCGAGGTAGCCCGCGGCCAGCCCGAGCGGGATGCCGATCAGCAGTGCCACCCCGACCGCCAGGAAGCTGGCCAGCAGCGACGCCTGCGCGCCGTGGATCAGCCTGCTGAGCACGTCCCGGCCGAGGTCGTCGCTGCCGAGCAGGTAGCCGGGCGTGCCGGCCGGGGCGAGGATGGCGTCGAAGTTCTGCGCGTTGGGTTCGTGCGCGGTCACCACCGGCGCCAGCAGCGCCAGCGCCACCAGCACCACGAGGTAGCCGGCGGACGCCAGGCCGCGCCAGTCCCGCACGACCAGCCACAGCCGGTTCTCCCGGCGCGGTGGGGAAAGCGTGGTCATGGCATCACTCCGAGATACGCGGGTCGATGAACCGGTAGGCCAGGTCGACCACCAGGTTCGTGAGCAGCACCAGCAGCGCGGTGATCAGCACGACGCCCTGGATCACCGGGTAGTCGCGCTGGGTGGTCGCCTCCACGACGAGCGTCCCGAGACCGGGGATCGCGAACAGCGTCTCCACCACGACGCTCGCGCCGAGCACCCGGCTGACCAGCAGACCGATGATCGTCGCCAGCGGCAGCCCGGCGTTCTTCAAGGCGTGCCGCCAGACCATCGTCCGGTGCGACAGGCCTTTCGCCCGGTGGGTGCGCATGAAGTCCGACCGCAGCACCTCGATCAGCGCGCTGCGCAGCTGGCGGCACACCTCGGCGGCGCCGACCATGCCGAGCGCGATCGCGGGCAGGACCACGTATTGCAGCGTCTGCACGGGATTCTCGGTGAGGCCGACGAATCCCGTCGCGGGCAACCACTGCAGCTGGACGGCGAAGACCAGCACCAGCACCATGCCGATCCAGAAGTTCGGCACCGCGATGCCCAGCGTCGCCGCGCCGGTGATGGCGGTGTCGGCCGGCCGCCCCTGCCGCAGCGCGGCGGCCACGCCGAGCGGAACGCCGAGGCCGACGGCCACCAGCAGCGCCGCCGCGCCGAGCGTCAGCGTGGTGGGAAGCCGTTGCCAGATCAGCGATCCCACGCTCTCGCCGGTGCTCAGCGAGGCGCCGAGATCACCGGTGATCGCGTGCCGCAGCCAGTCGAGGTACTGCAGCGCGAACGGCTGGTCCAGCCCGAGCTGGGCGCGGATCTCGGCCAGCCGCTCCGGGGTGGCGTGCTCCCCGGCGATGGCCTGCGCGGGGTCGCCGGGGATCAGGTGCAGCAGGCCGAACACCACGAACGTCGCCAGCACCAGGGTCGGGACGGCCATCAGGACCCGCCGGCCGATCATGCGCAGCAGCGCGGTGTCCCGGCCCGGTCGCAAAGCCAGCGCGGTCATCGTTGGATCCTCACGGTGGTGAACTTGGGTTTGCCCAGCAAGTTCGGTTCGAAGCCCTGCACGTGCTCCCGGTAGGCGGCGACCGCGTCCGGGAAGATCAGCGGCACGAAGAGCGACTGGTCGGCCACGATCCGGGCCACCGCGCCCAGCTTCTCGGACCGCTGGGCCAGATCCGCCGTGCTGTTCGCGGCGTTGAGCGCCTCGTCGATGCCGGGCGTGGCGACGTGCCCGGCGTTGTAGTAGCCGCGCTCGGTGAACATCAGCTTGTAGGTCAGGCCCGGGTCCGGCCGCCCGGTCCAGGCCGACAGCAGCGCCGGGTACTTGCGCTCGTTGAAGAACTCGCTGCTGGCCTGGGTCAGCTCGGTCGGGATCAGGTCGATCTGCACGCCCACCTTGCCGAGCTGGTACTTCAGCACCTCGGCCAGCCGCACGTTGACCGGATCCGGGTAGGTGAGCAGCGGGAACCGCAGGCCGTCGGCGTGACCGGCGTCGGCGAGCAGCCGCCGGGCCCGGTCGGGGTCGTGCGGGTAGGTGGGCACGGCGGACTTCGGGAACGCCCAGTGGTCCGACGGCAGCGGCGTCCAGCCCGGTTCGCCCTGCCCGAACTGCGTGACCTTCAGGATCTGCTCGCGGTCCAGCGCCAGGTTCAGCGCCTCGCGGACCCGCTGGTCGCGGAACACCGGCGCGCTCAGGTCCAGGTAGATGATCAGCTGGTACAGCTGCGGGCCCGCGGCGACCTTGGTGCCCTTCGCCGCGCTGAGCAGCCCGACGTCCTGCGGCGGCGGGTTGAACACCATGTCCTGCTGGCCGGAGCGCAGCGCGTTCACCGCGGTCGAGCCGTCCTTCATGATCGTGAAGTCGATGCTGTCCAGGTGCGGCAGCCCGCGTTGCCAGTAGCCGGGGAAGCGCTCCACCCGCACCAGCTGGCCGTAGCGCCATTCGACGAACTTCCAGGGGCCGGCACCGACGGGATTGCGTTCGAAGGCGTCGCCCTCGCGCTCGGCGGCGGTGGGGGAGACCAGCATCCCGGCGCGGTCGGCCAGTGTGAGCAGCAACGAGCTGTCCGGCCTGGCCAGGTTCAGCCGCACCGTCCGCGCGTCGAGCACGTCGACGCCGGTCACGGCGGCCACGTCGGACTTGATGTTGGACTTGGGGCCCTTGGCGCGCTCGATGTTGTACTTGACGGCCTGCGCGTCGACCGGCGTGCCGTCGTGGAACCGCACGTCCGGACGCAGGTGCAGCACCAGCGCGGTCGGGTCGTCCTGGTTCCAGGACTCGGCCAGTCCCGGCGCGGGCTCCAGCGTCTTCGGGTCGAACGACACCAGGGTGTCGTACATGGTGTAGAGGATCGCGTGGTCCGAACCGGAGTTGCCGCGCTGCGGGTCCAAAGAGGACGGATTGGACCGCCACGCCACCCGCAGGTGCTGCCCGCCCTCGGCTGCTCCACTGCCGCACGCGGTCAGCGCCAGCAGCAACACCCAGGCCACTGCGGCGATGCGCTTCACGCCTGGCCTCCTTCGACGCCGCGCAGCGGCAGGGATTCGGGGAAGTGGCACGCGGACCAGCGACCCGGTTCGACCTCCGCCCACTTCGGGACCTCCTCGGCGCACCGCTGCTGCGCGTACCGGCACCGGGTGCGGAACCGGCAGCCCGACGGCGGGTCCACCGGGCTCGGGATGTCGCCTTCGAGGACGATCCGGTCCCGCTGCTGGGCGCCGATCCGCGGCTGCGCCGAGACCAGCGCCTCGGTGTAGGGGTGCAGCGGCCGCTCCACCACCTCGTCCACCGGGCCGAGTTCCATCAGCCGGCCCAGGTACATCACCGCGACCCGGTCGGCGATGTTCGAGACCACCGCCAGGTCGTGGGTGATGAACAGGTAGGACAGCCCGAGGCCGGCCTGCAGCCGGCGCAGCAGGTCGAGGATCTCCGCCTGCAGCGCCACGTCCAGCGCCGACACCGGTTCGTCGCAGACCACCAGCGCCGGATCCAGGACGAGCGCGCGGGCGATGTTGACCCGCTGCTTCTGGCCGCCGGAGAGCTCGTGCGGGTAGCGCTCGCCGTGTTCGGCCGACAGGCCGACCGACTCCAGCGCCGCCAGCGCGCGGGTCCTGCGCTCGGCGCGATTCCCCTTGCCCTGCACCACGAGCGGCTCTTCGACGCTGGACGCGATGCGCATCCGCGGGTCCAGCGACGCGTTCGGGTCCTGGAACACCATCTGCAAGCGGGTCAGCGCCTCGCGCCTGGCCCGGCCGCGCAGCGCCGCCAGATCCGCGCCGGCGAGGCGCACCTCGCCGCCACTGGGGCGCACCAGCTGCAGCAGCGCGCGGCTCAGCGTGGACTTGCCGGAGCCCGATTCGCCGATCAGGCCCAGCGTTTCACCCTCTCGCAGCGCGAAGGAAACGCCGTCGACGGCGCGCACCCGCTCGCCCTTGCGCTTGGTCGCGAACGACACCGCGAGGTCATCGACCTGAAGCAACTCGCTCACCGGGCGACCCCCGGCAGCGTCAGGTCGGCGGTGCGGCCGCAGCGCACCGTGCGCGCGCCGGCGACCGGGAGCAGCTCGGGCCGGTGGTCCCGGCAGTCGTCGGTGGTGAAGTCGCAGCGCGGGTGGAAGACGCAACCCGGCGGCGGGGCGTCCGGCGGCGGCACCCGGCCGGGGATCGCCTTGAGCTCGGCGTGGCGGGCCTCGATCCGCGGGATCGCCTGCAGCAGCCGCGAGGTGTAGGGGTGCCGGGGCGCGCCGAGCACGTCGGAAACGGGCCCGCTCTCGACCGTTTCGCCCGCGTAGAGGGTGACCATCCGGTCGCAGAGCTCGGCGACGACACCGAGGTCGTGGGTGATGAACAGGACCGCCGTGCCGTGCTGCCGCGTCAGGTCCCGCAGCAGTTCGAGGATCTGCGCCTGGATCGTCACGTCGACGGCGGTGGTGGGTTCGTCGGCGATCAGCAGCCGGGGGCGGCAGATCAGCGCGATCGCGATCATCACGCGCTGCCGCATCCCGCCGGAGAGCTGGTGCGGGTACTCGCCGAAGCGCTGCTCCGGCAACGGGATCCCGACGGCTTCGAGCATCTCGACCGCGGCCGTGCGGGCGGCCCGCTTGCCCATGCCGCGATGCGCCAGCAGGCATTCGGTGAGCTGGTGGCCGACGGTGAACACCGGGTCCAGCGCGCTCATCGGCTCCTGGAAGACCATGCCGAGTTCGCTGCCGCGCAGCCGCTGCCGCTCCGGTTGCGGGAGGCGGAGCAGGTCGGTGCCCGCGAAGCGGATCCGGCCGCCGATCACCGCGGGCGGCGTGGGCAGCAGGCCCATCACGGCGAGCGCGGTCAGCGACTTGCCGCTGCCGCTTTCGCCCGCCATGCCGACGATCTCGCCGGCGCCGACGTCGAAGGACACGTCGCGCACGGCGGTGGTGCGGGATTTCCTGCCGAGGAAGGAGATGTTCAGGTGCTCGACTTCCAGCACCCGGTCCGGGGATTTGCGGGGGAGTGTCAACGCTGGCCTCCCGAGGGTGTGTGACGCCGGGCACTCTAAGCTGTGTGTAAAACTGACGTCAATATCAGTTTTTCGACGTGCGCTAAGTTGGCGCATCTCTGTACCGAGTCACCAGGAGGTAGCGGTGGCCGTTGAGCGGCTGCAACCGGTAGCCAGCCCGAAGACGCCGAAAGGGCGCGGCTCGAAGGAATCGCTGCTGCGCGCGGCGCGCACGGTGTTCGGCCGATCGGGCTTCGCGGCGTCGCGCGTCGCCGACATCGCGGCCGAGGCGGGCATGTCCAACGGCGCGTTCTACCGGTACTACACGGACAAGCGCGAAGCGCTGGTCGAGCTGATGACGGAGCTGCTGGACGGCCTCTTCGACCAGTCCCGCGCCCGGTGGAACCCGGGAGACGCGATCGAGTCGGTGGTGATCAGCACGGAGCGCTACTTCCGCTACTACGAGGACAACGCCGACCTGTTCCGGGTCCTGCACGAGACGGCGCAGACGGACCCGGAGATCGAAGCGATGCAGGCCGAGAGCCGGCGCACGTTCCACGACCGCATCACGCGGATGGCCCGCAAGGGCATCGAGCGGGGCCTGATCCGCCCGAGCCTCGATCCGGAGCTCAGCGCGGCGTTCCTGGGCGGCATGACGGAGCACTACGCCTACACGCGCTTCGTCCTCCACCGCTACCCGGAACGCGAGGTCCACGAGGTGAGCCGGGAACTGGCGAACTTCTGGGCCCACGGCGCCCTGGCCTGATGCGGGTTCGGCGAAACCCGCTCCGCTGAACACCGGGCTTGCGTACTGTCATCTCGTTCCCGTCCGAGATCTTGAAAGGCCGAATTGCGGGCGTCACTGCGCAGTCCCAGTCGAGGGCGACGTAGTCCTCTCCCATGAAGACGTGCACCGGCGCGTCCGCGACCAGGTACTCCCACGTGTCGAGGGAGAACCGCTGGATGTAGAAGGTGCGGCGCTGCACGCTGAGGCTGGAGTCTCCCGGGGTCTCGTCTCCCGCCACGGGTTCGTTCAGCAGGCGCGCGGCATGGGCCGCATCCCGGCGGGCGCGGGGTTCTCCGCAATTTCAATGGAAATCGGACCTTCGATTTCCATTGAAATTGCGGGCCGTCTGCTGGCAGAAGGTGTCAGCCAACCGGTCCCGTTGTCGCGTGCGGTCGGACCGCTGGATCGAGCAGCGACAAGGTCCGTTGCTCCGCATCGAGAGCGGCACGGACGCCGACGGGCATCGGCAGGTTCGGGCCGGCGTGTCCGAAATCGACGTTGCCGAGTACCGGGATATCACGCTTGCCGAGGACGTCCAAGACGATCTCGGGGAGGGTCGGCGAGACATCGGACGAACCGAGCCCACCGATCCGGCACGGAACACCGACGACCATGCCGGAGATGCGATCAAGGATGCCGCAGTGCCGCAGCACGTGCAGGTCGCTCCACACCCATGACGCCTCGCCGCCGAGCTCCTCCCAGAACAACACCGCGCCGTCGAACCAGTCGAGCGGCAGCGCGTAACGCGTCGCCTGCGCCCTCATAATGCGATTGAGCACCCCGCCGATCAGCGGTCCTTCGGCGCGCCCGGCACGCCAGCACTCCCACGACGGCCGGGTAGGCAGCGCGCCGATCGCCTCGGTACCGGTCAGCAGCGTTGAATAAAGGTCCTCATGCTCCCCTCTGCGCGCGGCGGGGACGGTCTGCCACGCCCCGCCGAGGCCGGGCGTTGCCAAGTCGGCGTGGAACCCCACCAAGCCTGTGCGCGAATAAAGCACCAGATGCAGCAACGAGATGTCGCTGTAGCCGAGGATGGGCTTGGGATCGGCTGTGACCGCTTCGATGTCGACAAGGTCGAGGTAGCCGAGCACTGTCTGCCCCCCGTCATGCGCGATGATCGCGCGCACCTCGGGATCCCGCAGCAGAGTGTTGAGCTCCTCGGCGATCTGCGCCGACGGGGCCGAACTCCACCAATGCCTCCGCCCGGGTTCGAGCAGCGGCGCGCGACGCACCCGAAACCCCATCCGTTCGAGCGTGGCCACCGCCCGCTCGAGCGCCGGCACGCGCTCGGCTTCGAGCGGGCCGGACAGCGCGGCGATCGCGATGAGATCTCCGGGCTTCAAAGCACGAGGCCGAAGCGGCTGAGGCGTAGCAGCGTGAGTCACCGGGGCAGTATTCCGACACCCGCAGCTACAAGCTACGCAATTACCAGTCCAGACCGCTCCGCGAACCAGCAGCCTGGCGGACTCGACCACGCGGCTCCGTCTCGACGGCTTCTCACCCCTACCGCAGTTGATCGTCCACCATGGTGATCACGGGGCGCGCACTGGTTCGAGCCGCCCATGCGACCTATCGCGTCGGCAATCGCCGCAGCTCGACGGCGGCCGGAGCCGTCGCCGCGAGGAGCTCGTAGGCAGTGTGCTCGGTGTCGAGGACTTCTTGGGTTCGGGCGTTCCGGTGCCAGAGTTCGCCTTCGGCGACCGCGTGGGCGTTGCGTAGTGCGAAGAGGGAGCGCGTCAGGCGGGAGCGGATGTCGTCCACAGTGGTCTCTTGGCGTGAAACGGCTTCGCGGAGGGATTTCTGGGCCCGGCGGCATTCGGCGATCGCCGCTTCGAGGCGGCGGGTGGTTTGGCGGTTGATCAGCAGGAGGCTCACCGCCGCCGCGATCAGCGCGCCCAGCACCGTGGTGCCGATCCGCTCGGCGACCAGCGCGTTGTGCGCCGCCGGGTTGCCGAGCGAGCTGAGGCCGAGGGCCAGGGGAGTCACGAACATCAGGCCCAGCGCGTAGTTGGCCTGCACCACGAGTTCGGCGGCCAGCTGGCAGATCACCACCAGGACGAGGATCGCCATCGGACCCGGGTGGAAGCCGAACATCACCAGGGCCGGCAGGGCCCCGGCGATGGTCCCGGTCGTGCGCTGGACCGTCCGGTGCCAGGTGCTCGTCGCGTTCGCCGACTGCAGCACCGCGCTGGCCGACACGATCGCCCAGTACTCGTGCCCGAGGCCGAGCGCGCCGGTGATCAGCCCGGCGAGCAGGCAGGCGACGACCATCCGCCCGGCGCCGGGCAGGAACGGCCCGACCCGCCGCAGCCGCTGGGTGGTCCGCAGTTTCAATTGAAACTGCGAACCGAGGGTCGTCGTCTGCGGTTTCAATTGAAACTGCGGTTCCGGGGGCCGGTGTGGTGCGGCCGGGACTCGGCCTCGGTGGATCTTCCGGGAGAGAGCCCGGAGTTCGCCGGCGGCGTCGGCGGGGTGGTGGAGCAGGGTTTCCGCGTGGGCCAGGTGGGCGCGGATGCGGTCGAACGTGCCGCGGTGGGGCTTGCCGCGCAGCGTCGCCGACGCTCGGTGCACCGCGAGGTGCGCGCGGTGGCGGGTGGCGTGGTCCGGGGTTTCGAGGTGGTCCGCGACGGCCGCCAGGGCGCGGGCGGCGGCCACCCGGTGGGGCCCGGTCGGGTGCAGCAGGTTGCCGAGCAGGCTCAGCGCCACCGACAGCGCCGCCGATGCGGCGGTGACCCCGATGTGCAGGCCGACGGTGGACCAGCCGTGCGAGGCGTACGCGGCCGCGCCGGCCGCGAAGACGAACATCAGGCCGCCGGGCGGGCCGAAGTCGAGCACGTCCGATGCCAGCTTCCCCAGCGCCGCGATCGCCGTCAGCACGAGGACCCCGGCCAGCGGGTGGTCCGTGGTGGCGGCGATCATCGTTGCCGCCGCCACGCTCGCGACCAAGCCCAGCGCGATCAGCGACAGCAGGCGCGCCCGGCGGGACCACGTGTCCACCCGGCAGTACAGCGACGTGAAGGCGCCGAACGCGGCGAAGGGGACGAGGTCGATGCGGTCCAGGGCCACCAGCGCGACTATCGGCGTGGCGAACGACACGCCGATGCGCGCCGCGGGCACCACCACGCCGCCGACCGTCCAGTTGAACCGCAGCGCTTCGCGGGTGCGCAGGGTCCGGCGGAGGCGGGAGAAGGTAGCGCGGGAAAAGACGTTCACTAGTAAAATATTACCAGATGGTTTACTCGTGAAGGAGTTGCGTTGGGCGACGTGGTCGGACGGATCAGCGCGCAATGGCGCGAGCAGCGCCCGGATCTGGACGTGTCCCCGATCGACGTGATCGGCAGGGTGCGGCGGCTGGGCGCGCTGACCAACCAGCTCGACGAGTCCGCGTTCGCCGACTCCGGGTTGTCGCGGATGGAGTTCGAGGTGCTCAGCGCGCTGCGGCGGGCCGGCGGCGGGCTGCGCCCCAGTCAGCTCACCAGAGAGACGCTGTCGTCCGGCGCGGCCACCACCAAGCGGCTGGCCCGGCTGGAGGCCGAGGGGCTGATCACCCGCACCTCGTCCCGGCGCGACCGGCGGGAGATCGACGTGCGGCTCACCGAGCGCGGGCTGGAGCTGATCGACCGGCTGTTCCCGGCGCAGCTGGAACGCGAGCGCGACCTGCTCGCGCCGTTGGCGCCCGACGAACGGGAGAAACTGGGCGAGCTGCTCGCCAAGGTGCTGGAATCACTCGACGGAACCGCGCGATGACCCGCTGTCCTGCGGCGAGGCGAGTTCGGGCACCTGATCTCGTTGGGTTAGAGTTCTTCGGTTCATCACGGGTGTTTCCCGCGACCTGGCGAACTCGGAGTGATCGTTCGATCACGAAGCGGTGGTCGACGTCGGTCGCCTGATCGAGAGGACCCAGTTGGCCACGGTGCAGTTCGAGTCCGGCCGTGCTGTCCTGAACCTCGGCGGCCTGCCGGACCGGCTTCGCGGAATCGTCGTGAACCACTCCCGCGCCGTCATCGCGGTCTCGGTGCCGCTGCTGATCGCGTCGTTCGCGCTGCTGGTGCTGATGCGGCGGGCGGGGCTGGACCAGGGTTCCGGCATCGACTACCAGGTGTACCGCTGGGCGGTGCACACCTGGCTGGCCGGCGGCGACATCATGAACACCGCCCCGACCGTCAGCATCGGCCGGGTGCTGCCCTGGGTGTACCCGCCGTTCGCGCTGCTGCCGCTGCTGCCGTTCGCGCTGCTGCCGTTCGTCGCCGGGCTGGTCGCGCTCTACGTCGTGGACCTGCTCGCCATCGGCGCGGCGCTGTACCTGGTCACCCGCCACATGTGGCCGGTGGTCGGCAAGCGCGGCGCGCTCGCGGTGGCGATGGCGCTGCTGCCGTGGACGTTGTTCCTGGAGCCGGTGTACGCCTCGTTCGGGCTGGGCCAGATCAACATCGCGCTGATGGGGCTCGTCATCGTCGACTGCCTGGCGCCCAACCCGCGCTGGCCGCGCGGCCTGCTGATCGGCATCGCCGCGGCGATCAAGCTCACGCCCGCCGCCTTCCTGCTGTTCTTCCTGTTCCGCAAGGACTTCCGCGCCGTCGGTGTCGCGGTGGCGACGGCCGTGCTCGGCACGCTGGCGGGCTTCGCGCTGAACTACCGGGCAGCTGTGGAGTACTGGTTCGGCAAGGGTCCGGCGCACGGCGTCAGCGGCTCCGCCTTCCACACCAACCAGTCGATCATGGGCGGGCTGGCCCGGCTTGAGCTGGCCCCGGTGGCGCAGAACGGGATGTGGCTGGTGCTCGCGCTGGCCTGCACGGCCGTCGTGGCCTACGCGATCCGCCGGACCGAGCCGGCGCTCGCCGTGGTCGCCAACGGCCTGCTCGCGCTGCTGGTGTCGCCCACGTCGTGGTCGGATCACTGGGTCTGGTGCGCGCCGGGGCTGCTGGTGCTGCTCGGCTACGCCGTTCGGCTGCGCAGCCCGGGCTGGTTGCTCGCCGCCGGGGTGACCCTGGCGACCGTTCTCGTCGCGTCGTTCCGAATGCTGCCCACGGGCCCGCCGTGGACGCCGTTGCAGCACGTCTTCGGCAATCCCTATCTGCTGCTCGGATTTGCGCTGCTTGCGCTTCTCGGTCGTTTTGCCCGGAATCAACCGCGGCCGACTGCGCCGGAAGAACCACTCGCTGCGGCCGCGTTGCGGAGTTGAGCCGGGCGTCCGGCTCGACAGTGGACGGTCTGCGGTGGCGAACTCGTTGCCAATCGGATGAGTTCGCCGTGCTGCACCCAGGGTGTCCGGGCGAACACGGAAAACGCTTGTTCTGAACCGAATCCGAACTCGTAGTGCGGCGATTCGGTGGTGCGCAAGAAGATCGTGAACAATGCCACTCGGGGCGTGGAACAGTCGCGTATGGACATTGTCGTGGTGCAGAATTCCCGAGCCCGCCGGGTTTGCGACAACGGTGTCCCAATGGCTGGGAGCTCCGCAATCTTCGTTTAACTTCGCGTTACTCAGCGGTAGCTTTCCGGTCGCTCGCTATGTAGAGTGCCTCAAACTGACCAAGAGTGCAACGGCGCATCCTTTTGTCAGTGCCCCCAAAGGCTCTTGCGGGATCGCAGTGGGTGAGTCATGCCCTGCTGCGACCTGCGGCCTGACGACGGGAGGTCTGATGCCCCAATCCCACCATGCAAGAATGATGGCGCAGCGCAGCGCCGCTTCCCAGGGTCTTTACGACCCGGCCTACGAACACGACGCTTGCGGTGTCGCATTCGTCGCCGACCTGCGCGGTCGGCGCAGTCACGACCTGGTGACCAAAGCGCTGACGGCGCTGCGCAACCTGGAGCACCGCGGTGCCAAGGGTGCCGACCCCGACACCGGGGACGGCGTCGGGCTGCTGACCCAGATCCCGGACGAGTTCTTCCGCGCCGTCGTACCGTTCGACCTGCCCGAACGCGGCGGCTACGCGGCAGGTACCGCGTTCCTGCCCGCGGACCCCGACGAAGCGGCGCGGGCCGCGGCGGACATCGAGCGGATCGTGGCCGAGGAAGGCCTGCGGCTGCTCGGCTGGCGCGAACTCCCGGTGGAGCCCAGCTGCGCCGGCAGTTCGGCGCGCGAGACCATGCCGAGCTTCCGCCAGCTCTTCGTCGGCCACGGCACCGATGCCGGGCACGGCGAGACGGCGCTGGAGTTCGAGCGGCGCGCGTTCTGCGTCCGCAAGCGGGCCGAGCACGAAGCCGACGTGTACTTCCCGAGCCTGTCGGCGCGCACCATCGTCTACAAGGGGATGCTGACCGAAGCGCAGCTCGGCGCGTTCTACCCCGACCTGCACGACGAGCGGTTCGCCAGCGCGATCGGCCTGGTGCACAGCCGCTTCTCCACCAACACGTTCCCGTCCTGGCCGCTGGCGCACCCGTACCGGTTCATCGCGCACAACGGCGAGATCAACACGGTCAAGGGCAACCGCAACTGGATGCGGACCCGCGAGAGCATGCTGGCCACCGATCTGATCCCCGGTGACCTGCAGCGGCTGTTCCCGATCGCGACGCCGGGCGCCAGCGACTCGGCGACCTTCGACGAGGTGCTGGAACTGCTGCACCTGGGCGGCCGGTCGCTGCCGCACGCGGTGCTGATGATGATCCCCGAGGCGTGGGAGAACCACGCCGAGATGGACCCGGCCCGCCGCGCGTTCTACGAGTTCCACAACTACCTGATGGAGCCCTGGGACGGCCCCGCGCTGGTGGCGTTCACCGACGGCACCCAGATCGGCGCGGTCCTCGACCGCAACGGGCTGCGGCCCGGGCGCTACTGGGTCACCGAGGACGGGCTCGTGGTGCTGGCCAGCGAGGTCGGCGTGCTGGAGGTCGACGCGGACAAGGTCGTCCGCAAGGGCCGCCTGCAGCCGGGCCGGATGTTCCTCGTCGACACCGGCGAGGGCCGCATCATCGACGACGACGAGATCAAGGGCGAGCTCGCCGCCGAATTCCCGTACCAGGAGTGGCTGGACGAGGGTGTGGTGCACCTGGCGGACCTGCCGGGGCGCGAGCGCGAGCTGTCCTCGCACGACTCGCTGGTGCACCGGCAGCAGGTCTTCGGCTACACGCAGGAAGAGCTGGGCGTCCTGCTCAAGCCGATGGCCACCACCGGTGCCGAGCCGATCGGCTCGATGGGCAACGACGTGCCCTTCGCCGCGTTCTCCGAGCGGCCGCGGCAGCTGTTCGACTACTTCACCCAGCTGTTCGCGCAGGTCACCAACCCGCCGCTGGACGCGATCCGGGAAGAACTGGTCACCTCGCTGAGCACCCACGTCGGGCCCGAGCACAACCTGCTCGACCACGACCCGCGGGCCTGCCACAACCTGGCGCTGCCGTTCCCGGTGCTGGACAACGACGAGCTCGCCAAGATCGTGCACGTCGACGACGACGGCGACCACCCGGGCCTCAAGCCCGCGGTGATCGACGCGACGTTCCGCGTCGCCGGTGGCGGCGAGGCGCTGCGCACGCGCCTCGACGAGATCTGCGACGAGGTCTCGGCCGCGGTGGCGAGCGGAGCGCACGTGCTGGTGCTCTCGGACCGCTCGGCCGACGTCGAGCGCGCGCCGATCCCGTCGCTGCTGACGACCGGCGCCGTGCACCACCACCTGGTGCGCGAGAAGAAGCGCACCCAGGTGGGCCTGATCGTCGAAGCCGGCGACGTCCGGGAAGTGCACCATGTCGCTCTTCTCATCGGTTACGGCGCCGCTGCCGTTAACCCGTATGTGGCGATGGCCACCGTCGAAGATCTGGTGCGCGGTGGCGTGATCAAGGGCGTCGACGCCAAGCAGGCCACCGCGAACCTCATCAAGGCGCTGGGCAAGGGCGTCCGCAAGACCATGTCGAAGATGGGCGTGTCCACTGTGGCCTCCTACACGGGCGCGCAGATCTTCGAGGCCATCGGTCTCGGCGACGAGGTCGTGCGGCAGTGCTTCACCGGCACCACCTCGCGGCTCGGCGGCGTCGGGTTCGACGTGCTGGCCGAGGAGGTCGCCGACCGGCACAGGCGGGCGTACCCCGCCGACGGCGTCGCGGCACCGCACCGGACCCTGCAGACCGGCGGCGAGTACCAGTGGCGGCGCGAAGGCGAGCCGCACCTGTTCAACCCGCAGACGGTGTTCAAGCTCCAGCACTCCACGCGCAGCGGCCGTTACGAGGTGTTCAAGGAGTACACCCGGGCCGTCGACGACCAGTCGCAGGAGCTGATGACCCTGCGCGGGCTGTTCAAGTTCCGCGACGGCGTGCGCAAGCCGGTGCCGATCGACGAGGTCGAGCCGGTGTCGTCGATCGTCAAGCGGTTCGCCACCGGCGCCATCTCCTACGGGTCGATCTCGCAGGAGATGCACGAGGTGCTGGCCATCGCGATGAACCGGTTGGGCGGCAAGTCCAACACCGGTGAGGGCGGCGAGGACGCCGATCGGTTCACCCCGGACGCAGGCGGCGATTCGCGGCGCTCGGCGATCAAGCAGGTCGCCAGCGGCCGGTTCGGCGTGACCAGCGAGTACCTGGTCAACTCCGACGACATCCAGATCAAGATGGCGCAGGGCGCGAAGCCCGGCGAGGGCGGGCAGCTGCCCGGCCACAAGGTGTACCCGTGGGTGGCCAAGACCCGGCACTCCACGCCGGGCGTGGGCCTCATCTCGCCGCCGCCGCACCACGACATCTACTCGATCGAGGACCTGGCGCAGCTGATCCACGACCTGAAGAACGCCAACCCCAGGGCGCGGATCCACGTCAAGCTGGTGTCCGAGGTCGGCGTCGGCACGGTCGCCGCGGGTGTGTCCAAGGCGCACGCCGACGTGGTGCTGATCTCCGGCCACGACGGCGGGACCGGCGCCTCGCCGCTGTCGTCGATCAAGCACGCCGGCGGTCCCTGGGAGCTCGGGCTGGCCGAGACGCAGCAGACGCTGCTGGCCAACGACCTGCGCGACCGGATCGTGGTGCAGACCGACGGCCAGCTCAAGACCGGGCGCGACGTGGTGATCGCGGCCCTGCTCGGGGCCGAGGAGTACGGGTTCGCCACGGCGCCGCTGGTGGTCTCCGGCTGCATCATGATGCGGGTCTGCCACCTCGACACCTGCCCGGTGGGCGTGGCGACGCAGAACCCGCAGCTGCGCGAGAAGTTCACCGGCAAGGCCGAATACGTGGTGAACTTCTTCGAGTTCATCGCGCAGGAGGTGCGGGAATACCTGGCGGAGCTGGGATTCCGGTCGCTGGCCGAGGCGATCGGGCACGCCGACCTGATCGACACCTCCGATGCCGTGCGGCACTGGAAGACCCAGGGCCTCGACCTCACGCCGATCACGCACGTGCCGGAACTGCCGCGCGGCGCGGCGCGGCACCAGACCACCGAGCAGGACCACGGTCTGGAGAAGGCGCTGGACAACACGCTGATCCAGCTGTGCGAAGGGGCGCTGAAGGAAGGCACCCCGGTGCGGCTGGACATTCCGGTGCGCAACGTCAACCGCACGGTCGGCACCATGCTCGGCTCGGAGCTGACGCGGCGGTGGGGCGGCGAGGGCCTGCCGGACGACACCATCGACGTGACGTTCACCGGCTCGGCCGGGCAGTCCTTCGGCGCGTTCGTGCCGCGCGGCATCACCCTGCGGCTGCTGGGCGACGCCAACGACTACGTCGGGAAGGGCTTGTCCGGTGGGCGGATCGTCGTTCGCCCGGACGCGTCCGCGCCGTTCGCGGCCGAGCAGAACATCATCGCGGGCAACGTGCTGCTCTACGGCGCGACCGGCGGTGAGCTGTTCGTTCGCGGTGTCGTCGGCGAGCGGTTCTGCGTGCGCAACTCCGGCGCCGTGGCCGTCGTCGAAGGCGTCGGAGACCACGGTTGCGAGTACATGACCGGTGGTCGCGTGGTGATCCTCGGTGAGACGGGGCGCAACTTCGCGGCCGGCATGTCCGGCGGCGTCGCGTACCTGCTGGACCTGGACGCCAGGCGGATCAACCCCGAGATGGTCGACCTGGACCCGCTGGACGACGCCGACCGCGAGTTCCTGCACGACCGGGTTCGGCGGCACTACGAGCAGACCGAGTCGGCGGTGGCGCGCGAGCTGCTGGCCGACTGGGACGCCGCCGTCGAGCGCTTCGGCAAGGTCATGCCGAGGGACTTCAAGCGGGTGCTCGCGGCCCGGACCGCCGCCGAACGCGACGGGCGCGACGTCAACGAGGCGATCATGGAGGCCGCACATGGCTGATCCCAAGGGATTCATGACGACGCCGCGGGAAACGCCGCGGCGTCGCCCGGTGGACGTGCGCATCAAGGACTGGCGCGAGGTCTACCTGGAGTTCGAACAGCCCAAGCTGCAGAAGCAGGCCGGCCGCTGCATGGACTGCGGGATCCCGTTCTGCCACCAGGGTTGTCCGCTGGGCAACCTGATCCCGGAGTGGAACGACCTGGTGTGGCGGGACGACTGGCAGGAGGCCGCGGAGCGGCTGCACGCCACGAACAACTTCCCGGAGTTCACCGGGACGTTGTGCCCCGCGCCGTGCGAGGCGGCCTGCGTGGTCGGCATCAACTCCGACCCGGTCAGCATCAAGCAGGTCGAGATCACCATCATCGACAAGGCCTGGGAAGCCGGTCACGTCCGCCCGCAGCTGCCCCGCGCGGGCACGGGCAAGAAGGTCGCCGTGGTCGGCTCCGGGCCCGCCGGGCTCGCCGCGGCGCAGCAGCTGACCCGCGTGGGCCACAGCGTCGTGGTCTACGAGCGGGCGGACCGCATCGGCGGGCTGCTGCGCTACGGCATCCCGGAATTCAAGATGGAGAAGCAGCGGCTGGACCGGCGGCTGGGCCAGATGCGGGCCGAGGGCACCGAATTCCGCACCGGCGTGAACGTCGGCGTGGACGTGACGGTGGAGCAGCTGCGCGACGACTACGACGCGGTGGTCCTCGCGGGCGGTGCGACGCAGGCACGCGATCTGCCGGCGCCGGGGCGCGAGCTGGACGGCGTGCACCAGGCGATGGAGTACCTGCCGCTGGCCAACAAGGTGCAGGAGGGCGACCTCGCGCGCTCGCCGATCCACGCCGAGGGCAAGCACGTGGTCGTCATCGGCGGCGGTGACACGGGCGCGGACTGCGTCGGCACGGCGCACCGGCAGGGCGCGGCTTCGGTGACGCAGCTGGAGATCATGCCGATGCCGCCGGAGTCGCGTTCCGAGGCGCACCCGTGGCCGACCTACCCGATGATCTACCGGGTGTCCTCGGCGCACGAGGAGGGCGGCGAGCGCCTGTACTCGGTCAACACCCAGGAGTTCCTGGGCGACGACCAGGGCCGCGTGCGGGCGTTGCGGCTGGTGGAGGTGCGGCGCACCGACGCCGGCTTCGAGCCGGTCGAGGGCACGGAGCGGGAGCTGCCCGCGCAGCTGGTGCTGCTCGCGATGGGCTTCGTCGGCCCGGAGCGAGCGGGTCTCCTGGAGGACCTCGGCGTATCGCTGGACGCCCGCGGCAACGTCGCCCGGGACGAGAACTTCATGTCCAGTGTGGACGGAGTCTTCTCGGCGGGGGACATGGGCCGCGGCCAGTCCCTGATCGTCTGGGCGATCGCCGAGGGCCGCTCCGCGGCGGCGGGAGTCGACCGCTACCTGGCGGGTCGGAAGATCCTGCCGTCGCCGATCGCTCCCACCGATCGTCCGATGGTGTGATCGAAAGCTGTTCGCCGTGAGCCGAGGGGCGCCCCTGACCGAGCCGGCCAGGGGCGCCCCTCGCTTCTTGCGGAGCCCCAGCTACGGGACCGCCCCGGAGCGGTCGGGGGTCGTGAGTGTTTTGGACCGCCATAGCAGTCCAAAACACTCACGACGTCGGCTGCCGCCGTCAGGCGAAGGCGTCGACGCCGGTGAGCTCGGCGGAGAGCGCCCACAACCGGGCCGCCTGGTCCGGGTCGGTCACGTAGTCGCGCACGCCGGTCCAGCCTTCGGTGCTGTCAGTGGGTTCGGCGATGTCGCAGTCCTCGCAGTAGGCGCCGCCCATCCCTGCCAGCCGCGGGGACGTCGCCGCCCAGACCTGCGTCGCCGCGCCCTGCTCCGGCGTCTTGAAGTCGCTGTTCACCAGGTTGCCCGCCGCGTCGATCCAGCCCGCCGCGACCATCTCCTCCTTGGGCAGGTGGCGCACCAGCGGTGTGAGGATGGCGCCGGGGTGCAGCGAGAACGCCCGCACCCCGCGATCCCGGCCGAGCGCGTCGAGGTGGGTGGCGAACAGCGCGTTCGCGGTCTTCGACTGGCCGTAGGCCAGGAACCTGTCGTAGCCGCGCTCGAAGTGCGGGTCGTCCCACCGGATCCCGGAGAACTGGTGGCCCGCCGAGGACACCGAGACGACGCGCGCACCCGGCGCGATCGCCGGCCACAGCAGGTTGATCAGCGCGAAGTGGCCGAGGTGGTTCACCGCGAACTGCATCTCCCAGCCCGGACCGACCCGCGTCTCCGGGCAGGCCATGGTCCCGGCGCTGTTGATGACCAGGTCGATGCGGCGGCCGGAGGCGAGGAACCGGTCGGCGAAGCCGCGGACGCTGTCCAGATCGGCGAGGTCCAGCCCGGCCACCTCGGCATCCCCGAGGGCTTCCCGCGCCTCGGCCACCCGGCGGGCGGGGACGACGACGTGCGCCCCGGCGTCGGTGAGCGCGCGGGTGGTCGCCAGGCCGATGCCGGAGTAGCCGCCCGTGACGATCGCGAGCTTACCGGTGAGGTCGATCCCGCGCAGGACTTCGGCGGCGGTGCTGCGGGCGCCGAACCCGGATCCGATCTTGCCCTGCGGTGTTGCGGTTGCTGTCATGCGGCGGACGCTATGAGCTAGAGCCCGCTCTAGGTCAAATCAGTAGGCTCGCGGCATGACCCACAGCGCCTCGGAGCTCAGCATCGGACAGGTCGTGGAACGCACCGGGCTGAGCGTGCACGCCCTGCGCTACTACGAACGCGAGGGCCTGCTGATCGGCCCGGTGCGGCGCAATTCCAGCGGCCGCCGCGTCTACCGCCGGCTGGACGTCGAGTGGCTGGTCAACTGCACCAAGTTCCGCGCCTCCGGGATGCCGCTGGCCACCATCCGGCACTTCGCCGAGCTGGTCCGCAGCGGACCCGGCAACGAGGACGAGCGGCTCGCGCTGCTGCGCGAGCACCAGCGGCAGGTCGTCGACCGGATCAACGAGCTCACCGACTGCCTCGCCCTGATCGACCACAAGGTCGCGGTCTACGAGGAGCACGTGTCCAACGGCACCGCGAGCGGCCTCTGGAACCTGCCGGAATCAGCCGATCAGGCGGGCTGACGCGGAGTTCGCGGTGCTCCCTCAACGCCACCGATGCCACGCAGAACGTGGTGGTGACTTGGGCGGGCCAGTCCTTCGCCTACGACCTGCCCGCCAACACGGCGGCGACGTTCGCCTGGGGCGGCGCGACCGCCCACGCCGCGAGTGCCGGCGGGGACGAGGCCGCTGCGCCGCCGGTCGGCGCGACCCGGCGGGACGGTCGCCGTCGGGCGGCCTGAGCGGGACCGCGAGCGGGTGCCGGGCGGCGGAGGTCCGGCACCCGTTTCGTCGTCCTGGCCCTCCCGCGCGCGAGGGGAGTCCACATTGGATCGTGAATGGAACTCCCGTCTGGCGCGGTGGATTGCGCCGCCGGAGGCGGTGTGCGCCGTGAAGCAAGCGCGTTCACCGATCTGGACGAAGCCTTGGTCCGAAGGTGTTGCAGATGATCAGCGGGCCTCGGAAACCCGGGCGCGCTGCCAGAATCGAGGCATGTCGCAGTCCCGGGGAAACAGGACGCCGTTCGACGAGATCTACGACCAGCCCGACCCCCGCGCCTACTTCCGCAGCCTCGGCCGGTACGGCTACCGGACGCCGCACCACGCCCAACCGGTGTTCCGCCGCCTCCTGGCGGAACGGGCGAGGTCCGGGCGGGTGACGGTGCTGGACCTGTGCTGCTCCTACGGCATCAACGCCGCGCTGCTCAACCACGACCTGACCTTCGACGACCTCCACGCCCACTACACCTCGCCGGACGTGGCCGAACTGGGGACCGCCGAACTGATCGAGCGCGACAAGGACTTCTACGCCGCTCGCCGCCGCGCGGACGCGGTCCCGGTGGTGGGCCTGGACATCGCCGCGCCCGCGATCGACTACGCGGTGGCCGCCGGCCTGCTCGACGCCGGTTTCACCGAGAACCTGGAGACCGCGTCCGCGTCTCCGGCGTTCTTGCGGGCCGCTGCTCCGGCGAACCTGATCATCGTGACCGGCGGCGTCAGCTTCCTCTCCGCCCGGACCTTCCACCAACTGCTGCACGCGGCGCCCGAACCGGTGTGGGTGGCCGCTTTCGTCCTGCGCACCGGGACCTACCGGCCGATCGCCGACGCCCTCGCCGAACACGGGCTCGTCACCGAGGTCGACGCGGACCGCACCTTCGTGCAACGCCGGTTCACCGACCCGGAGGAGCAGCACTACGCCATCGCGGCCGTCGAGGCCACCGGAGCCGACCCCGCCGGGAAGGAGACCGGGGGCAGCTACCACGCCGCACTGCACCTGTCCCGCCCGCCGCAACACCTGACCACGCCTTACGGCCGCATCATCGCGCCCTGAACCGCCGCCGCAGGGTTGTGCGGCGGCGGCGTGCGTTCAGGCGGTCTTCAACGCTCCGGTGTTGTGGGCGATCCGTCCGCCGACGACCGTCGCGCCCACCGTGAGCTCGCCGATGCGTTCCGGCGCCACGCTCAGCAGGTCGTCGCTGAGGACCGTGAAGTCGGCGAGCATGCCCCGGGCGAGGGTGCCCTTGATGTGCTCCTCGTGGACGGCGTGGGCCGAGCCGATCGTGTACGCGCGCAGGGCCTCGTGCGCCGTCACGGCCTCGTCCGGGCCGATCGGCGCGCCCGAGGCGGTTCGCCGGTTCACCATGTCGTGGATGCTCAGCAGCGGATCGGGAGCAACCACCGGCGCATCCGTGGAGCCCGGCAGCACCACGCCCGCGTCCAGGAACGAGCGCATCCGGTAGGCGAGCTGTCCCCGCTCGGGCCCGAGGGCCGCCAGCATGCCGTCGCCGATCTCCGACAGGAACCGGCCCTGCGGCACCGGGATCAGGCCGAGCTCGGCGATCCGGGCGACCTGCTCGGCGCTCGTCACCGCCGCGTGCTCGATCCGGTGCCGCACATCGGTGCGCGGGTGCAGCCGCTGCGCCTCCTCGTAGGAGTCGAGGACGACGTCGAGGGCGGCGTCGCCGATGGCGTGCGTGGCGACCTGCCAGCCGCAGCGGTGCGCTTCGACGATGTAGCGGCGGATCTGCTCCCGCTCGTACTGCAGCAGCCCGCTGTTGCCGGGGGAGTCGTGGTAGTCGCAGCACATCGCCGCGGACCGGCCGATCAGCGAACCGTCGGAGAGGATCTTCGTCGGCCCGATGCGCAGCCACTCGTCGCCGAACCCGGTGCGCAGGCCGAGGTCGAGGCCGTACCAGGTGTTGCCCGGCTCCAGCGCGCCGCAGTCGTGCAGCGCGGTGATGTAGGGCATGACCGTCATCCGGACACCGAGCAGCCCCCGTTCCCGCGCGCGCATGTAGGCATCCAGGTCGGCGGGGCCGTTGCCGATGCCGTCGACGACGCCGATGCCCGGCTCCGTCGCGCTGGTCAGCCCGATCGCGAGCGCGGCCTCCGAGGCGGCGGCGATGTTGGCGACCCACTCCTCGGACGACTCCGGCCGGAGTACGTGCTCGACCAGTTGCATCGCGGTCTCCTGGAGCAGCCCCACCGCGCGCCCGTCCGCGTCGCGCACGACGTGGCCGCCCGGCATGTCGGGCACGTCCGCGAGGTCGGTGAACCCGGCCCGCTTGAACGCCTCCGTGTTGGCCACGGCCATGTGGTGCGAGGTGTGCATCAGCCACACCGGGCGGCCCTGCGCGGCCCGGTCGAGCGCTTCGGCGGTCGGGTGTTCGCCGATCTTGTTCTGGTCGTAGCCCGAGCCCGTCACCCACGCGTCGGTCGGCAGCGTCGCCGCCCGCTCGGCCACCGCCTGGTAGAGCGCGTCGAGGCTCGGTGCGGCCTCGTAGGAGACGTCCAGCTCGCGCAGCCCCTTGCCGACCAGGCTGAGGTGGTGGTGCGCGTCGTTGAAGCCCGGCACGGCGTGCGCGCCGCCGAGGTCGACCACCACGTCGGACGCGCAGCCCGCCGCCTCGTCGTCGAGCGCGGCGATCCGGCCGCCCAGGACGCCGACGGTGTGGGCCGCCGGACGGTCCGGGTCGAGGGTGGTGAACCGTCCATTGTGGAAGATCGCGTCGAGGCGCACGATTGGTCAACTCCTTCTCTGGATGGGTCAGGCGATGGCTTGGGCGGGCTGTTCCTGGGCCGCTCGCCGCGCGCCGAAGCGGGCGAGACCGGCGACGCTCGCGGTCGTGATCAGCAGCAGGGCCACGTAGAACGCGGCCACCGGCCAGAAGGAACCGCCGCTGGAGGTCAGCAGGGCCTGGGCTGCGAACGGCGTCGTGCCGCCGATGAGCGTCGAGCAGAGCTGGTAGGCCAGCGAGATCCCGGTGTAGCGGATCCGGGAGGGGAAGGCGCGGGCGAGGAAGCCGGCCAGCACGGCGTAGTACCCGGAGCCGCTGACGATGGCGAGCGCGATGCCGGCGAAGACCAGCAGCGGCTGCGCGGTGTTGATCAGCAGGAACATCGGGACGGCGACGACGGCGTTGACCAGCAGCGAGCACACCATGAACCGGGCCTCGCCGACCCGCTCGGAGATCAGCGCGGCGATCGGCTGCCACAGGAACTGCACCACCGAGAGCGCGAGCAGGACGTACAGCATCGTCTGCCGGTTCATGTGCAGCTCGTTGGTGGTCCAGGAGAGCACGAACGTGTTGGTGAAGTAGGCGGTCGAGATGCCCATGATCGAGGCGCCGATGCCGAGCAGCACGGTCCGCCAGGCGGTGCGCAGCACCTCGGCGACCGGCAGCCGCACCACGTCGCCGCTGGACTTGACCCGCTCGAACTCGCCGGACTCCTCGACCTTCATGCGGATCAGCAGGCCGACCACGACGAGGACCCCGGACAGCAGGAACGGCACCCGCCAGCCCCACGCGAGGAAGGCGGCGTCGTCCAGGGTGCCCGCGGCCAGGAAGACCAGCGTGGCCAGGATCGCCCCGGCCGGGGAGCCCTGCTGCACCAGCATCGCGAAGAAGGAACCCCGGCCCTTCGGCGCGTGCTCGGACGCCATCAGGACCGCGCCGCCCCACTCGCCGCCGACGGCGATGCCCTGGACGGCGCGCAGCAGCGCCAGCAGGAACGGGGCGGCGACGCCGATCTGCGCGTGGGTGGGCAGCACACCGATCAGGAAGGTGGCGACGCCCATCAGCAGCAGCGTCGTGACCAGCGTGCCCTTGCGGCCCATGCGGTCGCCGAAGTGGCCGAAGATGATGCCGCCCAGCGGACGGGCGAGGAAACCGACCCAGAAGGTCGCGAAGGAGGCGAGCACACCCGCGGCGGGCGAGACCTCGGGGAAGAACAGCTTCCCGAAGACCAGCGCGGACGCCGTTCCGTAGATGTAGAAGTCGTACCACTCGATTGGTGGTGCCGACGAAGGAGGCGAGACCCGCGCGGCGGGCCTGGCCGGAGGCGCGGGCAACCCCGGCGGGGCGTGGGACGTTCATGGGGTCTCCGGCGGTAGCGGAGCCTTCGGTGCGGGTTCTCACCGGAGGAGCCGGGCGGGTGTGTTGGACAGCCCATAGTTTGAGTTCGGGCTCCGATGTCGTCTAATACTTGATTGCTAGCAATCTGATGCCTCAGAGGCATCGTCGAAGGGAGGGCGACGTGGAGCTGCGGGTGCTTCGCTACTTCCTCGCCGTCGCGGAGTCCGAGTCGGTCACGGCCGCGGCCAGAATGGTGCACGTCGCGCAGCCGTCCCTGTCCCGCCAGCTGAGCGCCTTGGAGCGGGACCTGGGGGTATCGCTGTTCACACGCCGCCCCGGGTCGCTGACGCTCAACGCCGCCGGCCGCCGCTTCCGCCCGGTCGCCCAGGACCTGGTGCGCCGCGCAGAGCAGGCCGCCGAGACGATGGCCGCCATGGGCGAGGGGGAGGAGGCGGCGCTCACCGTGGTCGCCGCGCCGGCGACGGTCGCGTCCCTGCTGGCCCCGTTCATGGCGGGCGGCGGCGCGGCGGGGCCCACGCTCCGCGATGCCATCCAGGAGGAGCCGAGCCGGGTCTTCGAGACGCTGATGCGCAGCGACGCGGACATCGGGATCTCGACGTTCCCGGCCCCGGCCTCTCTGGAGTCGGCGTTCCTGGGGTGCACCCCGGTGCTGGCCCAGGTCCCCGCCGAGCACCCCCTGGGCGGGCGCACCACGATCGACCTCGCCGAGCTGGTCGCCGAGCCGCTGATCGTGATGACCCGGTCGAACGTGGCCCGGCTGGTCGTCGACGAGGCCATCAGCCGGGAGGGCCTGACGCCGGCCGGTGTCGTCGAGACCGGCTCCTCGGCCTTCGCCCAGGCCCTCGCCGCGGCGGGCCGGGGGATCTGCCTGGTCACCGACGAGGCCCGGTTCGGCCTGCGGGACCTGATCGTGCGCACCGGCGAAGGCCCGCTGACGGTGCCCCTCCACGCGGGCTGGGACGCCGCCCACTACGCACGGCCTTCCATCCAGGCCCTGGTCGACGGCTTGCGCGTCTACTGCGTGGAGCGCACGCGGCGGTTCCCGGGACTGCAGCCCTGAGCCCAGCGTCCCTTGTGGACGGTCATCGCGAGGTGGTGGGCTTCGCGCGGCGGGATCCGCCCACCACGAACAGGGCGAGGACGGCGAGCGCCGCGCCGAACCACAGCACGCTCGTGGTGCCGATGCCGTCGACGGCCAAGCCGCCGACGAGCGAGCCGAGCGCGATGGACAGGTTGAACGTGGAGACGTACAGCGAGGATGCGGCCTCGGTGGTCTCCGGCGCGGTCTTGAGGATCCAGGTCTGGAAGGTGACCGGCAGCGCGCCGTAGCCCGCGCCCCACAGCACCAGGACGGCGGCCGCGGTGACGGCGGTGTTGTCGACGATGGCGAGGACGACCATGGCCAGGGCGAGGATCGCGGCGATGCCCGCGGCGGTCTGCCGCATCCGCCTGGCGATGAGCGCGCCGGCGACGAAGTTGCCGCAGATCCCGGCGAGGCCGAACGCCAGCAGCAGCACGCCGATCAGCGCGCCGTCGACGCCGTCGGCCTGGAGGATCGGCCGGATGAACGTGTAGGCCAGGAAGTGGCCGGTGACGCCGAGGAACGTGATGGCGATGCCGGCCCGCACACCGGCGTTGCCCAGGAAGACCCGCGGCAGGTCGGCGAATCCGATGGTCCGCCGGGCCGGCACCTTCGGCATCAGCAGGGCGATGCAGACCAGGGAGACGAGGCCGAGGACGCCCACCGCCGCGAACGCGTTGCGCCAGCCGGTGAGGTCGCCGAGGAACGTGCCGATGGGAACGCCGAAGACGGACGCGGTTTCGACCCCGCCGAAGATGACCGCGGTCGCCCGGGGCGCGTGCCGCTCCGGCACCAGGCGCAGCGCGATTCCGCCGGAGACGGACCAGAAGCCGCCGACGCTGATGCCGATCAGGAAGCGGGCGATCAGGACGGTGGTGAAGCCGGTCGCGAAGGCGGAGGCGAGGTTGGCGGCGCCGACCAGGCCGATCAGGGCCGCCAGCACGACGCGGCGGTCGAGCCGGCCGGTCGCGACCGTGACCAGCGGAGCGGAGACGGTGGCGACGAGGCCGGGAACGGTCAGCATCAGGCCCGCGGTGCCCTCCGACACGTCCAGCTCGGAACCGACCGGGGTCAGCAGACCCACCGGCAGCAGCTCGGAGGTCATCAGGGAGAAGATGCCCAGGGCCACGGCCAGCACGGCGAGCCAGCCCCTGGCAGTCGACCGGCCGGTCGCGGACACCGGATCCTCGCAGGTCGTCACGACTCCAGAAACCTTTCTCGGGGAGAGTGATCCGCGGCGCGCTGCCGCCGGTCAGGCGGTGACGAGGACGGCGGAGGAGTCCATGCGCTGTGGCACCGGGAAAGCTGTCACCCCACGACCCTAAGCGCCGGAACGACCGCGGATCTGGTGCATTCGCAGGCGGGGAACACGGGCCAATTCGCCGCCGCCCGGTCAGCCCGGCGGCTGGAACTCGCGCCCGCGGGCGAGGACCAGCCGCAGGTTGCGCAGGTCGTCGAGGCGGGCCAGCGGGTCGCCTTCGACCACGATCAGATCGGCGTCGTACCCCGGCCGGATCCGTCCGACCCGGTCGCCGATGCCGAGCGCGTCGGCACTCGCGGTGGTGACCATGTCGAGCACCTGGTCCAGCGGGAAGCCCAGGTGGTCGAAGAGTTCCATGGTGCCCGGCAGATCGTCGAACACCGAGCCGGGAAGGCCCGCATCGGTGCCGATGATCAGCGGCACGCCGAGTTCGTCGAGCCAGACCAGCCGGCCGTACATCTCCTCGGTGCCCGCCGGGCCCAGCCGCTCCATGAGTGCGCGCCAGTTCCGCGACAAGGCGGTGCAGGCGTGGATTCCCTTGTCGGCCATCTGCTTCGCGACGTCGTCGCGGCGATCCGGCCCGTCGGGCCCCTTCCAGGAGCAGTGTTCGATGGTGGAGACTCCGGCGGCCGTCGCGGCGGCGATCGACTCCGTGCCGTGGGCGTGCGCGGCCACCGGCAACCCGTGGTTCGCCGCTTCCTCGACGATGATCGCCAGTTCTGCCCCGGTGAACTGGGATGCCCACATCGGCGGCGAGTCCGGCGTGATCTGGCCGCCGGAGGCCATCACCTTGATGACGTCGGCGCCCAGGGCCGCGTTCTGCCGGACCCGCTCCTGGATCTCCGCTTCGCCCGAGACGGCACCGCCGAGGAAGTGGCAGTGCCCATCGCGGATGGTCAACGGCGGCGCCGACGCGAGGATGCGCGGACCCGGCAGGTCGCCGCGGGCGATGGCGTCGCGGAGGCGGATCGCGAGGCCGCTGCGATCGCCGAGGTCGCGGACGGTCGTGACGCCGCTGCCCAGCGCCTGCTGCGCCCGCCCGGCCATGCCCGGCAACAGGTCCAGGTCGTCCGCCTGGATCAGGTTCTCCAGGAAGTGCGGCGTGGCGTCGAAGCAGAGGTGCACGTGCGCGTTGATAAGCCCGGGCAGCAGGGTGGACGTCGTGGGGAAGTGCCGGTGGCGAGCTGCCGGCCCGGCCTGCTGCTCGATCTCCCGGCGGTCGCCGACGGCGACGATGGTGTCGTCCTCGACCAGCACGCCACCGTCCCGAATCCGCTGCCGGGCCGGCCCGATGAGCACCTGTCCCGCCGTGATCACCTGCTGCACGTCCTCGTCCTCTCCACGCCCGGCCTGTTGTCGCGTAGCGCAAACGTAGGCCCGGTGGCAGGCGGCGTTGGGGCGGACCACGACCGGCGGGCACGAACGGGCTAACCGCGCCACCCGAACAGCGCCGCTCGGCGTCCCGGTTTCGTTCGGCGCCAACGGGTTTGCGCTGGATGATCGCCGGCGGGTGCCGACACGAACCGGTCGGGCCGTCGCGGTCGGGAGTGCGTCAGCGCCTGGCGGTGCAGCGGGCCGTCCGATCGTTGCCGGTGCAAGGGAATTCGGCTCCGGATCTTGTGGTGCGGCCGTTCGGCGGGGCAGACTCCTGCGTCATGGTGAAGTCGACGCGCATAGCGCTGCTTTCCGTTGTCGTAGCGGTCCTTTCGATCCTGGGTTTCGTCGCGCCTTCGCAGGCCACGCCGCCCGGTCGGGTCGACCCGCGGCCCAGCACGGAGGAGCTCGCCCGGGAGCTGCAGGAGCTCCAGTGGCGCAGCCGCGGCGCGATCCGGGTGAACGCGATCGGCGAGTCCAACCAGGGCAGGCCGGTGTGGAGCACGCGGGTCGGCGACGGGCCGTTGCGCATCCTCTACGTCACGCAGCAGCACGGTGACGAGCCGCTCGGCACGCCCGCCGCGCTGGAGTTCCTGCGCGACGTCGGCGTCGGCCGGAGCGACTACCAGCGCTGGTTGCGGTCGCAGGTGACCGTCGACATCGTGGTGCGGGCGAATCCCGATGGCCACGAGCAGAACTGGCGCTACAACTACGCGCCCGACGCCGACCCCGAGTACGGCGAGGCGGGCAAGGGCTACGACATCAACCGCTACCACGACCCCGCGGTCGCGCCCGAGGACAACCCGGCCACCGAGGCCGGCCTGATCCAGCGGCACTACGCGGAGTTCCAGCCGCAGATCGTGGTCGACTACCACATGCAGGGCCGCTACGTCGACGGCTCGGGGCGCGAGATCACCGCGTCGCTGCTGTGGCCGACGACCCCGGGCGTCGAAGCGGACGACATCGCGCTGGCCAAGCAGATCTCGGTGGTGGCGCAGCGGTCGATGACCGAGGGCGGCGCGAACGTGTCGCAGTACCCGGGCGGCGACTACCAGGGCATCGCCCGCAACGCCTACGGTCTGCGCGGCAGCGGCAGCGTGCTCATCGAGCTGAGCGACATGGGTGCGGAGCACGAGCAGGCGCAGATCGACTCGGCGCTGCGGTCGATGCTGGCCATCGCGCACAGCGCGGCCGACGGCTCGCTGGCGACCGTCGATCCGGCCGAGGCCGATGCGATCCCGCCGCGCGGGACGCCGCTGCCGCAGGCCGCGGCGAGCGGCGCGCACGCCGACTGAGCCGGTAGCAGAAGCACACGGCCTGTGCGCAGGTCGTGTGCTTCTTCGTTTCCGGGCGCAGGTGCGCTAGCGGTTCGCCGGCACGCCGAAGGATTCCAGCACGGTGTCCACATAGGACTTCACGTTCTCGTGTGCGGCGGCGGCGCTGTTCAGCGCGGCCGTGCCGAGGTAGACCGCGTACGCGGCGGCGGCGAGGCGGCGGGCCTGGTCGGCGGGGTCTGGTCAGCCCTCCGTCAGCGCGGCGATCAGGTCGTCCAGGTCGTCGAACCGCCAGTCGAAGGTGTCGGAGCTCGTCGGCGGATCTCCTCCCGGCCGGTGGACGTAGGCGGTCCGCATGCCGGTCGCCTGGGCCGCGCGGAGGTCCCAGGCGTGGGCGGCCACCATGAGCACGCGTTCTGGTGGGCAGCCTGCGGTGTCGATCGCGAGCCGGTAGACCTCCGGCGCGGGCTTGTAGGCCAGGGCGGCTTCGCCGGGCAAGGCCTGGTGCCAGCGCAACCCCGCATGCGCGCTGAGCCGCAACAATGCGGTGCGGCTGGCGTTGGAGAGCCCGAGCACGGCGAAGTGCTCCGCGAGCCGATCCAGGGTGGCGACGGTGTCGCCCCAGGGCGGCAGCCGCTGACCCGCCGTGGCCAGCCGGGCGATGACCGCCGGATCGGTGAGCCCGGCGCGGTCGGCCACCAGCCGCGCGGCCTCTCCGTCGATGATCTCGGAGTTGGCGTACGCGCGATGTCCTTGCGCGATGCGTTGCTGTTCGAGCTCAACGTGCCCCAGCCACGAGGCGAGCAGCTCGTCGGCCGTCGCATCGTCGGACGTGGGCACCGCGTCGCGAATCGCCGCACGCAGTCCGCTGGGTTCGTCGACCAGTGTTCCGAGGACGTCGAAGACGACGACCTCGACGTCGCGGATCTCTGCCACGCGATCTCCTCCTGGGCTGGCGTCACCGGTTTGACAGGTGACGATATTGCTCCCAGGTTCGTCACCGGTCAAGATGGTGACGTGGATTTCGCATTCGTGAGCGGCAACGCGGCCCTCGACCTGGCCGGCACCGTGGGGTCTCGCCGCGACGAGCCCATCGATGGCCTGGCCACGCCCGCAGACCTGGAGCGGTGGGTGGCCGAATGCGCCGAGCTCCCGGACCGGGTCACCGCCGACTTCGCAACCTTCGAGTTCGCGCTGTCACTGCGCGAAGCGCTCTACCGGCTCGCCCTCGATCGCATGCTCGACCGGCCCTTCGATCCGGGCAGCCTTCAGATCGTCAACGGCGCGGCCGCCGCGCCGCTGCCCGCGATCAAGCTCAGCGACGCGGGGCTGGACATCTCGGGAGATCTCCGTGCGGTGCTGGCTCACATAGCCAGGAGCGGTATCGCCGTGCTCGGCGATCCCCACGCCTGTCTCAAGGAATGCGGTCGCAACGACTGCACCCGCATCTACCTCGACCGCTCGCGCGGCGCCCGGCGCACCTGGTGCGGGATGGACGAATGCGGCAACCGCGTCAAGGCCGCGGCCTACCGGGCTCGCCGACGGGCCAAGGCCTGAACGATCGCGCCGCAGGCGAGCCGCGGCGCGATCGCCGATGTCAGTCCTCCACGACGATGGCCAGCGCCGGGCACAGCACCGCGGCCTGCTGGACGTCCTCGGCGAGTTCGGCGGGCGGATTCGCGTTGAGCAGCACCACGACGCCGTCCTCGTCGCGCTGGTCGAAGACCTCTTCCGCGGCCAGCACGCACTGACCGGACGAGACGCACTTGTCCTGGTCGATGGTCACCTTCATCGGAACTCCTCGGGGTCGGGCGGTCACCAGGTGACCGGCAGGCGGTAGACGCCGTAGACGGAACCGTCGTGCTTGAACGGGATCTGCGCCAGGTCCTCGGCCAGGCGCAGGGTGGGGATGCGCCGGTAGAGCGTGCTGTAGACGACCTGCAGCTCCATCCGCGCCAGCGGCTGCCCGAGGCACTGGTGCACGCCGAAGCCGAAGGCCACGTGGTGGCGGGCGTCGCGGGTGAGGTCCAGCCGGTCGGGATCGGGGAAGGCCTCGGGATCGCGGTTGCCGATGTCGTTGGCCATGATCATGCCCTCGCCGGCGCGGATGACCTGACCGCCGATCTCGATGTCCTCCAGCGCCACCCGGCGCCGCCCGTTGTGCGTGATGTGCAGGTAGCGCAGCAGTTCCTCGACCGCGCCGGCGACCAGCTTCGGGTCGTCGGTCTCGCGCAGCAGCGCCAGCTGTTCCGGGTGCTCCAGCAGGGCGAGCGTGCCGAGGGCGATCATGTTCGCGGTGGTCTCGTGCCCGGCGATCAGCAGCAACACGCCCATCCGCGCCGCTTCGTCCCGGGGCAGTTCCCCGGCCGCGACCCGCTCGGTCAGCCGGGACAGCAGGTCGTCGCCGGGGTTCACGAGCTTCGCGCCGACGAGTTCGTCCAGGTAACCGGCCAGCCGGCCCATCGCGGCGGTGCGGTCGTCGGGGCTCGCGTCCCGCTTGATGATGGTCTTGCTGTTCTCCTGGAAGAAGTCGTGATCGGAGTAGGGGACGCCGAGCAGTTCGCAGATCACCAGCGAGGGCACCGGCAGCGCGAACGCCTCGACCAGGTCCACCGGGTTCGGGCCGGCGAGGAGCTCGTCGATCAGGTCGTCCACGATCTTCTGCACGGCCGGGCGCATCGCGGCCACCCGCTTGACGGTGAACGGCGCGGTCACCATCCGCCGCAGCCTCGCGTGCTCGGGATCGTCCATCAGGATGAAGCTGACGCCGGAACCGCCCGGCCTGACCGGCGCCGAGCTGGGGTAGCCGGGGCGGGTGATGTCGGCGCTGACCCGCGGATCGGCCAGCAGCGTCCGCTGCTCCGCGTAGCGGGTCACCAGCCACGGGGTGCTGCCGTCCCACAGCCGGACCTTCGCGAGCGGCCCCGCCTCCTGCCGGAACCGCAGGTCTGGCGGCGGGTCGAACGGGCAGCCCGCCGCCCGGGCCATCGGGAACTCCGGGACATCCGCCGATTCCTCGCGAACTGGGATCATCGCTTGCCTTCCTGGGTCGTCGTCACCGGACCGGTGCGGAAAGCGCCTCGACGACCTCGCCGCGGCGCAACCGGGTCTGCTTGGGCATGTTCCAGCCCAGCACGCCCACGGCCTCGCCATCGCGGCGGTACATCGCGACGAACCGCCCGTCCGCCGGGTCTCCGTCCACGATGGTCGCTTCGGCGGCGGCCGTGGGCAGGCCGTGGACCTGGATCTTGGTGTCGTACTGGTCGGTCCAGAAGTGCGGCACGGGGGAGTAGGGCTGGTCGTCGCCGAGGATGTTGGCCGCGACGGCGTTCGCCTGCATGGTCGCGTTGGTCCGGTTCTCCAGCCGCAGCGAGACACCGAGCGCGTCGTGCTGCCAGCGGGCTACGTCCCCAGCCCCGTAGATCCCTTCCGCCGCGCGGCAGCGGGAGTCGCAGACGAGCCCGTTGTCCAGCTGCAGCCCGCTTTCCGCGAGCCATTCCGTCGCCGGCGCGGCGCCGAGCGCCACCACGACGACGTCGGCGGGCAGTTCGTCGCCGGTGTCCAGGCGCACGCCGGTGACCCTGCCGTCCTGCCCGGTCAGCCCGTCGACGGCCGTGCCCAGCCGCAGCCGGACGCCGCGCTCGGCGTGCAGGTCGCCGAGCAGCCCGCCGACCAGGGTGCCGAACTGGCTCGCCATCGGCACCGGCTGCGGGCCGACCAGCGTCACGTCCGCGCCCATTCCCCTTGCCGTGGCGGCGATTTCGGTACCGAGGACGCCGTCCCCGACCACGACCACGCGCGTCGCGCTCAGCAGGGCCGACCGCAGCGCCAGGGAGTCGTCGACGGTGCGCAGCACGTGCACGCCGGTCAGGCCGTCCTGGCCGGGCAGCGTGCGGGGCCGCAGCCCCGTCGCCACGACGATGGTTCCGGCGGTCAGGGTTCGGCCGGAGGCGGTGCGAACGGTGCGGGTCGCCGGATCCAGGCCGACCGCCGGGTCGCCGAGGATGATGTCGGCGTCCAGTTCGGCCAGCTTCTCCGGCGACCGGAGCCGCACCCGCTCGGCCTCCCATGTCCCGGAGAGGACCTGCTTGGACAGCGGCGGGCGGTCGTAGGGCAGATGCGACTCGGCTCCCAGGATGGTCAGGGAATCGAGATATCCCTTGCGGCGCAACGCATCTGCGGCGGTGATGCCGGCGGCGGACGCGCCGACCACCAGCACGCCTGCGGGCGCGCTCACGCGTTCTCGCCCAGCTCGATCGCCGCCGCCGGGCACACGCCGGCCGCCTCGCGGACCGCGGCGTGCAGCGGCTCGGCCGGTGCCGCGTCGAGCAGGATCACGACCCCGTCGTCCTCCCGCTGGTCGAACACCTCGGGGGCGAGCAGCGCGCATTGCCCTGCGCCGCAACACCTGTCCTCGTCGACGGTCACCTTCACGAGCATCCTCCTCGAGCGGATTTCGGCTGGGCCGAACGGAAATCAACGCGTGACCGGTGCCAGCCACATCCCGACGATAGCGTCGATCAAGCCGCTCGCGGCGTCCTGCCAGTTGTTCCGCGGTGTGGCGGTGCCTTCGGCGAGAGCGCGTTCGCGCTCGGCGCACATGTGCACCATGAGCTGGCGGGCCATGTCGCCGCGCTCCAGCCGCACGTCGACCGGCAGGTCGGGCAGGCACCGGTTGAGGCCGTCGAGGACCGTCAGCAGCGACGGCGCGGTGAGGGACTCGTCGATCATGATCTCGCGCAGCGCGGGATCGGTCATGACCTGCGCCCCGAACCGGGCGAACCAGGTGGGGCTGCCGAGGGCGGCCAGGTGCTCGGTGACCGGGCAGACCAGGCAGGCCACCCAGTCCCGCACGTCGGTGGAGCCGTCGGCCTCGGCGACCATGGTCAGGCGCAGCCGCTCGATCTGCTCGGAGTGCCGGCGCGCGATCGCCCGCACCAGGTCGGCCTTGGTGCCGAAGTGGTAGCCGACCGCGGTGTTGTTGCCCTGCCCCGCGGCCTCGCTGACCTGGCGGTTGGACACGGCGAACACCCCGTGCTCGGCGAAAAGCCGTTCCGCCGCCGCCAAGATCTGCTCCCGCGTCGCGTTGACCCGTTCTGCCCGGGCGGTCTTCCCGGCCATCGTCACCACCGCACCGGAAGTTCGCGGAGGCCGCCGACGGCGAGGCCCTCGACCCGGTTGAGGTCGTCCGGCGCCACGGCGAGCTCCAGCGTGGGGAGGCGGCGGAGCAGCACGTCGAGCACGGCCTGCAGCTCGGTGCGGGCCAACGCCTGGCCCAGGCAGGAGTGCGCCCCGGCGCCGAAGGCCAGGTGCGGGTTCGGGCTGCGGCCGAGGTCCATCTCGTCGGCGCCGTCGAACGCCGTGGCGTCGCGGTTGGCCGCGGCCATGCTGCACACCACGGTCGTGCCCGCGGGCAGCCGGATGTCGGCGACCTCGGCGTCCTCGCCGATGTAGCGCGGCATGCCGAAGCCGGGGTTGGCGTCGAACCGCAGCGCCTCCTCCACCGCGGTGCGCACCAGGGAGCGGTCCGCGAGCAGCCGTTCCCACCGCGTGCGGTCGGCCAGCAGCAGCGCCACCATCTTGCCGATCATGTTCGCCGTGGTCTCGTGCCCGGCGACCAGCAGGCCCTGGCCGGTGCCCACCAGTTCCGCGTCGCTGAGCCGGCGGCCCTCGGCGTCGGTGCCCGCGATCAGCTCGCTGAGCAGGTCGTCGCCCGGCGCCGCGCGCTTGGCGGCGATGTGGGCGGCCATGTACTCGACGAACTCGGCCTGCGCCGCGTCGATCTCCGCCTGCTCGTAGCGGGTCAGGTTGAGCAGCGTGTCGGACCAGTGCGCGAACTCGTCCCGGTCGCTGTCCGGCACGCCGAGCATGGTGCAGATGACCCACACCGGCAGCGGGAAGCCGAGGCTCGCCTTGAGATCCGCGTGGTCGCCGCGCGCCACCATGTCGTCGATGAGCCGCTCGGCCATCGCCTCGATCTCGGGCCGCAGCGCGGTCATCCGCCGCGCGGTGAACCACTTGCCGACCATCCGCCGCCACCGCTGGTGCGCGTCACCGGACTGGGGGAGCGCGGTCGCCAGCGAGCTGTTGAACACGCCGCCCGACTCGTTGGCCGAGATCCGGGCCGCGCCTTCGGCGCTGAGCTGCCGGGTGAACCGCGGGTCGGACAGCACCCGCTTGACGTCGTCGTAGCGGGTGAGCAGCGAAGCCTCGTCGCCGCTGGGCAGCGACACCCGCGCCACCGGGCACCCCTGCCGCAGCTGCGCCCACTCCGCGGGCGGTTCCAGCGCCGCCGCGCTGGGAATCGGGTAGTCCAGCAGCTGTTCGCCCTCGGCGGTCATGCGCGCTCCTCCCGGTCGGTCTGCGACCAGTTAACCGATCCCGCTACTTTAAGTCAATCAACTGATTTAAAGTAGCCGACCGGCAACGCCGATCACGCCGACGGAGGCCCCGCCATGCCCCACGCCCCAGCCCGAGCCGCCGACGCCGTGGTCTCGGGCCAGCCGCGCGCGAACACCGTCGTGGCGGTGCTGGCCTTCGGCGGGATCGTGGTCTCGCTGATGCAGACCCTGGTCATCCCGCTGGTCCCCGTGCTCCCCGCGCTGCTGGGCGCGTCCGCGGCCGACGCCGCGTGGGCGATCACCGCGACGCTGCTCGCCGGGGCCGTCGCGACCCCGGTCGTGGGCCGGCTGGGGGACATGTACGGCAAGCGGCGCATGCTGCTGATCAGCCTGGTGCTGCTGGTGGCCGGCTCGGCGGTGTGCGGCCTCAGCGACTCGTTGACGCCCATGGTCGTCGGGCGGATCCTGCAGGGGCTGGCCGCGGGCGTCATCCCGCTGGGGATCAGCATCATGCGCGACGTGCTCCCGGCCGAACGGCTCGGCTCGGCGACCGCGACGATGAGCGCCTCGCTGGGCGTCGGCGGCGCGTTCGGCCTGCCCGCGGCCGCCTTCCTGGCCGAACGCACCGACTGGCACGTGCTCTTCTGGACGTCGGCGGGCCTGGGTGCGGTCGCGACCGCGCTGGTGCTGGCATTCGTGCCGGAATCCGGCGTGCGCAGCGGCGGGCGCTTCGACCTCGTGGGCGCGATCGGGCTGTCTGCCGGACTGATCTGCCTGCTGCTGGCGATCTCCAAGGGCGCGGAGTGGGGCTGGACCGCCACCCGTGCCGGGGGACTGCTCGGCGCGTCGGCGGTGCTGTTCCTGCTGTGGGGCTGGTGGGAGCTGCGCGTCGCCCGGCCGCTGGTGGACCTGCGCACCACCGCGCGCCGCCAGGTGCTGCTCACCAACATCGCGTCCGCGGTGTTCGGGTTCGCCATGTTCGCGATGTCCCTGGTGCTGCCGCAGCTCCTGCAGCTGCCCGCGGCCACCGGCTACGGCCTGGCGCAGACGATGTTCGTCGTGGGACTGGCGATGGGCCCGTCGGGTCTGGTGATGATGGCCATGGCGCCGCTGTCCGCGCGCATTTCGAAGGCCCGGGGACCGAAGACGACGCTGATGCTGGGCGCCGTCGTGGTGGCAGCCGGTTACGGCCTGGGCATCGTGCTGATGTCCGCGGTCTGGCAGCTCGTGCTCGTCTCCAGCGTGATCGGCGCCGGCATCGGGCTCGCCTACGGGGCGATGCCCGCGCTCATCATGGCGGCGGTGCCCGTCGCGGAGACCGCGGCCGCCAACAGCCTCAACACCCTGATGCGCGCCATCGGCACCTCGGTCTCCAGCGCGGTGGCGGGCGCCGTGCTCGCGCAGCTGACCGCGACGTTCGGCGCGCTGACCGTACCGTCCGAGGCAGGTTTCCAGGTGATCATGGCGATGGCCGCCGCAGCGGCCCTCCTCGCGCTCGCGATCGCCGCCTTCCTGCCCCGGCACGCCGCTCAGCGCGGCTGGTAGAGGGCGCTGCCCTTGATGTACTCGTCGTAGGGGATCGTCCAGTCCGGGATGTCGCCGTCGGCCGGGGTCAGCGGCCGGTCGGAGCCGACGATCTCCACCGGGTCGCCGATCTGCACGAAGTCGAAGTACCACTTGCCGTTGGCCGGCGACAGGTTGATGCACCCGTGCGAGACGTTGGCGGCCCCCTGCTGCCCGACCGTCGCGGCGTTGACGTGCACGAACTCGCCGTTGTTGGAGATGCGCACGGCGTGCGGGAGGACCTCGTCGTAGTAGCCGGGCTGGCCCTTCTGCGGCCCGCCCCAGGTGTCCGAGCGCATCCGCGTCGAGGTGTGCTTCTCGAAGGCCACGTGGACGCCGGACTGGGTCGGGTAGACGCTCCTGCCGTAGGAGGCCGGGAGCTCCCGGATCGGCTGGCCGTCCTGGAAGACGGTGAACGTGTGGGTGTTGACGTCGCCGATCGCGCGCTGGTCGCGCCCGATGAGGAAGCTGGTCTCGGTGTCGTCGGTGCCCATCACGCCGCCGCCGGTGTCCACGCCGTACAGCTGCGCGCGCACCCGGACGATGGTGCCGGACTTCCAGAACTCCTTGGGGCGCCAGTTCACCTGCTCGTCGCTCATCCAGTGGAACGAGCCCTCGGTCGGCACCGACGGCTCGACCGACAGGCGGCGCTCGACGGCGGCCCGGTCGGTCACCGGCCGGCTGAAGTAGATCGACACCGGCATGGCGACGCCGACCGTGTCGCCGTCGGTGGGCCGGGTCCGCTCGACGGTGACGGTGTCCACGGGCTTGACCGTGCTGAAGGTCGAGTTCAGCGGCGCCGACGGCTTCCGCTCGACGTCCTCGGCCAGGGCGTGCACCCGGTAGGTGGTGCCGAACTCCAGCGGCGTCGTCGTGCTCCACCAGCGGCCGCCGTCGCGCAGCGAACCGGGGATCGTCCTTCCCCCGTCCGTGGTAACGGTGACCGAGGTGAGCGTGCCCGCGTGCGCGGTGACGACCAGCGGCTCGCTGGGCGCGACCTGCGCGGCGCGGTCCGGCACCGAGGCCGTCACGGACGCGGCCGAAGGCTTCGGTGGAGCCGTGCACGAGGCCATCGCGCAGGCGAGCACGCCTCCGACGACGACCCGCCACGCTGTTGCTACCCGCATCCCCGGCCCCCGTCCCTTGCCGATGTGCCCGACATCGAAACCACTGTCCGGGGCGGGGCCGAACATCTCAACACGATCATGCGGCCGGGCTACCTGCCGGGAAGGCGCCAAACGATCGGGTTCTCGACCTCGTCGCCCTCACCCGCGGCGTCCAGCCGGCAGCTGTCGTACCGGGCGCCGGGCCTGTCGAAGTCGGCGGGGGAGCGGCGGCCCTCGCAGCCCGGCATCGAACCGGTGATGAGCATGCCGGCGGTGCGAACCGCCGCAGCCGCCGGAGCTCGCCAGGAGGTGGTCCGGTTCGGGTCCACAATGGTCAGTTTGCGTCTCGTCCTCGCGGTCTTGGCCCGTGCGCACTTTGTGTCGCTATAGCAGCACAAAGTGCGCACGGTCGGTGCGATGCCGTTGTCGGAGTGGACGACGATCCGCTGGCGTGCTACTCGTACCCGCCGCTGATCACGATCCGGGTCGACCTGGCGGCCGAAGCCCGGCGGCTGACCGACTCCGTGCTGTCGGCGCTGGGGCGTCCCGCGCCGCCGGCGGAAGGACCGTTCGTGAACCTGGTGGTGCGGGATTCCACCTGATCGGCGTGATCGGTGCTGATGGCACGGGGCCCCGGCGGTGCGATCCACCGCCGGGGCCCTGTCGCGATCAGGAGATCACGCGATGACGCTGTCGATCCAGCCGCGGAAGTGGCCGACGCTGGTGTAGACGTCGGGCGACTCGCCGCAGACGTGGCCGACGCCGCGGCTGTCCACGCCGACGACCCGCCAGCGGTCGCCTTCCTTGACCAGCAGCGGCGAACCGGAGTCGCCGCCGCAGGGACCGCGAACGCCTTCGGGGTTGTCCGCGCAGACGTCGCCGTCGTGGATGCCCCAGGAGGTGTCGCCGTCCGGGCCCGCCACGCACTTCGGCGTGTCGGACGGGATGATCGAGGTGTCGAGCTGCTGGAGCTGGGTCGGCAGCTTGGTCGGGTCACCGGCGTCGGCGTTGGAGACGTAGCCCCAGCCGATCTCGCGGACCGCGGTGCCCGGCGCGGTGAGCTCGTCGGCCATCGGCGCCGGCGCGTCGGCGATCGGCCCGTCGAGGTGCAGGAGCGCGATGTCCTTGCCCAGCTCGCGGTCCTCGTACGAGTGGTACTCGGGGTGCACCACGATGTCCTGGAGCTTGGCGATGGTTCCGCCGGAGGTCCGGTCGTTGGAGCCGACGCGCACGTGCAGCAGCGCCGGGTCCATCACGACGTAGGCGCCGCCGTTCGGGTCGGGCGAGGTGACGCAGTGCGCCGCCGTCACGACCCACTCCGGGCTGATCAGCGCGCCGCCGCAGCGGTGCGAGTTCGGGTCCCCGTTGCGTTCGTACTCTAATGACGTCATGAACGAGTAGGTCTGGTCCGCGGGTGTGCCGCCGATGATCGAGGGCGTCACGTCGCCGGTCGGTTCGCCGGCCTGCGCCGTCCCGAAGCTCGTGAACGCGCCCGCGGCGGCGACCGCGGCGGCCAGCGCCGCGGTGCGCTTCAGCGACCCCGGCACCGGCAGGTTCTTGGTCATCTGCTGTTGTCCTCCGATTTCCCCGCACGAAGATCACGTGCGATGTTGATCAAGGTAGCCCAGCCCGGGCGCGCGGGGAGCGGATTCTGCAAGATCGAATTCCAGATCGAATTCCGGTGGCGGAGCTCAGGGTTGGCGGCCCATCAGGCGCAGCATCCGCTGCTGGCGGGTCTCGTCGGCGGGAGCCGCCGCGGCCGCCGCGAAGTAGCTGTGCGTGCTGCCCGGGTCGAGCGGCCCCTCGGCGACGCCGGTGTAGAGCCACTCGAAGTTGTCGTCGACCCACTCGACCAGCGACGGGTCCAGTTCCTCCGGGGCGCCGGTGGCGCGGGCGAGGTCCCAGCTGTGCACGACGGTGTCGGCGATGAGCAGGCCGAGCAGTTTGCGGCCGTCGACCGGGCCGAACGGGTAGTCCACGACCCGGTCCAGCGCCCCGGGCTCGCCGAAGGCGGCGAGGCAGCTCGCCGCGGCGGCGTCGAACGATCCGGCGGGGTCGTCGCCGAGCGCGTCCTGCTCGCGGATCACCAGGAACTGGGCGCTGTCGCCGCCGTGCAGCAGCAGGCGGTAGATCGCGTTCGCCTGCACCAGGTGGCTCACCAGCGCGCGCACGTCCCATTCGGCGCAGGGGGTCGGATCGGCCCACTGGCCGGGCTCGATCGACCGCACCCCGCGGGCGAAGTCCGCGTTGGTGCGGCGGAGGTGGGCGAACAGCACGTCGTCGGAAGCACGCATGAGCCGATCATGGTGGCGCCGCCGGCTCGTGTCCGGCGGCAATCGGCCCCGGTACTTCCGAGCGGTGTTCGAGTCCTGTGTGGACTACGAGGGTCGTCCCGACGCAGCAGTAGCTCCCGCCTTGATGAAGACGGGAGCTACCAGAAATGCTGGACTGGTCTATCGGGTTGGATGTGGTTTCTGGTTCGGAAGAGGATCCCGGGACGTCAATGCCGGCTCAGCGCCAGCCGCCCCAACGACCCCATCCGCCCCAGCCACCCCAGCCACCCCAGCGGCCCCAGCCGCCGCCCCAGCCCCAACCCCAGCCCCAGCCCCAGCCCCAGCCGTGGCCCCAGCCCCAGCCGTGACGGTTGCTGAAGATAGTGCTGATCTGCATGGTGACCCCTCGTTAATCCCGTGATGGGGATTGCCGCACCGGGCCTTTCCGGGGAGCGCGAAGAGCCCGCCGGGACTCCCGGTGCTTTTCTGCCGACCCCGGCGACGTGAGTACGTCGTCGGATTCACCGACTTTTGCCGGTACTTGTCACGGTATTGCCAGTAAAAGGCCGGTAAAGGGGTCTTTCGCCCCGAGTTCGATCCGTAGCCGATCAGTCACGCTGCGCATGCGGGCGGCGCCGGCGTCGGTCGCGGGGTATTGGAGTGCACAGTGGACGGACCGTCAGGAGTTGACCGGCGAGCCGACGGCAGGTTCGGCGACGGGAACCGAGGGGCGCGCGGTGACCACGACCGGGCCGCCGCAGTTCCAGCATTCCGGCTCGTTCTCGGGCGCGGAACGTCCGGCGACATCGCAGCCCGGGCACAGCCAGGCGGTCAGGATGATGTGACCGCGGGGATCGTGTCGGGGACGCATGGGCAGCCACCACTCTGATCGTGTCGGGTGCCGCCTGCATGCTGTGACCGCTCCGACGGGTGCTCACTCTGTTGGGTGGAAATTATTGGGTAGGCGGGCACGCGCAGTCAACAGTGCCGCGCGCCACGCCGAAGCCGACCGGGGCCGCGTCGCCGCAGATCATGCCGCCCTTGACAGCGCACGGCACCGGGAGTCTCCTCGGTTCTGGGCCGCCGGTCCGCGATTCTCCGGCCGGCGACCGCAGCGGGATCGCATCGGTCTCAGGTCTTCGGGGGAAGGGCCGGCCATGGCGACTTACGAGTACGACTGCCCTCGGTGCGGTCGCTTCGAGACGCACCAGCCGATGGGGACGGCCTCGGCTTCGCACGAGTGCCTCCACTGCGGGCGACCGGCCCGCAGGATCTTCTCCGCACCGCACCTCGCCGCCGTGCCCGCGCGGCTCGCCGCCGCACTCGACCGGGCGGAGCGGAGCGGCGCGGAGCCGGAGGTGGTCACCGAGGTGCCCCGCAGGAAGCCGCCCGAGCCGCATCCGTCGCTGTCCCAGCTCCCGCGCCCCTGACCGGGCCCAGGCGCCAGCGGAGGTGTCATCGGTGGCATACGTGGGATTGCTGTACGTCGGCGCCGTGCTGTTCCTCAACGGCGTCATGCTGTTGGGCAAGGCCGACCCGAAGGCGATCGGCGTGTTCAACCTCTTCGTCGGGGCGCTCCAGGTAATCACCCCGACGATCCTGATCGCGGTGAACCTCGGGGACCCGGTCACGGTCCTCAGCGCGTCGGGCATCTACCTGTTCGGCTTCACCTACCTGTACGTGGGGATCGGGCTGCTCGGCGACTTCGACACGAGCGGAGTCGGCTGGTTCTCGCTCTTCGTCGCCATCATGGCGCTCGGCTACTCGTTCGCGAACTTCCGGCTGCTCGGGGACAGCCCGTTCGGCGTGATCTGGCTGTACTGGTCGTTCCTGTGGCTGCTGTTCTTCCTGTTGCTGGGCCTCAAGATGGAGCGGCTCACCCGCTACACCGGCTGGGTCGCCGCGATCGAGGGCTGGGTCACCGCCGCGATCCCGTCGTTCCTGATCATGACCGGTTACTGGCGGAACCCGAACGCTATCGCGACGGTGCTGGTGATCTTCGGCGTCGTCGTCTTCGTCGCGCTGTGGTTGTTCACCACCGGCGTGTGGTCGGTCCGGGGCGTCCGGATGTTGTCCGCGCCCCACCGTCCGGCACATCAGTGAGGAGGATTTCCCATGCCAGAAGTGGTTTTCAGCGTCGACCAGTCGAAGTCGATGCGGGAGCAGGCGGTGCCGGGGCACAACCGCTGGCACCCGGACGTCCCGCCGGCCGCGATGGTCCGGCCCGGCCAGGAGTTCCGCGTCGAATGCCGGGAGTGGACCGACGCGCAGCTCGGCAACAACGACTCCGCCAACGACGTCCGCGACGTCGACCTGAACCAAACGCACATGCTCAGCGGCCCCATCAGCGTCGAGGGCGCCGAACCCGGCGACCTGCTGATCGTCGACATCCTGGACCTCGGGCCGGTGCCGCAGGAGACCGGCGAGGCCCCGGGGCAGGGCTGGGGCTACACGGGCGTGTTCGCCAAGGTCAACGGCGGCGGCTTCCTGACCGACTACTTCCCGGACGCCTACAAGGCGATCTGGGACTTCCACGGGCAGCAGTGCACCTCGCGGCACCTGCCGGGCATCCGCTACACCGGCATCACCCACCCCGGCCTGATGGGCACCGCGCCATCGGCCGATCTGCTGGCCAAGTGGAACCGGCGGGAGCAGGCGCTCATCGACACCGACCCGAACCGCGTGCCACCGCTGGCCCTGCCGCCGACCGAGCCCGGGGCGCTGGCCGGTCAGGCGGACGGCAGCGAGGCGCAGCGGATCGCCCGGGAGGGCGCCCGGACGGTGCCGGCCCGGGAGAACGGAGGAAACCAGGACATCAAGAACTTCACCCGCGGGTCGCGGGTCTTCTACCCGGTCTTCGTCGAGGGCGCGAAGCTGTCCATGGGCGACCTGCACTTCAGCCAGGGCGACGGTGAGATCACCTTCTGCGGCGCGATCGAGATGGGCGGCTTCATCGACCTGCACGTCGACCTGATCAAGGGCGGCATGGACAAGTTCGGCATCACCACCAACCCGGTGTTCATGCCGGGCAACGTCGAACCGCGGTACTCGGAGTTCCTGTCGTTCTCCGGGGTTTCGGTGGACCACGACACGGACACCAACCACTACATGGACGCCACCACCGCCTACCGGCGTGCCTGCCTCAACGGCGTCGAGTACCTCAAGAAGTGGGGCTACACCGGCGAACAGGCGTACCTGCTGCTCGGTTCGGCGCCCGTCGAGGGGCGGATCAGCGGCATCGTCGACATCCCCAACGCCTGCTGCACGCTCTACGTCCCGGCGGCGATCTTCGACTTCGACGTGCGGCCCACTGCGGCCGGGCCCGCGCGCGAGGATCGCGGCCAGTGCGCCGTCACGTCCTGAGCACCGGTGCGGCCCCGCGGGGCCGCACCGGTTCCGGGAGGGCTCCCGGCCGGCCGTGGAATGCTGCGGGTGCGTTCGAGGAAGCGGAGGTGGGCATGCGCGAGAACCTGCAGGTGGCCGGGGGTCGTCCGCTCGGGGCCGGGCACGGCAGCCTGGCGTTCGGGGTGCCCGGGTCGGTACCGGGCACGATCTTCGCGTTGTCGGTCACCGGGGGCATCACGGTCCGGCCGCGGGAGGGGCGGACGATCGTGTTCGGCCGCAACCGGCCGGAGGTGCACGTCTGCGTCGGGGAGAACGACCGGCGGATCAGCCGCCACCACGGGCTGCTGACCCACCACCTGGACCACTGGTGGGTGCACAACACGGGGCGCCTCCCGGTCCGGTTCCCCGGTTCCCGGCTGCTGTTCGCCGACGACGAGCCGGTCCCGCTCACCACCGGGTACACGCCGCTGTTCCTGCGCGGTTCGAGCGGTCGCGAGCACCTGCTGGAGCTGTACGTGGCGGGGCCGGACGGGCAGCCGCCCGCGTCGCAGCACGGCGACCCGACGCAGCCGCCGAGGACGTGGAAGCTCTCGCCGACCGAGAAGCTCCTCCTGGTCGTCCTGGGCCAGCGCTACCTGATGCACGAGGCCTACCCGCAGCCGCTGTCCTGGCGGCAGGCCGCCGAGCACCTCGCCGAGCTGCAACCGGATGCCGGGTGGACGGCGAAGCGGGTGGAGCACGACGTCGTCGACGTCCGCACCAGGCTGTCGAAGGGCGGCGTGCCCGGGCTGACCCGCGACGAGGTCGGCGAGCCGGTCGGGAACACCTTGAACCACAACCTCATCCGCGAACTGATGGAGAGCACGACGCTGGTGCCGCCGGACCTCCGGGTCCTCGACGCCTGACCCGCAGGGCCCGTTTTCACGCTCGTCGTGCGCCGCAGTGCGGGTGTCGGCCCGCTGCGGGAGGTCCGGCCGCCGTCCGCCGCAATTTCCATTGAAATCGAACCTTCGATTTCAATGGAAATTGCGGATCTCCGGTGCGCGCCGCATCCCGGGGAGGGGTCAGGTGGGGAGGCCTGCGGCGGCCGGTTCGGCGAGGGCGGTGGCCAGCCGGCAGAGCTCGTCGGTGGGTTGCGGACCCATCACGACGACGAGCAGCCGCTCGACCAGCCGGCCGTCCTCGCCGCGGTACTCGCGGTGGACGATGCCGACCTGGCACGACTCCTCGCCGTAGCCCTCGGGTTCGACGAACGCCCGGTGGTCGCCGAAGCGGACGGGCCGCCCGTCTTCGGCGGTGGGCGGCTGGTGCCGGTCGAAGATGAGCCGGAGCGTGGCCGGTCCGGTGGTGCTGTTCCACCGGCAGCTCCAGCCGCCGAAGCCCGGCTCCGGGCGGATGGCGTCGACACCCGGGAAGCGCGCGAGCGCGTCGCCGTCGAGGAGGCCGCAGGCGTCGACGTTGATCAGCGAAGCGGGATTCGGCGCGGGCCGGCGCGGAACCTCGCCCCGGCCGAGCACCCCGGCCGCGGTCGTGGCCGCCGCCTCGGCCATGCCGCACAGATCGGACCTGCCCTCGCCGAGCTGGTCCGCGGTGATCACGATCCGGGTTCGCTGGTCGGGCATCGGCAGGATCCGGGCGCATTCGTCGCTTTCCTGCGGCTCCCGCACGATGTCCAGCGCGCCGATCTTCTCGATCCGGCCCTCCGGCGGCCCGTCGGCGGCGAAGAACAGCACCTCGACGTCCACCTCGCCGCCGCCGGAATCCACGATGACGTCGCATCGGTTGAAGTTCCCGTACTCGGCGTTCAGGTCGGTTTCGCCGAACCGGGCGAGCGCCACCGGGTCGAGCAGGGCGCAGGGGTCAACCGTGCGGGGTTCGCCGATCGGCGACACCGGCTTCGGCGCGCCGGCCCGATCCGTCGCGGGGAGATCCGCCGACGTGGGCGGAAAACCGGTCGCCACCAGGGCGCCGGCCGCCAGCACGCCGACGACGGCCGCGGACACCGCGACCACGCGACCGCGCCGCCGCTTCTCGACCGGCACGTCGGTGGCGATGTTCTCCAGCATCGTCCTGGCTTCCGCCGCGCTCGGCCGCTTCGCCGGATCGACCCGCAACAGCTGGGCGAGCACCGGAGTGAGCGGCCCGGCCTGGCTGGGCGCGGCGACCTTGCCCGCCGCTGCCTGCCGCAGCAGCACGAACGGATTGCCGGATTCGCCGAACGGCGTCACGCCCTCGATCGCGGCGAACAGGGTGGCGCCGAGCGAGAAGACGTCGGAGGCCGCGGTGGGGTCCGCGCCTTGGCCACCTCGGGGGCGACGAAGCCCGGTGTGCCGGAGAGCAGGCCGGTCTCGGTGAGGGTCACGTCGGCGTGCACGGCGCGCGAGATGCCGAAGTCGCCGAGCTTCGCGATGTCGTCGGCGGTGACGAGCACGTTCCCGGGCTTGATGTCGCGGTGCAGGATGCCCGTGGCGTGCACCGCGGCCAGGCCGGCGGCCAGCTGCGCCCCGAGCCTGGCCACCCGCGCGGGCGGCAGCACGCGGTGGTGGGCCAGGTCCGGCGCGGGGAGGTATTCCATGACCAGCAGCCATTCGCCGCCCTCGTCCACCACGTCGTACAACGTGACGACGTTCGGGTGGTTCACCTTCGCCAGGATCTTGCCCTCGGTGCGCAGCCGCCGGATCCGCTCGGCGCCGTGCTCGCTGTCCCGCGAGACGGCGTGCTTGATCGCGACGTCCCGGCCCAGTTCCTCGTCGACGGCGCGCCAGACCGTCCCGCCGCCGCCGGAACCGATCTGCTCCGCCAACCGATACCGGCCGCTGATCAACTGACCGATCCGCACCGCCACTCCGATCCACGAGTCGCGCCAGCCTCGGACGAGGTGGCGCAACCCTATTGCACGGCGAACCGCGGGCGGGACCGGTCCGGGAAAGTCGCGAACGCGTCACCAGCCGCGCAGGTCGACGGGCCAGATCTCGACGACCTCGTCGCCGTCCACGACGTGGATGCGCTCGTGCAGCGCGATGGTCGGGTCGACGTGCGCGGGCAGCACCCGGACCCGGTCGCCGACCCGGGCCGGGGTTTCCGGGGTGAAGGTCAGGTGCTCGTCGGAGCAGAAGTGCACGCGCGCGCCCGGAATCGCGGGATTGCCGTGGTCCATGCCGAGCGCCTTGAGCCCGACGTCGGCGACGACCCACTTCGGGGACGCCGAGATGACGGTGCCGAGGACGGTCAGGGCCTGCCGGAACGGCAGGCCGAGCTCGGCGTAGGCGGTGTCCATGAGGGTGTAGGAGCCGGCCTGGATCTCGGTGGCCCAGGTGTTCACCGCGTACGTCCCGGTGCCGCCCGCGCTGACGAGATCGCCGCCGACGTCCTCGTGGGCGGCCAGCAGCAGCGCCATGCTCTCGGCCGCGCGCTCGGCGCGCTCCGCCGGGTCCTTGCGCAGCATGAGATGGCCCTCGTACCCCATCACACCGCGAACGGAAAGTCCTTTGCTGCGAGCGAGATCGGCGAGCTCGCCCGCGGCCGCGGGATCGATGCCGCAGCGCGGCAGGCCGACGTTGACGTCGACGACCACCTCGCGGACACCGCCGGACGCGGCGGCTTCGACGGTTTCCGGCGAGTCCACGGCCAGCGTCACCCGGGCGCCGCCGCGCACGACCGCACCGAGGCGCCGGGTGTCGAGAACTTCGTTGGCCAGCAACAGGTCTTCGCCGAGCCCGGCGGCGGCCATGCCCTCGACCTCGCGGACGGTGGCGCAGGTGAAGCCGCGATGCCCGATGTCCGCCTGGCGCTGGGCGAGCGCGGTCGTCTTGTGCGCCTTGACGTGCGGGCGCAGCCGGGCCCCGGGCAGTGCCTCGGCCATCGTCCGCAGGTTGGCGTCGAGCAGCGCGGCGTCGACGACGAGCGCAGGGGTCTGCAGGTCCAAGAGGTGCAACGTCGTCTCCCTCGCCAGTACCGGTCTTCCCGCCCGGATCATACGGTTCGGCCGACGGCGTTCCCCGTCATCGGGACGAGGCGGGCAGCCGTTCCCCGTCGAGGTCGACCGCGGCCGACAGCTCGAAGAACTTGGCCACCAACGGGAGTTCCGCGCGGTCGGGCCGGCAGACGATCGCGATCCGCGACACCGCGTCGGGGTGGTCCAGCCGCGCGTAGGACAACCCGGGCAGCCGCAGGTGGCGCAGCGAGCTGGGCACCACGGCGATCCCCTCACCGGCCGCGACCAGCCCGAGGATGGTCGGGAACTGAACGGCTTCCTGCGCCGGCCGCATGCGGAACCCGGCCTGGTGGCAGAGGGCCGCGATGTGGTCGTAGAGCCGGGAAACCTGGCTGCGCGGGAACCCCACGAACTTCTCCGCCGCGAGCTCGCCGAGCCGGATGGACCGCCGGCGGGCGAGCGGGTGGCTCTTCGGGAGCGCCACCAGCAGCGGCTCCTGCACGAGCTTGACCACGTTCAGCCCGGCCTGGGGCTCCAGCTCCCGCACGATCCCGACGTCCAGCGCGGTTTCGTTGATCGCCTCGAGCTGGCGATCGGTGGTCATCTCCTTGAGGTCCAGGTGCAGGTTCGGCCGGTTCGCGCGCAGCGCGTGCACGATCTTGGGCACCAGGGTGAGCGCCGCCGAGCTCACGAAACCGATCCGCAGGGTGCCGATCTCGCCGTGCGCGGATTGCTGGACCGCGTTCAGGGCCTGATCCGCCTCGGCCAGCACGCGCCGCCCGTTCTCCAGCAGCACCGACCCGGCCGCGGTGAGCTCCACGCGGCGCGTCGTGCGGATGAACAGGGGCGTCCGCAGTTGCTGCTCCAGGCGGCGGATCTGCTGGCTCAGCGCGGGTTGCGCCACGTGGAGGCGCTCCGCCGCGCGGCGGAAGTTCCCCTCCTCGGCGATCGCCACGAAGTACCGAAGCTGACGAATCTCCACCGATTGATAGTGATGGCTTATCAAGCGATCGGCAATAGGTACTTCACGTGCGGTTTTGCCGCGCTTAGCGTTGCGTCCAGCCGCGGCCCCGTCGTCCGGACGCCGCGCTCGGTCGGCCCGAATGGAGCAGCACGTGACATCGAACCAGGATTCGTCGGCGATCCGGCTTCGCCACCTCGTGGGCGGGAGGTGGATCGACGGCAGCGGCACACCGGCCCGCAGCACCGACCCGGCCAGCCCCGAAGAGGCGGTCGCGACCTACCGGACCGCAGGCGCGGAACAGCTCGACAGCGCGGTGCGCGCCGCCGTGACCGCGCAGCGGGCGTGGCGGGACCTCGGCCTGATCGAGCGCGGCCGGATCCTGCGGCGCGCCGCCGAGGTGCTGGCGGGGCGCGCCGAGGACATCGCGGTGCTGATGACCCGCGAACACGGCAAGACCCTCCCGGAGTCGCGCGCGGAGGTCGCCGGCAGCGTGGAAACCCTGCACTACCACGCCTCCCGGGCCCGCGCGGCCGACGGCGCCACCTATCCCTCCGGCCATCCCGACGAGGTGATCCGGACGCTGCGCCGCCCGCTCGGCGTGGTCGCGGTCATCACCCCCTGGAACTTCCCGTTGCAGATCCCGGTCTGGAAGCTGGCCCCGGCGCTGCTGTGGGGCAACGCGGTGGTCTGGAAACCGGCCAGCGACACCCCGGCGGTCGCGGTCACGCTGGCGGAGGTGCTCTGCGAGGCGGGTGTGCCGGAAGGGGTCGTGAACCTCGTGCTCGGGCCGGGTTCGCTCGGTGCCGGCCTCGTCGCCAGGCCGGAGATCGCCGGGGTCACCTTCACCGGATCCGACGCGGTCGGCAGGCTCATCCGGGACGCGGTCGTCCCGCGCGGCGCGAAGCTGCAGATGGAACTCGGCGGTCACAACGCCGCCATCGTGCTCCCGGACGTCGACCCCGCGGCGGCCGCCGACGTGCTGGTCGGCGCGGTCGTCGGCAGCACCGGGCAGAAGTGCACCGCGACCCGGCGGATCATCGCGGTCGGCGACGCCTACGACGACCTGCTGCCCGAGCTGGCGAAGCGCTTCGAAGCACTGCGGGTCGGCGCCGGGCGGGACGCGGACACCCAGGTCGGGCCCGTGATCAACGAGCGGGCTCGGGCCGAGATCGCGGATGCCGTGCAGCAGGCCGTTGCCGAGGGCGCCGAGGTCGTGGCGCGGTCCAGCGGCCCGCTCCCGGACGCCGGCCACTTCGTCCACCCGACGCTGCTCGCCGGGACGCCCGAACTCACCATCTGCCGGGAAGAGGTGTTCGGCCCGGTCGTCACCGCGCTTCGCGCGGCGGACCTCGACGAGGCGATCTCCATCGCGAACGACACCCGCTACGGGCTCACGGCGGCGCTCTTCACCACCGACGAGCGCGCGGTCCGCCGGGGGCTGGCGGATCTCGACGCCGGGCTGATCAAGGTGAACTCCCCGAACACCGGGTCCGAGCTGCACGCGCCGTTCGGCGGTCTCAAGGACTCCACGTTCCCCGCGCCGCGCGAGCAGAACGGCGACAGCAGCGCCGAGTTCTTCACCTGGACCAAGACCGCGTACCTGCGGACCACGGCACCCCGCGAGGCGCGCTCATGACCACCGCGCAGGACCGCCGGGTGGGAACGGGCTTCCCGCGTCCGACCGAGCGCCTGAGCCGGGCGCAGTCCCGGGCCCGGAGCGCCGACGTCGTCCTGTCGCCGGAGCGCATGGGAGCCGCCCGGCACACCCGCCACAGCTTCGCGCGCTCGATGCTTCGGCGGGCGGCCCAGCAGCGCTGGCAGGTCACCCGGGAACGCTGGGAGATCGACTCCGGTGGCCGGGGCGAGGCCGTCTACCGGGTCGACGCCGCCGGGGTCCGGCTGCGCTTCGTGGTCTTCTCGACCGAGCTCGACGAGCGGCAGCGCACCGACCGGGTCATCGCGGAATCCTGGGACGTCACGGCGGCGCTGATCGAGGGGCCGCTTTCCGAGGAGCGGATGTCGTCGCTGCGCGACCACGTTCCCGGGCAGGAGACCGGGCGCGCCGACGCGGGCAGTCTGGTGTGGACCCGGGCCAATCGCAGCCAGCGGTTCTTCGATTACACCGTCGAGCGGCTCGCGGAAGGGCGGCAGCCCGATCCGGCGGCGTTCGGGGATGCGGCGTACGTCCTGCGCAGCACCGCGTTCTACAGCAACGGGAAGTTCGGGCTGCAGGACTTCGACGCCTTCCCGGCGGAACACCCGCTGGCGGCGCCGTACCGCGCGCAGATGCTGGCCGCCTGGCTGCTGCGCGAACTCAGCTACGACCTGGTGGAGCACTGCGCCGCCCAGCGATCTGCCGCTGCCGTGCGGCTTTCGGCGGGATGGCGCCGGTTCCTGGGGCTGGGCAACGCCACCGGGCTGGGCATGGTGCCCTACATCGTCAACCATCCCCGGGTCCTGGACGCGTGGTGCGCGATGCGCGAACTGCCGCTGGCCCATGCGCTCGGGCAGGCCACGGATCCGCAGGACGGGCGGGTCGCGCGGCTGGCGGAGCTGCTGGCCGGTGCGCAGCGCTACTTCGCGGAACGCGACACCCTGGTCACCACGCCGTACGCGCCGGGACCCGAGCTCGCCGAGCACCTCGGACGCGTGGCGGAGCTGCTCGCCGAATACCGGGCACGAGGCACGGTCGGGGCGACGCCGACTTCGTTCGCGTGGCAGGCGTTGCACGACGCGGCCGAGCGGATCGACGTCGAGGCGTGCGGGGTGTTCGACTCGCTCGTCGTCGAGCTCTACGACGAACTCGACGAGGACGTGGAGCAGCTGCTGCGCTGCGACGAGTCGCTGGCCCTGCAACCGGAACAGGACTGCGGCGAGCTGCTGGACAGCATCGATTCCGCGTACGCCTGGGTCGACGCGTTCGACTTCGGCGAGCCGGAGCAGAGCCACTACTTCTGGTTCGTCTCGGCCGACAGCGAAGAGCCGCGCCGCGGCCGTCGCGGTCACGACCCGGGCGAGCAGGTCGAGCAGCCGGTCGACATCGCACGCGCGGTGGCGCGCCTGCGCGACGACCTCCGGAACGCCGATCCGGCGTCGAGCGTGGCGGAGTTCCTGCTCGCCCGCCCATGGCACCGCGGCACCGCCTGCCGCGTGCAGGCGCTGGCGGCAACACCGTGGGCGGAGGTGCGCACCAACCTCCTGGCGCGCGACTTCTTGCCGTTGCACCTCCAGCGCTTCCAGCTGGCCGTTTACGGCATGGACAACTACAGCCCGCAGTCGACCGACTGGCTCCGCGTCACGTTGTTCTCGGGTGCGCCGAGGGCCGCCGACGTGGCGGCCGGAATCGCCGCCGACGACTGGATGTTCACCGCGAAACCGGAAGGGGAGCACGCGTGACTGCGTTGCGGTACGAGGACTGGCTCGTCGTGGACGGCCTCCAGATCAACAACTGGGACCGGGGCGTGCTGGAGCAGCTGCGGACCGGCGGTGTCGGCGCGGTCAACGCGACCTGCGCGGTGTGGGAAGGGCCGGCAGAGACGCTGCGCGCGGTCGGGGCCTGGTGCCGGCTGGCCGCGGCGAATCCGGACCTCGTCACCCTCGCCGACGGGGTGGACGAGATCCGCCGGGCGCACGACGACGGTCGCATCGCGGTCCTGCTCGGTTTCCAGAACACCTCGCCGTTCGGCGACGACTTCCGGCTCGTCGAGGTCTTCCGCAGGCTGGGGGTGCAGGTCGCGCAGCTGACCTACAACATCCAGAACCTGGTCGGCGGCGCCTGCTACGACCCGCACGACTCGGGCCTGACTAGGTTCGGCCGGCACGTCGTGGCCGAGATGAACCGGGTCGGCATGATGGTCGACCTGTCCCACGTCGGCGACCGGACCTGCCTGGACGCCATCGACGCGTCCGCGGTGCCGGTGTCGATCACGCACTCGAACCCGAGGTGGTTCTTCGACAACCCGAGGAACAAGCCGACCGAGGTGATCCGGGCGCTCGCCGACCGGGGCGGCGTGATCGGCTGCTGCCTGTACCCGAACGTGATCGGCGGCGAGCGCACCACCCGCGACCAGTTCTGCGCCATGGTCGCGCGGCTGGTGGACGAGATCGGCCCGGAGCACGTCGCCGTCGGCAGCGACTGCACGCAGAACTGGTCCGAGGAGTTCGTGGCGTGGCTGCGCAACGGGCGCTGGCAGCCGCCGGAAGCCAATCCCGTCGTGCCGAAATGGCCCGAGTGGCCGGAGTGGTTCTCGGGGCCCGCCGACTTCCCGGTGCTCGCCGAGGGCCTGTTCGACGCGGGGCTGGACGAGAAGGCGGTCCGGGGCGTGCTCGGCGAGAACTGGATGCGGCTGTTCGCCGACGTCCTCGTCCCGGAATCGGACCGATGATCCGGGCGAGCACGCGCGAAGTGCGGGAAGTGGCCCTCCGCGCCATGCGCGCCGCGGGCGCGTCCGCGGGGGAGGCCGCCGCCGTGGCGGACCTCGTGCTGCGGGCCGAGGTCCAGGGCTGGGGCGGTCTCGCGGCCCTGCGGCAGGAGATCGACGGCGGGCCGGGCTCGGCCGCCGCGACCGCAGCCGTCCAGGACGGCGTGCTGGTCGTCGACGCCGATCCGGACCGCGGGCCGTTGCGACTCGGAGTCTCGGTATTCGACCTGGTGGCGGCGCGAGTGCACCGGGAGCAGCGAGCCGGCGTGTTCGTCCGGGGACTCGGCTTCCAGCAGGCATTCCTCTGCCTCGCACTGGAACTCGTCGAGCGGGTCGGCGGAACGGCGGTGCTCGCCGAACTCGACGGCGACGGCGCGGCGGCCGCCGGTGTTGTCTGCACTGCCGACGGTTGCGCCCGCGCAGCCGACCCCGCCGAGCTCGATCGCCATCTCCCGGCCGGGGCGGTCACGTCCGGCGGCCTCTACATCTCGAACGCGCGCGGCGGCGAACCACCGGGACTCCGGTGGCCGGTCATCTCCACGACGGCCCAGCGCGAGCGCAACCGCGTGAACGCGATCAACAACGGACGCCGCGTCGAGGCGGGCGACTGGGCGGCGGCGCACCGCGCTTCCCAGGGCTTCCTCATCGCGGAACCGGCGAAGTGAGGACGAGAATGACAACGCTGCACCCCCATCCCGACGGAGTCGAGCGCCCCTACGCCGCAGCGGCGGTCCACCAAGGCGTGATCTACGCGTGCGGTCAGCTGCCCCGGGCGGAGGACGGAAGCACGCCCGAGGACATGGCCGACCAGGTCGAGCTCGCGCTCGACAACCTCCAACGCGTCCTCGAACCGGCCGGCGGCGGGCTCGACTCCCTGCTGAAGATGACGGTGTTCCTGGCCGATCTCGACGAGTTCGACGCCTACAACGACGCCTACCTGAAGCGCTTCGCCGGACTCCGGCTCCCGCCCCGCACGACCGTCGAGGTGGCGCGCTTCCGCGGCCGCACGAGGATCGAGATCGACGCGATCGCCGCGGTCGCCGACCGCTGAGGATTCCCCTTTTCCGAGAACGACCCGCATTCGGCGGCCGGTGCGGCATGCCCGGATGCGGCGCACCCCGACCACTTCCAACGAACGGAGAGCCGATGTCTGCTCATGCCACCACCAGAGGGGTGTCGCTGGACGACGCGAAGCTGAGCGGCTTCCACAAGCGGCTGGCCCTGTTCTCCTCCGGCGGGCCCTTCCTCGACGGGTACATCCTCAGCATCATCGGCATCGCGATGGTCCAGATCGAGCCGCAGTGGCAGATGAGTCCACTGTGGTCGGGACTGATCGGCTCGTCCGCGCTGATCGGGATCTTCCTCGGCGGCATGGTCTTCGGGCCGATCACCGACCGGATCGGGCGCAAGCTGATGTACACGCTGGACCTGGCGGTGATCATCGTCTGCTCGGTGCTGCAGTTCTTCGTCACCAACGACGTCGAGCTGTTCGTGCTCCGCCTGCTCATCGGCATCGCCGTCGGCGCCGACTACCCGATCGCGACGACGCTCGTGGCCGAGTTCGTGCCCCGGGACTGGCGCGGCAAGCTGCTCGGCGGGCTCAACGCCATGTGGTTCGTCGGCGCGACGGTCGCGGCGTTCGTGGGCTACGCCCTGCTCGCGCTGGACGACGGGTGGCGGTGGATGCTGCTGTCGTCGGCGATCCCGGCGGCCGTGATCCTGCTGGCGCGGGCCAGCATCCCGGAGTCGCCGAGATGGCTGGTCAGCAAGCAGCGCTATGCAGAAGCGCGCGCGGTGCTGCACAAGGCGCTCGGGCCCGGCGCCACCCTCGCCGACGTCGAGGACAAGCCGCAGCCGGTCTCGATGCGCGCGTTGCTGCGGAAGGGATACCTCGGGCGCGTCGTGTTCATCTCGGTCTTCTGGACGGCCACGACGGTCACCCTCTTCGCGATCTACGCCTTCGGCCCGCAGATCCTCCAGCTGTTCCACCTCGACAGCGGGAACGCGGCGAACCTCGGGTCCGGCGTCATCAACTTCTTCTTCCTGGTGGGCAACGTGGTGGCCCTCCTGCTGGTCGACCGGATGGGGCGCCGGCCGGTGCTGATCGGTGGTTTCGCGGTGTCCGCCCTGGGCCTGGCGTACCTGGCCGCGTTCCCGGAATCCGGGCTCTGGGCGGTCGCCATCGCCTTCGCCGTGTACGCCGTGTTCAACGGCGGGCCCTCGATCCTGGAGTGGATCTACCCGAACGAGCTGTTCCCGACCGAGGTCCGCGCGACGGCGGTCGGGCTGTGCACGGGGATCAGCCGGATCGGCGCGGCCGTGGGCACCTTCGCGACGCCGTGGGCGCTGGCCAACCTCGGCATCGGCGCGACGATGTGGATCGCCACCGGCATCGCGCTGGTCGGCGCCGTGATCGGGGTGTTCATGGCGCCGGAGACCAAGGGCGTGGACCTCGACGTCGCCGGGGCGCTGCAGCGCTGACGCGGCCGATGTCCGGATCGGGCAAGGGCATGTCCGCGAGCGGGAAGACCGGGTGCTGCCGGGGGCGGTTCACTGCCCGGGTAACCCAGCGCCGACCGCGGAGGAGCGGACATGCCCGACGAACCCACCACGGAGTTCTGGAAGGACCTCAAGCCGATCGAGAACTCGGTCAAGCCCGACGCGCAGCCCGAGGTGTACCTGTCGCAGGTCGCCACCGATGACGACCGCTACTACGCGCCGTTCTCCGACACCGTGGGATCCCGGCCGTTGTGGATCAACGTGAAGGACAACTCGTGGTCGGACATCCTGCGCGCTAAGCAGGCCGGCCTGGTCAACCGCCACTACCACCCGCACGAGGTGTTCGCCTACACGATCTCCGGGAAGTGGGGCTACCTGGAGCGCCCGTGGACGGCTTCGGCCGGTGACTTCGTCTACGAGGCGCCGGGGGAGGGGCACACGCTCGTCGCCTACGAGAGCGAGGAGCCGATGAAGGCGCTGTTCATAGTCAAGGGCCCGCTGATCTGGCTCGACGAGAACGGCGACACCGTCGGCTACTTCGACGTGCACGACTACATCGACCTGGTGCGCAAGCACTACGACGCCGTGGGCATCGGGGCGGACTACGTCAACTCGCTGTTCCGCTGACGGGGCCCGCGATGAACCCGGCCCGCCGAGGTCGCCGCCGGTTTCGCGGGCGAACCGGTGGACATCGCCTTCGAGGTGGTCGGCATTCAGTCCACATTGGACGCCTGTCTGGCGGTGACCAGGCCCGGCGGGCGGGTCCTGTTCGCCGGGCTGGGCGGGGAACTCCGGTTCGACGCGCTGGACCTGGTCGACGGCGGCTGTCTGGCCACTTGAGCGGCGCCTGCGCGGGGGCTAACCTGCGCCCGCTGGGGGCTGACGAGCGGAGGCCGCAATGACGCGTACCGTGTCGCTGATCTCGCGAGTGTCCACCGACGCCGTCGCGCCCGCGGACCGGGTCGGTTTCTGGGAGGATCACAACCGGCGCGCCCTGGTGGGGCTGACCTGCTCGCCGTACTCCGAGCGGGGCCTGCTGGCGACCCAGACCAACGTGCGCTTCGGCGAGCTGCGGCTCGCGGACATCGAGGGCAACGAGCACGTGATCGAGCGGACCCCGGCGGCCTGCCGGGCGCTGCCGAAGGATTCGGTGTTCGCCAGCCTCGTGCTCGCCGGGGAGGCCGTTTTCTACCACGGCCAGGGCTGCCTCACGCTGCGAGCGGGCGACCTCGCGCTCTACGACACGCGGCGCTCCTACCTCTTCGGGTTCGCCGCGCCGATGCGCCAGCTCCTGGTGGACGTCCCGCGCGAGGTGTTCACCACCCGCTGCCTGCCGGAAGGCGTTGCCAGGCCGAGGCGTTTCGGATCCGACACGCCGCGCACCGCCGCCCTGCTGGACACCCTGCGCGCGCTGCTGACGAGGGTGGCGCAGCAGCGCACCGGCGCCGGGAGGGACGACGCGGTGCTCGACCTGATCCGCGCACTGGCCACCGACGGCGCGGCACCAGCGCCGCTGGTGGTGGCGAAGGACTTCGTGGAGCGGAACCTGCCGGACCCGGGCCTGACGCCGGGCCGGATAGCGGCGGCGGCCGGGATGTCGGTGCGCCACCTGGGAAGGCTGTTCGCCGCGGAAGGCGATTCCCCGGCGCGCTACCTGCAACGCCGGAGGCTCGAAAGGGCACGCCGCGAACTGGCGGACCCGGCGGCCCACCACCGAACGATCGCGGACATCGCGCACCGCTGGGGTTTCGCCAGCCACGCGCACTTCACCAGGGTCTTCCAGACCGAATTCGGCCACCCCCCAAGCGAAACCCGCCCCACCTGACGCCGCGCTCAGGTGTGGAGGCGGGGCGGGTGGCCCGTCATTCGCTCGACTTCGTCTTCCGCCGTTCTCAGCAGGCGGCGGGCCAGGTCGAACAGCGCTCGCGCCGCCGCTAGTTCGTCGCCGATCTCCGGCACGCTGCGGTCCTGCGGGTTTCGCCGTGCCGCGCCCTTGCCGCGGAGTTCCCCGGCCGCCGGTGCTCGCAGGCGCGCTTCGGCGTGCGTGTGGTCGATGTCCTCGTCGAAGTAGACGTCGACCGTCCAGTGCTTCGTCGCGGCCATTGCTGTTCGCCTCCAACACCTCAGCGTCGCGGAGCCTTCGCGCGGGATGCCAGAGCCCATTGGCACCGCTTCGCGGGCCGTGCATCGCCGCCGTCGTCGCGGAACGTGGTGCCGGTTTTTCCCGGCCCGGTGGCCGGGGTGCGTCGTGTTGGGTTCACGTCGTCGTCGGGGTAACCCGGTGGCTTGCGGAATCCGAGCGGAGGAGGCTGCGATGAACGAGCGGGCATGGGAGCGCGCGGGGGCGGCGAGCGGTCTGGTGGCGGCGGTGCTGCTGCTGGCCAGCTTGTTCCTCAACCCGACCGCCCCGACCGGGGACGAGCCGGTCCTGACCTTCTTCTACGTCGCCGGGAACCGGGCCACGGTGGTGCTGGCCGCGTTGCTGGCGACGCTGGCGGCGGTGGTGTTCTTGTGGTTCGTCGGGCACCTGAGGCACCTGTTGCAGCGCGCCGAAGGCGGTGCGGAGGCGTTCTCGCCGGTGGTGTTCGCCGCCGGGGTGGTGCTGTCGGCCATGACGATGCTGAGCATGCTCCCGGTGACCGCGCTGGCGTCGATGAGCCGGGACATCTCGACCGCGAGCGGGTCGGCGGTGTTCGTGCTCTCCGAGCTGCACCGGCTCGCGCTCGGGCCGCTCGGGCTGCTGGTGGCGCTGTTCGCCGCGACCACCGGCGCCGCGATGGTGCGCCGCGAGGTGCTCGGGCCCTGGGTCGGCTGGTTCGGGTTCGCGGTGGCCGCGATCGGGCTGATCGCCGGGGTCACCGCCTTCTACGTGTCCGGCCCGTTCGTCACGATCGCGGCCATGGTCACCGGCATCGTGTTCGCGGTGTGGATCGGTGACGCCGCGGTGCTGATGCTGTACCGGCCGGAGGTCGACCGCGTCGAGGTGCCGGGCACGGCGTTCGCGCACTGACCGCCGGACGCGTCAGCCACCCGCCCGGGGCCGGGCGGGCGGCTCGTTCCTGGCTTGGCAGTGCGGGCAGGGTGCGGTCGCCTCCGCGACCGCGCGCATGTCGTGCTTGCGCCGGTACATGTCCCGGTCGGCTTCGTGCAGCAGCGCGTTCGGACGGGTCGCCGGGTCGGTCGTGGTGGCCAGCCCGACGCTGGCCCGGATCCGCAGGAGGCCGTGGGGCGTGTCGCATTCGGCCCGGAGGCGCCCGGCGACGCGGTCGCGGAACTCCGCGGCGGCTCGGACATCGGGAACCCGGCTGACGACGGCGAATTCGTCGCCGCCGATCCGGCACACGGTGTCGGTCGGGCCCGCCGCGTTGAGCAGTTCGTCGGCGGCGGTCATGAGGAGCCGGTCGCCTGCGGCGTGCCCGTAGGTGTCGTTGACGGGCTTCAGCTCGTCGAGGTCGGCGACGAGCACCGCGACCACGCCGCCGTCCCGTTCGAGGTCCGCGAGGACGTGCGTCAGGCGGTCGTCGAGCAGGGCGCGGTTGGCCAGCCCGGTCAGCGGGTCGTGCAGCGCCAGGTGGGCGAGGTGGATGTCGGAGGCGCCGCGCTCGCCGAGCTCCTCGCACTGGCTGACCAGGTACGCCGGGCGGTCGTCGGCGCCGGGGACCACGCTGGTCCGGATCAGCACCCAGATCGGATGGCCGTTCTTGTGCCGGTAGCGCTTCTTCAAGCTGACCGTGGTCAGCCGGCCCGCCGCCAGGTCGGCCAGCGCAGCTGCGGAGTGTTCGTGGTCCTGCGCGTAGGTGACGTCGAGGATGTGCATTTCGAGCATTTCGCGCCTGCTGTACCCGAGGAGCTCGCACCACGCCTCGTTGACGTCGGTCCAGCGGCCGTCGTGGTCCAGCAGCGCCATGCCGGTGGGGGCGTTGGCGAACACGCGGCTCCACAGGGGGCCGGTTTCCGGGCGGTCCTCGATCTCGTGGAACTGCGAGAGGAAGAGCCCTGGCTCGCTTCCGCGGCCGTGGATCGGCGACGTGCATTGGAGCATCCGCACGGTGCCGCCGTCGGAGCGCCTGAATCGCCGTTCGGCCGTTCCTGATCCGGTGGTGCTTCGCGGATCGGCCTCATCCGCGGTGAAGCCGTCGAGCGGGTGTCCGACGAGGCCGGCCCGGTCGTATCCGAGCGCGCGGCAGAGCGCGTCGTTGGCGTGCACGCAGCGGCCGCTCGCGTCGAGCAGCGCCATCGGGATTGTGGCGCTGTCGAGCAGCGGCAGCCATTGCTCGGTCGGTTCGTGATCGGGGGTGGTTCGCATCAGGCTTCCGGGGAGGAGTTCTGCCGGTGTGCGGCATCTGGACGGCAGCTGCGCGCATACCCGGCGAACTCGGGGGCACCTCCGCTCCCCGGGCCGCCGAGGGGGCGTCCGATGCCTGGCGGCCCGGGGAACGGGGTGATTCGGTTGGCCTGTCGGGGACGAGCGGAACGGGGCATAACGGCCTCGAACGTCGGGGGACGGGGACGATGTCGTCCACCTTGCGCGAGAACCGCGAACCCTGCGGCGTTGTAATTACCGACTTCCATACCTAAATTCACGCCCGAGCCGATGCGCACGCGCAGTCGCGGTTCTTTCAACGGCAAGACCGGCAACAGTGGCCCCGCCGGGAACTTCCGCCACCAATCGGGCGGCCTGCGGATTTACGCTGGACGGGCTCGCACCGTCGAAACAGCCGGGCCGGTAATGGTTTTCCGAATGCTAGCGCATTTCCCGGCCCGGTGCCGAATTTCTCGTGGGGGTCGGCAATGCTGATCGAAGTGAGCGGAAAAAGGGTCATCGGCAGGAAATCCGGACGAACGAGGCGGGTGCTGCTGAGCGTGCTGCTCGGCGTGCTCGCACTGGTGGCGACCGTCTGCACCAGTGCGTCGGCCGCCGCGGCGCCGCCGGCGCCGGCCGGACCGGTGGGCGGCGGATCGCACCTGGTGATCGTCAAGATGGTCGACTACCGGCTGTTGCAGCCGGCTTTCCTGCCGCCGGGGCGCTACACGTTCCGGGCCATCAACGAGGGGCGCGCGCCGCACGCCCTGCAGATCGGCGGACCCGGCGTCGCGAACGCGCGCACGCCGGTGGTGCAGGCGGGCCAGGCCGCCGACCTCACCGTGGATCTGCGCCGCGGGCTCTACGACTTCTGGTGCCCGGTCGGCAACCACCGGCAGATGGGGATGCAGCTGAACGTCTTCGTCGGATGAACCGGCACGGCCCGGGTTCCGCAGCGGACCCGGGCCGGCCGCCGCTAGGTGCGCGAATCCGCTAGGGCGGCGATGGGGAGGACCCGGCGGAGTTCCCGGCGCGAACCGATGGCGAGCTTGGTGAACACCTTGCGCAGGTGCCATTCCACGGTGCGCGGGCTAAGGAACAGCTGGGCGCCGATCTCCGGGTTGGTGTGACCATCGCGGGCCAGCCGGGCGATCTGCGCCTCCTGGGCGGTAAGCACGACCAGCGTCTGCGGCGTGGCCCGGTGCACGGTTTCGCCGGTGGCCAGGAGTTCCCGGCGGGCGCGTTCGGCGAACGCCTCGGTTCCGATGCGGCCGAACATCTCGTGCGCGGTGCGCAGCTGTTCGCGCGCCTCCAGCCGCCGGTTCTCCCGGCGCAGCCACTCGCCGTGCAGGAGGTGGGTCCTGGCGAGGTGCACGGCGGCACGGCTGCGGGCCAGCCGCTCGACGGCCTCGCGGTAGAGCTTCTCGGCCTCCTCACCCGTGCTCAGCAGCGCCAGCGAGCGAGCCTCGATCCCGGAAGCCCAGTTCGTGCCGCAAGCTCTCGTTCGCTCGTGGAGCCGCCGGAAGGCGTCCTCGGCGTCCTCGCGCCGGCCGCTTCGCACGCCCGCCTCGACCAGTTCGCCCAGCGCCCACCAGTAGACGCTCAGCTGGTCGTTCCGGCAGGCCCGCTCGGCGGCGGCGGCCGCCGTCTCGTACTTGCCGAGGCCGTTGCCCAGCACCGCGGTCGCGTAGTCGGCCATCGTGATCGCCCGTCCCTCGCCCCGGGCGTCCGCATCCCGCGTGCTGGTCTCGATCAGCTCCAGCGCCTGGGCTTCGCGGCCGCGGGTCGCCGCGAGCGTCATCTCGGCGTACCGGTGTGGCGCGTTGCCGGACGTCTGGGCGATCGCATCGGCCTCGGCGAGCATCTCCGACGCCACGTCGAGCTCGCCGGCGTGCACGTGCTCCCCGGCGCGGTAGCTGAGCGCGGTGGCGAGCGTGGTGAGCGCGCCCGTGTCGCGCGCCCGGCGGAGGCCGCGGGCGGCGAGCTCGCGCCACGCCTCGTCGTCGCCCAGGTCGGTCGCGACGCGGCAGACCAGCCCGATCCAGCGGGCGTCGTCGCTCCCGGCTGTGCCACTGCGGCGGAACGCCCGCACCGCGCGCTGGAGCGTCGGAACGCCGGAGGCGAAGCCGTCGGTGAACCGCGCGGCCAGCCCGTCCAGCAGGAGGTCTATCGGCCGCTGCGGGGCGCGCCGGGCGGCTTCGGTCGCCCGCAGCGCCTCGTTGCAGTGGCCGACGCGACCCGTGAAGATCGCCGCTTCGAGCGCTTCGAGGTACGTTTCGCGCGACAGCGCGACGTCGAGCGGTTCGAGGCGTTCGGCGGCTCGCAGCAGCAGCGGTGGGGCGTCGCGGCCCCGGTTCACCGCGAGCGCGATCTCGGCACGCAACAGGTCGGCCCTGGCGTGTTGGAGCTCGTCGAGCGGTGATGCTTCGGCGATGGCCAGCAGTCCCAGCGAAGCGTCGGGCGCCCCGGCATCCAGCTTCTGCTGGGCGGCCGCCAGGGCGCGCGCACCCTGGCGCGCCGGATCGGGCGTCAGCTCGGTCGCTTTCGCCAGGAAGGCGGCCGCCGCCGCGATCCCGCCTCGGCAGTGCGCCCGGTCGGCCGACCGTTCCAGTTCGCCGGCCACCACCTCGTCCGGTCCGCGGGCCGCGCGGGCGCGGTGCCACGCGCGCCGATCGGGATCCGCCTCCGGGTCGGTGGCCTCGCCCAGCGCGCGGTGCACCTGCTGGCGCTCGTCCGGCGGCGCCGTCCGGTAGACCACGGAGCGCACCAGCGGATGCCGGAACCGCACCCGGCCGCCGATCTCGATCAACCCGTCGGCCTCGGCCGGGCCGGCCGCACCGGCCGACAGCCCGAGCCCGGCAGCGGCCCGCCAGAGCAGGCCGGCGTCGCCCGACGGGTCGGCCGCGGCGGTCAGCAGCAACCGCTGGGTATCGCCGGGCACCGCCCGAATCCGGCGGGTGAAGCACTGTTCGAGGCAGCCGGAAACGGGTCCGGGGTTGGGCAGCCCGAACCCGCCGGCGAGCTCGGCCGGGGTGAACACGCGCGGCAACTCCAGCAGCGCCAGCGGGTTTCCGCGGGTCTCCGCGATGATCCGGTCCCGCACCTGCTCGTCGAGCCGCCCGTGCATCACCGAAGCCAGCAGCTGGGCGGCGTCGGCGGAACCGAGGCCGTTGACGGCGAGCTCCGGGAGATCGGCCAGGTCGTGGTCGTCGTTGGGCTCGCGCACGGCGAACACCACCGCGACCGGTTCGGCCAGCAGGCGGCGCGCCGCGAACGACATGGCCTGCACCGAGGCCCGGTCGAGCCACTGCGCGTCGTCGACGAGGCAGACCAGCGGCCGCTCCGCGGCGGCTTCCGAAAGCAGCGTCAGGACGGCCAGGCCCACCATGAAGCGATCCGGGGCGCCACCCTCGTGCAGGCCGAACGCGACGCGCAGCGCGTCCCGCTGCGGCTCGGGGAGCCGGTCCAGGCGGTCGAGCATCGGCGCGCACAACTGGTGCAGACCGGCGAAGGCGAGCTCCATTTCGGACTCCACGCCCACGACGTGGGCGAGGCGACAACCCGACGCGCGCTCCCGGACGTAGTCCAGCAACGCCGTCTTGCCGGCACCGGGCTCGCCGCGGAGCACCAGCGCGGAACTCTGCCCCGTCCGGACTCTCGCCAACATGCGATCCAGCAACTCGCACTCGCGGTCCCGGCCACGCAGCCCGGCCCCAGCACGGCCGGAAATAGCCATATTCCGATGGTAGGGGCGGCGACCCCTCGATTGGCAACTCCGCCGGGCACCCGCGGAAGAGCGGGTGCGGCCAGGGAGCGGGCCCGGGTGTTCCACTGGCGCATTCGGCGCGCCGGCGGAGAAAACTCATTGGTGTCCGGGGGTTTTCGAAGCCGCCACCACGGCGGAGAAGTACGGGCAAGGGACTAAAGTAACGGAATCAGGGGAAATCTCCATGCGCACAGCGGTTGGGGCGTTGGCCGGTCTGGCTTTGGTCGCGCCTTTGGCACTGGGAGTTGCCGATGTCGGAACGGCTGCTGCGAGCGGCGCGTCGAGCGTCGTGGCCGCGGCGCAACCGGCCTCGACAGCGGGGCACTTCCACGCCGAGAAGGACAACAGCAAGGACAAGAAGAGCAAGGGGGGCAACACCAGGGGCGAGACCAACAGCAGCGAGGGGAGCACCAGCAGCTCCAGCAGCCGAAGCAGCAGCGGAAGCAACAGCAGCTCGGGTGTCTCCGGGCAAAATTCGTTGCCGGTTGCGGCCACCGGGTGAGCCCGGCTGCTCGCAGTTCCACCGCGGACCGCGTTTCGGCGCACCACCAGCAGCGCCGAACGCAGGGATCACGACAAGCGGTCCGGGTCGCCCGACCGAACAGGTGCGCTGCCGTGGGGGAGCGCATTCGGCCGGGCGTGCCGCGGGGCGGTGTCACCCGGATCCGAGCAGCTGCTCCGTGATGGCTGCGAGGCGGGCCGCCGCCGCTGGGGAGAACAGGTCGTCCCGGATGCCGATCCTGGCGTGCGTGCCGAACGCGCTGAGCGGTTCGGCGGGCGGGGCATCGAGGAGCCCGGCGATCGGTGGCACCACTTCGGTGGCCGGTTTCGCCGTGGCCTTCTGCTGTTCGACGAACCGGGCCGTCGGCGCGTCGAACTCGCCCGCGAAGCTCGTCGACGTCGGTCCCGGCTGGAACAGCACGTACCGCACGGGTCCGTCGCCGTGGCGCCGCGCGAAGTCGACGCCGAGCAGGTCGTTGTAGCGCCCCGTCGCGAACATCGCCCGCACGCCGTCGTAGTTCTCGTTCTGCAGATCGGCCCAGTCGATCGGGATGTCCTGGCCGGGGCCGGCGACGTTGACGACGACCGGGCGGTCGCCCTTCGCCAGCGCGCCGATCATGCCGTGGCTCAACAGGAAGCGGCTCAGGTAGAAGAGCGCGAAGTTGTGCTCGAACCCTTCCGGCGTCACCTTCCGGCGAGTCTGGAAGAAGCGCGCGCACAGCACGAGCCCGTCGATCTCCGGGTGCTTTTCGGTCAGTTCGCGGATCAGTCGCCGGTTCTCGGCCACGGAGCTGAGATCCGCCCGCGCGAACGAGGCGGCTCCGGGCGAATCGGCCGCCTCGCGGAGCAGGCGGTCGCCCTTGCGCGGATCGGTGCCGATCACCACGGCGTGGTCGCCGCGGGAGAACAGCGCACGCGCCACGGCGGCGCCGATTCCGTCCGTGCCGCCGCTGATCACGAATGTCCTGGTCAAGGTCGTCTCCAGTGGATGGTTGGTCACGCGTGTTCGGCGACGGGTGCGGTTTCGGTCGTCGGGGCGGCCGGTGCGGGGCGTCCGGGCAGGATCCTGGCCGCGGCGGAGATGGCCACGCCGGCGCCCACCAGCCACCAGAAGGTCGTGCGGAACGCCGGCTCCGGCGGCGCGGAGGCCGTCGCGCTCTGCAGGACCAGGGTCAGCAGCGTGATCCCGAGAGCACCGCCGATCTGGTGCACGATGAACAGCGCTCCGGTCGCGCGGGAGGCCGCGGCGGGCGGCACGGTCCGGTAGACCGAACCCATGGTCGCGGACGCGACGACGCCGAGCCCGAACCCGACGACGACCAGCCCGAGCGTGGCGACGACGCCGTTGAATCCGAGCGCGTAGGGCAGGAATCCCGGGATGAGGAGCAGGCCGCCGGCCGTGGCCGGCAGGCGGGCCCCGGTCCGGTCGGAGAGCCTCCCGGCCGTCGGTTGCGCGACGACGGCGCCGAGCCCGAACGGGGCGAGCAGCAGGCCCGCCGCCATCACGCCCTGCCCGCCGACCTGCTGGAAGTGCAGCGGGAGCAGGAAGACCGTCCCGAACATGATCGCGCCGATCAGGAACAGCACGGACACGCTGGCGGCGAAACCGCCGCTGCGGAACAGCCGCAGGTCGATCAGCGGTTCGCGCCGGGTGGTCAGCGCGTGGGCGGCGTAGCCGGCGAAGAGCAGGGCGCCGAGGGCACCGGCGATCAGCACCGGGACAGTGACGCCCTCGACGGCGTTCGCCAGCGAGTACATCAGCGCGGCGAAGCCGGGCGGCAGCAGCAGCACGCCGAGGACGTCCAGGCGCTTGGCCGCTTCGCCGGTGGTCGCGTCGTCGGGCGGCATCAGGCGAACAGCGAGCACGATCGCCAGCACCCCGACCGGGACCTTGACCAGGAAGATCCACTGCCAGGGCAGCGCCTGCAGCAGCAGGCCGCCGAGGACGGGGCCGATCACCGGTCCCATCGTCATCGGGGCCGCGGCGAGGCCGAGCACCCGGCCGACGCGCTGCTGACCGGCCGCGCTGGCGAGCGTGGCGAGCATGACCGGTTCGAGCAGGCCGCCGCCGAGGCCGGTCAGCAGCCGCGTCGCGATCAGGCTCGGCGCGTCCCAGGCCAGGCAGGAGGCGACCGATCCGAGCACGAAGACCGACAGCCCGGCGAGCCACGTGCGGCGGGCGCCGAACCGGTCGATCGCCCAGCCGGACAGCGGCGCGGTGACCGAGACGGCGAGCAGGTAGGCGGTGGTCACCCACTGGATCGCGGCCAGCGTCGAGCCGAATTCGCGGACCAGCGTGTCGATTCCGACGCCGGTCATGGTCGTGTCCAGCAGGGCCAGGAACGCGCCGAGGGTCATGGTGACCAGCAACTTGCGGAGCGCGGAATCCAGTGGTTCTGAGCGAGCAGCCATGTCCGTTTCCCAGATGGTATCTAACATTGAACTTATGAGTTCAATTTAGCGATCAAGTGAGTACATGTGCAACGGGGGTGGCTGCGATCCGGGCGCGGGTTCCCACGCGGCGGGACGTGGCGGCTCATCCGGCTTCCAGTTGACTTTGCCGCCCGGCCGACGAGACTGGTGACGTGGTCAAGACGCTGCACCCGCAGAACTACGGCGACGCCTACGACGTCGGTGATTACTTCCGCAAGGGCGTGCCGGTGGTGATGGACCTGACGAGCCTGCCCAAGGCGGAAGCGGTGCGGCTGGTCGACTTCGCCGCGGGCATGGTCGTCGGGCGCGGCGGCTCCATGGACCGGGTCGCGCCGCGGGTCTTCCTGCTGACGCCGCCGGGGGTGTCGGCCGAGGACACCCAGCCGGAACCGGCGAAAGCCCCGTCCTGACCGGGAATCGACCGGGCGGGGAAAGCCGTGCGCGTTTTGTGCTGCTACAGCAACAAAAAACGCGCACGGGGCGGAGGGGCTGCGCGGGGTGCGCTCACTCGCGATGGTCGGCGGGCCAGCGGGCGCCGTTCTCCCAGTAGGCGCGAATGCTCTCCAGGGACCGGCCCTTGGTCTCGGGGGCGAAGCGCAACACGAACGCCCAGGCGATCGCCGCGAGCAGCACGAAGATCGCGAACGTGGTGGCGCCGCCGAGGCCGTCCATCAGCGGGAGGAAGAACTGGGCGACGATCAGGTTCGCCACCAGGTCCGCGGTCAGCATCAGCGACGCGCCGAAGGCGCGCAGCCGCGCGGGGAAGCTCTCCGAGGCGAACACCCAGACCAGCGAACCGAAACCGAAGTTGAACCCGGCGGTGAACACCAGGATCGCCGCGAAACCCCACCACGATCCGCCGCCGCCCAGCGATCCGGTGGCGAACACCAGGATCATCGCGACCCCGGCGGCCATCATCGCCGCGATGCCGCCGAGCAGGATCGGGCGCCGCCCGGCGCGGTCCACGACGAACAGCGATCCGATGGTCGCCAGCAGCGCCGCCGCCTGCACCATCGCCGGCAGCCCGAGCACGGTGGCGTTGCCCTGGAATCCCATCTGCTTGAAGATCATCGGGCTGTAGTAGGTGATCGCGTTGATCCCGGTGATCTGCACGAGGAAGCCGAGGACCAGCACGAACATCGTCGCGCCGGAATAAGGGCGGCGGAACATCTCGCCGAACCGGCCGCCGTGCCGGGCCGAGATGTCGGCGCGGATCTCGGCGAGCTCCCGCTCGACGTCGGCGCCCGGGTCGACCAGCCGCAGCGTCCGGCGGGCCTCGTCGTGCCGGCCCTTGAGCACGTACCAGCGCGCGGTGTCGGGCAGCCGCACGAGCAGGAAGACCACCAGCACGGACGGGATCGCGGACAGCGCGAGCATCAGCCGCCAGTTCCCCGACGCGGCCAGGCTCCAGTCGACGAGGTAGGCGGCGAGGATGCCGGCCACGGTGGCGACCTGGTAGCCGACGACCAGCGCGCCGCGGATCGCCGCCGGCGCGGACTCGGCGAGGAAGATCGGCGCCACCACCAGCGACAACCCGATGCTGACGCCGAGGAAGAACCGCGCGATGTCGAGCCAGAGGATGTCGGAGACCAGCCCGGACCAGGCGGCGAACAGCGCGTAGCCGAGCACCACGACGATCATCGTCGGCTTCCGGCCGATCGCGGTGGCCAGCTTCCCGGCGAGCAGCGCGCCGACGATGTTGCCCGCCACCAGCACCGTGGTCACGCTGCCCTGCAGCGCGGGGGACAGGCGCATCTCCTCGGTGATGAACAGCAGCGCGCCGGAGACGTTGCCGATGTCGTAGCCGTAGATGACGCCGATGGTCGCGGCGGCGATCGCGATCCGCCGGGCCGTTGCCGAGGCGGCGCCCAGCGAGGGGGAGGCTCCGGACATGGCACCCTCCTTGGTGCGGTCAGGTTCCGAGGACGTCCAGGTGCTTGCGGGGGTCGACGGCGGCCAGGGCCTCTGCCGTCAGCGGTCGAGCACGACGGAGCGGCTGAGGTGCCGCGGCGCGTCCGGGTCGAGGCCGCGCCGCCGCGCGAGCCGGACGGCGAGCAGCTGGGCGCGGACCAGGTCCGCCATCGGGTCGATGGCGTGCCGGACGAACGTCGCGCCGGTGCGCCGCACGTCGGTTTCCAGATCCGTCAGCGCCGCGCCGAGCAGCCACGTCACGCGCCCCGGTTCGGCGATGCTGATCGGCCCGTGCCGGTACTCCAGCGCCGGGTAGGACTCGGCCCAGATCCCCGTCGCCTCGCGGAATTTCAGCGCCGCCTCGTGCGCGAGCCCGACCGTCCAGCCCGTGCCGAGGAACGTGAACTGGTTCGCCTCCAACAGGTCCGGCAGCGGCTCGCGGAGCACGGCCTCGGCCTGGTCGGCGGCGCCGGCCAGGGATTGCCCGAGATGCGTGCGCAGCAGTGCGAGAGTGCTGGTGGCGAACCGGGTTTGCACCACCGAGCGCTCGTCGCAGAACGACAGGTCCACGACCTCGTCGGCGACGTCGCGCACCGCGTCGGGCGTCGCCGTGAGCACCGTGGTGGGCACTTTTCCGCGCAGCGAGGCCAGGAGCTGCCGGACCTCCGTCGTCGTGCCGGAGCGCGTGATGGCCAGCACCCGGTCGTAGCGGCGGCCGGCCGGCATCTCCGACGCGGGGAACGCGTCGGTCACGCCCAGCCCGGACGCCTCCCGGAGCGCCGCGAAGGACTGCGCGACGAACCACGAAGTCCCGCAGCCGATCGCCGCGACCAGCTCGCCCGCTCGCGGCAACGCGTCCTGCACCGAGTCGGCCAGGGCGGCCGCCCGGCGCCAGCACTCGGGCTGGCTGGTGATCTCGGCCTGCACGAACGACTGCGCCATCGCGCGCTCCTCCGAAGGGCGTCGGCGAATGAAACAGCCATCAGGCTAAGTGCGTGAAAGTGCTTGATCAATGCTCTATTCGAGCATCATTGATCAGTCAGGCGACCAGGACCCTGGTCCCGGCGGCGTCGAAGGCGTGCCGGACCTCGTCGTCGACGCCGGAGTTGGTGATCAGCGTGTCGATCGCGTCGCCAGCACAGATCTGCGCGAACGCGCGGCGCCCCAGCTTCGAGCTGTCGGCGACCACGACGACGCGCGCCGCGCGCGAAGCCATCAGCCGGTTGATGCTCGCCTCGCCCTCGTGGTGCGCGTAGGCGCCGAGCTCGCTGTCGATCGCGTCGACGCCCAGGAACAGCAGGTCGAGGGTGATCTCCTGCAGGATGTGCGTGGCCAGCGGCCCGGTGAGCTCGAAGGACTGCTGCCGGGCCACGCCGCCCGTGACCACGATCTTGATGTGCGGCCGGACCACCAGCTCGTTGGCGATGTTCAACGCGTTGGTGACCACGGTCAGCCCCGGATCGCCGCGCTCGCTGAGGTCCGGCCGGGTGGCCAGGCAGCGCGCGACCTCGGTCGTGGTGGTGCCGCCGTTGAGCCCGATCACCATGCCGGGCTGGACCAGCCGCGCCGCCGCCGCGCTGATCCGCTGCTTCTCCGGCGCGTGCCGGGCGGCCTTGTGCCGCAGCGGCAGGTCGTAGGCGACGTTGGTGGCCACCGCGCCGCCGCGGGTGCGGGCGAGCAGCTGCTGGTCCGCGAGGTGGTCGAGGTCGCGGCGGATGGTCGCGGCGGAAACGTCCAGCTCGGCGGCCAGTTCCTCGACGTCGGCGCGTTCGCGCCGGCCGACGATGTCCAGGAGTTTGCTCAGCCGTTCGTGCCGGTTCACAGCCATTCCTTTCGCGCGGCCCCGACGAAAAGTACTACAGCGCCCGTCGCGCCTCGGGCGCTTCGGGGCAGCCGAACGGATCATCGCGGAACCGCCCGTGCGTCGGTACTGCTTCGAGGGTAGGTGTGCAATTCTGCGCGAAACATTGTTTAATCACGCATTTTCATGCAGGAGGAGACCGATGGTCGACCGCACTCCTCTTTCCCGGCGGACCCTGCTGCGAACCGGTGCGGTGGCCGGAGCCGGGCTCGGGCTCGCCGACCTGGCGGCCGGATCCGCCGCAGCGCAGCAGGCCTGGCCCGCGGCCAAGGGAGATTCCATGGTGGGCGTGCCCTTCGAGCCGCTCGACACCGTCCGCGTCGGGATCATCGGCCTGGGCAACCGCGGCGCGAGCATGCTGCCGCTGTTCCTGGAGCTCGAAGGCGTCGCGATCACCGCGCTGTGCGACGCGAACCCCGATGCCGTGAACCGCGCGGCCAAGGCCGTGGTCGACGCGGGACGCCCGGAACCGGCCAAGCACGGCGGCGGGGACCACGACTTCGAGGCCCTGTGCGCCCGCGACGACGTCGACTTCGTCTACATCGCCACCCCGTGGGAATGGCACACGCCGATGGCGGTCACGGCGATGCGCAACGGCAAGCACGTCGGCGTGGAGTGCCCGGCTGGCGTGACCACCGCCGAGCTGTGGGAACTCGTCGACACCTCCGAGCAGACCCGGCGGCACTGCATCCAGCTGGAGAACTGCTGCTACGGGCAGAACGAGCTGCGCGTGCTGCGGATGGCGCACGACGGCATGTTCGGCGACCTGCTCTACGGCGCCGGCGCCTACCTCCACGACCTGCGGGAACTGCTGTTCTCCAAGACCTACTACGCGAAGCAGTGGCGCCGCGCGTGGCACACCAAGGTCGACGGCGACCTTTACCCGACGCACGGGCTCGGCCCGGTCGCGGCGTACCTCGACGTCAACCGCGGCGACCGGCTGACGCGGATCACCTCCATGAGCACCCCGGCGCTCGGGCTGGCCGCCTACCGGCAGGAGCACCTGCCCGCGGACGACCCGGCGTGGCAGGAGCCCTACGTCAAGGGCGACGCGACCATGAGCCTGATCCAGACCGAGGCGGGCCGCGTCATCCACCTCGTGCACGACGTGTCCAACGGGCGGCCCTACAGCCGGCTCAACCAGCTGCAGGGCACCAAGGGCGTGTTCGAGGACTACCCGCCGCGGATCTACCTGGAGCCGACCGGAAATCCGCACGAGTGGGGCAACTGGGACGACTACGCGGGCCACGACCACTGGCTGTGGAGGGACGTCGGCCCGGGCCCGGGCGGGCACGGCGGCATGGACTACCTGATGCTCTACCGGCTCGCGCAGACCATGCGCCTCGGGCTGCCGCCGGACATCGACGTCTACGACTCGGCGACCTGGAGCGCGCCGTTCGTGCTCAGCGCGGAGTCGATCGCCGGCGGCAGCTCCGCGGTCGATTTCCCGGACTTCACCCGCGGCCGGTGGGACACCCCGCACCCCGGGACCGATTCCGCCAAACCCTGACGTTCCGGGCATTTGCGAGGATCGGTGCGTGGCACCAGAGCTCGCGCCGTGGGACCCGGCCGCACCGGCCGAGGTGCAACGCCTCTTCGCGCGGCAGCCCGCGCCCTGGTGGGTGGCCGGCGGGTGCGCGGTCGAACTCGCGGTGGGGCGCAGGCTGCGCGAGCACGGGGACATCGACGTGCTGCTGCTGCGCCGGGACCAGCTCGCCGTCCAGCAGGCCCTGGCGGGCTGGGAGTGGTGGGCGGCCGACCCGCCCGGAACGCTTCGGCCCTGGCGCCGCGACGAGCGGCTGCCCGTCGGCGTGCACGACATCTGGTGCCGGCGGGCCGCGGATTCGCCCTGGCGGATCCAGGTGATGCTGGACGAATCGGCCGGCGACGAGTGGGTGTCGAGACGAGCGCGGCACCTCCGCCGGTCCATCGCCGAGATCGGCGGCCGGACCGCGGACGGCATCCCGTTCCTGGCGCCCGAGATCCAGCTGTTCTACAAGGCGGCGAACCCGCGCCCGAAGGACGAGTTCGACTTCGCGGCGGTGCTCCCGAGCCTCGACGCGGCGCAGCGGCGCTGGCTCGCCGACGCGATCGCGACGACCTGCGGAGCCCATCCTTGGCTGTCCGCGCTCGTCCCCGCCGACGCCCCGCGCGATCCCGGCTGACGCCCGGATCCACATGTGTTGCACGCGATGGTGTCGACCGCACCGGCGCTGAGCCGCACTAGGCGAGCTGAGCCTCGACCTGCGGTGATCGACCGGCAGCGGCTCGGTCCTGCCGGGGCCGGGACGCCGCCGGGTAGCATCGGGCTCCGGCCACCCCCGGGGTGGCCGGAGCGCGAAACCTCCCGCCGGCCAGCGGAATCCCGGCCGGCTTTCGCGCTGCGAGCACAGTGGACGGAAGTTCGGGGGCCGGGTGGCGCAAGGGCACCGCGCGCAGGTGGAGCGGGCGGCGGAACAGGGCGTTCGGTTCGAGCACCTGCTGGACGAGCACGCGCAGGTGTTGCACCTGCTCGACGACACGGCCGCGCTGCGCGGGCTCGCGCAGCGGGTGCGCGAGGAGTGCGGCGCGCACATCGGCCTGGCCGGGCCGGTCGAGGCCGACCGCCTGCTGGTGCTGCGGCAGTGGAACGGCACTTGCGCCACCGGCCTGCACGACCTGCGCGTTCCGATGGGCCTCGGGCTCGGCGGGCTGGGCTTCGCCGAGCTGCGGCCGGTGTGGGTCGACGACTACTGCGCGTCGGAGCTGATCACCCACGACTTCGACGGGCCGATCTCCGCCGACGGCATCAAGACCATGCTGGCGGTGCCGATGGTCCGGGCGGGCAAGGTGCACGGCGTGGTCTACGCGGCGATGCGCGAGATCACCGACTTCGGCGGCAGGCAGCTCGACGCCGCGGTGCACGTCGCCAACAGCGGGGGACTGGCGCTGCAGACGGCGTCGGCGGCACGGCGCCAGCGCGAGGCGGCGGCCGCGGCCGAACGCCGCCGGATCGCCTCGGAACTGCACGATTCGGTGGGAGCGCGGCTGTTCCGGATGGGCGCGGAGCTGCGCGACCTGCGGACGCACGCCGAAGGCGGCAGCAGCGAACTGCTGGACCGGTTGGTGTCGCTGGAGAACCAGCTCGCGGAGACCGCGTCCGCCTTCCGCGACTCGGTGCACGCCCTGGACCACGGCGAACCGGGCGGCGGCCTCGCCGAGGCATTGTCCCGGGACTGCGCGGCGTTCCAGCGCCGCACCGGCACGACGGCGCAGTCGGTCGAGGTCGGCGCGGTGCCGGACTGCGGGCCGCACCGCGCCCGGGTGCTGCTCGCGGCCGCCCGCGAGGCGCTGCTCAACGTGGAGAAGCACGCCAACGCCCGCTCGGTGCTCATCAGCACGATCGCGCTGGACGACGAGATCACCGTCTCGGTCGCCGACGACGGCAGCGGCTGGCCCGGCCGGGGCCAGGAGGGCAACGGCATCGGGTTGCGGGCCACCGCCGACCGGGTCGGCGAGGTCGGCGGCACGCTGTCGGTGGTGGCCAACGAGGACGGCGGGCTGACCGTGCGCATCCGGGTTCCGCTGACGTGAGCGAGGACATCCGCCTCGTCGTCGTCGACGACCACCCGGTGGTGCTCGACGGCGTTCGCCTGCTGCTGCGCGACGATCCGGCGATCCGCGTGGTCGGCGGCGCACCGGACGCGGCCTCGGCGGTGCGGCTGGTCGCCCGGGCCCGGCCGCACGTCGTCCTGCTGGACCTGCGGTTGCCGGACGCGGTGGCGAGCGAACTCGTCGCACCGCTGCGCCAGGCCGCGCCCGACGCGCGGATCGTGGTTTTCACGGCCTACCGCGACCACGCCGCGCTCCAGGCGACGCTCGACGCCGGTGTCGACGGATGCCTGCTCAAGGACGCCGGCGCGACGGACCTGGTGGCGGCGGTGCGCCAGGCGGTGAGCGGGGTCGCGATCTTCGATCCGCGCGTTGACGCCCGGGCGGCGCCCCGGATGCGAGCCCGGCTGCACGACACCGGGCTGACGCAACGCGAGTACGACGTGGTCCGGCACGCCGCCGCGGGACGGACCAACCCGGAGATCGCCGAGCAGCTCGGCCTCACCCGGCACACCGTCACCGGCTACCTGCGCAACGCGATGCGCAAGCTCAACGCCCGCAACCGGATCGAGCTGATCACCAAGGCCGCCCAGTCGGGCCTGCTGTAGAGCCCGTTCGAGAACTCGCCCGGCACGCCGGTACCGGTCGCGTCCCCGCGAGAACGCCACCAACCCGAACGGGTTTCGCCGCTAGCCCCCGATTCGGGGGCGAAACCCCACAGGTGTGGGGGTCGGCTGTGCGTTCTGCGTCTCACCCATCGGCTCGATCGCCCGCCGGATCCGGCGTAGGCGCAGGTCAGGGGATCGGCGGCGCGAACGGTCGGCGTCGGGTCCCCGGTGCCGGCCTGGAAGGTGATCGCCATGGACAAGAAGTCGAACCTGCTGATCATCGTCGTCGCCGGGGTCATCGCCATCGGACTGCTGTTCGTGGCCGTGTCGGTGGGCTGAAAAAAACGCCTGCACCCCCGGGCGCAGCCGGGAGTGCAGGCGTTCATCGGCAGGGCTCAGGCGTTGCCGGGCGGGGGCGCGCCGTACTGACCCGTGCCGTACTGGGTCGTTTCGGACGAGTCCGGGTCCGGCCACGTCGCTTCGTACGGGTTCTTTCGGGTCGTCGCCGCTTCGGACGAGTTCGCCGGACGTGCCATCGGGCCGCCCGCCGCCATGTAGGGCGAGCCGCTCTGGGACCCCGCCCCGGCCGCGGCCGAGTAGGCCGAGCCGGACGCACCCGGGTTGGCCCCCACGGGATTGGCGGTGGAGTAGCCGGCCGCTGCCAGGCGAGGCGAGCCGGCGAGCGACGAGGTCGCGCCTGCCGCGGCCGTGCCTGCCGCGGCCGAGTACGGCGACCCCTCGTACGAGGATCCCGGGATCGACGACTGGTCCGACGGCAGGCCGGAGTGCCCGGACCGCGCGCTCTGGGCCGTCGTGCCCCTCGGCGAGCCGGTGCTCTGCTGGGCGAGCTCGCTGATCTGCACGATCTTGTCGGTCAGCGAGGCCACGGCCTTGGCCGTCGAATCGACGTGCTTCATCAGGTTCTGCGCGCTGGAGAGCAGGGTCTGCAGGTGCCCCATGATCCGGCCGCCGTACTCCACGGCGACCTGCACGGCCTGCGGGATCGCGGCCGCGATGCTCGCCCCGAAGGTCGCCTGGGCCGCGGCGATCGCCTGGTTCATGATCATGATGATCTTGCCGACGGCCTCGTTGACGAGGGTCGTGACCTCCTGGAGGGTCTTCGCGACCGCTTCGCCCGCGCCGGCCGCGGCCTCCGCCAGCGCGACCCCCGCCTGGCCGAGCCCGTTGATCCCGTCCACCAGCTCCGCGCCGGTCTTCAGGTATCCGGCCGCGGCCTCGCCCGACCAGCCGCTGGTCTCCGGCCCGGTCGACTGCCCGTACTCCGAGGCGATCGTCGAGACCGCTCGCCCGGCGTTCTGGAAGCCCTCCGCGCCCGAGGCGATCGAGCTCGGGTCGCCGGCCAGCTGCTGCAGCGGTTCGGACAGGAACGACACCGATTCCGCGAGGAAGCCGAAACCGGCACCGGCCAGGGCCGACAGCGGGTCGGACACCGAGCCGAGCACCTGCAGCCCGGCGCCGGCCCCGCCGAAGTCACCGGTCTGCCAGTCCTTGTTCTGCACGGCCTGGATGGTCGACTTCAGGTCGTCGACGACCTGCGAGGCGTTCGACGGGTCCGGGCTCGCCGAGAAGTTGATCTCCACGGTCATCGCGCGTCCCTCCCGAACAGCAGGCCGGCGTTGCGGTCGTCGGAGCGCTCGTAGCCCTCGGCGGTCTGCACGAGCGCCGAGCTCATGCCGTCCATGGCGGACGCGGCGCTGCCGATGGCCTCCCCGGCCTGGGTCATGGCGCCGCTGAGCCCGGCCGTGATGAACTGCACGAACGAGCCGAGCGCGTTCTCGGCCAGCGCGCCGGGCAGACCCCCGGCGGCGGAGGACAGCCCGTCGGCGATGCCGGCGACCGTCTTGGCGTGCTCCCGGATCTGCCCGGGATCGACCTGGAATTCGCCTGGCGCGCTCATCGGACGATCACCTGCGGGTTCGCGAAGAAGTAGTCGTCGTCGTCCGGCGGGGGCGGGCCCGACGAGGCGTCGACACCGGCGGCCGGCGGCATGTTCTGCTTCACGAAGTCCAGCGCGGGACCGTCGCCGACGTAGTCGGTCATGATCTCGACCACCTGGGCGCCGACCGAGCGCTGCGCCTGCTGCGCGGTGGTCAGGATGAGCCGCGCGAGCTGCTCGGCCTCCAGCGCGCGAGCCGCCGGCGTCAGCCGGATGTCCTCCATCGCGCCGCTGGGCCCTACCTGCACGGTGACCTCGCCGCGCGGCGAGGACGCCGTGCCGCTCATCCGGCTCAGGCTTTCGCTGGCCGCGCGGGCGTTCGCCGCCGCCCGTGCGAGCTTCTTGTCGTAGTCAGCCAGCCACTGCGCTGGTGAATCCACGGTGTTTCCTCCGACTTCGTCCTGGAAGTTGCCTGCGCTCACCGCGGTCGGCGGGCGATCCCGGCCAGCTCGTCGAGCGCGAATCGCAGGTCCTCGCTGCGCAACGGGTTGATGCTCACCCAGCCGTTGCGGGCCGGGTTGACCCGCAACCGGCCGCGCGGACCGTCCAACCAGGACAGTTCGGTGCCGGTCCGGACGTTCTCGGCGCCGTCGCGCCGCGTCGCGCCGAGCTGGCCCCGGCCGGTCAGGGTCGGCAGCAGCCCGGTGAGCTGGTCGAGCACGTCGGGGTCGCCGCCGCAGTCGCGGACGAGCTCCCGCAGGAGGCGTTCCTTCGCCTCGTCGTCCGCCACGTCGCGGATCAGCTCCGCCGCACTGCCGATCGCGCGCTCGGGCAACGAGATCGGCATCGCCCGGGCCGGGCCCAGGTCGGGCACCATCGGCCGCAGCGCGTCGCCCAGCGCGTTCGCCAGGACCCGCCTGATCCGCACCGGGCTGGCCGGGTCGCCGTCCAGCGGCTGCTCGCAGATCAGCGCCCACGACCGGTAGACCATCGCCACGACGGCGGTCGCGCCGTCGCCGTCGAACAGCACGAGATCGACCGTGCCCCGGTACTCGCGCAGCGCCGTGACCAGTTCGGCCGCGGCCCCGGCGGGCCCGTCCTCGTCGGCGAGCCCGCGCGCCTGGAGGGTCTGGCCCGCGGTGGCCAGCAGCACCTCCCGCTCGCCCTCGATCCGCCCGAACGACGGCACGCGCAGTGGGAAGGGGAAGCGCACGCCGACGTGCGTGGCGAGCAGATCGAGCTCGATCTGTCCGAAGTGGATGGTTCCGTCGGTGGCCCCGCGCCGGGCGGTGCGCGTGGTCGCGGTCGTCATTCCGCGGCACCGCCCGTCCTGCGCAGCACCTGCGCGGTGTTGTCGTCGGAACTCACGTAGCGGGTGACGGTCTGGTGCAGCGCGTCGTGGAAGCCGTTCAGCTCGGTGTCGGCCGCGCTGATCTCGCCGGTGAGCCCGGACTGGCCGGCCGCCTCGCGCAGGCGCATAGCCAGGTGCATCGCCGGCGGCGCGGTGCCGAGCATCGGCATCCGCTCGGCGAGCTGGCGCGCGGACGTCACCAGGCCGTTGGTCTGCTCGCCGAGGTTGGTGAGCGTTTTGACCTGGGCAGCCAGGTCCTGCGGCGAGACCTGGTAGCCGGGCCCGGGGTTCGCTTCGGAGGTCAAGGGATTCACTCCTGTTCGTGTCAGCCGATGACCGGGGCGCTGGCCGGCCGGTCGTCGGCGAAGAGCTTCTGGTCGACGGTGGGCATGCGGTTCTGGTGGACCTGTTCTTCCTCTTCCTCGCCGCGCCGCGCGCCGGCCGGCCCCATGCCGCCGCCGGCCCCGCCGCGCCCGGCGACACCGGCCATCGAGCCGGACCCGGCCAGCAGCGCGCCGCCCGCGGCTCCGCCGCGCAGCCCCGCCTCCAGCGGTCCGGCGCCGACCAGCTTCCCCCAGGGCGTGCCGCCGCCGGCCCCGCCGGCCGCGCCGCCGAATCCGGCCGCGGAGGTCGACGCCGGCGCCCCGAAGCCGAAGGCCTCCGTCGAACCGGCCGGGGCGATCGTCTTGCTGCTGTTGAGCAGGCTCTTCTCGTACTGCTGCATCACGTGCACTGCCTGGGCCTTCTTCTCGGCGGCCGCGACGTTGGCGAGGAACAGGCTGCCGCCACCGGCCGCCACAGCGCCGATCGCGGCACCCATCAGGGCTCCCGGGGCCGCGCCGACGCCGCCCGCGCCCGCGCCGATCAGGCCGCCGATGACCGCGCCGGCCCCGGCACCGGCCGCGGCGCTGGCCACGGCGCCTCCGGTCGGGTCGCCGGGCGGCGGCGGCATCGTGTTGCGGGCGACGGAAAGCGCGTCGCCGGCGTCCTGGGTGGCCTGCTGGGTCGTGGCCGCGCGGGTGCTGATGTCGTCGGTCCGCTCGCCGATCGAGCCGAGCCGCTCCGTCGCCAGGTCGGCGGACGAACTGTTCCAGTTCGCCTGCATGGCGGTCCGCTGCTGGCGCATCGATTCCGCGTGATCGGTCAGCTCGCTGCTGTGCCGCCCCCACTCCGTGGCGACCGCGCTGACGTCCCCGACGTCGGCGTTGTCCCACAGCATCTGGTAGAGCTGCTCGTGGGAGTAGGAGTTCCAGTTCGTGCCTTCGGGCGGGATCGGTGAACCGAAGTACCCCTCCCACACGTTGCGCAGGGCGTTCACCACGGGTTGCGCCAGCGCGCCGGCCGGCCCGGCCTGGTCCAGCACGGAGGTGGCGGCGTTCGCCAGGTCTTGCACGCCGGCGGACGCCATCTCAACGACGTTCGCCGTCTCCGAGTCGTTGATCATGTCCGGTGTTCTGCCTTCCAATCGGTCCGCCGATCCGGCGGCGGACCACCGATCACGGTGATCTTGCTGAGTTCACAATCGCTGGAGACGGCTGCCGCCGTCGTCGCGCAGCGGTGGTGCGCTCACGGCGGGCGCGACGGGGCCGCCGATCGGCGCTGGTCTGCGCGCGAGATCCATGCGGGATGTCCACCTTCGTGCCGGACCCGCTTCCCCTCTGCGGGCACCGCACAAAGATCACCAGAACGGTGCGGCGGAATCATCCGCAACATTGCTGATGTTCCGGGAGCCGGGTAGGTAGCGGGCGTCATTCGCGCTCCCCGAATCCGAGCGCGATCTCGATCCGCGACGAGTAGCCGAGCTTGGCGAGCACCCGCGATACGTGCGAATCGACCGTTCGCACCGACACGATCAGCCGTTCGGCGGCCTCCCGGTTGGTCAGGCCTTGCGCTACGAGTTCCGCGACGCGGTACTCGGCGGCGGTGAGGCTCTCCCAGCCGTGCTTCGGCCTGCGCCGGGAGCCGGTCGCGCCGCGCCGCAGGCCGAACGCGCGCAGCGCGGCGTCCGCCCGGTGGATGTCGCCGGTGGCGGTCAGCGCGGTGTACCGGTCGATCGCGATCTGGTAGGCGGCCCGGGCGTCCGCGGATCTGCCGGACGCGGCCAGGACCTTCGCCGCGTCCTCCGCCGCCCGAGCGGCGAGGATCGGCGAGCCGGTGTCGGTGAACTCCTGGGCCGCGGCCAGCAGGACGTCGACGTCGCTGTCGACCAGTCCCTGGCAGTACATCAGCGCGCCGCGCTCGCCGGCCGATTCGCCGGTGCTCAGGTCCCGCATCTGCGCGACGAGCCGGTTGGCCAGGTCGCGGTCGCCGCCGGTGACCGCGATGCGCACGAGCCGGGCGCCGACCGTGGCGACCGCGTGCGCGTGGTGCACGCCGACGTCGCCGGCGGCGAGGGTGTGCACGATCTCCAGCGCCCGTTGCGAGTTGCCCTCGGCGTCGGCGACGTGCGCGCTGGCCAGGACGGAGATCTGCTCGTAGAACACGGCAACGCCGCGGCCGGGGGACTGCTCGGCGAGCTCGGCGTGGACGCGGGCGGCGGGCAGATCGCCGCGGTGCAGCATGATCATGGAGGCCACCCCGTGCAGCGGGCCGGCCAGCCCGTGCTGGTCGGGCAGCGCCATGGCGGCGCCGATCTCGTCGAGCGCCCGGTCCCAGAGCCCGTTGTTGAACGAGGCCAACGCGGCGATGGTGTGCAGCCAGACCAGCAGGCCCGCGCCGATCTCGCGGGCGATCGGGCGCGCCTGCTCGACGGTCTCCAGCGCGGCCTTGTCGTGGCGCAGGTCCTGGACCACCGCGCGCAGGAGGCGCGACATCAGCCACAGCCCGCGGTCGTCGACGGCGATCTCCAGCAGCGCGTCCGCGCGGTCCAGCCGCTCCAACGCCCCGTCGAGGTCGCGGAAGACGAACAGGCCCGTCGCCTCGACGTTGAGCAGGAACACTTCGACGAGCGGGTCGTGCGCGGCGGCCGGCGTCGCGAGCTCGACGGCGCGCTCCGTCCCGGTCAGATCGCCGGCCGCCAGGCAGGCGGCGGCGTCGATCGCGGCGAGCCGGCCGGACAGCTTGCCGTCGACGCGTTCCGGGTCCAGCGCCGCGATGGCGGCGGCAGGATCCATCTCCCGGAAGCAGATCAGGGCGAGCACGGCCCGCAACCGGTGCCGGATCGGGGTGTCCGGATGCGCGGCCAGGCTGGCGGTGGCGATGCGCTGCGACTCGTCGGTCCGGCCCGACCACATCAGCGCCTCGGCCAGCGCGGCGCGCAGCGGGTGCAGGCGCGGATCGCCGGGCGGCAGCCCGGAAACGGCCCGGTGGAACAGGTCCACCACCGCGGGCGTGGGCCGGGCGGCGAGCCGATCGGCGTGGTCGTCGAGCCAGTCGACGGTCCACGCGTCCACGGGAGTGTGCGCGAGCTGCTCGGCGACCGCCCGGGGCGGGGCGTTGCGGGCCGCGAGCGCGCGGGCCGCGGAGCCGCGCAAACCCGCCGAGGTCGCGGCCAGGTCCTGGCGCACCACCGGATGCCGGAACCGGACGAGCCCGCTTTCTTCCGCCAGCAACCCGATCCCGGCCAGCCGCTCGATCCGGGCCAGCGCGTCCACCGGTGTCGTTCCGGCGACGGCGGCCAGCTCGTCCACCGACGCGGGTTCGGCCAGGATCGCGGCGAAGCGCAGCAGGGCGGCGTCGTCGCCCGCCAGCCCGGTCGCCCAAGCCGTCACCGCCGCGGCGCGTTCGTCCTCGGTGAGGCGCGCCAGCAGCCACGGGTTACCGCCTGCGCCGTCGGCCAGCCGCAGCAGCGATTCCGGCGGTTCACCGTCGGAGACCTCGGTGAGGACGGCGCGGACCGCGCAGTCGTCCAGCGGTTCGAGGTCGTGCGCGGTCGCGAGCCGGTCGAGGCCCGCGAACCGGGCGGGCTCGACGCCGCGATGCCGTCCGGCGACGACCAGCAGCGGCCGGTCGGGCAGTCCTACGGCGAGTTCGTGCAGCGCGAGCAGCGTCGCGTCGTCCGCCCGGTGCAGATCGTCGATGACGATCGTGGCGGGCTCGGTCCAGTCCGGTACCCCGGCCGACAACGCGGTGGTTCCGCTCTGCGGCAGCACGGGAATCCGATGGGTCCGCATGCCCATTTCGCGCGCCGCCGAGAGGTGCGCGTCCAGCAGGGCGGTCACGCCGAGACCGGGATCGGCACGCAGCACGACGAGCCCGCCGCGCCCGGCACGCGCTGCCGCTGTGGCGTCAGCGAGCAGGCGCTGCGCCTCGTCTCGTCCGAATAAGTTCACCATCGCAATCAGCGGGAATCCTACAAGCGGGTGATCACGAGAAGAGGCGATTCCGCCCAGAAAACCCCAGGTGGCCGGTTCCTGTCAGGGGCTTGCGGGAGAATGCTCCACATGGGTGTCCCGAGCGGTCAGTTCCTGCGGATGGTCGACGAGCTCGCCGAGGTCGAGCAGGCCGACTCGAGCAACTACACGTCGTTCAGCGTGCGCGGCAAGGGGTTCGGCTACTACTGGCCGCGCACCGAGACGGTCGGGCTGAAGCAGACGCTGTCCGAGCAGGTCGCGCTGGTGGCCGAGCGGCCGGAGGTGTTCGAGGTGCAGTTCACGGCGGGTGGCTACGGCTGGGTCGTCGTGCACCTGGCCAAGATCGACGCCGACGAGCTCGCCGAGCTGGTGTACGAGGCGTGGCGGCTCTCGGCCCCGGAAACCCTGGTCGAGGAGAATCCGCTCCCGGCCCGGTCGGGGGCCGATCCCGCCTGACCCCGGGACCACTGTGGATGGACGCCCGGGTTCAGCCGCGCGGTTCGGCCACCGAGTCGCGGTGCTTCGGCTCCGGGGCGATGAGCTTGCGGCGGCTCCGCCGGTTCTTGTCGACCGCCTTGAGCACGCGCTCGACGACCGCGTCGACGACGGTTCGCACGTCCCAGCGGTAGGTGGACAGCGCGGGCGTCAGCAGGCGCGACACCGGGTGGTCGTCGTAGCCGAGGACCGAGAGGTCGGCGGGAATGGCCAGGCCGAGATCGCGTGCAGCCTCGTAGACGCCGTAGGCCATCGAGTCGGTGAGGCAGAACGCGGCCGTGGGCCGGGGCTTTTCGGCGAGCGCGGCCCGCGCGACTTCGGCGGCACCGGTCAGGTCGTTCGGGCAGGCCACCACGCGCAGGCTCATCCGCAGCTCCTGCGCGACCTCGCGGACGACCTTCTCCGCGGGACGCTGGCGCAGCAGCCGTGGCCCCGGCGTCAGCACCAGGATCTCGTCGTGCCCGGCGGAGCTGAGCGTTTTCAGCGCGTCGGTGACGCCCAGGCCGTTGTCGAACACCACCTCGGCGGCGGTCGCCGCCCCGGGCAGCGGGTCGCCGATCGCGACGAGCATGGTCCGCTCGGCGGCGTCCGGCCAGTGCCGGGAATTCGGGTCGACGGGGATCGTGACCAGCGCGTCGACCCGCTGGTCGAGGAGGTTCTTGGCGAGCAGGGCCTCGCGCGCGGGATCGGCGGCGGAGTCCATGAACAGCGTGTTGCGGTCGGCGGCGAGGAAGCGCCTGCCGAGCGTGGTGGCGAAGTTCTGCTGCCACAGGTCGTCCAGCGAACTGCACAGCACGCCCACCATGCCGGTGCGGCCGCTGGCCAGCGCGCGGGCGACCGGGTCGGCCTCGTAGCCGAGGCGGTCGGCGACTTCCCGCACGCGCTGCTGGGTTTCCGGGGGAACTTGCAGGCCGCGGAGCGCGTAGGACACGGCGGCCGGGGAGAGCCCCGTCTCCGCCGCGATGTCCTTGATCGTGGGGCGCTTGCGGCGTTGCACCTGGAAAGCCTAGCGCGCGGCGGTTGCGCACGTTCGGCCCTTGACCACGCGAACGCTGAGGCGGTTCACTGAAACCGTTCACTGAAGCGCTTCACAAGGGTGTGTCCGTGTCCGATCCGGTGATCGACGTGCACCAGCACCTGTGGCCCGCGGAGTTCGTCGACGCGTTGCGCGCACGCGCGGATCCACCGCTGCTGCGCGGCTGGACGCTGCATTTGACCGGCGAGCCGCCGTTCGAGGTGGACCCGGCCGATCACGAGCCGTCCGAGCGGGCCGCTCGCGAAGCGGGGACGGCGGTCGCGCTCGTGTCGCTGTCCAGCCCGCTCGGCATCGAGTGGCTGCCGCCGGACGAGGCCGAACCACTGCTGGACGCCTGGCATCGCGGCGCCGCGGCACTGCCCGATCCGTTCCGGGTGTGGGCGGCGGCCAACGTGCTGGAGCCCGACGAGCAGCAAGTGCGGGAGGCGCTCGGCAGGGGATGCGCCGGCCTGCAGATCCCGGCCGACGCCATGCGGCAACCGGCCGATGTGGAACGCATCGCCGAGCTGCTCGCGGTGTGCGAGCAGGCGGACCGGCCGGTGTTCGTGCACCCCGGCGCCGCGACGAGCCCGGCCGCCGGTGTGCCCGGCTGGTGGCCACCGGTCGTCGACTACGTGGCGCAGCTGCAGGCGGCGTGGTGGTCCTGGCACGTCGCGGGCCGCGCACTGCTCCCGCGGCTGCGGATCTGCTTCGCCGCCGGGGCCGGGCTGGCGCCGGTGCACCACGAGCGGCTGGCGGCCAGGGGAGGCGCGTTCGACCGCGTCGATCCGGGCGTCTTCGTCGAGACCTCGTCGTACGGGCCGCGCGGGGTGGACGCGCTGGTCCGGGTGCTCGGGATCGACCCCGTCGTCCTCGGCAGCGACCGGCCCTACGCCGAACCGGCCGATCCGGGGCTGGGGGAGGCCGCAGCCCGGGCCATCCGCTGCTCGAACCCGCGTCGTCTGCTGGAAGGAGGAACACCGTGATCGGCGAACCCACCGCGCCCGGCCTGCCCGCCAGGCGAGCGCGCCGGATCGGCGACGTGCCGGGCGGATTCACCCTCGAAGCGCTGCCCGGGCGCTACCTCGACCAAGGCGAACTGCTCGGTCTGGTCGCGGGTCTCGCGCGCCGACCGGATGCGTGGCGGCACCACGTCGCGTTCAGCGACGGGAAGCGTCATTACGCATCGCTGCACCGGGACGCGCACGTCGACGTCTGGGTGCTGTGCTGGACGCCGGAGAACGACACGGGCTGGCACGACCACGACATCTCCGCGTTCGCGGTCGCGGTGGCCCGCGGCGCGCTCGTCGAGCACAACCTGGCCGTCGCCGGGCCGAGCGCGGCCACCGAGGTCGCCGCGGGTTTCGCGTACGGCGGCGGGCCGGACCACATCCACCGGCTCACCGGCCAGGAGCCGCGCAGCGTCTCGATCCACGCCTACTCGCCGCCGCTGTGGCGGATGGGCCAGTACTCCGTGGCCGACGGCGTGATCCGGCGCGTTTCCGTGTCCTACGCGGAGGAACTGCGTCCCATCGACGACACCGCGCCCGTCTGACCCGGCACGGGTTCGCGGGGAGGGAAGGGGTCATGACCGCGGTGCGCGCCGGAGCATCGGTGCTCCTCGACGGCGCTGATATGTCCATTGTGGATGTCGTGCGGATCGCCGACGACCGGGTGGCGGTCTGCATCGCGCCCGCCGCGCTGGCCCGGCTCGGCGCGGCAGCGGTGCTCACCGGGCCGGTCTACGGGCGCACCACGGGCGTGGGCGCCAACCGCTCCGAGGTGGTGCCCGGCGGAGCCGCGCACGGGATGCGGCTGCTGCGCAGCCATGCCAGCGGGATCGGGAACCTGCTGCCGGAGCGGGACGTGCGGGCGATGCTGGCCGTCCGGCTGAACCAGGTGCTGCGCGGCGGCACCGGCGTGCGGCCCGGGCTCGCCGAGGCGATGGCCGCGGCGCTCAACGCCGGGGCGTACCCGGAGGTGCACGAGCACGGTTCGGTCGGGACCGGCGATCTCGGGCCGCTGGCCGAACTCGGGCTCGCCCTCGCGGGCGAGGCGCGCTGGATCGGCCGCGGACCGGCCCCGGTCGCCCTGGCCGAGGGCGAGGCGCTGGCGTTGATCAGCAGCAACGCCCTGACCATCGGCCAGGCGGCGCAGGCGGTGGCCGCGGTGCGGGGCCTGGTGTCGGCGACCGCGGCGATAGCGGCGCTGACCGCGCTCGCCGTCGACGGCTCGGCCGAGCCGTTCGCGCCCGAGGTGCACGCGGGCCGCCCGCACGCCGGCGCATCCCGGGTCGCGGCCGAGGTGCTGGCGCTGCTCGGCGGCGAGGTGGTTCCGGGCCGCCGGATCCAGGATCCGTTCGGGCTGCGGTGCTTCCCGCAGGTGCACGGCCCGGCGGTGGAGGCCGTGGCCGACGCCGACGCGGTCGTGGTGGTGGAGCTCAACGCGGCCGCGGAGAACCCGCTGCTCACGGCCGGCGAACCGGCGGCGGCCCACCACCACGGCGGATTCCACGCCGCCCAGCTGACCCTGGCGCTGGACCGGTTGCGGCTGGCGATGCTCTCCACGGCCCAGCTGTCGGCGGCGAGGCTGGCGATGCTCACCGAACCCGGGATGACCGGGCTGCGTCCGTTCCTGGCGGCGGGACCACCGGGCAGCTCGGGGGTCATGGCGCTCGAATACGGCGTCGGCTCCGCGCTCGCCGAACTGCGCGCCGCGGCGTTCCCGGCGACGCTCGGCCACATCGCGCTGTCCAGGGGCGCCGAAGAACACGCGAGCTTCGCACCGCAGGCGGTCCGGCAGACCCGGCGCGCCGCGGATGCGTACCGGCTAGTCCTGGCCTGCGAGCTCGTGGCCGCGGTCCGCGCGAACCGGCTGCGCGGCATCAGCCCGGGGCGACGGCTCCGTGCGGTCTACCAGCGGGCGTGCGACGCGCTGGATCCGGATACCCGGGAGCGCCCGCTGTCCGGCGACGTCGCGGCCGCGGCGGCCGTCGTCGACGAGATCCCGCGGCTGGTTCGCCGGGAGTGACCAATGTGGACCTACCGGGGGCTCACCCGCCGGCCTCCCGATCGAGCAGGCCCGCGCAGGCGGCGAACTCGCACAGCTCCGCCGACCACGCGGCCAGGCCGTCGAACGCGGTGACGTCGCCCCTGCGCACCGAGTCCCAGCAGTACTCGTCGGCCAGCCGGATCGCCCGCTCCACCGCCGGGCCCAGCGCGTGCGGCGGCGCGGCCTCCACCTCCCGGCGCAGGCTCGCGAACCGGTCCGCGGCCTGCGGATCGGCCGCCTCCTGGAGCTGGGCCAACCGAACGGACAGTTCGCCGACGAGGTACTGCTGCGTCATCGCCACCGCCACCCATCCCGATGTTCGAAATGGGTGTACCCGGGCCGATTCCGGTCGTAATCCGGCGGGCGGCGCCGCTACCGGGTCGGATTAACCGGGCGGCCTCAGCTCGCGTCCTCGTTCACCCGCCCGGTTTCCGGCGGTGCCGTGCGGGCCGCGACGACCTGGCCGATGAACAGGTCGTAGACGACGGCGCCGATGACGCCGCCGACGAGCGGCCCGACTATGGGGATCCAGAAGTAGGCGCTGAACCACTGGTAGGTCCCGGGCAGGGCGATGTCGCCCCAGCCGGCGATGAACGTCCACAGGCGGGGGCCGAAGTCGCGCGCCGGGTTGATCGCGTAGCCGGCGTTGGGCCCGAAGGTCAGGCCGATCGCGGTGACGGCCAGGCCGATCAGGAACGGCCCGAGGTTGGCCGACGGCGCGGTGTTGCGGGTGTCGGTGAGCGCGAAGATGAGCAGCACCAGGATCGCGGTGCCGACGATCTGGTCCAGCAGCGGTCCCCACCACGACCCGGCGAAGTACTTGGCCGGGAAGGTGGCGAAGATCGCGAAGGTGTCCAGGGACTGGGGGCGGGCGAGACCGGCCTTCGCGTTGAACGCGTCGATCGCCCACCCGTACGTCGCGTACACCAGCGCCGCGGCGAGGAACGCGCCCACGACCTGGGCGACGACGTAGGGCACGACCTTCACCCACGGGAAGGCCCGCCGCACCGCGAAGGCCAGCGTCACCGCCGGGTTGATGTGCGCGCCGCTGACGCCGCCGGCGACGTAGACGCCGAACACCACGGCGAGTCCCCAGCCCCACGCGACGATCAGCCAGTTCGCCGGCCCGAAGGCGTCGGATTGCCGCCCCGAGCCGGGCAGCCCGGCGACGGCCACCGCGACCGACGCGCACCCCAGCAGGATCAGGACGAAGGTTCCCAGGAATTCCGCCAGCATCTCGCCGCCGAGTCCCGCTCGGTAGCCGCGGCGGCGTTGGTTCTCCTCGGCCATCGGTGACTCCACACCCGAGTAGATCTTCCCCCATCACGCGATTCGGCCGGTCTGGCACGGCGGAATCGGTAACCGGAGTGTAGGACTCCCGCTCCGGACGCGCCGGGCGCGAGCGGCCGGGTGGGGGCTTGCGAAGAGAATTTTTCGGCATACCGTAATCTCGTGGACGGGAAGACGAATCATTGTTCGCGCGGGCCCTGCGGGGCGCCGCGCGCGTACCGGCAGGAGGCCGTCATCGGCGCGCAGGCAGCGGCACGGGGGGACCGATGGGCGTGACCGAGGTCGAGGCGGGACGCGATTCCCGGGAGGACCTGGGGCAGGTGCTCGGGCGGGGGCGGATGCGGGGCGCGCTCGCGATGCTGGGGCCCGCCTTCATCGCGGCCATCGCCTACGTCGATCCCGGCAACTTCTCGACCAACATCGGCGCCGGCGCGGAGTTCGGCTACGCGCTGGTGTGGGTCGTGGTGCTGGCGAACCTGATGGCGATGCCGGTGCAGTTCCTGTCCGCGAAGATCGGCGTGGTCACCGGCAAGACGCTGCCCGAGGTGTGCCGGGAGCGGCACTCCCGGCCGGTGCGGTGGGGCCTGTGGCTGCAGGCGGAGATCGTCGCCATGTCGACCGACCTCGCCGAGTTCGTCGGCGCCGCCCTCGGCCTGTACCTGCTGTTCGGCATCCCGATGGTGCCGGCGGCGCTGATCACCGCGGTCGTCGCGTTCGCGCTGCTGGGCCTGCAGGCGCGCGGCTACCGGCCCTTCGAGCGGGCGATCGCCGGGTTGCTGCTGCTGATCATCGCCGGCTTCGCCTACCAGCTGCTGCGCATCGGCGTGGAGCCCGCCCAGGCCATCGCCGGGCTGGTGCCGACGCTGCCGGCCGGCAGCGCCTACCTCGCGGTGGGGATCGTCGGCGCCACCGTGATGCCGCACGTGGTCTACCTCCACTCGGCGCTCACCAGCCGCCGGGTGGCCGTCTCGACCGACGACGACCGCCGGAAGGTGCTGCGCTTCGAGCGCTGGGACGTGGTCATCGCGCTCGGCCTCGCCGGGTTGATCAACCTGTCGATGCTGGTCATGGCCGCGAAGTTGTTCCACACCAGCGGCAACACCGGGATCAGCAGCATCGAGGGCGCGCACGCGGGCCTCGCCACCTTCGCCGGTGGCACCGCCGCCCTGGTGTTCGCGGTCGCCCTGCTCGCGTCCGGGATCTCGTCCTCCAGCGTCGGTACCTTCGCCGGGCAGGTCGTGATGGCCGGGTTCATCAACTTCCGGATTCCGCTGCTGCTGCGCCGGTTGATCACGATGACGCCCGCGCTCGTGGTGATCGTGCTCGGCATGAACCCCAGCGACGTCCTGAACTTCAGCCAGGTCGTGCTGAGCTTCGGCATCCCGTTCGCGCTGATCCCGCTGCTGCTGGTGACCAGGGACCGCTCGGTCATGGGCGACTTCGCGAACCCGCGCTGGCTGACGGCGGTGATGACGGCGATCACGACGCTGATCATCGGCCTGAACGCCTACCTCCTCTACGACCAGTTCCTGGGCTGAGCCCATGAGAACCGACGCGCCGGACGGGGCGCATCCCGGATCGGCGGGATTCTTCGCCGCGCTGGCCGATCTCGTGCGGCATGGCGAGATCGTCGTCGACCGGCCGAGGGGACGCCCGCACCCGCGCATCCCGGACGTCGTCTACCCGCTGGACTACGGCTACCTAGCGGGAACCACCGGCGGTGACGGCGAAGGCATCGACGTCTTCGTCGGCTCGGCGGCGGGCGCGGGAGTGGCGGGCGTCCTGCTCACCGCGGACCTGGCCAAGCGGGACGCCGAGATCAAGGTGCTCGTCGACTGCTCGCCCGAGGAGGTCGGGATGGCCAGGGATTTCGTCAGCGGAGTCCTCGGCATCGGCGGTCATCTCGTCCGGCCGGGCGAGGCCTAGCCGGCGTCAGGATTCGGCCGGCGCGGCGCGGAGTTCCCGGACTTCGGCCCGGAGTTCGCGGATCTCGGCGAGCAGCTCGCGGACCGTTTCGCCGTCGTCCTCGCGTTCGCGGCCCACCTGCGATTCCATCGCGGACACGGCGACGGCGATGAAGAGGTTTAGGACGGTGAACGTGGTGATCGCGATGTAGCCGATGAAGAAGATCCAGGCCAGCGGTTCCTCGTCCATCACGGCGCGGGCGACCTCGGACCAGGCTTCCCCGGTCATCACCTGGAACAGGGTGAACAGCGAATCGCCGAGGTCGCCGAAGTAGTCCGGGGCGACCGCGCTGAACAGCTTGGTGGCGATCACCGCGCCCACGTAGAGGATCAGCACCAGCAGGGCGGCGATGGAGGCCATCCCCGGGACGGCGGTGAGCAGCGCGCTGACCACGCGGCGCATGCTGGGGATCACCGAGATCAGCCGCAGGGCGCGGAGGATGCGGAGCGCGCGCAGGACGCCGAAGGCACCGGTGGTGGGCAGCAGCGCGATGCCGACGATGACGGCGTCGAAGCAGTTCCACGGGTCGCGGAAGAACCGCCAGCCGTGGCCGTACAGGCGGGCGGCCAGTTCCACCGCGAACACCGCCAGCGCGGCCCGGTCCACCGCGTGGAGCAGCCAGCCGTGGCTGGCGACCAGGCCGGGGGAGGTCTCGCAGCCGAGCGTCACGGCGTTGACGAGGATGACCGCGATGACCACCCGCTGGGTGAGTGGCGCGTCGACCAGCTCGCGGACGCGTTCGCGCGTGCTCACCAAGGACTCCCGATCACGGCGGAGGCAACGATGTTGATCAATCTAACGGGTTGCCCCGACGGGAGTTGAGCCGACCGGCGCGCGGTGGGCGCCGGGAACGGATTCCCGGCGCCCACCGGAGGATCAGAACTCCTCTTCGTCGCCCTCGAAGACCTCTTCCAGCACCTCGCCCACGACCATGCCGCCGAGGATCCCGGCGCCGGCACCCAGCGCGGCACCCGCGACCATGCCGCCCATCCCGGATCCGCGCCGGTGGTGCTCGTCGTGGTAGCCGTGGTGCTCGTAGCCGTGGTGGTCGTGACCGGCCATCGGGTGGCCCGCGCCGCGGCGGTCGGCGACCTGCTCCAGCCAGCCGTGGATCCGCCCGGCCCAGTCGGTGCCGAGGGCTTCCTCGTGGGAGGCGTGGAAGCGGCCGAAGGCGTCCTGGCTCGGGGTGAAGAACCCGCCGCGCTTGTCGGCCTCCAGCACCACGTCCAGCCCGTGCGGGCCGGCGACGAAGGTCAGCTCGACCTCGTTGATCCGCCCCGCGAACTGCTGGGGCGGGTAGAACTCGATCTCCTGGAAGAACGGCAGTTCCTGGCGGACGCCGTGCAACCGGCCGTGCTCCAGGTCGGCGCTCTTGAAGTGGAAACCGAGCTGGGAGAACGCCTCCAGCACCTTCTCCTGCGCGGGCAGGGGTTCCACCGACACCGGGTCGAGGTCGCCCTTGTCGGCGACCTTGGCGATGGCCAGCTCGGTGCGCACGCCGAGCGTCATGCCGTGCAGGTGCTGCCCGTAGACGCTGGTGATCGGCGTTTCCCACGGCACCGGCAGCTGGAACGGGATGGTCTTGTTCTCGCCCTCGCGCAGCTCGAACCGGCCGGCCACCACGGCGCGGTGGAACTCCACGCCGGCATGCCCGTCGTGGCCGCCGTGTTCGGTTTCGACGCGCGTGACGAAGCCGAGCGCGACGTTCTCGACGGTGACGTCCTGATTCCCGCCGGTGATGCGGACCTCCCCGGCGAGGTTCTCGCCCGGGCGGACGTGCTGGTGGTGCAGCACGGTGTCCACCGACGGGCCGCCGACGCCGAGCGCGCCCAGGAGCTTCTTGAAGACCATTCTGCTAGCCCTTCCTCTATCTTTTCGCTGTCGATTCAGTTGCGGTGCGTGTGGTCGAACGGGTTGCGGGTGGTGCGGCTCCTCCAGCCGGATCGGAGACGCGGTCCGAAGGGGCCGCGCCCGCTCCGCGGCATTCCCGGAATGCCGCGGTGTCGTGCGGGAAGGGGAGGAAAGTGCCATCGGCCGGCCAGGGGAGGAGCGCCGGGGAATCTTCGGCTGCACGGCGCGAGAAACGTGCCGGGCTCGGGTCGAGGGCGACCGGAACGGGTGCCGGGCGGAGTCGTGGGCGGCGCCTGGCCGTGACGGGACTCCGCGGAGGAGGTGCTGTCCGCCGACGCGCGGCAGGCGGTTCGGTTCGGGCCGCCGACGTGCGGCGTCAGCGGCTCGGAGAGGTCCGCGCCCCTCGGCTCGCGAGGGGCGCGGCAGGTACTTCCAGGATCATCGCCCATGTCCGTAGCAACGGAGCAACAGGTGATCCGGTTCCGGACGAACGACACGAAGATCGTGATCAACACAACATCGCCCGTCCGCGATGCCTCGTTGAGAACACTTCCCGGTAGACGTCGCCTAGCTCCATCACCGAGCTGGCCTGCTTCCTCGGCGGGGATACAGTGAAACTCGACTCCACTCGCACCACCTGGCGGTGGAGATCGCCGATCCACACCTGGCGGGTGCACCAGTCAATACGGCCGAGTAGGTAGCGGACCTCCCCTACGATGGTGGGCGTGTGCTCCCGACTCCGGGGGCTTGCCGCCGCTCGTCTCTGATCCGCTCGGCGCTTCCGGCGAAGGTGGCCAGGGTCGACCGACAGGTCGCCGTCAACATCGTCATCACAGATGGCATGGGGCACCGCAGGGCATGCAATCGCGCCGACAATTCGCGGTGGCATGTGCCACCGCTTAGGAAGTAGTCGAACCACCCAGATGGCCTCATGCCCGGAGTCGGCGGACGTGGCCCCGCAGAACTGCACAACGTGCCCTGCGCCACACCTTATTGGCGGTATCGCACATCTGGTCTATTCCAATAAATTCTGCTCCGGACCACACGCGAGGGGCGTGTGGCGAGCAAAAAATGAAGGCTCGCTGACGGTGTCCTAGTGCCTTCATATGCCTGTTGTTACTTTTTGTCTGGGGTGTTGATGTCTATCAAAAGAATTTCGGTCGGCAACTCGCAAGTGGTTCGCCTGCTCGTTGCATGCGTCTCATTTTTGACTCTTCTCGTTGCGCCATTGTCGGCCCAGGCTGCAGAAGGTGATTCGTCGCGCCCGTGCGCGGTCGATCCGCGCACGGGAACGCAGCTCAACATTCCGCAAGCGGCCTGGGACATGCTTTCCTACTTGCAAAGTCACAACTTCACGCCTCCCCCAGGGATCAAAGGTGGTGCGATCTATCGCAACGCCGACGGCAAGCTGCCCGCCCTCCCTCCGCCGTATGAATATCGGGAGTACGACATCTATCCGGCCGGCCCTAACGGGCGTGGTCCCGAGCGGATCGTGACCGACGCAGCCTTGGAAACTATCAACTACGACTGGTATAGTCCTGATCACTATCAGACGTTCATGCCGTTCATTAAGGGCAGGTGCGCCACAACTAGCAGCTAGGCTGGTCGACGAGTGATCAACGATCTCAATTGGGATGCGATCCTCGCCCCGGGGGTGCAAGCACCCCCGGGGCGAGGGCGCTCCGCAATGCACTGGGCTCATTTTGTTACTCTTCCCAATGTTCAGTTCACTGCAGCATTGGAGCGTCTCTCTCATCAACCGCCAGCGGATGGCGCACATCTTGCGGTTATCGATGGCAGTAAATGCCAGTCAGATAGGGAACTGTTTGACGAATTTGCTCGCCAACTTGAATTCCCATCCTACTTTGGCTACAACTGGGGGGCGTTCGATGAATGCCTATCTGATCTGCTGGTACTTGACGACGGAGGATTGGGCGCAGCGTTCGGCGATCGAGCAGGTGTTGCGGCTTCGACATTGCTAATTGCCATAAAATGCACCAAAGCTGTGCTGGTGCGCGAAAATAGGCACGAATTCGGGAAGTTTATTTCCGCGTTGCAGGCTGCGGCGAACGGTGAGCTGTTCAAATATGTACGACCAAGACCGAGAGTGGCCCGACTAAGGGTAGTGCTCCACTCGGACGATCAAGAATTCGGCCACTTCAATGAAATGGTTGCCGAGTAGTCGACTTCGATCGGTTTCGTGACTCAAATATGGCGTCTTCGTCCCGCGCGTTCGTATTGGTTGTGTTCGCGCGAGTTGTCGGTGCCGCCACGGCGATCGGCAGTTCGGCGTCGAGCAGACGGGCCGACGAGCGTCACCCCCCAGGCCGTGGCAGTCGATCGGGCTGCCGCCAAGGGAGCTGTGCGACGGGCCCGTGATGACGACCAGTGGTCCAGCGGCCGGCGCCGTGGGTAACTCGGGCCAACCCTGTCCAGTCAGGGACAGGTCGACGCCCGCGAAGTGGTCATGGCTGGTGCCTTCTGCCTCAGCGGCGCAGCGACTCGCCGCGCTTGCGCGCCCGAGCCCACCGCAAGCCGTTGCCGAACAGCCGTTGGGTCTTGCGCGCCACCCGGTGCTGCGTCAGCAGGTACTGCTGGTAGTGCCACGGCGGCTGCAAGCTGTTCCGGTTGCACATCGCGTAGCAGAACTCCACGGCGTTGCGGTCGGTGTAGCGGTCGGTGTTCTCGAACCACGCCATGCTGGTGCGTGCCGAAGCCTGCGCCATGCGCATCATGGCGTGGCCCTCCTCGTCGAACTCCTTGAGCGCCATGGACGTTTGCTCGCGCTCCAGCAGTTTCTGCGCGAGCATCACCGCGTCGGTCATGGCCAGCCTGGTCCCGGAGCCGAGCGTGAAGTGCGTGGTGTGCGCGGCATCGCCGATCAGCACCATGTTCTCGTGGCGCCAGGTCTGGTTGTAGACCTGGGTGAAGTGCTGCCACGAGGCCGGCCTTCCCCGGGCGGCGCTGATCAGCGAGTGCCCGGCCAGCGGCTGGTCGAAGATGTCCTCCAGCAACCGCATGCTCTCGTCGTCGCTGAGCCGGTCGAACCCCAGTCGTTGCCAGGTGGTGTCCTGGCATTCGACGATGAAGGTGCTGATGCCGGCGCTGGAGGGGTAGGCGTGGAACCAGATCCAGCCCTCGGGTGTCTCTTCGAAGTCGAAGGTGAACATGTCGAACACCCGGTCCGTGCCCAGCCAGATGTAGGGGTTGCGGCCCTGGTCGACCTGGGTGCCGAACTCCTCGGCGTAGCGCTGCCGGGTGCGGCTGTTCGCGCCGTCGGCGACCACGATCAGGTCGGCGTCGGCGAACTCCGACAGGTCATCCGCCGCGTGCTCGTACTGGACGTCCACGTCGAGGTCGGTGGCGCGCTGGGCGAGTATTTCCAGCAGTGGCGCGCGGTTCACGCTGTACCCGTATCCGCCCATGTAGGCGTGTTCGGTGCCGTGCAGCGAGACGACCTGCTCCCGCCACAGCGTCGAGGCGGCGCGGATCTGCTCCGCGCTCTCCCGGTCGTTGCGGTACAGCGTGTCCAGCAGGTCGTCCCAGTACACGACGCCCCAGCCGTAGGTGGCGCCCGGCGGATCCCGTTCGATCACGGTGATGTCGTGCCCGGCGTCCCTGAGCTTCGCCGAGATGGCCAGGTAGAGGCCGGCCGGCCCGGCCCCGATGCACACGATCTTCATGACGTCTCCACACGAGCAGCGGGATGAGTGGTGACCGCGGAATGCTCGTGAGCGCCACGAGCGATCGGTGTCCGCATGGGTCGGTACGACCCCGTTGTACACCGGTGGGACGCCGGTCGCATGCGCGCCGCCGCCTGCCCGCTACCGGAGCTGCGGGACAAGGGACTTTCGCCCCGACATGCACCTACCGCGAGCCTTCCGGGCCGCCGCAGCAGCCCGGAAGGCGCACGGCCCGGCGTTACCGCTCCGCGCGCAGCTCGACGACCCGCACGCCGTAGGCGGGGAGCGTGACCTTGGAAAGGAATTCACCGGTCTTGGTGTCGTGCAAGGAAGAACCGTCCGCCCGCGGCGTTGTCGTGACCTCCTGGCCGTGCTGGCTGACGAGCCAGGCGAACCGGCGCCCGTCCTCGTGCCGGAGCTCGTCCGCGAACACCCGCGGATCGTCGACCGCGATCGGCCGCTCGACGCCGGCGATCTCGGCCAGCGCCGCGTAAAGCCGGTGCGTGTCCTCCGGGTTGACGCGCGCGTTCCGCGCCGCGAAGTGCTCGATCGGATAGGTGCACAGCACGGTCTCGCCCCGCCCGCTGCGGTGGCGCAGCAGGGCCGGCCTGCCGTGCGCGTCGGTGGCCACCACCGTCGCTCCGCGCGGGTGGACTGGGAGGTACGCCCGGCTGTGCTCGTTGCCGCCGACCCGGAAGCGCAGCACCTCGCCTTCGGCGATGCCGCCGAAGTCCTCGGCGAAGGTGAACTCGACGACCTCGTCGGCCACCTCGTCGACCACGCCGTAGGTCATCTCCTTCGCGACGCCGAAGGTCTCGTCCAGGTAGGGGATCCACGGCTGCCGGTGGTGCCCGACCTCGCCGGCGGTGTAGGACAGGTACAGCACCGCGCCCTGCGCCACCCGCTCGCGCAGCCGCTGCCAGGTCGGCCCCTGGATCTGCTTGGTGCACGGAAGCAGGTACAGCGAGCAGCCCGGGTCGATGCCGTCGCGTTCCCTGGTGAACCCGACGGGCAGGTCGGCCTCCCGCGCGGCCACGTACGCCTGCTGCAGCGAGCTGAAGACGAGCGGCCGGTCGTCGTCCTGGCTGAACGGGTAGCCGCGCTCCAGGTACTCGGTCACCACCAGCGCTGCCTGCGCATCGGTGCGCTCACACCGGGCGAAGTCCACAGTGGATAGCACGTCGGCGAAGGCGGCCAGCTCGTGCAGCGGCGGCTTCGGGTTCCCGGCGCCGTCGGTGATGCCGAAGTGCATTTCGAAGGGGTGGTGCGAGTACGGGCCCTGCTCGATGAGGTCGTCGTAGTCGGTGTTGTTCCACGCCACCCAGCCGGTCGATCCGGCGAGCAGCGAATTGTGCAGCGTCTGCCGGTAGTAGTGCGCGGCGTGCTCCGGTGACACCTGGTCGCTGGAGAGGCCGAACTCCTCCAGTACCACCGGCTTGCCGCCCACCGCGGCGAGTTCGCAGATGAACGCCGCGCCGAGGTGCTGGCGCACCGGGTCGCTGTCGATCCGGTACACATGCGGGCCGACGAAGTCCACCAGCGCACCGGTCTCGCGGACCGAGAACCCGTTGTCCGTGCCGGTGACCTCGATGCCCCACGCGCCGTCTCCCAGCGACACGGGCTGGTGCCCGCCGCCGGCCCGCACCGCCTGCACCATCAGCTGCGCCCAGCTGGTGACCTGCTCGGTCGGCGCCTTCGGCTCGTGCCGCAAGCGGCCGTAGATCGGCATCTCGTTGCTGATCAGCCAGCCCGCGACGGCCGGGTGCGCGGCGAAGCGCTCGGTCATCCGCTGCACGAACCACGCCTGCCGGGACACCAGCCAGACGTCGGCGTAGAGGTCGCGGCCGTCCCGCCACCCCGGATCCCAGTTGTCGCCGGACATGTGCCCCACGATGAAGGTCGGGATCGACGACATGCCGATCTCCCGGTGCGCGTCCAGGAAGTCGGCGAAGTGCTCGACCTTCGCCGCGTCGACGCTGTCCGGGGTCGGCATGAAGTCGGGCCAGTAGAAGAAGGAACGCGTCTGCCGCAGGCCGTGCTCCTGGAGCACCCGAAGCTCCTCGCGCACGACCCGCGGCGAGTAGTTGCGCCACATCAGCGGCCCGCCGGTGCGCGACCAGAAGTTCGCGCCGAGCCACACGGCCGGTTCCCCGGCCACGGTCACCTTGGCGGAGTTGCGTCGCATCGATCGCCCTTTCTCGGCTGGTGGATCCAACAGGTCACTTGACCGCGCCCGCGGTCAACCCCTGGGCCAGGTAGCGCTGGAGCAGCAGGAACCCGATGACCACCGGGATGCTGACGACCAGCGACGCCGCCATCACCTCGTTCCAGTACACCGAGGTCTGCGTGGCGTACTCGCGCAGCCCGACCGCGAGCGTGTGCGAACCCGAGTCGGTCATGATCGAGGCGAACAGCGTCTCGCCCCACGCCGTCATGAACGCGTAGATCGTGACCGCGGCGATCCCCGGCCGCGCGGCGGGCAGCACCACCCTGAGCAGGGCGCTCACCGGGCTCGCGCCGTCGATCAGCGCCGCCTCGTCGAGGTCCTTCGGGATGGAGTCGAAGTAGCCGACCAGCATCCAGATCGCGAACGGCAGCGAGAACGTCAGGTAGGTGATGATCAGGCCGAGGTGGCTGCCGTGCAGGGCGATGCCGGTCAGCCGGCCGATCGTGGCGTAGATCAGGTACAGCGGCAGCAGGAACAGGATGCCGGGGAACATCTGGGTGGACAGCACGACGATGCGGAACGCGTTGCGGCCGCGGAAGCGGAACCGGCTGATCGCGTACGCGGCGAACACGGCGATGGTCACCGACAGCGCCGCGGCGCCCAGGGCCACCACGGTGCTGTTCACGAAGTAGTCGGCCAGCGAGATCGTCGACCACATGTCCACGAACGGCTGGAACGTGATGTTCACCGGCAGCCACCGGAACCGGTCCTGCACGTCGCCGAGCGGCTTCACCGCCGAGGTCACCATGACGTACAGCGGCAGCGCGGTGAACAGCACCAGGAAAGTCAGCCCGCCCACCCGCAGGAGGCGGAACCACCGCGGCTCAGACATCTTTCAACCTCCGCGAGGTGAAGGCCAGGTAGCCCGCGGTCACCAGCAGCAGGAACAGCAGCAGGAGCGCGGACATCGCCGAGCCCAGGCCGAAGTTCCAGGTGAGGAACGAGCTTCCGTAGATGTGGATGGACAGCAGGTTGGCCGCGCCCGGCACCGATTTGTCGAACAGGATGTAGGGCACGTTGAAGTCGTTGAAGGTCCACAGGAACAGCACCAGCACCAGGACCTGGTTCACCGGCCGCAGCATCGGCACGGTGATGGACCGGAACTGCTGCCAGATCCCCGCACCGTCCACCGTGGCCTGCTCGTAGACGTCGGCCGGGATGGACTGCATCCCGGCCATCAGGACGAGGAACGCGAACGGCCACAGCCGCCAGACCGAGGTGACGACGATGCTGCCGAAGGCGTTGTCGCCCAGCAACCAGAAGGTGCCGCCCGCGCCGGCCCCGAGGTCGTCCAGCACGGTGTTGACCATGCCGTCGCTGCGGTCGAGCATGAACTTCCAGATCATGACCGCGGTGTAGACCGGCAGCGCGTACGGCACCAGGAACAGCGTGCGCAGCACGGCGCGGCCGGGGAAGCTGCGCTGGAGCAGCGTCGCCGCGAAGAGACCGAGCGTCCAGGACAGCCCGACGGTCAGGATCGCGTAGGCCAGCGTGACCGCGAAGGAGCGCAGGAGCTCCGCGCCCGCCGCGCCGTCGAGGTCCAGCGCGAAGCCGAAGTTGCCCAGGCCCGCGAACGGCGCGCGCACCCAGTCCCGCAGGTGGAACTGGGTCAGTTCGAGCAGGCTCATCCACAGGCCGCCGAGCATCGGCACCAGGTGCACCAGCAGCTCGAAGGCCAGCGCGGGCGCGATCAGCAGGTAGGGGAGCGCGCGCCGGCTCGGCGTCCACCCGCGACGCCGGGCCGGAATCGGTGTGGTGGCCGTCATCCTCCGGTCCCCCGCATCTTCTGCTCCGCCTCGGCCAGCGCCTCGCGCACGTCCTCCGCGCCGGGTGGTCGTCCGGTGGCGGTGGCCGCGAAGAGGTCGCGCATCGCCGCGCCGACCGTCGTTTCGAAGTGGGCCTCGTTGGGGATCATCGGCACGGTTTCCGAGCCGCCGGCCAGCACTTCGCTGAACACCTGGTTCTTGGGCGTGTGGAAGGCCGGATCGGCGTAGGCGTCCTCGACCACCGGCAGCGTGCCGTACTTCTCGTTCAGCGACGCCTGGACCTCCTTGCTGGTGAGGAATTCGACCAGCTTGAGGGCCTGCTCCCGCCGTGGGCTGTCGGCGAACACCGCGACGTTCGAGCCCGCGACGTGGCTGCGCACGGCCCGGCCGCCGGGCGGCAGGGGATCGGGCACCGGCATCGGCACGACGCCGTAGTCCGCCTCGGCCATCCCGTTGTCGTGCAGCGTGGGGATGACGCTGTTCTGCGCGATCAGCATCGCGGCGTCACCGTCCACGAAATCCGCTGCCGCGCCGGAGGAATTGCCCTCCTCGGCGTCGTCGGGATCCACCACGCCGGCCGAGGCCATCAGGTCGATGTAGCGCTGCACCGCGGCGACAGCCTCCGGCGAGGCGAACGACGGGCTGCCGCGCTCGTCGATGAGGTGCGTGCCCTCCTGGCGGCCGAACATGAACGCGAAGTGCGCGTTCTCGGTGTAGCTGGCGCCGGGGACGGTGAGCCCCCAGCGGCCGCGCGCCGGGTCGGTGAGCCGCTCCGCGGTGTCGATGAACTCCCGCCAGTCCTTCGGCGGCTCGGTGATGCCGGCCTCGGCGAACAGCTTCTTGTTGTAGAACAGGCCGTAGGACAGCCCGTACAGCGGCAGCGAAGCCGGCGGTTGCCCGGGCATCCCGGTGGAGCTCATGCTGCTGTCGAGGAACCGGTCCCGGCCGCCGAAGCGGTTCATCAGCGCGTCGTCGAAGGGCACGAACGCGCCGGTCGCCTGCAGGGACGCGGCCCAGGTGTTGCCGAGGTTCACCACGTCCGGGCCAACGCCGGAGGTCGCCGCGCCGAGGATCCGGTTGAGCAGGTCGGACCAGCCGATCACCTCCAGCTTGACCTCGATGCCGGTCCGGGCGGTGAACTCGGCGAGCTCTTCGCCGAGGATTTCCCGGTCCTGCGCGGCGTTCTTGCCCTGGTTGCTCGCCCAGTAGGTGATCGTGTTGTCGTCGTCGGCCGGTGCCGCGCAGCCGGTCAGCGCGCCGGCGAGCAATGCCGCGACCAGGGGCACCGCCAGGAGTGAGCGCTTGAGCACGAAAGCCTCCTCGGCTTCGTCGGGCCCGTCGTTGGACCCCTGGCTCAAGCTAGGGACTTAACCGGTTAATCAGAAGGGCCGATCGGTGGCGTGATCATTTCGTTACCGTTGACCGCTCAGTTGCCGGGAGCGGTCGCGGTGCTCCCGCGCGGCACCAGCGTCCGCGGCGACAGCTCGCCGTCGTCGGCCGAACCGGTCTCGATCACTTCCAGCAGCATGCGCGCGGCGGTGGCGGAATCCACGACGACGCTGTGCGCGAACGCGGTGATGGCGGGGCGAACCACCTGGCACAACATCGAGTCGTCCCACGCCAGCACCGAGAGATCGGCCGGAACCCGCACGCCCAGCTCCTCGGCGTGCACCACTGCCGCGACCGCCATCACGTCGTTGTCGTAGATGACCGCCGTCGGGGGATTCGGTGCTGAGAGCAGGCGGCGCGTGGCGCGAACCCCGCCCTCCTCGGTGTAGTCGCCGGGCGCGTGGTGCACCGAGAGGCCCGGCGTTTCGCCCACGGCTCGGCGCAGCGCGTCCGCCCGCCGAACGGTGTGCTGGAGATCGGGCGGCCCCTGCACGTGCCCGATCCGGCGGTGACCGAGCTCCACGAGGTGCGTGATCGCGCTGCGGATGGCCTCGTCCTCGTCGGCCCGCAGGACCGGGATCCCCGGCATCGGCCCCGCGGTGCCGAAGAACACCGCCGGCGTCCCCAGTTCGCGCAGCAGTTCCGGGCGCGGGTCGGAGACCCGGAGGTCGGTCAGCACCACGCCGTCGACCCGCCGCTCCGCCCACCAGCGCCGGTAGGTGTCCAGCTCGGTGCCGGTGTCCGCCGCGAGCGCGAGCTGAAGCGAAAACCCGTCCGCCGAAAGGGTTTGCTCCAGGCCGGCCAGCATCTGCATGAAGAACGGCTCGGTGCGCAGCACCTCCGGGGATCGGGCGAGCACGATGCCGACGTTCGCCGCCCGGTCGTTGGACAGGGCGCGCGCCGCGCTGCTGGCCCGCCAGCCCATCGCCGTCGCGACGTCGAGGATGCGCTCCCGGGTCTGTGGCGAGACCCCGGCGCGCCCGTTGAGCGCGTAGGAGACGGCGGCCTTCGAAACCCCGACCTCCCGGGCGATGTCGATGATCGTCGGCCGCTTCACCCGGCGCTCCTTCCCGGCCCGCGCCGGAGAACACCGGGGCGGCGCGACGTCCCGGAGCGCAGCGTACTCGACGCACCTGGCCGGGCGGCCGCGATGGGCGCGCGGCGATCCACTGTGGAACGCCGGGATCCGCCCGGCTACCGGTGGCCGGCCTCCCGGCCGTGGGCGGCCAGCGCGTAGATCACGACCACGTCGAGCACGATCACCACCGCCGACCACAGCGGATAGGCCATGAAGAAGGCGATGTTGGTCAGGATGCTGATCACCGCCATGGCGATGGCCACGGCACGCGCCCAGGTGCGACCGCCGAACAGCCCGACCCCGGTGGCGGCGAGCACGACACCGGTGATCAGGAAGCTCCAGCCGACCCCGGCGTAGCTGATCTGCACCGCCGATCCGGCCGGCGTCACGTACGTCGTGCCGGAGCGGGAGAATGCGATCGCCCCGTTGATCACCTGGACGATGCCGGTCAGCAGCAGGATGGTGGCGGCGAAGTACACCCATCCCACCCAACCGGTGTGCATGCGTCGTGCTCCGTGCGTGGTCATCGCCGCCTCCTCCGCTCGCCCTGCCTGGGACTCACCGTGCGGGAGGCGGAACTGTCTGATCCAGAGGCCAAAGACCCCGGCTCGCAGCGCCGTTCACCGGCGGCCGCGCAGCGCGATCTCCGCGGCCCGCAGGACGGCGTCGGTGGTCGGTTCCCGGTCGGGGCCGGAGTGCATGGCCGCGTCGATCGCGCCGATCAGGGCCCCGGTCAGCGCCGCGGCCTGCAGCGCGTCGAGCTCCGCGGGATAGGCCTCGTGGAGGGCGTGCGCGAGCCGTTGTTGCAGGGATGCGTTGCGGAGCAAGGCGCCCGCGCGCAAGGCCGGGACGGTGGCGATCAGCCGGGCCCGGATCCGGGTCAGCTCGTGGTCGAAGGGAAAGCTCCAGGCGTCGGCGGTGCTGAGCTGGTGGATCGTGCGCAGCAGCAGGTCTTCCGGCTGCTCGTCGGCGGCGCGACCGGCGAAGGCCTCCTGGAGCAGGTCGTCGTAGAGACCGTCGTCGGCGAAGACGACCTCGTCCTTGGCCGAGAAGTAGTTGAAGAACGTCGCGGGCGACACCTCGGCGGCCGCCGCGATCTCGGCGACGGTCGTGCTGTCGTAGCCCTTCTCATCGAACAGTCGGATGGCCGCCTCGATCAGGGCCTGCTTGGTGCGCCGCTTCTTCCGCTCCCGCAGCCCGGGCCGGTCACTCATGGTCGCCAATCCTACACGAGATCTAAAATTAGAGAGACTCTAAGTTTCTGCTAGCGTGGTCGCCATGACAGATCGAACGCAGTGCTGCATCGTCGGCGGCGGCCCGGCGGGGATGATGCTGGGCCTGCTGCTCGCGCGTGCCGGCGTGGCGGTGACGGTGCTGGAGAAGCACCAGGACTTCCTGCGGGATTTCCGCGGCGACACCGTGCATCCATCCACGCTGCGGCTGCTCGACGAGCTCGGTCTGGGCGAGCGGTTCGCCGAGCTGCCGGCCGGGAAGCTGGCGAAGATGCGCATCCAGATCGGCTCGAAGACGGTGGTCATGGCCGACTTCGGGCGGCTCCGCGAGCCGTACCGGCACATCGCGATGGTGCCGCAGTGGGACTTCCTCGACCTGCTGGCCACCGCGGCCGCCGAGGAGCCGTCGTTCACGCTGCGCATGTGCAGCGCCGTGACGGGTCTGCGCAAGGACGGCGCCGGTCGAACCACAGGCGTGCACTACCGCGACGCCGACGGCGCGGAGCGCGAACTCGCTGCGCCGCTGACCGTCGGTTGCGACGGCCGCTGGTCGGTGGTGCGCCGGGAGGCCGGGCTGCGGCCGATCTCCTACGACGTGCCGATGGACGTGTGGCAGATCCGGGTGCCCAAGGTCGGCGGCGACGCGGACGGCGAGGTGTTCGGCCACTTCGGCGGCGGGCAGGTCTCGGTCACCATGGACCGCGGCGACTACTTCCAGACGTCTTACCTGATCGGGAAGGGTCGGAACGAGGCCCTGCGCGCGCAGGACATCGCGGTGTTCAGGGCGCGGCTGGCCGACCTGTTCGGCTGGCCGGAAGCCCGGCTGGAGTCGGTGCGCTCGTGGGACGACGTGAAGCTGCTGCGGGTGGAGATGAACCGGCTTCGCCGCTGGTACGGCGACGGCGTGCTGTGCATCGGCGACGCCGCGCACACGATGTCGCCGGTCGGCGGCGTCGGCGTCAACCTCGCCGTGCAGGACGCCGTCGCGGCGGCCCGGGTGCTGGTGGAACCGCTTCGGCACGGCCGGGTTCCCGCCGCTGCGTTCGCGAAGATCCAGCGCCGCCGGTGGCTGCCGATGGCGGTGGCGCAGCAGTCGCAGCGCGGCGAGCACGAGATGCTGCTGCGGCCGGCGCTCGACGGCACGCTCGACGAGAACAAGCTGCCGCTGATGCTGCGCGCCCTGCAACGCGCGCCGTTCCTGCGCGGTGTGACCGCCTACATCGGCGGAATGGGGGTCCTCCCCGAACACGCGCCCATGTTCGCGCGCAGGGCGGCGGCCTGATCTGTCCTCAGTGGAGGATCAGGCCGCGACCAGCTCGCGTTCCGTCCGCATGGCCGGGATTTCTGCGGCTTCTGCCGGGGTGACCGCCGCGCGCTCGCTGTTGCGCTCCAAGGTTCCGGAGAACGCGGCGAGCGCGAGGCCGATCACCGAAAGCGCCGAGCCGACCAGGTTCGGTGACAGCAGCCCGAGGCCGTGGGCGATCGCCAGGCCACCGGCGTAGGCGCCGATGGAGTTCGCGACGTTGAAGGCGGACTGCAGCGCCGCCGACACGAGCGCCGGAGCCCCGCCGGCCTTGTCCATCACCACGGCCTGCATGATCGGCGCGACCATGAAGCCGAGGGCGCCGATCACGAAGACCGTCACCGCGGCGGCCAGCTTGTCGCCGGAGGTGATCGTGAACGCGCCGAGCACCACGGCCAGCCCGATCAGCACGGCGTACAGGCCGGGCATCAGAGCCTTGTCGGCGACCCGGCCGCCCAGGAAGTTGCCCAGCGTCATGCCGAGCCCGGCCAGCACCAGCAGGCCCGTCACGCCGGTCGGGGAGTACCCGGACACGTCGGTGAGGATCGGGGTCAGGTAGCTCAGGCAGGCGAACGTGCCGCCGAGGCCGAAGGTCACGATCGCCAGCGCCAGCCACACCTGCGGCAGGCGGAACGCGGCGAGCTGCCCGCGCACCGAGGCCTCGGAGGGCGCGGGGCGGCCCTGGGCGGGCACCAGCCGGACGATGGCGGCGACGGCGACGAGACCGATGGCGGCGACCACGGCGAACGTGGCGCGCCAGCCGAACTGCTGGCCCAGCAGCGTGCCGAGCGGCACGCCGACGACGTTGGCCAGCGTGAGGCCCATGAACATCATCGAGACCGCCTTGGCACGGTTGCCGGGCCCGGCGAGGCTGGTCGCCACGACGGCGCCGGCGCCGAAGAACGCGCCGTGCGGCAGGCCGGCCAGGAACCGGAACGCCGTGCCGATCTCCGCGCTCGGGGACAGCGCGAAGAGCAGGTTGCCGACCGTGAAGAGGCTCATCGTGCCGACGAGCATGGCTTTGCGGGGCAGCCGCGCGCCCAGGATCGTCAGAGCCGGGGCGCCGATCACCACGCCGAGCGCATAACCCGTGATCAGATTGCCGGCGGTCGGGATCGACACGCCGAGGTCGGCGGCCGCCTGGGGCAGCACGCCCATCATGACGAACTCGGTCGTGCCGATGCCGAAGGCGCCGATGGCCAGTGCGAGCAGCGCGATGGGCACAGTTGTCCTCTCGGGGGAGCGGGGATCGGGGGAGCGCGGCGGGTCGTGATGGCCGCTGCCGGGACGCGGTGGACTTCTGTATCGATACAGAAGAAGTACGCGAAGAAGTCCGGCCCAAATGCTGGCCGCGTCACCGTCGGTTGTTCGGTGTCCAGTTTCGGGGTCTGGCGGCGGTCCTGTCCACCTCGTGGGCCGTGAAACGAGACACGGTGCGTAGTGGACGAATCAGTGTTGTCACTCAATAGAGTGAGGGCGACGCTAGGCCGCGTCGACAGATGTCCTTTGTGGACCGAGATGTTCGCGGCGCAGAATCGGGCGGGACATCCAGCCGGGAGGAACGGGAGGCGGCGTGCCGGAGGAACGTGGTGGGCACTTCGTCCGCTCGGTCGAGCGGACCCTGTCGGTGCTGCGGGCGTTCTCGCCCGGGCGGGCCGAGCTGACGCTGACCGAGGTGGCGCAGGCCAGCGGCCTGGACCGGGCCGGGGCCCGGCGGATCCTGCTGACGCTGGTCGACCTCGGCTACGTCCGCCACGACGAGCGGCACTTCGCGCTGACGCCGCAGGTCCTGGAGTTCGGCTACGCCTACCTGTCCAGCCGGTCGCTGCCGCAGATCGCCGAGCCGCACCTGCGCCGGCTCACCCGGGAACTGCGGGAGATGACCGCGGTGGCCGTGCTCGAAGGCGATGAGATCTGCTACATCGCGCAGGTGCCGAGCCCGAAGCTGCTGTCCGTGGCGATCCCGGTCGGCACCCGCTTCCCCGCGCACGCCACGTCGATGGGCAAGGTGCTGCTGGCCGGAATGCCGCCGGAGCGGTTGGAGGCGCGGCTGCGCTCGACGGACCTGGCGGCGCTCACGCCGCACACCATCACCACCCGCGAAGGCCTGCTCGCGGATCTCGTGAGGGTGCGGAAGCAGGGCTTCGTGATCTCCGACAGCGAACTGGAGGAGGGCCTGCGCGGTGTCGCCGCGCCGATCCGCGACGCCGACGGGAAGGTGTTCGCGGCGGTCAACGTCTCGCTGGACGCGCACAGCGCGTCGGAGGACAGCGTGCGGCGCGAGATCGTGCCCCTGCTGGTGGCGACGGCAGCCCGGATCGAAGCGGACCTGCGGCTGAAGCCACCGGCGAGCCGTCCTGGAGCGCCCGGCCGCGTGCCGCCACCAGGAGTGTGATGCGGCGCCGAGCGGTGCTGGCGATTTCGCGCGAAATCGGCGCGGCCTCCGTTGTTCGCTGGACGACCGCTGGTGTCGCCGTGCGAACGAGCCGCCGACGACTTCCCGCGCACCGGCGTTGCGCCGATTTGCCTTGCCCACCAGTGAAAACGCCGGGATTCGACGCAGCTCTGCGGGTCCTCGCGGCCGTGGTGCCCTGCGTCACGGCTATTTTCCGCTGCGCTCCGTGCTTAGGATCCCCGTCACATCAGGCCACCCTGGCGGCGTTCGGCGAATCGCGGGTGGCGCCTTCGACCTCGATGGAGCGGGAGGGGCGGACATGACCCGCAGGGTTCGGAACCGGCAGCTGGCGGCGAAGATCGTCGACGCCGAGGAGGCAGCCGGGCTGATCGGGACCGGCGACAACGTGGGCATGAGCGGCTTCACCGGCGCCGGATATCCGAAGGAGGTGCCGGGCGCGCTGGCCAAGCGGGTCGCCGCGGCCCGCGCGGAGGGGGAGCCGATGAAGGTCGGCCTGTGGACCGGCGCGTCCACCGCCCCGGAGCTCGACGGCGCGCTCGCCGAGGTGGAGGGCATCGACCTGCGGCTGCCGTACCAGTCCGACCCGGTCACCCGCGAGAAGATCAACTCCGGCCGGATGGACTACACCGACATCCACCTCTCGCACGTCGCGCAGCGCGTGTGGCAGGGCGTCTTCGGCGAACTGGACGTCGCCGTCGTGGAGGTCAGCGGCATCACCGAGGACGGCCGCCTGATCCCGTCCTCGTCGGTGGGCAACAACAAGACCTGGCTGGAGCGGGCCGACCGGGTCATCCTCGAGGTCAACTCGTGGCAGAGCGAGCACCTGGAAGGGATGCACGACATCTACTACGGGACGGCGCTGCCGCCGCGGCGCAAGCCCGTCCCGATCACGCATCCCGCCGACCGGATCGGCGTGCCGTACCTGGAATGCCCGGCGGACAAGGTGATCGCGGTGGTCGAGACCGAATCGCCCGACCGCAACACGGTTTTCACGCCGCCGGACGAGACGTCCGGGCGGATCGCCGGGCACGTGCTGGACTTCCTGGACCTGGAGGTGCGGTCCGGCCGGCTGCCGCGGGACCTGCTCCCGCTGCAGTCCGGGGTGGGCAACGTGGCGAACGCCGTCCTCGCCGGGCTGCAGGCGGGCCCGTTCGACGGGCTGACCGCCTACACCGAGGTGATCCAGGACGGCATGCTGCAGCTGATCGAGTCGGGAAAGCTCCGGATGGCGTCCGCGACCGCGTTCTCGCTGAGCCCGGCGGCGGTGGACCGCTTCAACCGCGACGCCGCCGCCTACCGCGACAAGATCGTGCTGCGGCCGCAGGAGATCAGCAACCATCCGGAGGTCGTGCGCCGGCTCGGCTGCCTGGCGATGAACGGCATCGTGGAGGCCGACATCTACGGCAACATCAACTCGACGCACCTGATGGGCAGCCGGATCCAGAACGGCATCGGCGGCTCGGGGGACTTCGCGCGCAACGCCTACGTTTCGATCTTCGTGACGCCGTCGGTGGCCAAGGGCGGCGCCGTGTCCTCGATCGTGCCGATGGTCTCGCACGTGGACCACACCGAGCACGACGTCGACGTGATCGTGACCGAGCAGGGCCTGGCGGATCTGCGCGGCCTCTCGCCCCGCAGGCGCGCGGAGCTGATCATCGAGCGGTGCGCGCACCCCGATTTCCGCCCGGCGCTGCGGGATTACTTCGACCGCGCCCTGGAATCGTCGTTCGGCCGCCACACCCCGCACCTCCTCGGCGAGGCCCTGTCCTGGCACCAGCGCTACCTCGACGAAGGCACCATGCGCCCGGCCTAGCGGCCGGCGGCGGAACCGAACCGCCTCCCGCCTAGCCGAAGTCCCGGCGGCGGAGGGCCAGCAGTCCGCCGCCGAGCAGGGCGGCCGACAGCGCGATCATCACCAGTGCCGGGCCCGGGTCGAAGGGGTTTCCGGCGATGGTGTTCGGGATGTAGTGGAACGGCTCGAACGGCGTTCCGCCCCACACCCCGTACAGCGGGCCGGCGATCTGCCCCAGCGCGGCCGTCGCCACCCACACCGCCCAGCAGATCGCCCCGCTCGCCTTCGGCAGGAGCCCGTAGGCGAATGCGCAGACCGCACCCACCAGCCACGCGGCCGGGACGGTTCCCATCGCCTGGAGGAGGATGCGCGGCACGTCCGTCGCGAAATCGCCTACGAGCAAAGCGAAGAACACCCCGAAGACGAGTCCGGTGACGGCCAGCAGCGCCGCCGTGCCGAGGCCGGTCACCAGCAGGTGCCCGGCCGCCCAGCGCAGCCGCGTCATCGGCGTGGCCTGCGCTGCTTCGGCCCGGCCGCTGCTCTCCTCGGCGCGCAGCCGCTGGACCATCAGCACCGGGTACAGGGCGATGACGTGCGCGAAGATCAGGATGATGGGCCACAGGAAGTAGTGGAGCTCCGAACCCACCCGGCCGCCGAAGTTCTCCAGCAGCCGGGCCGCGCCGGGCGCGTTGAGCAGCTGGTGCGCCAGGGTGCTCAGCGCGCCGGCGGCGGCCGCGAACACCGCGAGCCCGACGGCCCACTTCACCAGCAGGCCGCGGTTCAGGCGCCAGGACAGGCTGATCGGGCCGCGCAGGCGCGGCGCGGACGCGGGGCCGGTGCGCTCGGGGATCAGGCCGGCTCCGAGGTCGCGGCGATCCACGAGGCGGTAGGCGATCGCCGACAGCGCCGCGGCCGTGGCGATCGACACCGCGATCAGCCACCACCGCTCGTCGCGGTACGGCGCCACCAAGTGGCTCCAGCCGATCGGCGACACGTACGTCATCCAGTACTGCCCGCTCGCGTCGCCGGCGTAGCGCAGGACATAGGCGGCGCCGAGGGCGGAAAGCGCGAAAGCCCTTGCGGTGCGGGCGTTCTGCGCGAGCTGGGCGGCGACCGCGGCGACTCCGCCGAACACCCAACCGGCGGCGGTGATGCCCGCCCCGTAGGCGATCGACCCCACCGGGTCCAGCCCGGTCGCGATCAGCGCGACGGCGGTCAGCGCGCCGCCGGCCAGGCTCACCCCGCCCGCCACGGCCAGGGCGGCGGTGAGCGCGGCGTAGCGGCTGACCGCACCCGCGCGCAGCAGCTCGGCGCGGCCGGCGTCCTCGTCGGCGCGGGTGTACCGGACGACGGCCATCAGGGCGGCGAGACCGTTCATCACGTACAGGAATCCGCCGCTGCGCCAGGAGGAGAGGACGCCGAGGTCCGGTTCGACGGTTCCGCCGCCGAGTGCCCGGAAGAAGGCGTTCTGGTTGATCATCGCGGTGTAGGTCGCCTTCAGCTCCGGCGTGCCCATGTTCCGGTTGATGTAGGCGACCATGATCAGCGACATGGTGATGAGCAGGAGGACCCACCACGGCGCGATGTTCCGCTCGCGGCGCAGCGCCAGCCGCACCAGGCGGGAGGTTCCGGCGAGGCTGCTCATCGGGTGGCCTCCGCAGGGGTTTTGCCGTAGTGCCGCAGGAAGAGCTCTTCGAGCGTGGGCGGCCGGCTGACGAGGCTGCGAACGCCGATCGAGCCGAGCCGGGTCAGCGCCGGGCCGAGGGCGTCGGCATCGGCTTCGAAGCACACCTGGCCGTCCTCAGTCCGGAAGTCGTGCACTCCCGCGAGCTCGGCGAGCCCGTCCGCGGGGCCTGCGAGTTCGGCGCGCACGGAGGTGCGGGCCAGGTGGCGGAGTTCGGCGAGGGAACCGGAGTCGACGGCCCGCCCGTCGCGGATGATGGTGACGCGATCGCACAACTCCTCGACCTCGCCGAGGATGTGGCTGGACAGCAGCACGGTCCGGCCGCCGCGCCGCACCTCCTCCCGGACGACGTCGCGGAACACCACCTCCATCAGCGGGTCCAGGCCCGAGGTGGGTTCGTCGAGGATGAGGAGCTCGGCGTCGGAGGCGAGCGCGGCGATCAGCGCCACCTTCTGCCGGTTCCCCTTGGAATAGGCGCGGGACTTGGTGCGGGGATCCAGGTCGAAGCGGTCGATCAGCTCCGCGCGCCTGGCGTGGTCGGCGCCGCCGCGCAGTTGCGCGAGGAGGTCGATGACCTCGCCGCCGGAAAGTCCGGGCCAGAGCGTGACGTCGCCCGGCACGTAGGCGAGCCTGCGGTGCAGGCTCGTCGCGTCCCGCCACGGATCGCCGTCGAGTAGCCGGGCAGTGCCCGCGTCGGCGCGCAACAGCCCGAGCAGGATCCTGATCGTCGTGCTCTTCCCGGCGCCGTTCGGGCCGAGGAAGCCGTGCACCTCACCGGTTCGCACCGAGAGGTCGAGGCCGTCCAGCGCCGTGGTCCGGCCGAACTCCTTGACCAGACCGGTGATCGATATCGCGTCAGTCATCAAGACCTTCTCCGGGAACGGGGTTTCCACCGGCGGGCAGCCGCGACCGGATGGCGGCGGCTTCCTCCGGGCTGAGGAGCGGATGGGAGTAGAGGTCGAGCAGGACGCGGGCCAGCACGTTCTCGCCCTGCGGGGTGAACACGTCGACGCCGAGGCCGCGGGACACGTGCTCGTGCATGACCGCGATGGACAGCGCCATCGCCGCGCTGACGGTCGCGCGCTGCTCCGGGGACACCTCCGGCGGATCGGAACGCTTCCGGTCGGCTTCCGCCAGCCACTGCGCGCCCAGCTCGGCGAGCTTGTCGAACAGCGGCGCGGCCCGCCCCTCGACCAGTGCTCGCGCGACGTACCGCTGGTACGGGCCGAAGGCGGCGCCCGCGACGCCCACGTAGTTCACGCCGCCCGGCGCGCTATCGGCCCTGACGTCGTCGTTGATCCCGTTCAGGACCTTGGCGAGGTAGGCGTCGCAGGCGTCGCGCAGCGCTTCCTTGGAGCCGAAGTGGTGGCGCACCAGCCCCGACGACACGCCCGCCGTCTCGGCGATCCCGCGGATCGTCGCCCGGTCGAAGCCGTGCTCGCCGAAGTGCCGCAGCGCCGCGTCCCGGATCCGCGCCCGGGCGGTCAGGTCCTCCGGATCCAGTCCCGGCAGGCTCATGTCCCGTCACCTATCCACACGTGCATCTGACTATTCATGAGAGAAGACTACTACACACGTGTGTAGTGCGGGAGTGGTGATTTCGGCGCGCGCCGACGATTCCCGGTTGCGCGAGCCGTCTACATCGGGGAACGGAACCCGAGGAGGATCAGTGATCGACCTGAAGCCCGCCTGCCGCCGGATGAACGACCTGCTGGCAGGCATCGCGGACGACCAGCTCGCCGCCCCCACGCCCTGCGCCGAGTACACCGTCGTCGACCTGATCGACCACGTCGACGAGGCCGCTCACGGTTTCGCCGCGCTCGCCGGCGGCGACGTGGGCGAGCGTGCCGCCAGCCTCGGCGACGACTGGCGGCACGAGGTCGCCGAGCACGTCCGGGCGCTCGGCGAGGCGTGGGACGACCCGGCGGCCTGGCGGGGCAGCTCCGGCGGCGCGGGAGTGGAACTGCCGAACGAGGTGTGGGGCAAGATCGCGCTCACCGAGGTGGTCGTGCACGGCTGGGACCTCGCGAAGGCGACCGGTCAGCCCTTCGAGCTGCCCGAGGAGACCCTGCGGGCCTGCCTCGACCACGTGGCGGAGTTCGTCCCGAACGCCCCGGTCGAGAGCCTGTGGGGGAGTCCGGTCGAGACGTCGGCCGACGCCCCGCTGTTCGATCGCATCGTCGCCATCACCGGCCGCACCCCATGAATTCCGTTGCGCGGCAACGGAATCGGGTCACGGAAGCGGAAGGCCCTGCTCCAGGAGGGCGGTGAACCGGTCCTCCTGGACCGGGCGGGCGAACAGGAAGCCCTGGTACACGTCGATCCCGACGCTGGCGAGCAGGTTGAACTGCTCCGCCGTCTCGACGCCTTCGGCCACGGTCTGGCAGTTCAGCGCGCGGGCGAACTCCGCCACCGCGCGGGCGACCGCCAGATCGCGGGAGCCGACGCCGAGGTCGGAGACGAAGCTGCGGTCCGCCTTGATGATCTGCGCCGGCAGGTCCTTGATCCGGGCCAGCGAGGAGTAGCCGGTGCCGAAGTCGTCGACGGCGAACCGCACGCCGCGGTCGACGAGTTCGAGCATCGCGCGGCGCGGCCCGCTCGGCAGGTCGACCAGCACCGTCTCGACCAGTTCGAGGACGACGCGGTTCGGCTCGATGCCGGACTCGGCGATGGCCCCGGTCACCTCGGCGGTGAACTCCGGGTCGTCGGGCAGCAACCCGGCGAGGTTCACCGCGATGCCGACCGGGCGCCCGCCGACGGTCGGCCACCGGGCGGCCCGGCTCAGGGCGGTGCGCAGCACCCACCGGTCCAGGTCGCGCAGCAGGTCGCCCTGCTCGGCGACGGGCAGGAAGACGTCCGGGTAGAGCAGGCCGTGCTCGGGGTGCTGCCACCGGACCAGCGCCTCGGCCGACACCACGTTGCCCGCGGCGTCCACCACAGGCTGGTAGTGGAGCACGAGGTCGTCGTTGTCGATGGCCTCGCGCAGCTCCGCCTCCAGCCGCAGCTGCTGGTTGATGGCCTGGGCCAGCCCCGGATCGGCCAGCGCCACCCGCCCCGGGCCACGCCGCTTCGCCCGGTACATGGCGGCGTCGGCGAAGCGGAGCAGGTCGTCGCCGCAGGTCGCGGTGCCGTCGGGCATCGCGCAGCCGACCGCGGCCGACACCTGCACCGGCTGGCCCTGCAGGCGCACCACGGTGCGGAGCAGGCCGGACACCTTCGCGCCCAGCGCCTCCAGGCCGCCCACGGCGTCGACGTCGCGGCAGACCACCACGAACTCGTCACCGGAGAGCCGGGCCGGGACGCATCCCGGCGGCATGCCGCTGCGCAGCCTGCGGGCCAGGGTCGCGACCAGCTCGTCCCCGGCGTCGTGGCCCAGGGAGTCGTTCACCCGCTTGAAGTTGTCGATGTCGCAGAACAGCACGCCGACCCGCTCGGCGCCGGGCCCGCTCACCAGTTCGTCGAGGAGTTCCTTGACCGCGCGGCGGTTGAACAGCCCGGTCAGCGAGTCGTGGGTGGCCTGGTAGCGGAGCTCCTCGGCCCGCCGGTGCCGTTCGGTGATGTCCTGGAACGCCACCAGCCAGAACAGCCGCCCGTCGTCCTGCACCGCGGCGGCGCAGCGGAGGTCGCAGTGCACCGGCCGGCCGTCGGCCCGCTTGAGCACCCGGTGGGTCGGCGCATCCGAGATCATGACGAGCGGGCCCGACCGGTCCTGGGGGTGCCGCAGGTCGTCGGCCCGCGTGCCGTGCAGCTCGGATATCTCCGAGTCGAGCAGGTCGCACAGCGCGTCGTTGGCCCGGGCCAGCCGGTGCGACTCGTCGAACAGGGCGATGCCCACCGGGGTCAGGCCCATCAGGTTGGTGAATCGCTCGCTGGAGCGCTCCAGCCGGGTGTGGGACTCGGTGTCGTCCCTGGTGACCTTGGCGAAGCCGCGCAGGCTGCCGTCGGAGGACCGCAGCGCGGCGGTGACGACGTGGGCCCAGAAGCGCGTGCCGTCCTTGCGGACGCGCCACCCCTCGGCCTGGTGGTAGCCGGTGCGCGCGGCGCGTTCGAGCTCCCGCTCCGGCCGGCGTTCGGCCGCGGCCTCGGGCGGGTAGAACACGGAGAAGTGCCGCCCGACGATTTCGTCGCTGCGGTAGCCCTTCATGCGTTCGGCGCCCGGGTTCCAGCTCGTCACGGTCCCGTTCGCGTCGAGCATGTAGATCGCGTACTCGTTGATGGCGGTGGCCAGCAGGTCGAGTCCGACCTCTTGCGCTTGCGGGAACCCGAGTTGTTCCGAATGGGTCAGCCCGTTCTTCGTTCGCAGAATTATCGCCCCCGAATGCACCCGGACTTGCACGGTTGCCGCAGTAGAGCGTAGCCACGGCGGGGACCGAGCAACAGGTCCCCGTCGGCTCCCGCTCGGGAGAACGTGTGCAAGGCCACTGCGCTGGGACTTCGGCTCCGGCGCACCGGCCGAAACGTTGAACTGATTTCGTATTCGTGTTCCATCGTGATCCACTGTGGACCAGTCCAATGGTCGGATCCCGCGCTGCTCGACACGGGTGAATTCCTGGTGTCCTCTCAGCCAATTCTCACGGAGTGTCCGGGTTTCGTCGGTAACTTGGATTGCACGGGCCCGGCCGCAACGGTGCCGGGCCTGGCGGGTTCCCCCGACGACCTGCACCGGCAGCCGCCGCGTGCGCGACGGCGACTCGAATCCGTCAGGAGGACGCCATGAACCAGAGTCGATGCGGTGCGGCCGCCATGCCCGTCGGAACCTTCGGCGACGAGCCGCCCGCGATCCCGGCGCAGGCCGGGGCCGCCACGCCCGCACCACGCGTCGCAGGCGGGGGCGCGGCGCTGGTGGTCCGCCGCGGTCCCCACGCCGGCACCGTCATCCCGGTCGCCGACGCGGTGACCGTGGGACGCGGCCGGGATTGCGACATCACGCTCGACGCGCCCACGGTCTCGCTCCGGCACGCCCGGATCCACCGCGTCGGCGACCGGTACGCGATCATCGATTCGGGCTCGCTGAACGGCACCTACCTCAACCGCAGCCCGGTGGACCGGGCGGAGCTGTCCGACGGCGACGAGCTCTGGATCGGCACCTACCGGTTCACCTTCCGCGCGGCCTGACCCCCCGTCCGCGGCGATCGTCCACATCGGATGATCGCCGCCGGACCTGGTGGCCGCTATGCCGGGGCCGAGGTGTCGCGGCGGCCGCCGAGGTGCGCGGCGAAGTGCCGCTCGATGGCGCGGTACAGCCGGAACTGGTTCTCGGGGTTCTCGAAGCCGTGGCCTTCGTCCTCGGCGACGACGTACTCGACGGGGACGCCGCGATCGCGCAGGGACGTGACGATGTTGTCGGATTCGGCCTGGACGACGCGGACGTCGTTGGCGCCCTGGGCGACCAGCAGCGGCGTGCGGATCCGGTCGGCCATGGTGATCGGTGAGCGGGCCAGCATGTCGGCCTCCTGGGCGGGGTCGTCGGGGTCGCCGACGTAGCGGTACCAGCTGTTGGCGTTGTAAGGCCTGGTGAACGGCGGCAGGGTGCGCATGAAGTTCGCCAGGTCGGAGATGCCGCAGTAGTCGACCGCGGCGGCGAAGTAGCCGGGTGTGACGGTGACGCCGACGAGCGCCGCGTAGCCGCCGTAGGAGAGGCCGAAGATGCCGATGCGGTCCGGGTCGGCGTAGCCCTGCGCGATCGCCCAGTCGGCGGCGTCGATGAGATCGTCGTGCATGGCGCGCGCGAACTCGCCGATCGCGGCGGTGGTGTGCCGCTTCCCGTAGCCCGTCGAGCCGCGGAAGTTGACCTGCAGCACCGCGTAGCCGCGGTTGGCCAGGAACTGCGCCTGCGGGCTGTAGCCCCACGTGTCGTGCAACCACGGTCCGCCGTGCACCAGCAGCACCAGGGGCAGGCTCCGCGGTTCGATCCCGACCGGCAGCGTGAGGAACGCGTGCATCGGCAGCCCGTCTCGGGCCGGGAAGTGCACCGCCGTCATGGGAGCCAGGTCGGCCGGGTCCAGCCGCGGGTACGGGCGGAACAGCAGTCGGCTCTCGCCCGTGCCGTGGTCGTAGAACCAGGTCGCCGCCGGCTCGCGGTCGTGGACGAACGTCGCGATCCACCGTTGCTCCGACTCGTCCGACGACAGCGTGCCCAGCACGCCGTCGGAGAGCTTCGCCAGCTCGGCGTAGACCTCGGCGAAGTGCGCGTCCAGCACCTCGATCCGAGGCCGGTCGCCGACGAAGCGAGCCGCGAGGGCCTCGCCGGTGCGCTGGCTGGTGAACACGGTGGGCGGCAGCACACCGGGGGCCATCTCGCCCAGGATGTACAGGCTGTGCCCCTCCACGGCGGCGACCACGGTCTCCTCGCCGGTCTCCCGGTCGATGCGGACCAGTCGCAGGTCGTCGGAGTCCTGGTAGGTGCCGACCAGCAGTCCCTTCCCGTCGGGCGTCACCAGCTGCGGCTGCACCCCCACCGGGTGCTCCGCGCCGCCGATGCGGCGCAGGAGCCGCTTCTCCCCGGCCCCGGGGTCGATCGCGGAGAACTCGTGGGCGCCGTCCTCGGCCAGCAGCGAGTGGAACGCCGGCTCGCCGTTGCGGTCGAGCAGGACGTGGCCCCTCGGGTCGGCCTGCTCCAGGTGCAGTGTCGTCTCGCCGGTGGCGACGTCGATCCGGAACAGGTCGATGGACATCGGCCGCCGGTTCATCGTGACCAGCACGCTCCCGGGGACCGAGGGCAACGGCTCGGCGCCGAACACGCGCGATCCCTGCTCCATCGGTGTCAGGTCGACCGCAGGCTTGTCCGGCGCGTCCAGGTCCACCCGGTAGAGGTGCCAGTCCTCGTTGCCGTCGGTGTCCTGCAGGTACAGCAGCCAGCGCGGGTCGTCGGTCCACAGGTAGGTCGTGATCCCCCGGCGGGCGTCGTGCGTGACGCACACCGCGTCCTCGTGCCCCTCGTCGATCCCGCGCACCCACACGTTGCGCCGCCCGTACTTCGGCGCCAGGTAAGCGATCCTCGTCCCGTCCGGCGAGATCGACGGAACGGCGAACTCCGGGTCGGCTAAGAACTCCTCGACGTCGATCAACTTCGGCAGTGGTCCTCGACTCGGGACCTTGGTCATCCAGTGCTCCAATCAGGGGCGGCAGCGTCGTGTGTGGACGGTGCGCTCGGGGTCGAGCGCGCGGATGGCGGGCTCCGTCTGGTGCGCGCGAACCCGACTCAACACCATGCCCCAGGGGCGCGGTCAACCATCGGCGGTCCGATGGCTCGCGTGTCGCGGCGGGGGTCTCCGGCAGCCGGGCCCGGTAGACGACCGGTCGCAGCTGCGTTGACATGGGAGGCGTAGTCGGTCCGGAAGTAGAAAGTGGACACTCCGGACCTGGAGCGGTTGAGCGGCAACCAGATCAGCGTCCATGCGCTGGTCTGGAAGACCGCTTCCGCACCCTTCGGCCCCTGGTTTTCCGTCCGCGGGCCCTGGTGGATCGGCCGAGCCGGCGGCAGCATGGACTGGAATCCCGAGGGACGGAGGAACATGGCTGCTGTGGCATCGGGCCGGTTGTCGGGCCGGACGGCCGTCGTGACCGGCGCGGCATCGGGCATCGGAGCGGCCACCGCGCGCAGGCTCGCGGCCGAGGGCGCAGGTGTGCTGGTTGCCGACGTGGACGCCGAAGGCGGCAGCGCGGTCGCCGCCGACATCAACTCGGCCGGCGGGCGAGCGCTGTTCCAGCGCTGCGACGTCGCCGACGAGGCCGACTGGACCGCGGCGGTGCACGCCGCGCGCGAAGCGTTCGGGCCGGTGTCGGCGCTGGTCGGCAACGCCTACGCGGTCCGGGTGGCGCCCGCCGACGCGACCACCCGCGAGTCGTGGGACCACCAGTTGGCGGTCAGCCTCACGGGAGCGTTCCTCGGGTTCAAGGCGTGCCTGGAAGACCTGGCCGAGACGGCGGGAGCCGCGGTGCTGACCTCGTCGGTGCACGCCCTGGTCGGCTTGCCGGGCCGCCCCGCCTACGCGGCGGCGAAAGCGGGGCTGACGGGCCTGACCCGGCAACTGGCGGTCGAGTACGGCCCGCGCATCAGGGTCAACAGCGTCCTCCCGGGGCCGATCCTGACCCGAGCCTGGGACGAAGTCCCGGAAGCGGACCGCAAGCGGACGGCGGAGCAGACCGCGGCGGGAAGGATCGGAGACCCCGAAGAGATCGCGGCGCCGATAGCCTTCCTCCTCAGCGAAGAGGCGTCCTTCATAACGGGAGCAAGCCTCGTCGTCGACGGAGGCTGGAGCGTCTACAAGACCTCCGCATGACCCTCGCGGTCGGTGGCCGAATCATGTTGCTGGAGAAGGAGGTTCTGGCGGAATCGGGTGGCGATCGTGGCCGGGTCGTCGAGGAGCCAGGGGGTGTTCGGCGCGTTTCCGCCCGCTATTCGCGCCACCACCGCCTTCGGGCCGTCGGCGGACCGGGCGTTCAGCAGCGCTTCGCGGAGTCCGTCGGGGTCCGTCGCCTCCGCGGTCTTCAGCCCCGCCGCGGCCGTGAGATCCGCGAGCCGGACGTGTTCGGCTTGCGTCGGCATCTTGTCCGCCGATGCGTGCTGGTGGTTGTCGAGCACGATCAGCGTGTACTCGGCGGGTGCGTTGGCTCCGAGCGTCGGGAGCGCGTTCAGGCCCATGAGCAGCGATCCGTCGCCTTCGATCGCCCACACCCGGTGATCGCCTGCCAGGGCGATGCCCAGGCCGACCGCCGCGGACAGGCCCATCGAATCGAGCAGGTAAAGGTGGCTGTCGCGGCCGTGGTGGTGGGCGAGTTCTCTCGCCGTGGCACCGCAGGTGACGACCAACGGGTCGGTGCAGACGACGTCGTCGACGACCGCGAGGGCGGTGAGGCGATCCATCATCGGGCGGCCTCCTCGGGGCGCAGTTCGACGGCGGGGTGCAGCAGGTCCAGCAGCGCGACCATGGGGCGGCGGGTCATCGCCGCAGTGCGGCACAGGTCCCGCGTGGTGACCCGCCAGGCCTCCGGCGAGACGTGCGGGCCCAGCGGCGTGTGGTGGATGCCCGCCGCGGTCAGCAGCGCCGGGACCCCGGCGGAGAACTCGTGGATCATCGCGTTGTACTCGCCGAGCCCGCCGCGGGTGTTCGCCAGGATCGGCAGGCCGACGTGGTAGGCCTTGGCGAAGGTGGTGAGCGCGGTCAGGGCGTTGCCGAAACCGTTGTCCTGCATGACGATGAGCGCTCGCTTGCCCGCCAGCGCTGCGCCGCCCGCGATGCCGACGGCCTCTTCTTCGCGGTTCGCCAGCACCGACGGCGTGCCGGCCTGCTCGAAGGCGCGGATCAGCGGGGCCGCGTGCGAGGACGGGACGTGGACGAGGAGTTCGGGTTCCCAGTCGAGGACGCCGGCGACCGCGGCGTCGGTGTACGCATTGGATCCGGCCATGGATCAGCTCCGTTGGGCGTCAGGCGGTGGATTCGAGGGCGGACAGGGTGCGCGAGACGTCGTCGGCCGTGTTGAAGCCGTGCAGGCCGAACCTTAGGGCACCGGCCCGCGCCGTCGCACGCACATCGCGGGCCGCCAGCCGGTGCACCGCGGTGTCGGCGTCCGGGACCGCGATGGTCACGACGTGGCTCGGCCGTTCGGTGGGGGAGCAGCGGAATCCCCGCTCCTGGGCGCCTTCCCGGAGCAGCCCGGCCAGTTCCAGGCAGTGCCGTTCGAGCTCAGCTGCGTCGAGCGCCAGCAGCAGGTCGAGCGCGGCGGCAGCGCCGGCCCAGGAAGGCCAGCACGGCGACATGTCGAGCCTGCGTGCGCCGGGCGCGTAGGACAGCGGACCGCCGTAGTAGTCCTGTGGCTCGGAAGTCTTGACGTTGGGCGCCAGCGGCGTGAGCGCGGCAAGCCGGTCGTGACGCACGTAGAGCCATGCGGCGCCGCGCGGGCACAACAACCACTTGTAGCCGTGGATCGCGATGAAGTCGGGATCCACGTCCGCGGGCAGCGTCAGCACGCCGGCGCTTTGCGTCGCGTCGACGAACAACTGCGCACCCACTTCCCGGCACCGTGCCGAGACGGCCGCCAGATCGGTGCGCCACCCCGTCGCGGACTGCACGTCGCTCAGCGCCACCAGAGTCGTGTCCTCGGTTATCGCCGCCACCAGGGATTCGCTGCGCAGGCAGCCGCCCGGCATCGGCACCTGCTCCACGTGCACGCCGCGTTGTTCCGCAGCGAGCAGGGGAAAGATGTTGCTGCGGAACTCCTCGGCGCCGACGACGACACTGCTGCCGGCCGGCAGCGCCGCGGCCACCGTCGCGACCGCCTCCGCCACCGACTGGACGAGCGCGACGTGCTCGGGATCGACGCCGAGCAGCCCGGCGACCTGGCACCGGCTGTGCTGAGCCGCCTGATCGCGCTGCGGCCAGGAGAAGTCGCCGAGATCCCAGTTCGCGAGCTCCGCGTGGAGCGCACGCAGCACCGGCTCGGCGGCGGGCGCGCAGCTCGGGGTGAACAGCCACGCGATGCGGTCCAGGACGGCGAACTGCTCTCGGAACCTCGCCAGATCCACGGTGCCTCCTCGATCAGGGTTGTACCGAGGATCGGGAAGCTGGGAGCATGAGTCAATGGAATGGTTTTCATGCCTTCCATGAAGGCGGTTGATGGTGGAGCTGCAGCAGCTGAGATGCCTCGTCGCGGTGCTCGACACCGGTTCGTTCACGAAGGCCGCCGCCACCCTGCACGTCACGCAGGGCGCGGTGAGCCACGCGGTGAACGGGCTGGAGCGCGAGCTCGGCGTGGGGCTCGTGCGCCGCGGACGCGGCGGGGCGAGCGCAACCGACGCGGGGGCGCGGGTCGCGGAGCATGCGCGAGCGGTCCTCGCGCGCCTGCGGGTGGCCGAGGACGAAGTCCTCGCGATGCGCGGACTGCGAGCGGGACGCCTGCGCGTCGGGAGCTTCACCAGCGCGTCGACGCGCCTGCTGCCCGGGCTCCTCGCCGCCTACCGGCGGGAGCACCCCGACGTCGAGGTCACGCTGCGGGAAGGCAACGACCTGCAGACCAGGGACCTGCTCGCCGACGGCGAAGTCGACGTCGCGTTCGTCGTGCTGCCGGCGGACGGCCACGACGTCGTCGTCCTGGCCGAGGACGAGCTCGTCCTGGTCGTCCCCGAGACCCACCGCCTCGCGCGGCACCACGTCGTCCCGCTGGCCGAGCTCGTGCCGGAACCGTTGATCCTGTCGTCCGGGGGCTGCGCGACGCTGGTCCGGAGCACGTTCCGCGAACACGGGCTGGAACCGATGGAATCCGGTGCCGTGCAGGAAGGTTCCACGGCGCTGGCCATGGTCGAGGGCGGGCTCGGAGTGACGCTCATGCCGGAACTGGCGGTGCCGGCGCTGCCCGGAACGCTCGTGACCCGCCCGGTGCGACCGACCGGCCACCGGCGCCTCGGACTCGCCGCGCGGAGCCAGGAAGCGCACAGCCCGGCGCTGCAAGCCTTCCTCGCGCTCGCGAAGCGGCAGGCGCCCGCGTTGGCCCGCCGGATGGCCTGACGGTCACGGGGCGTCGGTGGTCGCCAGGTCGTCGGAGTTGCCGGAGCGGTCGGGGGCCGCCACGGGCAGCATCGCCAGCAGCCCGATCAGCAGGATCACGACGATGCCGCCCATGCCCGCGCGCTGGGTGCCGAAGAAGGCGATGAAGCCGCTGAACGCCAGCGGTCCGAGGAAGCTCACGGCCCGACCGGTGGTGGCGTAGAGGCCGAACACCTCGCCCTCCCGGCCGGGGGTGGCGATGCGCGCGAGGAAGGTCCGGCTGGCCGACTGGGTCGGCCCCAGGAAGATCGCCAGCAGCAGCCCGCCGACCCAGAAGGCCGGTTTGCCGGGCACCGCGACCAGCGCTCCGCCCACCACAACCAGCCCGATCAGCGACGCCATGATGACGGTCTTCGGGCCGAACCGGTCGTCCGCGCGACCGCCCAGGAACGCGCCGAGGCCGGCGACGAGGTTCGCCGTGATCGCGAAGACCACCACCTCGGTGGCGGTGAAGCCGAACGTGCCCGCGGCGATCACGCCGCCGAAGGTGAAGATCGCGGCCAGGCCGTCCCGGTAGAGCGCGCTGGCCACCAGGAAACCCAGCGTCCGCCGCTCGGTGCGCCACATCCGGGCCAGTCGCTTCCCGAGCACGACGTAGCTGCTGAAGATCGCGCGGCGCAGCGGCTCGCCGGAGGACTCCGCCTCGGGCACGAAGAAGAACAGCGGCAGCGCGAACACCGCGAACCACGCGGCCGCGAACAGCGCCACGACGCGGATGTTCAGCCCGTCCTGCGAGGTCACGCCGAAAAGGCCGACATCGGGCTGCACGAAGCCGATCAGCACGATCACCAGCGCGATCAGCCCGCCGAAATAGCCCAGGCCCCAACCGAAACCGGAGATGCGGCCGATCGTCGCGGGCGTCGAGACCTGGAGCAGCATCGCGTTGTAGTTCACCGTGGCGAACTCGGAGAACACGCTGCCCACCGAGATCAGCACGAGGCCCAGCAGCAGGTAAGCCGGATCGTCCCGGACGAAGAACAGCCCGGCCGTGCTGGCCACCACGAGCGCGGTGTGCACCGCCAGCCACAGCTTGCGACGCCCGCCGGCGTCGCTGCGCTGCCCGGTCACCGGCGCCACCAGCGCGATGCACACACCCGAGATCGTGAGTGCGAGGCCGAGGGACTCCGAGCCGCTCTTCGGATCGGCGGCCACGCCCTCGGTCAGGTACACCGTGAACACGAACGTCAAGATCACGGTGTTGAACGCTGCGGAACCCCAGTCCCACAGCGCCCAGCTGATCACCCCGCGCACGTCCCGATGAGGTGCGGGCGGGGTATTCGCGGTCATGCCCACGGCACGATTCGACCAGCAGGCCCCGGCCGAAGCCAGTCGAAACCCGCTGGTCGCCCGGTCCGCGCGACAACCGCGCCGAAAAGCATCCGGATGGTCGACCCCGGATCGCCGGTGCTCACCGCCGACCGGCCTTCGGCGGGAACAGCCAGTCCATCGGGGCGGGCTTGCCCAGGTAGTAGCCCTGCCCCTGGTCGCAGCCGAGGTCGCGGATGATGGCGAGCTGGGCGGCCGTCTCGATGCCCTCCGCCACCACGCCGAGGCCGATCGCGTGGGCCATCGCGACGATGCCCGCGACGATGACCTCCAGCTCGTCGGAGGAACCGAGGTCGGTGATGAACGTCCGGTCGATCTTGACGATGTCCAGCGGCAGCTGGCGCAGCTGCGCCAGCGAGGAGTAGCCGGTGCCGAAGTCGTCGATCGCCAGGCCGATGCCCAGTTCGCGCAGCGCCGTCAGGACGCGCGTCGCGGCTTCGGGGTCCTGCATGATCGCGTTCTCGGTGATCTCCAGGCACAGCGCGTGGGACGGCAGCCCGGATTCCGCGAGCGCCTGCTGCACGTGGTCCTGCAGGTGGGGATCTTCCAGCTGGCGCGGCGAAAGGTTCGCGTTGAGGTGCAGATCGAGGTCGTGGCGCTCGCGCGCCGCGGCGACCCGGCTGGTCGCCGCGCGCAGCATGTGCGCGCCGATGGGGTTGATCAGGTCGCTCTCCTCGGCCAGCGGGATGAACTCGCCCGGCGAAACCGCCCCGTGCAGCGGATGCCACCACCGGAGCAGGCCCTCCACCGCGACCGTGCCTTCGGTGCGCAGGTCCACGACCGGTTGGTAGGCCACCCAGAGCTCGCCGCGCCGCACGGCGTGGCGCAGGTCCTGCTCCAGGACCATGTGCCGCTGCACTCGTTTTCGCAGGTCGACGTCGAAGAACGCGCAGCGCCCGCCGCCGTGCGCCTTCGCCTTGTACATCGCGACGTCGGCGTCGCGCAGGAGGTCCTGGGCGGGCCGGGTGTCGTCCGGCCCGGCCAGCACCACGCCGACGCTGCCGTTGACGTGCAGCTGCCTGCCCTGCACGTGGATGGGCTCTGTGAGGGCGGCGAGCAGCCGCTCGCTGAGCCTGCGGAGCACGGCATGGCTGCCCTCGCAGTGCACCAGGATCACGAACTCGTCGCCGCCGAGCCGGCCGACCAGCGCCTCCCCGGGCGTCGCGCGCACCAACCGGTTCCCGGCGATCCGCAGCACCTCGTCGCCGACGCCGTGGCCGAGGGAATCGTTGATCCGCTTGAAGTTGTCCAGGTCGATGAACAGCACGGCCATCGGGAGCGTTCGCCGCCGCGCGGCCCCGAGGTGGCGCAGCACCAGCGTCCGGTTGGCCAGACCGGTCAGCGGATCGTGGGTGGCCTCGTACTCCAGGCGCTCCCTGGCGGCCCGGCTCTCGGTGATGTCGCTGAAGGAGATGACGACCTTGTGCGGCGGGCTGTCCTGCGGGTTCAGCGACCGCGCGGTGACCGCCAGCCATGTGTTGCGGCCGTCGGCGCGGTTGAAGCGGATCACCCGCGAGTTCTGCTGCTTGCCGGTCCGCCGCGTCACCACCGCCGGGTGCTCGTCCGGCCGCATCGGCGTCCCGTCTTCGTCGAACAACGGCCAGGACGTGGGCGCGGTGCCGATGATCTCGGCCGTGGTCGAGCCGGCGATGCGCTCGGCGGCCGGGTTCACCGCCTCGATGATCCCGGTCGAGCCCACCACGATGACGCCCTCGTCCAGCGCCGCGACGACGGTCGCGAAGTCCTGCTCGGCCTGCCGGTGCGCGGTTTCGTCGGCGCACACCAGCACGAAACCGGAGTCCATCTCCGACGCCGAGATCCGGACCACGAGGGAGGTGCCGTCCCGGTGCCGGTGCACGGCCTCGGTGACCCCGCCCTCGGCGACCAGGGCCTCGGGCCGCAGCGGCGCGCCGACGAGCGCCTCGACGTGCCGTCCCAACGCCTGCTCGGCGGGCACGCCGTACACGGTTTCGGCGGCCGGGTTCCAGCTGGTGACCACGCCCTCGCGGCTGGTCGCGATGATGGCGTTGTTGACGTGCTGCACCAGCGCCGCCTGGTAGCGCAGCGCGGCTTCGGCGGTCTTCTGCGTGGTGGTGTCCCGCCCGATGACCTGCACCGCCGGACGCCCCTCCCAGGTGGTGTGCACCGCCACCATCTCCACCGGGACCGCGGTGCCGTCCACGCGCTGCAGATGGGCGTGCGACCGGGGCGTCGCCGTGCCCTCGGCCGTCAGCAACTTCAGCCGCTTGCGCATCTCGACGACCGACTGCGGGGTCACGAAGTCCGTTACCCGCCGTCCGAGGAGCCACTCGCAGGATTCGGCGCCGAGGATGCTGCTCATCGCCGGGTTGGCGTACTTGATGATCCCGTCCTGGTGCACGCAGATCGCATCGGGGCTGAGCTCGGCGAGCAGCCGGTAGCGGTCGGCGAGGTCCTCCAGCGCCTGCCGGTCCCGGTGCAGGCCGGTCACCTCGCGGATCAGGCCGATGAGGCCGCCGGTGCGCCGGTCGCCGAACGCTCGGGCGCGCAGGTGCAGCAGCCGCGTCTCGCCCTGGGCGGTGATGATCGGCTGCTCCAGGTCGATGTCCTGCGGCCAGGCGGGCGGATCGGCTGTCGCCGCCCACGGCTCGATGAGCTCGGTCAGCCGGTCGCGGACGGCCTCGTCGGTCGCGCCCGGCATGTCCAGGAGCACGTCCATCCCGGGCATCCAGGTGATCTTGCGGTCGGCGAAGTCGAACCGCCAGCCGATCGCGGAGTGTGCGGACAGCGCGAGGTCCAGCAACTCGCCGCCAAGGCCCGCACTGCTCGGCCCGCCCCCAGGATCGATCGTCATGATCCGTCCAAAGAAGAGACCCGCCCACCCGCGCACGCGGCGTGGGCTGCGCCCGTCGTGGCCGCACCCGACCTAGCAGTTCCCGGAACCGCCGACCACCAACCATCGGCGCGGCGGGCGTAATGGACCGCCGCGCATCGCGTCGGTAGATCGACGGGGGTGGAATTCATGCCATCGGGCGGTCTGCGGCGTCGGCGGCCCGGTTACCCCAGGACAACAGCGGAGCGCTGTTCTGGTTCGGGGGGAAACCATGGAAATGACGAGTCCGGCGGCAGGTGGGCTGATCAACTACGTCCGCACGGTGGCGGGCGACCTCGGCGACGACGTCTACGAGGTCGACGTGGACCTCGAGAGCGGGTTGGCCACGGCGATCATCCTCGTGCACTCCAAGGTGCCCACCCTCGTGGACTGCCCACTCCTGCTGACCTGGGACGAGGTCAGCGGCTGGGCCCTGCGGGTGGAGACCGACGGCTGGGGGGACACCACGGCCATCGAGTTCATGGGCGAGGACATCCTGCCCGAACCGGGGCTGGTGCGGGACTTCCTGCAGGAGGCGGTCGACGGCCGCAACCCCGGCATGCTCCAGCCCCCGTCGTTCCGCCTGCCCAACGCGGGCGACGACCTCGAAGACCGCCTCGCCCGGTTCGCCGCCTGAGCTCGGCCGGGCGCGGTCAAGCGCGCGTGCGGTGGAAGATCAGCCGGTAGATCAGCAACAGGATCACCGAGCCGATGACGGCCCAGACGAAGCTCATCAGGTTGAAACCGGTGACTCCCGCACCACCGGCAACACTGGTCGCGACCCACCCGCCGAGCAACCCGCCGACGATGCCGATCACGATGGTCACGATGATCCCGCCGGGATCGCGGCCGGGGAGGATGAACTTGGCGATCGCCCCGGCGATCAGCCCGAACAGGATCCAGCTGAGAATTCCCATGTTGGCGTCCTCCTGAGCTCGGTCGACCGTCCGGCACAGGGGTTCCCCGAGCACGGGCATCGCATGCACCGGTCGTGCTCGGGGCACCGCCAGATCGTCCTATGAGGACGCCCGACCACCCGTCGTGGCGCTCCGGGGTACCGGTTGCACCGCAGCCGCAGCCGAGCGGTTTGATCTCTGGGGCGGCACGCGGTTTTCGGAGGCGGCGGTTTTGCAGCGCGGTGCATCGTTGGGGCGGGATTTCGGCTGGTTGTGGGCGGCGTACGCAGTCAGCACGGCGGGCACGTGGCTCGCGCTCGACGCGTTCCCGCTCATCGCCGTCCTGGTGCTGCACAGCAGCACGGCGCAGGTTTCCGCGCTGGCCGCCGCGGGCCTGGCGGTCGGTGCGGTCCTCGCAGTGCCGCTCGGCCCGTGGGTGGAGTTCCACCGGAAGCGGCCGGTCATGATCGCGATGGATCTGGTCCGGTTCGCGGTGCTGATGTCCGTGCCGGCGGCCTACGCGTTCGGCGTGCTGACCTTCGCGCAGCTGGTCGTCGTGTCCGTGCTCGTGGCGGCCGCCAACATCCTGTTCACCGCGGCGAGCGGCGCGTGCCTCAAGGCGCTGGTGCGGCCCGACGACCTGCTGGCGGCCAACGGCAGGTTCGAATCCACGACGTGGACGGCGACCGCGATCGGTCCGCCGCTGGGCGGGTTCGCCGTCGGCGCGTTGGGCCCCGTGACGACCGTCGTGCTCAACGCCGCCAGCTACCTGCTCTCCGCGCTCGGGATCCGCGCGATCAGCGGCCGGGAGCGACCGCCGGAGCGGCGCGGATCGCGGTTCCGCGCCGGCGACGTCGTCGAGGGCTGGCGCTGCATCTTCCGGCATCCCCTGCTGCGGCGGCTGTTCCTCAACAACAGCCTGGTGAAGGGGCTGATCATGGCGCCCGTCCCGCTGCTCGCGGTCCTGCTCCTCCGCGACCTGGGCTACGCGCCGTGGCAGTACGGCCTGGCCTTCGGCGTGCCGTGCATCGGCGGCCTGGTCGGGTCGCGGCTGGCGAGGCCCCTGGTCGCGAGGTTCGGGCAGCACCGGGTCATGCTCGCCGCGGGCACGGCGGCCGTGTGCTGGCCGGTGGGCCTGGCGTTCGTGCCGCCCGGCCCGCCGGGCCTGCTGCTCATCATCGGGATCGAGTTCGGCTTGATCACGAGCATGGGCGTCTTCAACCCGGTGTTCGCCACGTACCGCCTCGAGAACATCGATTCCGGCAGCGTCGCCCGGACCTTGGCGGCGTGGTCGATCGGCAGCGGCGCCACCGTTTCGGCGCTGACGTTCCTCTGGGGGCTGCTCGCCGCTGCCACCGGCCCCCGCGTCGCCATCGCGATCGCCGGGGTGCTCATCCTCGGCACGCCGCTCCTGCTGCCGCGCCGGAACGGCGATTCGCCCCGTGAGCAACGGATTCCGCTTGCGGAGGAGACTGCTCCGCCGCAAGCGAACACGCCTCCCGGCGCGCCCCGGCAGCGATAGCGGCGCCAAGCTGACGGAGTCCGGGGCGGACTGGCAGCTGCAAGCGTTCGGCGACACGGTGCACGCCTTCATGGCGCCGCAGGCGAACAGCCCGGAGAGCGGAATCCGGTACGACGAGCGCTCGGCCGAACGATCCTGGTCGGGCCTGAAGAGGTCCCTGGAAGGATGCCTGTCAGGCGATTTCCCTGATCTCGCAACAACGTTGAGAACATCCGAATAGGACACTTCGGGACACGGGCCAGCGAGGGGCTGCGGAAGGCGTCGCTAGTCCGAGTAGCCGGGTGGCAGGGGAGTGGGGCGCAGGGCGCGATCCATTCCCGCGGCGACGAATTCCGACACCGCCGCCACCGCGTGTTGCCGGAGGAGCATCACCACCCGCGGATCCGACGACGTCTCCAGGATTCGCACGCCGTCGGGAAGGGGCTCGACCTGCAGGTCGATCTGCGCGTGGTGCTCGAAGAGCTCCGCGAACAGCGGGTCGAGCTGGCGGATCGCGTCGCCGCGTGCCAGCCGCCACCGCATCCGCTCGACGTGGGTGCGGAGGTTCGCGGCGACGTCCCGGTTGGCGCTGGTGGTCGTGGCCCGGACCCCGTAGGAGTAGTGGTCCACCGTCCGTGCGATCTCCTGGTGGTGGACCAGGAGCTCGTGGATGATCCGCACGTCGCGCTCCAGATCCGGGTCCGTCTTCGGGTCCGGGGTCAGCATCCACGGCGGCACCCCTCCCGGCTCCTCCTGCTGCGCGCACCCGGGCAGCGGCACCGCGATGGCGGCGGCCAGGGCCAGGAATTCGCGTCGCGAGCATGCGCGGTGCTCACCCGTCATCGGCGGTCCCCTCGTCGCGCGGTCGGTCGGTGTCGTGGAGCAGCTCGACGACCTCGGCGTCGGAGGTCTGGGCGAAGTCCCGATACCACTGGCCGATCGCCATGAACCAGCCCGGTGTCTCCAGGCAGACCTGCTCGTCGGTCACCTCTTCCAGCCGCTCCAGGGCGTGCGGCGGCGCCACCGGCACGGCCAGCACCACGCGGGCCGCGCCCTGCTCGCGCGCGACGCGGCAGGCGGCGTGCGCGGTGGAACCGGTGGCGATCCCGTCGTCGACCACGATGGCCGTCCGCCCGGCCACGTCCACGCGCCTGCGGTCGACGCGGAACAGCCTCGCGCGCCGGTCGAGCTCGACCCGCTCACGCCGCTCCACCTCGTCGAGTTCCTTCGCGCTGACGCCGGTCTTCCACAGCACCTCGTCGTTGATGATGCGCACTTCGCCTTCCCCGATGGCGCCCATGCCGAGCTCGGGATGGGTGGGGACGCCGAGCTTGCGGACCACGATCACGTCCAGCGGTGCCCGCAGCGCCCGGGCCACCTCGTAGGCCACCGGCACGCCGCCGCGCGGCAACCCCAGCACGACGGCGCCCGCCTCGCGGAGGTGCAGCAACTGCTGAGCCAGCCGGCGGCCGGCGTCCCTGCGGTTCTCGAACGGCACGGCAGTACCCCCTCCGCCCGAGCATGCCCCCAGCGAGAGCCGGGGGCACAGGGGCCATCGGTACTCAGCCGCGGCTTCCACCTCGTCGAACAGGTTCGCGACCGTCCCGGGCGCGCATCGGCCGACGGTCAGACGAGGTGGCCGAACACGACCAGGTTGTCCTCGTAGCTGCGGCGCGTCTCGTCGAAGTCCCCGTCGCAGGTGATCAACCGGATCTCGGGGCGCGCCACGTCGCCGTACACGGCCTCGGTCGGGAACCGGTCCTTGGCGAATCGTTCGACGCGGTCGACGACGTAGGTGACCCGCGACCCGTCCCGGCGGTCGACCTGGATCTGGTCACCGGGACGGAGGTCGCGCAGCCGGTAGAACACGCCGGCTTCGGTGTAGGAGTCGACGTGGCCGAGCACGACGAAGGGGCCGATATCGCCCGCGCCGGGCCCGCCGTCGTACCAGCCCGCCTGCCCGGGTTTCTCGATCGGGGGAACCTGCACCGTGCCGTCCGCGTTCAGGCCGAGCGGGACGAGCGTCGACGCCACCCGGATGGCCGGGATCGCGATCCCGGTCGGGTGGGGATCGCCCGGGGCCGCCGTCACCGGTCCGGGCGGGACCGGTCCGGCGGCCGCGATCGGCGGCGGCGTGGAATCAGCGTCCGCCGGGCCGAAGAACGCCGAGCCGGCCGCGGTGACCAGCAAGATGCACCACATGGCCAGAACTGGGGCCCGCATGCTCCCACCTCCGCCGTTTCCCGTGCCCGCGCCGATCGCGGGCCTTCGCGGGGAATGGTGGTGCGCGCTCCTCGAAGCGCGCACCACCATTCCGATTCGGGTCAGCGCCGGGACTCGGCGTTCCGGCGACGGAGCGCGTAAGCGCCACCGGCCGCCAGGGCGACGGCCGCCGCACCGCTGGCTGCCAGCAGCGGGCCGGCGACACCGGACTCGTCATGTGCCGTGGCTCCGCCACCAGCCGGCACGGCGCCCATCGGCTTCTGCTCGACCTGCGGCCGCTGCTGCGGCTTCACCGGAACGGTGGGCTTGGCCGTCGGCTGCGGCTTGACCGAGGTCGGCCTGGCCGTCGGCGCCTGCTGCGCCGGTTGCTGGGCCGGTTGCTGAGCTGGCTGCTGGGCCGGCGGGGCCGGCGGCGCAGGCGGCGCCGGAGGCGGTGCAGGCGGCAGGGCAGGTTGCTCGACCGGCGGCTTGACCTCCTCCGGTGGGCAGTTCTCGAAGCAAGGCGGCGGCTTCAGGCAGTCCTCGGGTTTGCACTCCGGCGGCTGCAGGCAGTCTTCCGAGTTTTCGCACTGGTCGTCGGTCGTGGACACCAGCGGTGGCTTCGCCATATTTCCTTCAGCGTTCCCCACAGGAGTCAGGCCGATCGACGTGCCCAACACAAAGGCGGCGATCCCGCCAAGGCGAACAAGCGTTGAGGACACTCGAGCCTCCCTTTGATCATTCGAGCGAGAATCCCGCATCCGAGATCTTTTCCCCGATCGCCTCGCTAGATCCGAAGGCGACTATTCGTAACGGTAAGCACCGTCATTCGGGTTGGCAGCGGCAGCAATGCATGATCATACGATCGGGGTGCTGTTGATATGTCCAATTGGGAATACTCTTCACGCAAGGTGAGATCGACACGGATGTCGTGCTCCGATCACCCCGTTGGTCGTCGATCGACGCCGCGAAACCAGGGGGAATCGTCACAGATCGTCACCATTGGATTGCGCCGTGAGGAGACGATCGTCCATTTAGCCAGATCGCCCGCAAATGTGATCTGGCCACTTTGGAGATCAATTATTCGAGGCTGTCGAAAAATGATTTTGAGAAAATGATCGAGACTGTTGGTCTGGAGTGATCGCACTGCGGCCGGATATTCGCGATCAATTTTCGATCAATTCGATCGAGGATGTTCCCCAAAGTGCCGGGAAAAGCCGGAAAGGCGCTGCGCGGACGCCGCGCGGCGTCGCCAGTCATCGGCGGTGATCAGGTAGCGGTGGTGCGGCCTGTCGTATTCGACGCATTCGCCGTGGAACCGGAATCCGAGCTTGTCGAGCACGCGCGCCGATGCCGGGTTCCGCGGGTCGACGACCGCGGTCAGCTCCGGCAGGTGGAGCCGGCCGAAGGCTGCAGTGAGGCAGAGGTGGCCGACCTCGGTGGCGAGGCCGTGCCCCCACCGTCGGTGTGCCAGCGTGTAGCCGAACTCCGCGCCGCCACCGTGTGCCTCGAATCCGGCATCGCCGATGAGGTCGCCCGTCGAGCGCTCGATCACGGCCCAGAACGCGAAGCCGTGCGAGCGTTGGTGCCGGATGTAGTCGTTCACCATCGTCGCGCTCTCCGTCGCCGAGGCCGCGTTCCCGTACGCGACGTAGCGCATCACCTCGGGATCGCCGTAGACCTCGTGGATCGCGGCGTGATCTTCGGTCCGGAACGGGCGGACCTGCAGGCGGGCGCTCATCAGCGGGAACCGGATAGCCACGAGGTAACCCTTTCGCGTTCGCGAGCCGGAAGGCAAGCCATTAACCGCGCCGCGAGGCGCGCTATAGTGACCATATACCTGATCTTGGTCACTACGAGCCGGAGGTGGCCCCGTGCCGCGACCGCTGATCCCCAACCGAGTGGGCGCGATCCTCGACGCCGCCGAGGATCTGGTGCTGCGCGAGGGTTTCGACGGCGTGAGCGTCGAGCGGATCGCTCGCCAAGCGGGGATCGGCAAGGGTGCCATCTACCGCGAGTTCGACGGCAAGCACGAGCTGATGGACGCCCTGCTCACCCGGTGCATGCGTCGCCTCGTCGAGCGGGTGCGCCAACGCGTCGTCGCGGCGCCGGCACCGGTCGGCCTGAGCGCCGCCTACCGGTTCGGGCTGGAGGCGTTGCTCGACGACGCGCTGATGACCGCCGCGTTCCTCGACGACGAGGCGGTTCTCGGCTCCCACGCCCGCGCGGTCGGCGGCGATCGGTACCGGCAGCGCTTCGCCTGGATCACCGACTACGTCGAAGCGCTCCACGAGGCCGGATCGCTGGCGACCGACGCCCGGCCCGAGGCGGTTTCCCTCGCGCTCTCGTCGTTCACCATCGGCCTGCTGTCGGCGAACTCCATGCTCGGGCCCCTGACCCGGGATCAGCTCGCGGCGGCGGTGGACGTGGTGATCACCTTCGTCGAGCGGGGCCTGGAACGCCCGCCCGAATCCGCCGAGACCGACGCCCACTTGCTGCTCCTCGGCCGCCTGACCGAGCAGCTCGGCGCCGACCAGGAGGGACGGCCATGACCGGCTTCGCCACCGTCACCGATCTCGAACTCGCCGGCGGCCCGGTGCGGCTGTACGCCGCGGGCGCCGAGGAACGCGAGCCGGTCCTGCTGTTGCACGGGGCGATGCTCGACACCGTCGAGCTGCTCTGGCATCGCGTCCTTCCGGCGCTGGCCCGCACGCACCGCGTCTACGCGATCGACCTGCCGAAGCACGGCGGCAGCCGGCCGTGGCCGCGGACGGTCGACCAGGAGTTGTGCGAGCTCATCGTGGAGCGGCTCCTCGATCACCTGGGCATCGAACGGGTCTCCCTGGTCGGGCATTCCATGGGCGGCGGCATCTCGCTCGGATTCAGCCTGCACCACCCGGAACGCGTTGCCCGCGCGGTCTTCTCGGCGCCCGGTGGGATCGGCGCCCGGCGCCCGGCGCAACTCGCCACCTGGCTGGCGCTGCGGACGCCCGGCCTGTTGAGCGCGTCGAGCCGCTACCTGGCCAGCTCCGCCACCATGATCCGCCGGTCGATGGTGCGCGGTCTCGCCGCCGGTGCGGCGACCGAAGGTTTCGACCGGATCGTCGAACTCGCCCGCGCCGAGGTGCAGGCCAAGGCCCGCCATCGCGAAAAGGCGCTCGACGACTGGCAGATCCTCGCCTACGGGCCCTTCGGCATGCGGCTGGACTTCCTGCCGGAGCTGGGGCGACTGGCCGTGCCGAGCTTGTGGTTGCGCGGATCGGACGATGCGCTCGTCGGCGATCGGGAGGTCCGGCAGGCGGCCGCGGCGGCGCCGGGCGGGAGGGTGGCGGTCGTATCCGGTGCCGGGCACCTGCTCCCGCTGGACCGGCCCGGCGAATTCCACCGGCTCATCGCCGAATTCCTGGCCGAGGACCAGTCGTGAGCGGTCCCGGGGTCAGGACCGGTCGGCGGTGGTTTCGGGTGCTCGGACCGGCAGCATGGCCAGGAGTCCGAGCACCAGGATGAGGACGATCCCGGCCATGCCCGCGCGTTGCGTGCCGAAGATCGCGATGAAGCCGCTGAACGCCAGCGGTCCGAGGAAGCTCACGGCCCGACCGGTGGTGGCGTAGAGGCCGAACGTCTCGCCTTCGCGGCCGGGGGTGGCGATGCGCGCGAGGAAGGTCCGGCTGGCCGATTCGGTCGGCCCCAGGAACGCCGCCAGCAGCAGCCCGCACACCCAGAAAGCGGGCTTGCCGGGCAGCACCACCAGCGCCGATCCCACCACGACCAGTCCGGACAGCGCCGTGACGATGACGGGTTTCGGGCCGAACCGGTCGTCCGCGCGACCGCCCAGGAACGCGCTGGCCCCGGCGAGGAGGTTCGCCGCGATGGCGAAGACCACCACCTCGCCGGGGCCGAAGCCGAAGGTGCCCGCGGCGATCACGCCGCCGAAGGTGAAGATCGCGGCCAGGCCGTCCCGGTAGAGTGCGCTGGCGACCAGGAATCCGAGCGTCTGCCGGTCGCTGCGCCACATCCGCGCGATCCGCCGGCCGAGCACCCGGTAACTGCCCAGGAACGACCGATGCATCCGGTTCGCGGGAGCGGGTGCTTCCGGGACGACGAGGAGCACCGGCAGCGCGAACAGCGCGAACCACGCGGCCGCGAACAGCGCCACGGCACGGATGTTCAGCCCGTCCTGCGAGGTCACGCCGAACAGCCCGACCTCGGGCTGCACGAAGCCGAACAGCACCACCGCCAGCGCGATCAGCCCGCCGAAATAGCCCATCGCCCAGCCGAATCCGGAGACGCGGCCGATCGTCGCGGGCGTCGAGACCTGGAGCAGCAGCGCGTTGTAGTTCACGCCCGCGAACTCCACGAACACGCTGCCCGCGGCGACCAGGACCAGGCCGAGCAGCAGGTACGCCGAGTCGTCCTGGACGAAGAACAACGCCGCGGTGCAGGCCACCACGAGCGCGGTGTGCACCGCCAGCCACTTCTTGCGGCGCCCGCCGGCGTCGCTTCGCAGGCCGGTCACCGGCGCGACCAGCGCGATGCACGCCCCGGCGATCGTGAGCGTCACGCCGAGCGCCGCCGAGCCGCCTTGCGGATCGTCGGCCACCGAGCCCGTCAGGTACACGGTGAACACGAACGTGAGGATCACGGTGTTGAACGCCGCCGAGCCCCAGCCCCACAACGACCAGCAGAGCACCGAACGCCAGTCCCACCGGGCCGCAACGCCCGGATCCGCAGCCACGTCCATCACGCGATCAGACCAGCCCGCCGCCACCCGGGCCACTCGGCGGAATCCGCGTCACCGCCGGGTTCACCAGCGGATTCGGGGAAGCCGGGTGCCTCGGCTGCGCCGGGACACCCGGTCGTTCACCCCTTGACGCACACGACCTGCTTCAGGTGGGTGACCACCTCCACCAGGTCGGTCTGCGCGGCGACCACCGACTCGATGTCCTTGTAGGCGGCCGGGATCTCGTCCACCACGCCCTCGTCCTTGCGGCATTCCACCCCCGCGGTCTGCGCCTCCAGGTCCGCGGCGGTGAAGGTCTTCCGGGCCTTGGTCCGCGACATGCGCCGGCCCGCGCCGTGCGAAGCGGACTCGAACGACCGCTCGTTGCCGAGGCCGCGCACGATGTAGGACCCGGTGCCCATGCTGCCCGGGATGATGCCGAGATCACCCGCGCCCGCCCGGATCGCGCCCTTGCGCGTGACCAGCAGCTCGACGCCGTCGTATAGCTCCTCCGCCACGTAGTTGTGGTGGCAGGAGATCGGCGTGTCGAACCTGGTGCCCGGCACCGTGTCCGCCACCGCGAGCTGCACCAGCGCCAGCATCGTGGCCCGGTTGCGCGCCGCGTAGTCCTGCGCCCAGAACAGGTCCCGGCGGTACGCCTGCATCTCCGGGGTGCCCGCGACGAACACCGCGAGGTCCGGGTCCGGCAGGTCCGCGTTGTGCGGGAGGCGCCGGGCGATGTCGATGTGCCGCTTCGCCAGCTCGTTGCCGATGCCGCGGGAACCGGAGTGCAGCATCAGCCACACCCGGTCGGCGTCCGGGCCGCCCTGTTCGAGGCAGACCTCGATGAAGTGGTTGCCGCCGCCGAGGCTGCCGACCTGCGCCCGCGCCCGGTCCTGGAGGCTCTGCACGCCCGGGTGCAGGTCGCCGAAGGCGGACCAGAACTCCCGCCACCCGCCGACGCCCGGCACGCGCGCCGGGTTCACCGGCGTGCGGTGCATGGCGAAACCGACCGGCACGGCCGATTCGATCCGCCGCCGCAGGACGCCGAGGTCGTCCGGCAGGTCGGCGGCCGTCAGGGACGTTCGCACCGCGCTCATCCCGCAGCCGATGTCGACGCCGACCGCGGCAGGGGACACGGCGTTGCGCATGGCGATCACGCTGCCGACGGTGGCGCCCTTGCCGTAATGCACGTCCGGCATCACGGCGAGGCCGTGCACCCACGGCAGGTTGGCGACGTTGTGCAACTGGCGCATGGCGGCGTCTTCCACGGACTGCGGGTCTGCCCACATCCGGATCGGTACCCTTGCGCCTTCGACTGCCGCGTACATCTTTCTTCCTGACTCCCGGTCGACTTGACCCGGCAATGATCGCGGGTTTTCCCCAGCAGTGCCACCGAATTAACCGAACTCCCGCGAACTGCTCACGTTGGACGGTCGAACGCCGGCCGGGAACGTCCTCTGAGGACACCTGTCCCGGGATCGACGCGCGCTGGTCGCTCGCGCGACACCGGATCATCACCGCGGCGACGCGAAATCGGCAGTAACCTCCCCTGCATGACCCGCCGCATCGAGTACCGGAGCACCTACGAGTCGCCCGCCGCTCGGGTGTTCGCCGTGCTGATCGACCCCGATTACCTCCGCGAGCGGCTGCGCGTGCTCGGCGGCGACAACGAACTGCTGGAGCACGAGGCGACCGAGACCGGCGCGCGGTTCCGGATCAGGCAGGGCGTGCGCGCCGAAGCGGTTCCGGCGATCGCCCGCACCGTCGTCGGCGGCGATCTCGCGATCGACCGCGCCGAGGAGTGGCGGCGCGAGGCCGACGGGAGCTTCGCGGGCGAGGTGACGGCAGGAGCCCTGGTGATGCCGCGTTCGATCACGGCGGTGCAGCGCTTGCGCGCCTTGTCCGCGGGTGCGGCCTGCGAGTTCGTCGTCGAGGGCGAGGTGAAGGTGGCCATCCCGCTGCTCGGCGGCAAGTTGGAGGGCCTCTTCGCCGACGAGGTGCGCGGCCTGCTCGAGTCCGAGCACGAGTTCACGGTCGGGTGGCTGGCCGAGCACGGCTGAGGTGGCGGCTCGCCGGAAAACCGTTCGAGCGGGCCGGAAGCCGTTTGCTACGGTGACTCCGATCGGAGCGAGGGAGACCAGACGTGGTTGGTGACGACGACATCTCCGGGTGATGCCCGGACGTGAACGGCCGCCGGTGGGCGCGCGGGAGCGCAGCCGCCGTGTGGCGATCTTGTCGTCCCGTTCTCAGCCGCCGGGCGCCCCAGGCGTGCCCGCATCACCACGAGGGTTCTCGCATGTCCGATGCATTCATCATCTGCTCCAGCCTGTCCTTCTCCTGGCCCGACGACACCCCGGTGTTCCAGGACCTGTCGTTCACCGTCGGCGGCGGGCGCACCGGGCTGGTCGCGCCCAACGGCGCGGGGAAGAGCACGCTGCTCAAGCTGATCGCCGGCGAGTACCGGCCCGGCGCCGGGACCGTGTCCGCCGAGGGCGTGCTCGGCTACCTGCCGCAGACGCTGCCCCTGCTCGGCGATCCGACCGTGGCCGAGGTCCTCGGGATCGCTCCGGTGCTCCGGGCGCTGGCCGCGATCGAGTCCGGGTACGCCGACGAGGAGCACTTCACCACGATCGGCAACGACTGGGACATCGAGGAGCGCACCCGCGCCCAGCTGGACCGGCTGGGCCTCGGGGACGTCTCCCTCACCCGGCGCCTGCACACGCTCAGCGGCGGGCAGGTCATCTCCCTCGGCCTCGCCGCACAGCTGCTGAAGCGGCCCGACGTGCTGCTGCTCGACGAACCGACCAACAACCTCGACCGCGACGCGCGCCGCAAGCTCTACGACGTGCTCGACGACTGGAACGGCTGCCTGCTGCTGGTCAGCCACGACCGGGCGCTGCTCGACCGGATGGACCGCATCGCCGAGCTCGAGCGGGGAGAGGTCCGCTTCCACGGCGGGAACTTCACGTCGTACGAGGAGGCGGTGCGCGCCGAGCGTGAGGTCGCGGAGAAGAACATCCGCAGCGCCGAGCAGGAGGTCAAGCGCGAGAAGAGGGAGATGCAGCAGGCCCGCGAACGAGCGCAGCGCCGGGCCAGCAACGCCGCCCGGAACATCGACAGCGCCGGGCTGCCGAAGATCGTCGCCGGCGGGCTGAAGCGGCGCGCTCAGGAATCGGCGGGCAAGGCGAACGACACGCACGCCGCGCGGCTCAGCGATGCCAAGGCGCGGCTCGACGATGCCGAGCGGTCACTGCGCGACGAGCAGCGGATCACGCTGGAACTACCCGGGACCAACCTGCCGGCCGGGCGCACGGTCTTCCTCGGCGAGCGGCTGCAGGTGCACCGCGGCGAGCGGGCCCTGTTCGACGGCGACGGCGTCGACCTCGCGATCCGCGGGCCCGAGCGGATCGCGCTGACCGGCCCGAACGGCGCCGGGAAGTCCAGCCTGCTGCGCGTGATCAACGGCGATCTGGCGCCGTCCGGGGGGACCGCGAAACGGGCCGACGGGCGCGTCGCCTACCTGTCCCAGCGGCTGGACCTGCTGGACCTCGACCGCACGGTGCTGGAGAACCTGGCGGCGTTCGCGCCGGGAATGCCCGAGGCGCAGCGGATGCACCTGCTCGCCCGGTTCCTGTTCCGGGGCTCCCGCATCCACCTGCCGGTCGGCGTCCTCTCCGGCGGCGAACGCCTGCGCGCCACCCTGGCCTGCGTCCTGTTCGCCGAGCCGGCGCCCCAGCTGCTGCTGCTCGACGAGCCGACCAACAACCTCGACCTGCTGAGCATCGGGCAGCTGGAAAGCGCGCTCACCGCGTACGAGGGCGCGTTCGCGGTGGTGAGCCACGACGAACGGTTCCTCGCGAAGATCGGCGTGGACCGCTGGCTCCGGCTCGCCGACGGCCGGCTGCTGGAGACGGCGGCACCCGACGGCGAATCCCTTTAGCCGCTGGGGAATCACCAGCCGGCGGCGGTCCGGACCTTCTCGGCGAGGACCGCCGGCGGCTCGTGCGAGGAGTCGAGGACGAGGTCGTCGAGCCCGGCCGCGTCGATGATCCCGGCGAGCTCGGCCGTGCGAGCCAAGTGCCAGCGCAGGCCGGGCTCGTGGTCGGCGTGCCGCCGCCGGAGGCGGTCGCGGGCGACGGCCGGTTCGACGACGAGCCGGACCAGCAGGATCGCCGTCGAACCCAGCGCCGCCTGGTAGCGGGCGACGGCCGAGCGCTGCTCGATCACGCCCGCGACGATCAGGTGCCGCGCGCCGGCCCGCCGGTAGTTGGCGGCCAGATCGCGCAGGTTCCGCAGTTCGAGCGCGTGGTTGAACGGGTCGTCGGCGGGGCTCGGCCAGCACTGGCGGATGTGGTCGAGGTCGATCAGCGCGTGGGGCAGGCCCGCCCGCACCTCCAGCTCGCCGATCGCCTCGGCGAGGGTGGACTTGCCCGCGCCGACGGTTCCGTTGATGAAGACGACGTCGAATCCGGTCATGGCTTCTTCGGGAACCTCCCGCTACTGCACGGGCGCGCGCAGGGCGGCGACCGCGGTGGCGAACATCGTGGACTTGATGGCGCTCAGGGTGGCCCGGTCCTTGCCCGCCAGCGGGCGGACGATCTCCGCGGCGTTGCGGACGACGTCGGCCTCGGGCGCGGTCTCGTCGACCAGGCCGAGGTCGCGGGCCTGATCGCCGCCGAAGCGCCGGCCGGTCGTCATCGACGCGACCGCCGCGGCCGGGGTGATCTTGCCCTGGATGAGCGCGGCCATCCCGGGCGTGAACGGGACGTTGATGTCGGCCTCGGGGAAGCAGAAGTAACCGCGGTCGGCGCGCATGACCCGGAAGTCGTGCGCCAGGGCCAGCATCGCGCCGGCGCCGAAGGCGTGGCCGTTGATCGCGGCGACGGTGGGGACCGGCAGGGTCAGCACGCGGGCCAGCAGCTCGTGGATCTCCGTGCGGTAGGAGTCGAGCTGGTCGTAGTTGTTCAGCAGCCAGTCCAGGTCGAGCCCGTTCGAGTAGAACTTGCCCTGCCCGGTGGTCACGAGAGCGCCGGGGGACGGGGCGTCGACGACGGTGTCCAGCAGCGAGTGCACCGTCTTGAGCCACTCCGGGGAGAAGCGGTTCTCGTCGTCGCCGAGGTCGAGGACGTAGACGTCGTCCTCTTCGCGGAGCTCGGGCATGGTCAGTCCTTTCCGGAGGATGTGCGTGGTCTTTCGCGCCGGTCGGGCGGCGGGAAGGCGAGGACCGCGCGGACGGCCGCATCGAGGCGTCGGCGCGCGTCGGCGCTGATCTGAGTGGTGCCGTCCGCGGTGGGGGCGGTCAGTTCCCGGCGGAACAGCGCGGTCGGCAGGTCGACCACGCAGGTGGTGATCACGTCGACGCCGGGGCCGTCGCGCCGGTCCCAGAGCGCTTGCGCGAGGCGGCGCATCAGCGACACCAGCCGCCGGTCGAGGCCGATGAGCTCGTCGGCGAGTTCCGTCGGCAGTTCCGGGCCGAGCAGCTGGTCCCGGCGCACGGTCATCAGCATCCTGGCGGCGGCCGGCCGCCGGTTCGCGAACGCCGCCGGGGTGTCGGCGGCGGCGACGACCGCGTTCACCGCCGCGTCGAGGCCGGGCAGCTCCCCGAGCGCCTCGTCGACGAGTTCCTTCTGCAGTTCGAGGAATTCGGTCGCGGCGCGCAGCCACAGCCTGCCCCGCAGCGTCGCGAGCGAGCCGAAGGCGTGGTAGATCGCGCCGTTGGACACCCCGGATTCGGTGGCGAGCCGCCGGATCGTGAGCCGCTCGGGGCCGCCTTCGGCGATGAGCCGTTCCGCGGTGTCGAGCAGCCGGTCCAGGTCATGCGTGCGTGGGCGAGGCACGCCGCCAACATAACAGAGCACGTGCTCTGAAACTGCGATGGTGACGCGCGCCACTCGGCGAGCGGTGGTGGGGAGGGGATTGAGCGCGGCTAGCGGAGGAGCGTCCGGGCATCACCGAACGCGCGCGATTCCCTTGACGCGTAGGTGATTCAGGCCGGGCGTGGCGCGGTGCATGCGCGTGCGGGCGGCTCGACGACGCTAGAGCGGTGCCGAAATGCAGGTGCGCGGGCAGGTGTGGGACGTGGCCGTCTTGGGGGCAGGGCGGCGATTTCGCGACCGGTCCCGGGCGTGGGCACCCGGGACGGCTCGATTTCGAGGAAATCGCACCGTGGCCGGGTGATCAGGGTTTGCGGGCGAGGCCGCCGATGTGCATCGCGTGCGCCGGGTTCTGCGGGTCGGGGACGTCGCCGCCGGGACGCCACTGGTTGTTCGGCACGAGTCCGGGTTCGATCAGTTCCAGTCCGTCGAAGTAGCGGATCTGCTCGTCCCAGGTGCGGAAGCAGCGGGTTCCCATGCCGCTTTCGGCGAACACGCGGGCCAGCTCCTGGGCGCGCGGCTCGCCGGTGTCGCAGGTGTTCGACACCAGCAGGTAGCCGCCGCTGGGCAGCCGGTCGCGGATGCTGGCCGCGACGCCCTCCGGGTCTTCCTCGTCCTCGAGGTGCATGAGGATTCCGCCCAGCAGCACCGCGAACGGCTTGGTGGCGTCGATGAGCCGGCCCGCCTCGGGGTGCTCGAAGATCGCGTCCGGGCGGCGCAGGTCCGCGTTGATCACCGTGGTGGTGGTTTCGTTCGCCAGCAGCGCCCGGCCGTGGGCGAGCACGATCGGGTCGTTGTCGACGTAGAGCACGCGGGTCTCGGGCGCGATCTCCTGCGCGACCTCGTGCACGTTGCCCGCGGTGGGCAGGCCCGACCCGATGTCCACGATCTGCCGGATGCCCGCCTCGCTCACCAGGTACTTGACGGCCTGGCGGAGGAAGCAGCGGTTGGCCTGCGCCAGCAGCGGAGTCTCCGGGACCACTTCCATCATGGCCTCGCACGCCGCGCGGTCCACCGCGAAGTTGTCCTTGCCGCCGAGGCAGAAGTCGTAGACCCGTGCGATCGAGACTTCCTCGGTGTTGACGTCGACGAGTTCCGGCGGCTCCTGCCCGGTGTCGAGCAGTCGTTCCAGCGGCCCCCTGGGTTCAGTCACTCCGCCCCGTCCATCCTCGTCGCGGTAAAAGCGTCACCGACAGTACAACATCGACTCCGCGCGCTCGGTGCTTTCGTGGAGATCGCGGACCGCGTTTCGCTCGATCCGCCACGAATTGCGTCGAACGGAGCAGAAGCGGTTCGCCCCGTGGTTCGCGCCGGTTGCCGCTGATGGGCAGGCCCGTGCTGCTGTTGAGGAGCGGTATGGACGTACTACGGCAACGCCGCCGAACCGCCGCCCCGGGGTGGGGCGGCGGTGGAACGCGCCTGCGTGGAGCGGGTCTACGGCCTTGCCCCTTTCGCGCTCAGCGTCGCCTTCAAACGCATCCGCGGCACCACCCCGACCGAGCACCGCGCCGCATCGCGCGACGGCCGGACAGCCGCGGTCGGCAGTGCTACGACATGATCGGCTGCGCGAGCCCGGCGAGCAGGGCGTGGAGCGTCCGGCTGGGATTGTCCTTGCGGTACAACAGCTCGACGTTCGTGTGCAGCTGAGGGGTGAACTGCACGATGCGCGTGCCGGGCACCGGCGCGCGCTCGGCGTGCCACCGGTCGGTGAACGCGCACCCGAGGCCCGATCCGGCCATCTGCTCCCAGACGAGGCGCTCGTCGGTCTGGCACACCACGCGCGGGCGCAGGCCGAGCGAGCTGAACCAGGCGTCGAGCTGACTGCGCCGGTAGCCGCTCGCGGGCACGATCAGCGGCAGCCGGTCCAGGGCCTGGTGCGGCAGGGGAGCGGCCGTGGGAATTCCGTCCGGGCACAGCAGCACGATCTCGCGACGCCCCAGCGACAGGGTGGCGAGCCCATCGGCGGTGGAGAACTGGTGCGGTGACGGGACTTCGACGATCCCGGCCGTCGCCTGGCCGTTGCGCACGACGGCGGCGACCTCGGCCGGCCCGTCGAGCCGTTCCAGCAGCACCGTCGCAGTCGGGCACCGCTCGGCGAGCACCCGGAGCAGCCGCGGTGCCGCGCCGGCACCGAGCGTGGGCGTCGCGGCCAGCACGAGTTCGCGCTCGTCGCCCAACGACAGGATGTCCGCGACGTGGCCGAAGATCGCTCTTGCGTGGGCGGTGACCGCGAGCCCGGCCGGTGTCGGGTACAGGCGCCGTCCTTCGGAAGCCAGCAGCGGGGTGCCCACCTCGCGCTCCAGCGCACGCACCGCGCGGCCGAGCGCCGGCTGCGAGACGTGCAGCGCGCGGGCGGCAGCCGTCATCGTGCCGTGCTCGACGACGGCGGCGAGGTAGTGGAGCTGCTGCAGGTTCATGCCGATAGAGCATGTAAGCAAGCCCAGCCGGACTTGGACAAGTGCTTGGTTGGGTCGATCCAATGGACGATCCGGTTTTCCCAGCGAAGGGGCGAATCCATGAGACGGATCTTCAGATCGGCGGCCGCCTCGGCGGTCGCCGTCGCGTTCTTGACCACCACGGCGTCCGCCGCGCCGGAGCAGGAACCGCTCGACATCCTGCTGACCGACGACGACGGGCACGCGGCGCCCACCTTGGCGGCGTTGAAGCAGGCGTTGACCGCGGCTGGGCACCGGGTCACGGTGGTGGCCCCGTGCGACGACCAGTCCGGCAGTGGAACCCAGCTGTCCTCGAACTACGCGTCCGGGGAGCCGGGGCCGGAGAACACCATCACCGCCGAGCAGCTGGCTCCCGACGTCTGGTCGGTGTGCGGATCTCCCGGCGACGCGGTGCTGTTCGGGCTGCAGCACGTCTTCACCTCGGGGCCGCCGGACGTCGTGGTCTCCGGTGCCAACCCGGGCCAGAACTCCGGTGCCGTGGCGAACCACTCCGGCACGGTCGGCGCCACGATCACCGCCGGTGAGATGTCGATCCCGGCCATCGCGATCAGCGTCGAGATCGACCTCACCGCGAACCCGCCGCAGCTCGGGAACGTGGCCGCCGCGGCCGACTACACCGCCCGCGTGCTCGATCGGTTGCAGGGCACGTCCGGCGGCGCGGCGCTGCTGCCCGAGCACGTGAGCCTCAACATCAACTACCCGGTGGCACCCGAGGTCAAGGGCACGCGGGTCACCAGGACCGGTCGCAACGCGTTCGTCCGGCCGAAGTACGAGCCCACCGACCTGTGCGAGAACTGCTACGTGATCCGGCCCGAGGTGGACCTGTCCCGGGACCCGGTGGCCGACTCGGACAACAACGCGTTGGCGGCCGACTACGTCTCGATCACCCCGCTGGACGGCGACTGGACGGCCTCCGACGGAGTCCGCTCCTCGATCCGCCAACGGCTCGGTACCTTGCGCTGAGCCGTCACGGGCAGCTCCGGGTGTCCAGCGACACGGTTCCCGTCGCGTAGCCGTGCTCGTCGAGGAGCCTGCCGACGAGCTTCACCGGCCGGACGACGATGCTGCGGTCGACGATGTCCAGGTGCGGCAGGCGCCGCGCCATGTGCGTCTCGAGCTCCTGCACGTCGATCAGGGAACGCAGCCACACCGCGATGATCAGGTTGTACGGGCCGGCGGTCGACGTGACGGCGCGGACCTCCGGGATCCGGGCCAGCGCGCGGGCGGTCTCCTCCAGGTGCGCCGGCGACACCCGGGCGAAGAACCAGGCGTAGACCGGCCAGCCGGACAGCTTCCGCGCGAGCTCGCAGCGCAGCCGGAGCTGTTGGTTGGCGATCAGCCGGGCGAGCCGCCGGCGCACCGTGCTGGTGCTCGTCGCCGCCGCTTCGGCGAGGGTCCCGACCGGTGTCCGCCCGTCGGCGGCCAGGGCCACGGCGATCGTCCAGTCCGCGTCGCTCAGCGGCCCCGGGGCCCGGTCGCCGGCCTCGTCGGCCTCCCGGAGCATCCGCGCGACCTGGTCGTGGTCGAGGGCGCGCAGCCGCCACCGGCTGGCCTCCGTGTACGCCCGGACCACCAGGTGGCTGCGCACCTGCCGCAGGTGCTCGACGCGGGTCATCCGGTCCAGCAGGTAGCCGGACAGGACCTCCGGGCTGGGCGTGTTGACCGTGACCAGGACGTCGCGGCCGCCGGCGGTGACGTCGACCGTCATCGCCTGCGGGTCGGTCGCCAGCTCCCGGGCCACGGTCAGCCCGCGGCCCGGCTCGCACTCGATCTCGACGAACGCGTTGGCCTGGGTGGGGGAGATCGGCGGGTAGCCGGAGATCCAGGCCAGGCCGGACCGCTCCAGCCGCGCCCACCGGCGCGCGGCGGTGACCGGGTCGATCCCGAGCACGGCGCCCACCTGCGACCAGGCGGCGCGGGGGGCGATCTGCAAGGCGTTGACGAGTTGGAGGTCCAGTTCGTCGAGGGAGGTGGCTTGATCCTGCATCTGGGCCGTGATTCTGCTGCGTTCCTGCGTTTGGGCTAATGAAAGAGTCTCATCGCTCACCCTTCGTGTCCAGGTTGGCGGCCGACATCGAGGAGCGTGCAGTGGGCGGTCAGGGCATCGAGGGCGACATCACGGCCTACCGGGGGCTGGTGCGGGCCGAGCAGGAGGCGTGGCGGGAGCGGCTGCTCCGGCTCAGCCACGACCTGCACGCCGAGCCGGAGCTGTCGTTCGCCGAGCACCGGTCGGTGACCAAGGTGACCGACGTGCTCCGCGAGGCCGGCTTCACCGTCGAGCCCGGCCCGGCGGACGTGCCCACCGCGTTCACGGCCGAATACGGTGCGGGCGAGTTCACCGTCGGCATCTGCGCCGAGTACGACGCCCTGCCCGACATCGGGCACGCGTGCGGGCACAACATCATCGCCTCCGCCGCGATCGGCGCGGCGATCGGGCTCGCCGCCGTGGCCGACGAGCTCGGCGTCCGGGTGAAGGTGGTCGGCACCCCGGCCGAGGAGCACGGCGGCGGCAAGGTGCTGCTGCTGGAGCGGGGCGTCTTCGACGACGTCACGGTCGCGATGATGGTGCACCCGGCCCAGTACGACACCCACCCCGGCCACTTCTCCAGCCAGGCGGTGAGCCGGTTCGCGGTGACCTACGGCGGCCGGGCCTCGCACGCCGCGGCGGCCCCGCACCTGGGCGTCAACGCCGCCGACGCCGCCGTCGTGGCCCAGGTGGCGATCGGGTTGCTGCGCCAGCAGATCACCGCGGAGTGCCGGATCGGCCTGTTCGTGCGCGAAGGCGGCGCGGTCACCAACATCATCCCCGAACGGTCCGTCGTGGACTGCGAGGTGCGCGCGTTCGACTTCGACGAGATGGCGGCGCTGAAGCAGCGGGTGCTGGCGTGCTTCGAGGCCGGGGCGCTGGCGACCGGGACGACGATGGCCGTCGAACCGACCGAACCGGACTACGCCGAGCTAGTGCAGGAGCCGGAGATGTCGGAGCTCTTCGCCGCGCACATCGAATCGCTGGGCCGGGAGCTCCGCGACACCCGCGGCACCCGGGGCGGCTCGACGGACATGGGCAACGTCTCCAAGGTGCTGCCCAGCATCCACCCGAGCATCGCGATCATCGGCTGCGAGCACCCGCCGCACACGCACGGCTTCGCCGCCGCGGCGGCCACCGCCGCCGCCGACGACGCGGTCTTCGACGGAGCCGTCGCGATGGCGCTGACCGCGGTCGACGTGGCGATCGATCCGGTGCTGCGGCAGAAGTTCCTGGCCGAGCAGGCCACTCGCGGCACGGCCGCGACGCGGGTCTGACCGCCCCCGCCCTAGTTCCCAACACTCCTGGCGACCACGGAGGAAGCCATGTCCGGCATGACGGTTGCGCGGAAGCTGCCGCGTCCGGCCCGCGGTTCGCGCGGGCGACTGGCCTTGTTCGCGCTGCTCGCGCTCGTCCTGGCCGCGGCCGCCGAAGCCATCGGCAGCCACAAGGTCGCCATCGGTCCCGGCGCGATCACCCTGTTCCCGATCATCTGGGGCCTGCTGCTCGGGGCCGTGGTGAGCATCCAGCGGTTCCGCCGGGTGCCAGTCGGCATGCAGCGCGCGGCCACCTACGTGGTGGAGATGGGCGTGCTGCTGCTCGGGGTGCGGCTGGCGTTCGTGGTCGGCCACGAGCTGCCGGTGCTGAAGCAGGCGAGCTTCGCGCTGCTGTTCCAGGAGATCGGCCACCTGTTCGGCACTGTCGCGTTGTCGCTGCCGCTCGCCGTGCTCCTGCGGATGGGGCGGTCCGCGGTGGGCGCGTGCTTCTCCATCGACCGCGAGGGCTCGTTCGCGATGGTGTCCGAGCGGTTCGGGCCCGACTCCGAGGAATACCGAGGCGTGCTCGGGATGTACATCTTCGGCAGCGTCGTCGGCGCGCTGTACGTGACGCTGCTCGCGAGCCTGCTGGCCGGCAGCGGGATCCTCAGCCCGCTGGCGCTGGCGATGGGCACCGGCGTGGGGTCCGGCTCGGTGATGGCCGCCTCGTCGGCCGCGATCGCCGCGCAGTACCCGGAGCTGGCGAACCAGATCGTCGCCCTGGCCACCGTGAGCAACCTCGTGACCAGCCTCGCCGGCGTCTACATCGGCATGTTCGTCGCGCTCCCGCTGGCCGACCGCTTCTACGAGCTGCTCACCCGTGGCCGCAAGATCGAGCCCGCGGCCGCCCCGGACCTGTCCGCGGCGGAGCTCGAAAGCGGCAGCCCGAGCCGGGTCCGGCCGTTGCCGGCGATCCTCATCGCGCTGGTGGCCATGTTCGTCTCCAACGCCGTCCACGCGGGCGGTGTCGAACCTCGCGCGCTGCTCGGCTTCGCGCTGGTGGCGGCCGTCGTCTTCGCCGGGCTGGGGATCAAACGGCTGACCAAGCTGCCCGCCGTCGCCGGGACCTCCGCGCTCGCCATTCTGCTCACCTCGCCGATCTCGCCGTTCGCCGACGCGGTGATGTCTCTGGTGAAGCCGGTCGAGTTCCTCGCGATGGCGACGCCGATCCTGGTCTTCGCGGGCCTCAGCATCGGCAAGGACCTGCCCGCGCTCAAGCGGATCGGGTGGCGGATCGTCCCGGTGGGGCTGATGTCCTTCGCCGCGTCGTTCCTCGTCTCCGCGCTGATCGCGCAGGTGTTCCTCGGCTGACCGGGCGAGCGGCGGCTGCGGCGAAGAGATCTTGCGGTGATCCGCTCCGGGTTGTCTGATGACGTCATGCGCAGGACTGGCGCTATCGCGCTGATCGCGGCACTGACCGCAGGCTCGCTGGTGCTGGGCAATCCCGGGGCGACCGGGCGCGGAGGACTGGGCGTCGACCTCGACACGGTGACGATTCCCGAGCTCCAGGCCAGGATGTCGCGCGGATCGCTCACCTCGTCGGAGCTGACCGCCGCCTACCTGGAGCGGATCCGCACCATCGATCCGAAGATCAAGGCGGTGCTGCGCACCGATCCGGCGGCGATGGCCCAGGCGGCCGCGAGCGATGCCCGGCACCGCCGCGGCACCGTCCTCGGCCCGCTCGACGGAATTCCCGTGCTGCTCAAGGACAACGTGAACACCCGCGATCTGCCGACGACGGCGGGCTCGCTGGCGCTGGCCGGGAGCCCGCCCGGCTCGGACGCGGTCCTGGTGACCCGGTTGCGGGACGCGGGCGCGGTCATCCTCGGGAAGACGAACCTGTCCGAGTGGGCGAACTTCCGCGCCGGGAAGCCCACCTCCGGGTGGTCGGCGGTGGGCGGGCAGACCCGCAACCCGTTCGTGCTGGACCGCAACCCGTGCGGTTCGTCGTCGGGTTCCGCCGCCGCGCTCGCCGCGTCGCTGGCGCAGGTGGCCATCGGCACGGAGACCGACGGCTCCATCGTGTGCCCGGCGGGGATGAACGGGGTGGTCGGTCACAAGCCGAGCCTCGGCCTCGTCAGCCAGTCCGGCGTCGTGCCGATCTCGGCGGAGCAGGACACCGCGGGCCCCATGGCGCGCAACGTCATCGACACGGCGCTGACCTTCGCGGTGCTGCAGGGCGAGGAGAGCGCGTTCTCGCCGCTGGGCGACCTGCGCGGCAAGCGGATCGGCCTGTGGCGGCTGCCGTCGCTCGGGCCGGACGTCGATGCCGTGATGACCGCCGCGGCGCGGCGGCTCACCGCGGCGGGTGCCGCCGTGGTGGAGGTGACCCCGCCCTACCAGGACCGGCTGGGTGAGCTGGAGTTCCCGGCGCTGCTGAGCGAGTTTCACCGGGACATCGACGCGTACCTCGCGACCCGGCACGGCCCCCGCGACCTGGCCGAGCTGATCGAGTTCAACCGCCGCACCCCGGCGGAGCAGACCTGCTTCGCCGGCCAGGAGCTCTTCGAACAGGCGCTCGCCGCGCCGCCGACGACCGATCCGCAGTACCAGGCGATGCGCGCCGAGCTGGCGGACCTCTCCCGGCGCTCGATCGACGAGACCTTGGCCGCGCACGACCTGGACGCCGTCGCCGCGCCGACGAACCCGCCGGCGTGGACCACCGACTGCGAGCGCGGCGACAACGACGTGATCCCGTCCTCGACGCCCGCCGCGGTGGCGGGCTACCCGTCGGTCTCGGTACCCGCGGGTTCCGTCGGTGAGCTCCCGGTCGGGTTGCTCCTCATGGCGGGCGACCGGCAGGACGCCGAGCTGCTGTCGCTGGCGGCCGCCGCCGAGCGCGAGCTGAAGGCCTGGCGGGCGCCGCGCTACCTGCCGACGGTCGGGCCCGACCCCATCGGCTGACGCGGCTTCCACGTGCCGGATGAATCGTTCCGCCGGCAGGTGGACTTCCGCGCCGTTCATGGGAATCGCTCGCCGCGTGTCGTCCGATCCGGTAGCGGGGCGCTGCGCGCCCTGGGCGGCCGCGCGGCCCCGGCGTTATGGTGCGCAGGTCCGCGGTGTTCGGCTCGAACACCGCGTGCTTGGGGGAACTGATGCGGGATTGTGCGCCACACCTCGGAAGGACCGCGGACGTGCTTTCACCGGCCGTCCGCAGGCGCTGCGCCGTTGCCCGGTGCGCGCGCCGAGGGGGCACTCCGCACGGGAAGGATGGATCGTCGTGACCGATGTCGCAGAGTTCGCGCTGTCCAGCCTCGCAACGGTGGTCCGGATCGAAAAGCCCTGGGGCTACGAGGAGATCTTCGCCGTGGTGGCCGGCCGCTACGTCGGCAAGGTGCTGCACATCCGGGCGGGCGAGTCGATTTCGCTGCAGTACCACGAGAAGAAGGAGGAGACGATCGCCGTGCAGTCCGGCATCGTGCTCCTCGATCTGGGGCCGAATCGCGATTCGCTGGTCCGGATGGAGCTCGACCCCGGCCAGACGGCGAGCATCCCGTCCGGCGTCGTGCACCGGGTCACGGCGGTGTCCGACGCGGTCCTGCTGGAGACGTCCACGGCGGAGCCGGGCTGGCAGGCGGACGTCGTCCGCCTGGAGGACGACTACGGCCGTGCCACGACCGCGGCCTGGTGACCTGCGGCGTCACGGGCGGAGTTCGGCGAAGATCTCGAGACGGCGTGCGTGGTAGGCGAGGTCTTCCGCGTCGTGCACGACGCCGAGCCGCCGCTGCTCGTGGAAGGACACCACCTCACGGCGCAGCCGGTGCCGGATGAGCTGCGCCAGGGTTTCCTCGTCGAGGAGCCCGGCGGGCCCGTCGGCTGCGGCGTAAGCCTGCGCGAACGAGCGCATCGCCGCGGTGTCGATCGCGGACTTCTCCTCGGCCCATTCCAGGGCGGCGTAGGCGACCTCGACCGCGGGCGGGACCACGCACGCCTCGTCCCAGTCCACCACGGCCGTGAGGGCGCCTCCGTCGGTCAGCGTGTTGCCCGGGTAGAAATCGCCGTGCACGGCCTGGCGTTCCCGGTGGGTGCGGTGGAATTCCGCCAGCCACGAATCGAGTTCCGGGTCCGCGAGAGCCGGTTCAGCCGGCGGTTCGGACCCGTCCAGGCCCGGTTCCAGGCCGGACGGGACGGGCCGCGGCGACGGCCGCATCCCGGCCAAGGAGCGGTGCAGCCGCGCGAGCAGCGAGGCGGCCTGAGCCGGGGCGCCGGGCGTTTCGCGGGTCGGCCACCTGCCCGGGACCAGCGGCCAGACCGACATCGGGCGGCCGTCGACCCGGACCACCGCGCGCCCGTCGGACGTGGCGACCGGAGCGACCACCTCCGGCACCTCGCTCGAAGCGTGCGAGGCGATGGCGTAGCACCACTCGGCTTCTTCCGTGCTGCGCCATTCCGGCCCCACCCGGACGACGTGGTCGCCGACGGCGAACGCGGCGGACTCCTCGCCGCCGTGCAGCCGGACGGGATCGCCCGCGAAGCGCAGACCCCACCGGGCATCGAGCGCCTGCCGCGCGGCTTCGGTGAACGAGATGTCTGTGAACGGCACGGGATCCGGCTCCTTCACCGGCCGCTCTGGTCGCGAACAGCCGATGCTCGATGCGGGCGGTGGGCGGTTTCGGTCACGTCGCGGTGCCCTGGAGGAGGCCGCGGGCGGCGAGGTTGGTCATCAGAGCGCGGATGCCGAAGGTCCAGTCGGGCGCGTCCTCCGCGGTGTTCACGACGTTGATCAGGCTACCGAGCGCGGGGGAGGAGATGCGCACGACGTCGCCGGGCTTGTGGGTGAAGCCCTGGCCGGGGACGTCGCGGTCCTCGGTGGGGGCGAACATCGTGCCGGTGAACAGCACGAACCCGTCCGGGTACTGGTGGTGGCGGCCGTGGGCGTGCCCGATCAGCTCCCGCACGTCGCGGCTGATCTCGCGGACCGGGTTGACGCCGTCCAGCCGGTAGCCGTCGGTCCCGGCGATGGCCAGGCCGATCTCCAGGTCCTGCGCATCGTCGAGGGTGAACTCGTCGTCGAAGAGGCGGAGGAACGGGCCGATCGAGCAGGACGCGTTGTTGTCCTTGGCCTCGGTAAGCAGCAGCGCGCTGCGCCCCTCGAAGTCGCGGAGGTTGACGTCGTTGCCCAGCGTCGCCGCCACCGGGACGCCGCGGGAGGTGACCGCGAGGACCAGTTCGGGCTCCGGGTTGTTCCACGTCGAGCGTTCGAGCACCCCGATCTCCGCGCCCGTGCCGACCGCGGACAGCACCGGGGCCTTGGTGAAGATCTCCGGGTCCGGGCCGATGCCGACCTCCAGGTACTGCGACCAGAGGCCCTCCCGGACGAGCACCTCCTTGATCCGCTGCGCCTCGGAGGAGCCCGGCCGCACCTGGGAGATCCGGCCTTCGATGACGTCGCCGAGCTTCGCGCGGATCTCCTCGGCCCGGCGGAGGTCGCCCTCGGCGCGCTCCTCGATCACCCGCTCCAGCATGCTCCGCACGAAGGTCACGCCCGCCGCCTTGATGACCTGCAGGTCGACCGGCGCCAGGAAGTGCGGCCGGGCGCGGTCGCCGGACAGCGTGGCCTGCAGGAGGTCGGCGAGCCGCCAGCTCCGGCCGCCCTCGTGCGTCCGCACGACCTCCCCGGCGTCGGCCCGTTCGAGCAGCCCGGCGACCGTCGGCTCGACGCCGGTCAGGTCGACGACCGACGCGCCGCGCACCGCGGCGACGCACGGGCCGCCGCAGTCCGGGTCGAAGACGCGGGCGACCAGCGTCGCCCGGTCCGCGTCATCGGGCAGGACGTGATCGGCGTGGGCGGAGAGGTTCAAGGTGCCTGCCTTCCTCGGGGCTTGCTGGAGCGATCCGAAGGGGATTGCGATCAGCGCTTCCCGCCGGGATCCGAACGTGGCGCAGGTGATCGCGCGAACTCCGGCGTGCCGCGGCTGCGGATGGTTGCGGCGGCTGCATGGCCGAACTATGGTCCGAACATCATACGAAGTCAACCGGATTCCGGGCCCGGCGAAGGCCAGCGCACATCGGTGTCCGATGTGGACGCGATGGGGTTCCCGCCGGGCGGGATGATCACCGGCTTCGTACCTCGGCCACGTCCCGGGAGGGGAACTTGAGCGATCTCTTCGCACTCAACGGCAAGAACGCGGTCGTCACCGGCGGCGCGCAGGGCATCGGCGAGGCGATCGTGCTGGGCCTGCGCGACGCCGGGGCGCGGGTGTTCATCTGCGACATCAACCCGGAGGTCGGCAACGCGACCGCCGAGCGGCACGGCGTCGAGTTCGTGGCCGCGGACGTCACCGACCCGGCCAGCGTGGAGGCGGCGTTCGAGCACGTGGCGACGACGGCCGGATCGGTCGACGTCGCGGTCAACAACGCCGGGATCGTGCACAACCATCCCAGCGAGGACCTCGCGGACGAGGACTGGCGGCGGGTGATGTCGGTGAACCTCGACGGCGTTTTCTACTGCTGCCGGGCGGCGGGCCGGCGGATGCTCGAACAGGGTTCGGGGAGCATCGTCAACACCGGCAGCATGAGCGGCCACATCTCCAACCACCCGCAGCCGCAATCTGCTTACAACACGGCGAAAGCGGGCGTCATCCACCTGACGAAGTCGCTGGCCGGGGAGTGGGCCGACCGCGGCGTGCGGGTCAACTCCGTCTCGCCCGGTTACGTCGGCACCGAGATGACCAAGCGCGGGATGAGCAACGAGGAGTGGCGCCGGGTCTGGGTCGGCGACACCCCGATGAAGCGGGTCGCCGAACCCCGCGAGATCGCCCCCGCCGTGGTCTTCCTGGCCTCCGACGCCAGCAGCTACTGCACCGGCACGGACCTCGTCGTCGATGGCGGCTACACGGTCTGGTGACATCGCCTGCGGACGGCCCGTCCTCGGCCTGCTGGCAAGGACGGGCCGTCCGTCGGCTACGCGCGTGCGAGCGCGTCGATGACCACGAAGGCGAAGTTGTCCGGTGCGCCTGCGTCGCGGATGAGTTCGGTGAAGCGGTCCACCGCTTCCCCGGGATCGCCTGCAGCCTCCAGGGCGTCGCGCAGCTGCTGTTCGGGCACTACGGCGTGGAGCCCGTCGGAGCAGAGCAGATAACGGTCGCCGCTGTGCGCTTCGCGCAGGTGGAGGTCTGGTTCCACGGTCCCGCCGCGTTGCAGGGCGCGGAGCAGCGTTGCCCGGTTCGGGTGCGTCGCCGCCTCCTCCGGGGTCAGCTTTCCCTCGTCGACCAGTGACTGCACGAAGGTGTGGTCGTGGGTGATCTGGGTGAGCTCCCCGTCGCGCAGGAGGTACGCCCTGGTGTCCCCGACGTGCGCCAAGGCGAACTGGGCGCCCGACCACAGCATCGCGGTCAGCGTGGTGCCGACGTTCTCGTGTGCCGGGTCGGCTGCGAAGTCGTGGACGGCCTGCCGCGCGCCGTTCGCGGCAGCGCCGAGAATCTTCAGCAGGTTTCCCGTGGGCACCTCGGCGTCGAGAGCCCGGAGCGCGTCGACCGCCGCGACGCTCGCCGCGCGGTCCATGCCCTGCGCGCCGAATCCGTCGGCGACGGCGAAAAGGTTCCTGCCCTCGTACACCGCATCTTGATTTTCGTCCCGCACGAACCCGCGATCATCTCGAGCAGCAGAGCGAAGTTCCCATTCCGCTGGTACATCGGCCATTTCGGTTTCCCTCCGCGAAAGGTGGTCGACGAGGAAGGCCGCCAATTCCCCGCGGGCCGCGGTGTCGGCCTCGACCTGGCGCCAGTACGAGCCGACCTCGGCTGCCGCGGCGAGCGGGGGAAGGTCGCAGACCACCCTGATCCGGGCCAACGGCATGCCGAGCCCGCGCAACCACGCGACCAGCCGGGCGTGTTCGAGCTGGGACCGGTCGTAGGAGCGGTAACCCGAACGCGGATCGACGTCCGCCGGTGGCAGCAGCCCCAGCTCGTCGTAGAGCCGCAACGCTTTCGGCGTCAGCCCCGTCGCCTGCGCGAACTCGCCGATGCTCAGCCTGGACATGGCTCCCTCCTCGTCCCGGGCGCCTCGCCCGGTGACCCGACCCTGCGGGTTGTCCCTGGGTGAAGGTCAAACTCCCGTCGACGGCGGGCGGTCAGAAGCCGAAGGTCGTGACCTGGGGGAGGGTGCCGGCGCGCAGGTGCCGGAGGATGTACTGCTCGTGGGGCACGGTCGGACTCGGCGGCGCGTCCAGCGGAAACCACTGCAGATCCGCGGTCTTCTCGGGCTCGGCCCGCCTGGGCCGACCGGTCCAGCGACGGCATTCGAAGAAGAAGTCCACCCGTTCGTTGATCGCCCGCTGGTCGCCCTGCGTTCGGTGCATGACCGACAGCGGCACGAGGTCTCCGGCGGAGATGTCGATGCCGAGTTCTTCGGCGGCTTCCCGGCGCGCGGCGTCGATGACGGATTCACCGGACTCGACGTGGCCCGCCGCGGCCATCGCCCAATGCCCGTCCATGTACCCGGTGTTGCGGCGCAGTTGCAGCAGCACCTCCTCCTGGGCGTTCGACCTGCGGAGCGCGATGTAGACGGAAGGAACGACCTGGAACCGATCAACCATGGAACCGACCCTAGCCCCAGGATTTCGGGCTGGTGGGCGATATCGGGCTTCCGGGTAACAGACGGGATCGGAGCACGGCGGTGCTTTCCAGTCTTCCCGGCCGAAAGGCTCGTTCTTGGTGGCCGATCGGCTGACCGGTGCGAGCCGGACTCGGCCTTGCGGATGATCCGCGATGGGGGTGGTCGCGGCGATCCTGATCGTGATCGGACTCGGCGATGGGCCGGGTGGGCTGCGATGTCAGGAGGAACTCGTGTCAAGCTCAGCGGCCGGCGCCGGGGCGATGAAGCCCTGGCCGGTGACCGTGGTTCTGATGCGCCGGCAAGCGGTTCGGTGCGCGGACGGGCTCGCGTCGTGCGGATCGCGGGGGTGGGGTCGATGACGACTGCCGTGGCGGCACAACAGGTGCGGCGGCGCATCGGTGATCTCGACTCGCTGCGCGGGTTCGCGCTGTGCGGGATCCTGTTCGTCAACATCCCGGACCTCGTGCACATGGGCTGGGGGCCTGCGATCGGGGTGGCCGATCCGGTCCGCTCGGCGCTGAACATGTTCGTGCAGCAGCGGTTCCACCCGATCTTCGCGTTCCTGTTCGGCGTGGGTTTCGCGCTGTTCCTGGACCGCGCGACCGGGCGAGCGGCCCGGCCCCGGGTGCTGTTGCTGCGGAGGCTGCTGGCGCTGCTGGTCATCGGGATCGGGCACCAGTTCCTGCTGCCGGGCGAGCCGCTGCTGATCTACGCGATCGTCGGCCTGATCGTGCTGTTGCCGACGTCGGTGCTGCCGCGGTGGGTCGCGCTCTGGGGCGGCGCCGGGCTGCTCGCGGTGGGGTTGTTCGGTCTGAACGGCGGAGTCGGCCTGGTACCCGGCCTGTTCCTGCTCGGCGCGGCCACCGTCCGGTACGGCGTGATCGACACGCTCGACCGCCGGGCGGGGCAGCTCGCGATCGCCTTCGGGCTCTCCGCGGTGCTGGCCGGTTTCGCTCTCTGGTTGCAGGTCAACAGCAAGGGTTCGGCGTCGTTCTTCGTGATCTGGGCGGCGGCGGGACTGCTCGGTGGGCTCGCCTATGCGTCCGGTTTCCTGCTGCTGTGCAGGACTCGCGCCGGTGGCGCGCTTTCCGCGGCGTTCGCGCCGCTGGGGCGGATGGCGCTGACGAACTTCATCACCGCCACCCTGCTGACCTTGGCGGTGGCGCCGGTGATCGGCCTGGGGCAGGACTCCATCCGGTACGACCTGATGCTGCTGCTGGCCGCCGGGATCCTGGTGGTGCAGTGGGTGTTCTCGCGCTGGTGGCTGAGCAGGTTCGCATACGGGCCGCTGGAGTGGGCCTGGCGCTGCGTGACGTGGTGGAACCGGGTTCCGCTGCGCGGACAGGTCGCCTGAAGCCGGCGTCACTCGGGGAAGGTCCTGGTGCGAGGCCGAAGTGTTCCCAGAACGCGGGTTCGTCAGCGGGCGGCGGAGAAGACGCCGATCCCGTTCGCCACGGCGCGGGGAACGCCGTCGGAGGGCACGTTCTTGATCACCGCTCGGGGCTGACCGGGGTCGCGCGCCGCCAAGGTCGACGAGCCGCCGCCGTCGAGGTTGACGGCATCGGCGGCCCCGAAGGACCTGATCAGGTCGGCCAGCTCGCGGACGCTCAGCCCGGTGCTGGCGGCGGAGCGCCCGTCCACGGTCAGCAGGTACGCGGTCCGCCCGTCCGAGCTGGCGCCCGCGGCGGTGCGCGGTGCCAACGTCCCGGTCTCCAGGCCGGGCAACGGCTTTCCGGCGCGGAGGATCGGGAATCCGCCGACGGCGAACTCCAGCGGCGGTGCGTCGGCCGCCTCCAGCCGGGATTCGACCACGACCCGGTCGCCGAGGTTGAGCTTCTCCAGCTCGGCGGCGCCTTCCTCGCGCCCGACGAGGACGACGGTGTCACCGGGAATGGCGCCGGCGCCCGGCTCGTCGTGCTCGGCGCTGACAACGCCGTTCCGGACGACCACTTCTTCGGTGTCGGTGGTGCACGGCGCGGAGCGATCCGTGTCGGTGCCGCACACCGCGCGTGCCCGGGAGACCTCGCCCCACGCCGAGGTGTAGAGCCCGATTCCGCCGACCGGCACCGCGTACTGGTTCAGGCCCGCGAGGTCGGCCGTCGTCCCGCCGCTGAGCACCACGCCGGTCAACGACACGCTGGAGACTCGCGCGCGCCGGTCGGCACCCAGACCGAACACGTCCTTGGTCGAGGTGCCCGCGGGCAATCCCGGGCCGAAGCGCTGCCCGTTGGGAACGGCGGCTTTCAGGTCCACACCGTCGGCGATCGCGGGCCCGACCGAGGAGCCCGTCGCGGCAACGCCCTCGTGCGTCTCGCTCAGGTGGAAGAAGTCGCCGTTGACGCCCGCGACCGCCCGCTGCGCATTGGTCATGTCGTCGATCTCGTCCCGGGCCGCCACCGCGGGCGGGTGCAGCAGATCGAGTTCGACGTCGGGATTGCGCAGGTCCGCGGTCAGCAGGTATCCGACGACCGGCCCGTGCTCGGTGGAGAGCTCGAAGGACCGGTAGGTCACGCCCGGCGCGACCTGCTCCTCGGTCAGGCGCGGCTGATCGGCCGACGCGGGCGCGGCCGGTGGTAGCAGTGCGCCGAGGAGGACGGCGGCACCGAGCGCAGCCAACCGACGTGGGAATGCCGCAGAAGTCATCGCCGTCCGCCTCTCCGCAAGATCGAACCGGCGGCAGCGTAGCGCCGTGGCAGCGGCCAGGAGATTCTCCGGCGATGAATTGCCGGTGAGGCGCGGGCGAATTCCTCGTTCCCGGCGAGAGCAGTCGGTACGTCGGTCTCGACGAGCTCGGCGATGGCGTCTGCGTGCGTTGGGCCAAGTGAGGGGCGCTCGCCGCCGATTCGGCCGGGCAACGCACGGGTGGCAGGCTCGGGGGCAACCTCGACGGGTGTGGGGCGTCTGCAGGAGAGCGGATCGATCGAGGAGGGCACGTGGACGTCGCCTGGGGGATGAGCAACTCCGAGTTCACCGTCCTGCTTCTCTTCCTGATGGTCCTGTTGCGCGGTGGCATCTCCCTGCTCAACCTGCTGGCCAGGATCGGGCCCAAGACCGGCTACTTCGAGCCTGACCAGTACCAGCTCGCCTACCTCAGCGGCGGCGTCGACAGGGTGGCCGACAGCGTCGTCGCCGAGCTCGTCGCGGCCGGGGCGCTGCGCGTCGGGCCCGACGGAAAGCTGCGCGCCACCGGCATTCGCGCGCAGCACGAGTACCAGCAGCGGGTGCTGGACTGGGCGGGCGACGGCATCGCGATGGCCGAGCTGCGGCGCGCCTTCCGCAGGTCCGGGATCACCCGTGCGCTGGTGGCGTGGCTGAGCGTCCACGGCCTGATCAGCGGGTCCGGCCGGTTGCAGGCGCTGCGCGTGCTGATCGGGCTGCTCGGCGCCGTCGCGGCGGCCGGGTTGATCCGCATCGTCGATTCGCTGATCCGCGGCTACTTCTCGCCGGAGTGCCTCCTCGTGTCGCTCGTCGTGTTCCTGTGGGTGGGAACTCTGCACCTCGGGTGGGAGCCGAAGCGCACGTTCAAGGGCGACCGGGTGGTGGACCGGGCGCGGGCTGCGTCGGAGGTGCCGGCCGGAAACCGGCACGCTCGGCAGGCTTTCAGCCACCCGGTCCAGGTGGCCACGGCGGTGGCGATCCACGGGATGGAGCAGTACCCGGACGAGCGGGTGGTCGCGCACCTGAACATCCCGCTGGCGTGGTGGAAGCGGGCTCTGCTCGGCGGCCGCAGCGGCGGCGGCGATGGGGGAGACGGAGACGGCGGCGACGGCGGCGGGGAGTGACGCGGCGGCCCGCCGTTCCGGCAGGGCAGAAGATGATCGTCCTATTCGGACGTTCGCGGCTCGCGCGCGGGCGTCGCGGCGCGGGGGTCGTTACTTAAGGGAGAATTAACTGCGTCGTATGCGGTCGAGAATCACGCACCGCGCATAGTCCGTCACTCGAAAATCTATTGTGGAGAGTGGTTGTGATCGGCGCGTGATCTGAGTATGGTCATTCGACGTGACCGGCCAGTCGGGGCAATGAGGGTCGCTTCTTGACAGGTGCCGCCTACACGCTTTAGGGAATAATGGGTCAGATAGGCTCGATGACGGAGTTCGGTTTCGGCTGGCTGACACCGGTCCTGTCGTACGTGATGGCTTGCGTCGGTGCGGCGCTCGGCTTGCGCTGCATGGTGCGCGCGCTCGCGACGACCGGCCGCGCGCGGCGCAATTGGTTGATCAACGGTGCCGTCGCGATCGGCACCGGCATCTGGACGATGCACTTCATCGCGATGCTCGGCTTCCACGTCACGGGCACCGACGTCCGCTACGACGTCCCGCTCACGGTGCTGAGCCTGGTGGTCGCCATCGTGGTGGTCGGCATCGGCGTCTTCGCGGTCGGCTACAGCCGTTCCAAGGTGCTGGCGGTGCTCGTCGGCGGCCTGATCGCCGGTGTCGGGGTGGCCGCCATGCATTACGTCGGGATGGCGGCGATGCGGCTTTCCGGCATGGTCAGCTACGCCCCCGAGATCGTCGCGTTGTCCGTGGTCATCGCCGTGGCCGCCGCGACCGCCGCGCTGTGGGCGACGCTGAACATCCGCGGTCCGATGGCCGCGTTCGGCGCCTCGCTGGTGATGGGCGTGGCGGTCAGCGCGATGCACTACACGGGCATGGCCGCCGTGAGCGTCCACCTGCACGACGTGGCCGCGCCCGTGGCCGGCGCCTCGCCGATGCAGTTCATCTTCCCGCTCACCGTTCTGCTGGGGTCGTACCTGTTCCTCACCTCGGCGTTCGTCGCGATTTCGCCGAACGCGTCGCGGAAGCCCGATTCGGACGACGCCGGGGGAGCGTCGGAGAATCCCGCGGAGCCCGCCGCCGGACGAATTTGATCAACGGAATTCCCGCCGCGCATATCGCGTGAATTGATCGGCCGCTCGCCGCGTCCGCAACAGCCGTTTCTCGAAAATCCGGGATGGATGGTTCATGCCCGAAAAAAGCCGGTATTCCGGCATTGGATTCCCGCGCCTGCAACCGAAATCGGTGCGCGCGAAGACCGTTGCGCTGCTCGCGGTCCCGGTCGTTTCGCTCATGGCGCTGTGGTCGATGGCCACGGTCTCGGCGGTGCAGAGCGCATGGACGCTGCACCAGGTCGAGCAGCTCAACGAGAAGCTGGCCGGCCCGGTCCGGAACCTGGTCGGCAGCCTGCAGGGCGAGCGCGCCGCGGCCGTGCGGTACCTGGCCGCGCCGCAACCGGCGGCGGAGCAGGCCTTCGCCGCCGAGCGCGCGCGCACCGCGCAGGCCGCCACCGCGCTGCTCGACGGTGTGACCGTCGCCAGGGCCGACATCGCGAGCATCGCCACCGACGTGAACGAGCGCATCGACGTGCTCGTCCAGGACCTCGACCGGTTCCAGAGCGCCCGGCCGGCGGACTGGACAAGTGCTTACGTCGAGTACTCCGCCGCGATCGAGCACGCGTTCGCGGTGGAGGAAGTGCTGACCACTGTGCAGGACGGGCAGGCGGCCGCGGCCGCACGGGTCGTCCTCCAGCACAGCCGCGTCGCGGAGACGATCGACCGGCAGGACGCGATCGTGACCTCGGTGCCGGCGGGCGCGAGGATGACGCCCGAGCAGCACCGGGCCTTCGCCGTCGCACTCGGCGGTCAGGACGTGCTGACCGATGGCCTGCTGCCCGAACTCCCGGCTGCCGACCAGGAGGCGTACCGGCGGCTGGTCGATGGCGACGCTTACCGTTCCCTCTGGGCGATGCAGAAGGACATGCTCGAAGCGGGCACCGTCACCTTCGCCCCGGACCAGTGGCGCGGCGCGGTGCAGGCCCTGACGCAGGCGGTGGACACCAGCCAGGCCAACGCGCGTGCCGCGGGCGCCGCGGAGGCGGAAGCGGCGAGCCGATCGGTGACGACGCAGGCGGTGTGGACGGTGCTCCTCGGCCTGGTCGCCGTGCTGCTCGCGCTGGCGGTCTCCGTCCGGATCGGCCGCGGCATGGTGATCGAGCTGGTCGGCCTGCGCGACTCGGCGCTGGAACTGGCGAACCGGCGGCTCCCGCAGGCGATGCGCAGGCTGCGGGCCGGGGAGAAGATCGACATCGATGCCGACGTCCCGGTGGTCGCGCCCGGCGAGGGCGAGATCGGCCAGGTCGGCGACGCGCTCAACGCGGTGCAGCGCTCGGCGCTGCAGGCCGCGGCCGAACGGGCCGAACTGCTCACGGGGGTTTCCGGGGTGTTCGTCAACCTCGCCCGGCGCAGCCAGTCCCTGGTGCACCGCCAGCTCGGCATCTTGGACGGCATGGAACGCCGGACGGAAGACCCGGCCGCGCTGGAAGATCTGTTCCGGGTCGACCACCTGGCGACGCGGATGCGCCGACATGCCGAGGGGCTGATCATCATGTCCGGTGCCGCACCCGGTCGGGCCTGGCGCCAGCCGGTGCCGCTGATGGACCTGGTCCGCTCGGCGGTCTCCGAGGTCGAGGACTACGCGCGCGTCGAGATCCGCCGGATGCCCGGGCTGTCCGTGCTCGGCTCGTCGGTCTCCGACGTCACGCACCTGTTCGCCGAACTCGTGGAGAACGCCACGACGTTCTCGCCGCCCGACAGCACCGTGCTGGTGCACGGCGAGCCGGTGGGCACCGGGTTCGTGGTGGAGATCGAGGACCGCGGCCTGGGCATGAGCCCGGAGCGGCTGGCGGAGGCCAACCGGCTGATCGCCGAGGCCCACCAGCTGGAGCTGTTCGAAAGCGACCGGCTGGGCCTGTTCCTGGTGAGCCGCCTGGCGAACCGGCAGGGCATCACCGTGTCGCTGCGCCGGTCTCCCTACGGTGGTACCACGGCCGTGGTGCTGCTGCCGATGTCGATCCTCACGGCGGAACCGGCCGGGGACTCCCGCGATCAGCCGTCCGAACCGGAACCCGTGCGGCCGCCGAAGAAGGCGATCGCGACGAGGCTGCCGGTCCGGACCGCGATGCCGGCGCGGCAGCAGGTCTGGGTGGAGCCGGCGGTGGCCGACGAGCCCGCGCCGGAACCGGACACCGGGGGTCTGCCGCGCCGGACCCGCCAGGCGAGCCTCGCCACCGGGCTGCAAGCGGACAACCGCAAGCGAACCGACCCGGCCGCCGCGTCCCCGCTGTCGCCCGACCAGGCGCGAAGCATGATGTCCGCGCTCCAGCAGGGATTCGCCCGCGGGCGCGGCACGGCGACCGACGACTCCGCTGACGCCTGAGACGAGGAGCATCCATGTTTGGCACGACCGAACGATCCGGGGAGCTGAGTTGGCTCCTGGACGAGCTGGTCCACAACGTGCCGCGAGTCAGACTCGCGCTGCTGCTGTCCAACGACGGCCTGGCCATGGCCGTGTCATCGGGGGTCCGCGACGAGGACGGCGAGCACCTCGCCGCGGTCGCCTCGGCGCTGCACAGCCTCGCGAAGGGCACCGGCAGGCACTTCGACGCCGGCTCCGTCCGGCAGACGATGATCGAGCTGGACGGCGGCTTCCTGTTCGTCGTGGCCGCCGGCGGCGGCACCTGCCTCACGGTGTTCGCCGACGCGGGCGCCGACATCGGTTTCGTCGCCTACGAGATGGCGCGGCTGATCAACCAGGTCGGCGAGCACATGCACGCCGCGGACCGCTCGCCCGGCCAAGCCGGGGGTGACCGATGACGGCATCGGGGTGCGGGTCGTGAACGGGCCCCACCAGAACTGGTACGACGACGACGCGGGGCCGATGGTGCGGCTGTACGCGATGACCGGCGGCCGCGCCCGGCCGGGCCGCGGCGCGCTGGACATCATCACGCTCGTGGTGGCCGCCACCGCACCCGAGCACGACCTGACGCTCACCCCGGAACAGGCCGGAATCCTCGGCCTCTGCCGGGGCAGGCGGGTGTCGGTGGCGGAGATCGCGGCCCGGTCGAACCTGCCGCTGAGCGTCGTCCGGGTGCTGCTGGCAGATCTGCTCGACGCCGGGCACGTCCGCATCGAACGCCCCACGCCGGCGCGCGAACTGCCGAGCGAAGACGTACTGAGGGAAGTGATCAATGGCCTCCGCGCGCTCTGACCACCGGATCGGCGGGCCCGTCACCGCGTTGAAGATCCTGATCGCCGGCGGGTTCGGCGTCGGCAAGACGACGATGGTGGGCGCGGTCAGCGAGATCCGGCCGCTGCACACCGAGGAGCGCCTCACCGAGGCCGGCGTCGGCGTGGACTCCACGGCCGGGGTGGAGCAGAAGACCACCACGACCGTGGCGATGGACTTCGGCCGCATCACGCTGCGCGACGAGTTCGCGCTGTACCTGTTCGGCACGCCGGGGCAGGACCGCTTCTGGTTCTTCTGGGACGACATCGCGCAGGGCGCGCTCGGCGCCGTCGTGCTCGCGGACACCCGCCGCCTGCCGGACTGCTTCGCGTCGGTGGACTACTTCGAGCGCCGCGAGATCCCGTTCATCGTGGCGGTCAACCAGTTCACGGGCTCGCGGCGCTTCGGGGTGGAGGAGGTCGCCGCGGCGCTCGACCTGGACCCGGGCACGCCGGTCGTCCTCTGCGACGCCCGGGAACGCGAGTCGGCGAAGGAAGTCCTGATCGCCCTGGTGGAACACGCGAGCCGCGTCTACGCCGAACGCCGCTGAGCTTCGACCACTGCGGACCGCAAAAGGGGTGTGCCCGCCGGGATCTCCGGCGGGCACACCCCTTTTGCGGTGTCAGTTCTTCAGGGCGTCGGTGACGGTCAGGCCGTCGCTGGTGAACCGGGCCAGCAGGCCCGGGTCGACGCCCGCGATCTCCAGCGCCGCGATGGTCGCCGGGAGGCGAGCGCGGTCGGAGCCGTCGGCGATCTTGAGGGCGATCGCGGTGCCGTCGGGCAGCGCGGCGATCTGCACCGCTTCGAAGCCGTCCTTGGCGATCAGGCCGGGCACCGCCGCCATCAGCGCCGTGGTGTCCCGGCGGGAACCGGCCACCATCTCCGGGTGTGCCCGGAACGCGTGCGCGACGGCGCCTTCCGGGCTGTCGGCCGGCGCGCTGGCGATGCGCCCGGCCGCGGTGGCCAGGCCGCGCAGCGAGACCGCGAACAGCGGCGCGCCGCAGCCGTCGACGGCCACGTTGGCGATCCGCTGCCCGGTCAGCTCCTCCACTGTGGACGCGATCTCGCGCTGCAGCGGGTGCGCCGGATCCAGGTAGTCCGATGTGGACCAGCCCTGCCGTCGGCTGACGTGCAGCATCGACGCGTGCTTGCCCGAGCAGTTGTGCGCCAGCCTGCTCGCCGGGCGGCCCGCGGCGATCCAGGCCTCCCGCTCGGCCGGGTCGAAGGGCAGGTCGGCCGGGTTGCCCAGGTCGGCCTCGGTAGACCCGCCCGACTCCAGGACCCGCAGCGCGCCGGCGAGGTGGACCTGCTCGCCGGAGTGGCTGGCGGCCGTGAGCGCCAATAGGTCCGGCGGAAGCGACAGGCCGAGCCGGACCATGGCGACCGCCTGCATCGGCTTGGCCGCCGAACGCGGGTAGCAGGCCGTTTCGGCGTCGCCGGCCTGGAACAGGATCGAGCCGTCGGGAGCGACCACCACGACCGAGCCGTGGTGGACGCTCTCGACGAGGCCGTCCCGCAGCACGTGCACCAGCGGCACGTGCGCGGGAACGCCGACCGGCGGGGTGCGGGTCATGCGTCGGCCTTTTCGAGCACCGAGGTGTCGATCTTGCCGCGGACCCGGAACCAGCCGATGACCAGCGCGATGATGATCACCGGCAGGGCCATCAGCGTGATCCGGCCGATCTCGTCGAAGGCCATCAGGACCACCACCGACGCGAGGAACACGAGCGTGACGATCTCGGTGTACGGCGAGAACGGCAGCCGGTAGCTCGGCCGGGTCACCTCGCCGCGCTGCGCCTTGCGGACGAACAGCAGGTGGCAGACCACGATGATGGCCCAGGTGGCGAGGATGCCGATGGAGGCGAAGTTCAGCACGATCTCGAACGCCTCGGCGGGCACCACGTAGTTCAGCCCGACGCCGACCACGCAGACGGCGGCGGTCAGCAGGATGCCGCCGTAGGGCACCTGGCTCTTGTTCATCACGGCGGTGAACTTCGGCGCGGAACCGGCCATCGACATCGACCGCAGGATGCGGCCGGTGGAGTACAGGCCCGAGTTCAGGCTGGACATCGCGGCGGTGAGCACCACCAGGTTCATCACGTCGCCGGCGTAGGGCACGCCGATGTGCGAGAGCACGGTGACGAACGGGCTCTCGCTCTTGCTGTAGGCGCCCCACGGCATGAGCATCGCCAGCAGCACGACCGAGCCGACGTAGAACAGGCCGATCCGCCACATGATCGAGTTGATCGCCTTCGGCATGATCTTCTCGGGGTTCTCGGTCTCACCGGCGGCGACGCCGACGAGCTCGACGGAGGCGTAGGCGAAGACCACGCCCTGCATGATCAGGACCAGCGGGATCACGCCGGCCGGGAAGATCCCGCCGTTGTCGGTGATCAGCTGCGGGCCGGGCAGGTTGCCGTCGATCGGGTGCTGGGTGACCAGCAGGAAGATCCCGACGAACATGAACAGCACCAGCGCGGCGACCTTGATGATGGCGAACCAGAACTCCAGCTCGCCGAACAGCTTGACCGACACCAGGTTCAGGGTCAGCACGATCGCCAGCGCGATGAGCGCCAGCACCCACTGCGGGATCGGGGTGAACGCCGACCAGTAGTGCACGTACAGCGCGATCGCCGTGATGTCGGCGATGCCCGTGGTGGACCAGTTCAGGAAGTGCATCCAGCCCGCCGTGTAGGCGCCCTTCTCACCCATGAACTCGCGGGCGTAGGAGACGAAGGAGCCGGAGGAGGGCCGGTGCAGGATCAGCTCGCCGAGCGAGCGCACGACGAAGAACGCGAACAACCCGCACACCGCGTAGGCGATCGCCAGCGACGGGCCGGCCTGCGCGAGCCGGCCACCGGCGCCGAGGAACAGTCCGGTGCCGATCGCGCCGCCGATGGCGATCATGTTGATGTGCCGCGCTTTCAGCGACTTGCTGTAACCAGCGTCGCCGGCGTCGGCCGGGCCGTCGCCACGCTGCGACGGCTGCAGGGTCTGGTCGGTCATTGGATTCAGCTATCCCCGTTCTCATCAGCTGCGGGCACCGCGGTAGCGGCGGCCCCGACGATGTTGCTGAGCGTGCTTTCGACGTGGGTCAGGTGATGGGTCATCGCCTCGGCCGCGGCGATCTCGTCGCGGCCGCCGATCGCTTCCAGGAGCAGCCGGTGCTCGACGTTCGACGCCGGGCGCCGGTCACCGAGCTGGTTCAGCAGCGTCGACTGCCTGGCCAGCGCGTCCCGGATCTCCTCGATGACCTTCGCGAAGACCGGGTTGCCCGATGCCTGGGCGATCGTGATGTGGAACAGCGAGTCCAGCGCCACCCAGGCGGTGTTGTCGGTCTCCTGCTCCATCCGCTCCACCAGTTCGGTGAGCGTGTCCAGGTGGTCCGAGGTGTGCCGGCGCGCGGCGTAGCCCGCGGCCGGGACCTCGACGTGCCGGCGCGCTTCGAGGAGGTCGCGCGCCGAGTAGTGGCCGAACACGGGGTTCTCGACCGGCCGGTTCGACACCACGAACGTGCCCTTGCCGGTCTTCGACGCCGTGAGCCCGAGGGCCTGCAGGGCGCGCAGGGCCTCCCGCACGACCGACCGGCTGACCTCGAACTCCTTGCTGAGGCCGGCCTCGGCGGGCAGCTTGTCGCCCACCGAGTACTCGCCTCGTTCGATGGCGTCGCGGAGGGTCTCGAGGACTGCCTCCATCGCGCCGACTCGCCGGATGCCATGTCCGGCTGCCCGGCTGTCGGACAGGTTCATGGCACGAAAGAGTGAAGGCGAACACGTTCTGTTGTCAAGCCTTCGTGCAATTACGCCCGAAAAGGTGAAATATGTCCGTTTGGTACCGAAGTGACGTTTGTGTCCGATGCGGCCACTGTTCGGCCGAAATCCGGGGGACGCCCCGTGAACCGAGCTCATCTCGACCGCTACCATCCCGCCGCTGAGGTGCAGGTCTCCTGCGTGAACCGCAACGTACGGTAACCGGTCGTCGGCGCCCCCGCGGCGGTGGCCCCGGGGCGCCGCCTGCGACATCAGCCGCGCCGGGCGAACACCCCGATCGCGTCGTAGGCGATCCAGGAGCCCTCGTCCTTGTGCAGTTCGAGGACGTTCTCCCCGGCGCGGAAGAGCTCGGCCGGCAGCGGCCGCTCCAGGTAGGACGGCTTCAGTGGCGATCCGGCGGCGGTGCTGTCGCCCAGCGTCGAACCCTTCGTCGCGCCGCCCGCGAAGGCCAGCCGGTCGACGGTGGTCCCGTTGATGCCGAGCACCGCGGAACCGGGGATCGTCGCGTGGCTGTCGATGAGCCACAGCGCCAGGTCCACGCCGGTGGTGGGCGCGGCGGCGAGGTCGAAGCGGAGCCGGAACCGGTGGTCGCGCCGGCCGGCCCAGGAGTCGGCGGGGCCGGGCTGCAGGTAGCTCCAGGCCTTGCGCGGGTCGCCGGTTCCGAGGCGGAAGTCGACGCCGTTCGGGAACGTGGCGGGATACCGCGAGTACCCGTCCGGGGACAGCGCGAACTCGAGCCCCTTGCCGTCGAAGTCGCCGACGACGGCCAGCGGGATTCCCGAGGCGCTCACCGACTCGCGGCTGGTGACCGGGATCGGCGCGGACGGCCGGGAACGCGCGCCGGAGGCGCCGACCGTCACCACCTGGTACGTCCAGCGCTGCGCGGCGCCGCCGAGCCCCTTGTGCTCGAAGTGCGGGTAGACCGTCTTGGCCAGCAGAGTCTCCGATGAGATCCGCACGCCGGAGCCGGGTGCGCCGTGCACCGCGTAGTGGTCGACCACGGTGTGCCACGGAACCGGCGTCCAGTCGACGACGATCCGGGCGAGCTCTCCCCGGCCGCGCAGGCCGGTGACGGCGGGTGGGAAGGGTGCGCCCATCGGAGTCAGGCCTTCCTGTGCAGGCCGGGGCTGCCGGCGGGAGTGCTGAAGCGGGCGACGGTCTCGATCGGGGCGGTCGCGTCCGCCTGCACCCACGGGACGATCTTGAACTCGGACACGAGCTCTTCCGGCGTCATCCGGCAGTGCACGTACCCGCGGCGGCCGTCGTAGAGCTTCACGTAGGGGTGCTGCAACCAGTCCGCGGCGTACTTGTCGGTCGGCGCGCCGTCCCCGTCGGAGGCGATCGACGTGCAGATCAGCTCCACCCCGACGGTGCGCGAGGCCGGGTCGGCGAAGTCGGCCTTGAGCTCGGCGGCGACGTGCTTGTGGATGTCGCCGGTGAGAACCACCGGGTTGCTGGTGCGCTGCATCGCCTCGATCAGCCGGCCCCGCGCGGCGGGGAAGCCGTCCCACTGGTCGGTGCGGTCCTCGGTGATCGCCGCGACGGTGACGCCGTTGGCGATCACGTTCCACGTCGCGGGCGATCCGGCCATGCCGTCGTAGAGCCACCGCTCCTGCTCGCCGCCCAGCATCGACCGCTGCTGGGCGGGCAGGTCGAGGGAGTCGCGGAACTGGCGGGTGTCCAGCATGTTGATCCGGGCCAGCGACCCGACGTCGAACCGCCGGTGGACCCGGCCGTCGGGGCCGTTGGGCAGGGCCGCCAGCGACAGCGGCAGGTTCTCGTAGAACGCCCGGTAGGCCACCGCGCGACGGTGCTCGAAGTGCTCCGGGGAGATGCCGTACTTCGAGCGGTCGGCGGTGTAGTCGTTCTGCACCTCGTGGTCGTCCCAGGTCACCAGCCACGGGGCGGCGGCGTGCGCGGCCTGCAGGTGCGGGTCGCTCTTGTGCAGCGCGTAGCGCAGCCGGTACTGCTCCAGCGTCTCGATCTCGACGCGGTGCTCCGGGCCCAGCGCGGGAGCGCCGCGCCGCCACAGGTTGCTCTCGGTGATGCCGTACTCGTAGATGTAGTCGCCGAGGAAGAACACCGCGTCCAGGTCCTCGCCGGCGAGGTGCCGGTGGGCGGAGAAGTGGCCGTGGTACCAGGCCTGGCAGGAGCCCGTCGCGAAGCTGAACGAGCCGGTGCGCTGGCCAGGCGCCGGCAGCGTCCGGGTGCGGCCCGCCGGGCTGAGCTGCGCGCCGACCCGGAAGCGGTAGAAGTACTCCCGGCCGGGTTGCAGGCCGCGGACCTCGGGATGCACGGAGTGCGCGAGTTCGGGGGAGGCGATGACCGTGCCGCGGTGGGCGATCCGGCGGAACCGCTCGTCCTCGGCGACCTCGTACTGCACCGGGACCTGGCGCAACGGCATCCCGCCGTGCCCGTCGGCCGCGAGCGGCTCGGGTGCCAACCGGGTCCACAGCACCACCCCGTCCGGGCGGGGATCGCCGGAGGCGACGCCGAGGGAGAAGGCGCCGTCGCGCAGCGGGCGGCCCGGGGTGGCTCCGGCGGCGTCGGGCGCCGCGATCCCCAGCGCCACCGTCGCGGAGGCGACGCCGGTGAGTTGCAGGAAGGTGCGCCGGTCGAACCCGGTGCGTGTCGAGGTCATCGTGCTCCGATCGGAGGTGCGTGATCGACAGCCTGATCGACGAAAGGGGACGAAAGGTGAAGACCGGATGACGGCCCGGCGGCCGAGACCGGTCCGGCGGGAGCGGTCGCGGCCCGGTTCCGTTCGCGGCGAGGACATTGTGGACGGTGCGGGCGGATTGGTCATGCACGAGTCGGGGATCCCGGAGTGAGAAGGCGACGGCAATTCCCGCAGGGGTGGCCGCTAGCCGCACCGCCATGCGAGCCGATCCTGAAACCGTCTCTAAGATGCGTCGGTGCAGATGTCCCTTGAGGTTCCCCACGACGTGCACCGCCTGCGGCGCACGATCCGGTTCCTGTCCCGTCCTTACGTGCTCCTCACCCGCATCCTGGGCGGGGTGCTCGCCTTCCTCGGCGTGGTCCTGATCGTGCTGGACACCTCCTCGGCGGTCGGGTACGCGGCCGCCGCCGGCGGGCTGGCGGTGGTGTTCGCGATCGGGCCGATCATGGTCGCGGTGGGGATGCGCACCCAGGCCGCCGCCATCCAGCACGGGTACCGCCTGACGCTGGACGACGAGTGGATGCACGTCGCCTACCCGCTGGTCGAGTCGCGGTGCAGGTGGGAGGGGCTCGATCGCGCGGTGGAGACCCCAGAGGCCTGGTACGTGATGTTCGGCAAGGCGCAGGCCGTGGTCGTCCCCAAGGACGTGATGACCCCGCAGCAGCGGGCCGAGTTCGAGGCATTCGTCGCCGCACGGCGCTGATCCGCCCGCATGGTGCGGGATTTCCGCTCTCGGGACGTCGCAGCGGCGCTAAGATCGTCGGCGGGACGTCGCATTGGGCCTGGTGGGATGGGGTGGGTGGCTCGTGGGCGATGAGGGCGAGACCAAGAACGAGCAGAGCGGCACCGTGAACGGGCCGGTCGCTCAGGTCGGCAACGTCTACGGCGGCGTCCACTTCGGTGGGCGGCAACGAGATCCGGTGGTGCCCCGGCAGCTGCCGCCGGCCGTCGCGTCGTTCTCCGGGCAGGCGGACGAGACCGCGGCGTTGAACGCGGTGCTGGCGGAATCCGCCCGCGTGGTGGTGATCTCGGCGGTCGAGGCGACGGCGGGCATCGGCAAGACCGCGTTGGCCGTGCACTGGGCGAACCAGGTGGCCGCGCGGTTCCCCGACGGCCAGTTGTACGCGAACATGCGGGGTTCCGACGCTTCCGGCTGGCCGGTGCGGCCGGGTGACGTGTTGCGGAGCTTCCTGGAGGCGCTGGGGGACGACAAGATCCCGTCGGACCCGGCGGCGCAGGCCGCCCGGTACCGCACGCTGCTGGCGGACCGGCGGGTGCTGGTGGTGCTCGACGACGTCCGCGACGCCGAGCAGGTGCGCCCGCTGCTGCCCGGCGGTTCCGCCGCGTTCGTCGTGGTGACCAGCCGGAACCAGCTGACCGGCCTGATCGCCGAAGGTGCCCGCTCGATCACCCTGGACCCGCTCGGCGCGGACGAGGCGCGCGAGCTGCTGGCCCGCCGGCTGGGCGACGACCGGTTGGCGGCCGAGCGGCAGGCTGCCGATGAGCTGGTCGAGCTGTGCGGGCGGCTGCCGCACGCGCTGAGCGTCGTCGCCGCCAGCGCGGCGAGCGCGCCGTTGTCCGCGCTGGCGGCGGAATTGCGGAATTCGGTCGGCCCGCCGGGCGTCGGCGACCTGCCGACCAGGATGGCGGCGGTGCTCGAATGGTCCCGGGCGCGCAGTGCGCCACCGCCGGTCGAGGGCGACTGGCGGAGCCGGGTCCGGGCGCCTGGCTGGGTGCGCAGCTCGAAGGTCCTCTTCGCGGCCGCCGCGGCCGTCACGGCGACCACGTTGTTCGTGTCCACCGGCATGATCGCCGCGTCCAGCTTCCTCGGGCTCGGGTACTTCCTGATCCGGTTCGCCCTGCTCTTCGCCGGGCTCGTGCTCATGGAGCGTCCCGGCGGGCGGAGCGTGATCGGCGCGGGGCTGGTCGTCGCGAACGCGGTCTACTGCCTCGTGGACGCGCTCGCCTCGATCCACGCCGAGGCCGACGTGTGGGTGTGGCTGGAGTTCTTCGCGGTGATCGCCTTCACCGTCCTGCTGGTCATGCGGTGGGCCCCGTTCGACGCGGTGCCGCGGCGGGCGCGCTTCGTGCCGCCCAGCCGGCGCCCGCTCGCCTACGTCGTGGTCGGGGCGGCCGCCGCGCAGTTCGTCATGCTCTTCGCCGGGATCCCGCACGAATACGGCAGCATGACTGTGATGGCCGGTGTCGGTGCGTTGGCGGCGCTGCTGCCGGTGGTGGCCATCGGCGGCCTGTGCTCGGTCACCGCGCTGACCGAGCCCGGTGACGAATCGCAGCGGACGTTCGTCGCCGCGACGGTCGCCGCGTACCTCGGCCCGGAACTGCTGCTCCTGCTCGGTTCGCTGCTCCTCGGGCCGCAGTTCACCTACCTCGGCGGCGCTTTCTGGTCCGACGGCCAGCTCGTCGGTTCCTGGGGCGTTTTCGCGTTCGCGCAAGCGGTCGTGGCGGCGGCGCTGCTGGCATCGACGCTGGCGCTGCTGCGGCGAACCGCCGCCCGGGACTGACCTCAGCGATCCAGGCGCTCGGCGGCCTTGGTGGCCTTTTCCCTGGTCGAACGGCCGATTCGCGAGTCCGATTCGAGGTCTCGCAGCGCCGCGAGCCCTCTGCTGCGGTTGACTCGGGCGAGCGCGCGTGCCGAGTCGAAGCGCGTCTGATCGCTTTTCGCGCCGGCCGCAAGCGCGGCCAGCAGCCGTTCCGAGGTCCTCCGGTCGCCGACCTTCTGGGCCGCTTGGAGCCGGATGGATTCTGCGACCGCCGCGTCTTCTGCCAGGCGTTCCAACGCTTTCCGGGCTGCGCTCGGCCTTTCCGAGTGTGCCTTCTCCAGCGCGTTCATCCGGAGCGTGCCCGGCAGGCTCCGGTCATTGCCGATCACCACCAGCGCGTCGGCGCCCTTCGCCCCGTCGTGGCGCAGCAGGGCCAACGCGGCCTCGTGCCGGTCCTCCGGCTGGGCTTCGGAATCCTCGACGATCCCGGTGAGCAAGGCCGCACCCGTGGTGTCATGCTTCGCCAAGGCCGCGCGGGCCGCCTTCACGCGCAACCCGCTGTCCACATCGGACGACCTGGCCAGCTCGCCGTAGAGCTCCGCGGCGGCGGGGCCGGCGGACTTGGCCGCGATCTCGGCGGCGCGGAAGCGATCGGGATCTGCCTGACCGGGGGTGCGCACGAAATCGCGGAGGCCCGGGAACGCGGCGGCGCCGTCGAAACTCGACAGGTACTCCAGCACCTCCAGGCGGTACGAGTCGGTTGCGGCGCAGTCGGCCACGATGTCCAGGACGAGCGCTACGACCGCCTCGCGATTGCCGCCCCTGGCCATCTTCGCCGCCGCCAGGCGGAGTTCGCGGTCGAGATTCCGGCTTTTCGCCATCTCCAGGACGAGTTCGACGTCCCGCCCGTGCTCCTGGACCAGGAGTCTCGCGGCGTCGAACCGGCGGGCGATCGGCGCCTTCTCGGACTCGGCGAGGGCCGTGAGCTCGGTTTCGGCCCGCCCCGGGTCGTGGCCTTCGATCAGGCTCACCGCCCGGCGGCGGACTCCCGGCTTCACGGCCGAACGCACCAGTCCGGCAAGCGCCCTCAGCCCGAGGTCGACGTCGTGTGCGAGCAGGATCTCGCCCGCGTCCAGCCGCGCATAGTCGTCGAGTCCGCGGTCGCCGGCCAATCGGGCCAGGACGGTGAGGTCCTGGCCCAGGACCGAGACGAGGATCTCCGCCGCCTCGACGCGCAGCGCGCCGTTGTCGCTGTCCGCCGCGACATCGGCGAACAGCGCACGCACCTGCTCAACGCCCAGATCGCGCAAGTGGCGAGCCAACGCGGTCCTGGGCGTCGTCTTGATCCCGGTGTCGTTGATGAACTGCCGGATGCTCGGGAGCGCCCGCTCGCTGTCGAGCGAGGCGAGTTCGCGGACGGCCTCGTAGCGCCGGTGCTCGGAGCCCCCGGCTGCCAGTGCCTCCAGCTCGGTGGCGGCCCGGTCTTCGTCCAGATCCGCGAGCCAGGTCAGGCAGTCCTGCCATTCGCGGCTGGCGCTCTTGGGGTTCGCGACGACCTTGCACAGGATTCGCACGGCCTGGTCCACGAGTTCGCCGTCCAGGACCACGCCGTGCCGCGCCAGCTCGGCGAGGAAGCCGATGTTGTTCCGCCAGCGGCCCCAGCGCAGCAGCTTCCGGAGCATGCGCGTCAGATCGACGCCTTCCTCCGCCCACCGCGCGGCCAGGAACGTCTTGACCTCCAGGTGCGGCCAGGGCCAACTCGGTTGCGGCGCGAGCAGCCGCCGGCCGGACCAGGTGCCGGGCTCGCTGCGGGCGGCGAGGTGGCAGGCCGCGAGGTATTCCTCGACGGTCTGGTGCAGGAACCGAAATTCACTCCCCGGCTGGATGACCAGGCCGCTGATCCGGAGGACGTCGGCGAGCAACTCCGCCCACTCCTCCGGAGACATCGAGGCCGGCCGTTCGACTCCGGTCCAGGCGAGCGCGTGCTCGAACAGCGGCAGATCGCGCTGCTCGGCACCGAGCTTCTGCCGCCCGAAGGCGATTTCCTGCAGCAGCGGCTCGATGTTCTCGACCAGCTCGTCCACCGCTCGCTCGGCGGTCGGGCCGTGCGTGTAGACCCGGTTGCGCAGCAGCGTCCGGGCGTCGAGCTCCTTGAGCTTGGTCTTCAGCCACGACACGAACCGGCCGTACAGCTGGGACTGGTTGTCGGGCAGCTCGTCGTTCGGGTTCTCCGCGTACAGCAGGCACAACATCGTGGAGATCAGCGGAACGCGGGCGAGCGTGCGGAGTTTCGTCCGGTGCACCCGCGCCAGGAAATCCGCGGCGGCGTCCTCCGGACCCGGGTGCTGGCGCTCGCGCAGCACGCGGGCGGCGAAGTCGCGGAGCTCGTCGTCCGTGAACGGCTCGATGCTGAAGGTCGGGTACCGGGTCTGGTCGATCTGGCCGAGGAAACCGCGCCGGTCCAGCTGCCGGCTGGTGATGAGCACCCAGTACTCCGGCTGCTCGCGCAGCTCGCCGATCTTGCGGAGCACGTCGTGGCGCGCGGCCGGATCGAGGACCTCGTCCAGGCCGTCGACCAGCACGAGCCAGCGAACGCCGGGCAGCGGCTCGGCGCCGAAGAGCTCCACCAGCTGCGACCGGTCCAGCTGGTGGCTGAAACCATGCACGACGCCGTCGGCCAGCGCGTCGGGCAGCGTCGCCGTCCTGGTCAGCGCCTCGGCCGGGATCAGCACCGGCACGAACGCGCCGTCGCCCTGGGCCAGCCACCGCCGGGCGGATTCGGCGGCCAGCCGCCGGACCAGGCTGGACTTGCCCATGCCCGGAAAGCCCAGCACCTGAACGCCCGGATGGTGCTCCAGCAGGCGGTCCGCCTGCAGGCGTTCCAGGTGTTCCGGCGGCTCGGCGGTATCGGCCAGCCGGGTGGCCTGGCGGGCGAGGTAGATCTTCGAAAGCGGCGGGGCTTGGCGGCTCACGAGCGAATACGCGTGCTCGTGGTCCGCGCGGCCGACCGTGCCGAGGTAGCGGCGCAGGCGCGGCCCGAGGTGCCGCCACCCGCCCGCTCGGAGCTGCTCGGCGCTGAGCAGGTCGAGCCAGTCGTGGTTGAGCCGCGCCGCCGACGCCAGCTCCAGAACCGCCAGGAGGGCAACGAATTCGCCGGCCTCGTCCAGCACTCCGCACACGCCGCCGGTGCGCCAGTCCAGCACCGGCGTCCCGGCAGCCGATTCGACCACGACGCGGTCTTCGTCGGTGGGCGCCCCCACCGCGGCACAGGCATAGGGGCGGTCGTCGGGTTCGGTCCGGATCAGCGCGAGACCGCCGCCCAGCGGCTCCGCGTCCGCGCCGGCGAGCGCGGCGTGGGTCAGCACGACTCCGGGCGCGACGCGAACACCGCTGCCGGAGCCGACCGGCACGGTCGCCTCGCGCAACGCCTCGCGCAGCCGGCGACGCGCATCCGAGGGCTCCGATTGGTGCACGTGAATACCGCCTTGGATGCAGTTCGCTTGCACCACATGGCCGTGTACCGGTCCGTTGACCTCGTTCCTGTGCACCCGAAGACGTTAAACCGCAAGGCCGTTCGCGCGGCGCCGATTGCCAAGATCGATGGCGAGAGCGCGAACCGGTCGGTCAGGTGCTCCAGGCAGCCGTCCCTCACTGGCCGCCGTAGTCATGCGATGGGCGCAACCCGTGCCACGGCTTGGAAAACGCCGCCGGGGATCCCCGCGAGGTCATATCCGATGTCTGCTAGCCGGTTGCCGGAGCCAGGTGATCAGCGTGCAGGGCTTCGAGTGCCTCGGCGGTGGCCGCGTCGGCTGGGAGGTGGACGACCAGGCGGTGGTCGTCGGGGCCTGGGACGGCGAGACTTTCGTAGGCCAGGCGGATCTCTCCGGCGATGGGGTGCGCCCACCGTTCGACGCCGGTCGAGGGCGGGAGGGTCGCCGCGCTCGCGAATCGGCGGCTGAATTCCGCGCCAGCCGTCACCGACAGCTCGTCGGCCAGCGCTGCCGACATCCGATCGCCGAGATCGGTCGCCGCGCGCAAGGCCGCAGCCTGCTCGTACGCGACACGATCCCACTCCGGGAACGTCGTGCGCGCCCTGGCATCGGTGAACACGAACCGCGCGAGGTTCGGCGGGTCGGTGTCGAGGATGCCGATCGGCATCGCCAGCAGCCGGAATCCCACGGTGTGGGCGAGGATGCCGGATTGCGAGTCGACGATGAACGCGGGACCGGGCTCCAACCGGTCGAGCAGGGCGCGCAGGGTGGGGCGCAACGAGCGCACGGGCGCGGTCGCCTGCTGGCACACCGCTCCGTCGCTGAGCTTGACCAGGCGGTGCAGGTGCACGCGCTCCTCGGGCGAGAGGTGCAGGGCGTCGGCGAGCGAGCCGAGCACCTGCCCGGACGGCCTGCGGTCGCTGCCGCGTTCCAGGCGCGTCAGGTATTCGACGCTGATGCCCGCGAGCGCGGCCAGCTCGGACCGGCGCAAGCCCGGGGTGCGGCGCGTTCCGAGCGACGGCCCGGCCTCGGACGGTGCGGTCGCCTCCCGTCGGGCTCGCAGGAATTTGCCCAGCGCTTTGTCGGTCACGCGCCCGAGTCTAGGTGGCGCCCGGTGGAAGCGGATCGGCCCGGAGACGGGCCCCGACAGGGCCTCCCTCCGGCAGCCGGCGCGTAACAGCCTGGTGGGCATGAGTGCTTCCACCCGCATCGAGTACCTCCGAAGCCGAACCCGCGCCCGTCGTGCGGCGGTCGGCGCGGAGGTGGTGTGACGATGCGATACCGGCTGTTCGGCCGAACCGGCCTGCGCGTTTCCGAACTCGTCCTCGGCACCATGGTCATCGACGATGCACGCGAGTGCCGGCGCATCATCGACGCCTACGCCGATGCGGGCGGCAACGTCCTCGACACCGCCTCGGCCTACGGCGAGAGCGAGAGCATCCTCGGCACGGTCATCGACCGGCGCGACCGCTTCGTCCTCGGCACGAAGTACACGTTGTCGCGGGATGCCGCGGATCCCAACGCCGCCGGCAACCACCGCAAGAACCTCGTGCTGTCGCTGGAGCAGAGCCTCCGCCGCCTGCGCACCGACTACATCGACATCTACTGGGTGCACATCTGGGACCGCCACACGCCGGTGGAGGAGACCATGCGCGCCCTGGACGACGCCGTGCGAGCGGGGAAGATCCTCCACATCGGAGTGTCCGACGCGCCGGCGTGGGTCGTCAGCCGCGCGAACACGCTCGCGCAGTGGCGGGACTGGACGCCGTTCGCGGGCCTGCAGGTGCCCTACAACCTGCTGAACCGGGACATCGAGCGGGAGCTCCTGCCGATGGCGGAGGCGTTCGGGATGAGCGTGACGACGTGGGCACCGCTCGCTGCCGGCGTGCTCTCCGGCGCGGTGGGCCGGCGGGTCGATCCCGCCGCGCTCACCGAACGGGACCGCGCGGCGGCCGACGCCGTCCGCAAGGTCGCCGACGAACTGGGCGTCCGGCCGGCTCAGGTGGCGATCGCCTGGACCCGCAGCAAGTCCCCGGCGGTGCTGCCCATCGTCGGAGCCAGCAGCGCCGAGCAGATCATCGAGAACGTCGGCGCGGCCGACGTCGTCCTGCCCGCCGAGGCGGTCGAAGAGCTCGATGCCGCAGTGGAGTTCCGGCTCGGTTTCCCCGGCGACTTCATCGCCGAGTGCGAGCCGAGCCCGTTCGTCTTCGGCGACAACGCGACGAAGGTGGACGCCTGGCCGTCCTGAAGCGTGAGACGCGCTGCGCTGCGGCGTGTTTTCGGGTGCACGGCAAGGGCGTCCGTGCCATCCTCGGCGTCGCGTGATCATCTCGGCTGAGGAGTGGTTCGGTGTCATCGGTTCGTGCTGGTTCGGTTGTCGTGCTGGCGGCTGCGCTGGGTGCCGGGGTGCTCGCTGCGCCCGGCTCCGCGCAGCCGGGTCCCGCCCAGGACCTGGACGTCCTCTTCGTCGGCGCGCACCCGGACGACGAGGCATCGCTGCTGTCGACGTTCGGCCGGTGGCGCCACGACCACCAGGTGCGCACCGGCGTCGTGACCATCACCCGAGGTGAAGGCGGCGGCAACGCGGTCGGGCCGGAGGAGGGACCGGCACTGGGCCTGCTGCGCGAAGGGGAGGAGCGGCACGCGGTCGGCGGCTTCGGCGTCACGGACGTGTACAACCTCGACGAGCCCGATCTCTACTACACGGTCAGCGCCCCGCTGACCGAACAGGCCTGGCGCCACGACGACGTGCTCGCGAAGCTCGTCCGCGTCGTGCGCCAGACCAGGCCCGAGGTCGTCGTCACCATGGATCCCGCGCCCACACCGGGAAACCACGGCAACCACCAGTACGCCGCCCGGCTCGCGCTCGAGGCGTACCGCCAGGCCGCCGACCCCGCGGCGTTCCCCGAGCAGGTCGACGGCGAGGGCTTGGCGCCCTGGTCGGTGCGCCGGGTGCTGTCGAACGCGGCCGGGGCGGAAGAGGAGGTCCAGGGACCGGACTGCGAAAAGCGCACCACCCCGGCGGATTCGCCCGGGCCCGAGTACTACGTGCACGGGATCGCCGGCGACATCAACTGGGAGCAGCAGGAACGCGCCGCCGAACGCGAGTACAGGAGCCAGGGGTGGGCCGGGCGGCCGGACATCCCGGCCGATCCCGCGCAGGTCGGCTGCGATCACCTCACCGAGATCGCCAACCGCGCGCCGCACGCGCCAGGTGCGCAAGGCGCGGACGCGCCGCTGCTCGGCGCGTTGCTGCCGATTCACGGTGGCCTCCCGATCGGCACCGGGCTGGCCGCGACCGCGGAGCGCCAGCGGATCACTCCCGGCGAGCACACGCAGGTCCGCGTCGAGGTGACGGCACCGGCGGAAACGGCGCTGCAAGCGGGCCGGGTCGCGCTGGATCTGCCGCCGGGGTGGGAAGCCCGGGGCGACGGCGCGCACGGGACGATCGAACCGGGAGCGACCGCGCGAGTCGATTTCGTCGTGACCGCGCCGCCGCGGCATGCCGCCGCGCGCGTGCCGGTCCCGGTGCGGATCGAAACCCCGCAGGGACGCGCGGAGAGCGAGCTGCGGTTCGACGTCGTGCCACCGGTCGTGGCAGAGCAGGCGCCGCTGCCGGGTGTCGCGGAGTTCCAGCAGTGGACGGCGCAAGCACGATTCCCCCTGCTGGAGAACAAGGTCCCGCCGGTCCAGACCGTTCCGGGGCTCGGTGAGCGCGACGTTCAGGTGATCGTCCGCAATTACAGCGCACAGCCCCGCTCGGGTGCGGTTCGGTTCGCGCCGCCGCAGGGATTCGACGTGCCGAACGCTGAGCAGCGGTTCGAGGAAGTCGGTCCCGGTGAAACCGCGTCGCTCACGTACGAGGTGCGCAGCACCGACCCCGGGATGCCCACCGGAATGCAGGGCGGCGACCACGCCTACACCTTGACCGCCCGCACCGACGACGTGAGGAGCGAGACCACCGCATCCCTCGAACTGGTACCTGCCACGACGATCCCGCAGGCGGCCTCGGATCCGGTGGTCGACGGCGAAGTCGGACCGCAGGAGTACCTGGGCGCCCCGCTCGACGTGTCCGCGCTGTGGGAGGGCGAGCAGTGCTCGGCTCCGGATTGCGCCGCCACGGCAAGGCTGTCCTGGCGCGGCGACAAGCTGTACGCACTGGTCGACGTGGTGGACGACGAGCAGGGTGCGCTGCTGGCTCCGGAGGACTGCAAGCGGCACTGGCGCACCGACGCGGTCGAGATCACCATCGACCCGAAGGCGGACTCGGAGAACACGTCGAGCACGTTCAAGGTCGCGGTCCTGCCGTCCACCAGCCGGGCCGGAAACCCCTGCTACGCAAGGGATGCGGACAACCACCAGGGCCCGGGCGAGGAGACCGCGCCGGGCGTGGAGCTCGCGTCGAAGCCCCGCGAAGGGGGTTACGCGGTCGAGGTGGAGATTCCGCTGCAGGACCTGCCGGGATCGGTCGATCCCCGGCGCCTGGGGCTGAACGTCCTGGTGTACGACTCGGACACGCAGGACCTCACCGGCCAGTCCCGGATCGGCTGGTCCACCTGGGGCGGTGTGCAGGGCGACCCGTACCGCTGGGGCCACGCGCTCCTCCAAGACCGGCCCGCGGGAGACCCGGCCCCGCCACCGGCCCCGGTGCTCCCGCTGGACGCGCTGTCCTCAGTGGACTCGCCGGGGTCCGTCGAGCAAGCCCTCCGCCTGAACACCTCGCTGGGCGGTGCCCCGCCGGCGGGCGATTCGGCCACCCGGCTCACGAGCGCACGAGCCGACGGAGGCGAGATCCACGCGAGCCTGGAGGCGAACGGCCCGGGAAGGATCCACCTGTTCGCGGTGGACGCCGACGGAGCGGTCCTGGCGGACCAGGGGATCGAAGTGGACGGCCAAGGCGAGCGAACCACGACGATCGCGGTCCTCAACGGCAAGCCGACGCGACTGCTAGCGGGATTCACCACCCCGAACGGAGCCACGGCAGCATCAGCCGCTGAGATCCGGTAGGCAGCACGCGGAATCGCCAGCACGGCCGCCTGCCGCGCCCAGAGCGCCGGTGTGTCCGCAATTTCAATGGAAATCGAAGGTCCGATTTCCATTGAAATTGCGGGAGCTGTCCACAGGCGAGGCGGGTTGTCCACAGCCGTCGGCGTGTCGTGATGCCGACGGCAAAGGTCCGGGTCTGTTGGGGGAAAGCCCCGATGACCACGAGACCGGCCCGGGCCAGGGTCGGTGCATGACGTTCTCACGTGCATGTCTGATCGCGGCGCCGCTGTGCTTCGCCGGGTACGGTGTCGTTCGCCTCGTCGGGAGGATGGACGGGCAGTACGGCCCGGGTCTCGACTGGCAGGTCGCCCACCTCGTGAACCTCGTCGGCCTCGCGTTGTTGGTCCCCGCAGTTCTGGGGCTGCGACGCGAGTTGGCGACCCACGGCCGCACGTTCTGGACCGTCGTCACGTTCGTCGGTGTGGGTACCTCGGTCGTTCAGTTCGTGATCGACGTCGTGGCCGGGCTGCTGGCGTCCGACAAGGCCGGGATGAGCGCGATCAGCGCTCAGGTAAGCGCCATCCCGGGTGCGCGCATCGTGTTCTACGTGGTCGGGCCGCCGTTGCTGTACGTCGGACTGCTCGCCTTGACGATCATGCTGGCCAGGACGAAGGCGGTCGCGTGGTGGTGTCCCACGCTCATCCTTGCCGGATCGATGCTGCCGGTCGTGTCGCTCGACCTGATCCCGGTCGGCGCACTGTGCGTCCTCGCCGCACTGGCCCCGCTCGCGGTTGGTCGCCCCACCACTCGGCGCCGCGAGGCGGCCGCCGCTGGGATGTGACAGGGCCGCGTCCTGTGCGGGCGCGGCCCCGTTGTCGTTACGGTCGGTCAGAAGTCGGTGCTGGTCAGCTTCGAGGTCTTGGCCCGGTGGAGCTTCTTGATCGGGTTGGTCGCCTTGTGCTCGTAGACCTGCGCGCCGGATTCGAAGAGCAGGTAGGCGTTGTCGCCGTAAGTCGTCATGCCTTCGCTCATGCTCGGCGCCCGGAAGCACCCGACCCGGTCGGAGATGTAGAGGTTGCTGCGGTTCTTGGTGGTGGCCGAGGTGCTGAAGACGAACTTGTCCTCGGTGACCAGCAGGCCCTGGGCCTTCAGGTTGTCCCGAACGTGCGACGCGGACGTCTGATGTGGACGCTTGCGGCGCATGCGTAGGCTTCGGCGGGTGGATGGGCACGAGACGGGAGCAGTGGTGGGACCGGAAGCGCCGTTGATCACGATCGGGGTGCCGGGTTCGTTCGCCTGGAAGGTGTTCCACGAACGCCATCCGGCGATGATCGAGCAGCTGTGCACCGCGTTCCCCTACGGGGCGGACGTGCGCGGCAGGCTGGCGGAGCTGTTGCGCGAGACGACCGGGGGAGTGGTCGAGCCGCTCGGCGATGACGCACCCGACCACGGCGTTTGGGCGGCCTGGGCGGCGGACCGGCTGGGCAGGCCGTGGTCGGACTGCTCGTTCCTGTGGGCGGAGAGCTACTTCTTCCGCAGGCTGCTCGCGGCCGTCGGCTACTTCGAGCCCGGGCCGTGGCGCGGCATCGATCCGTTCGCTCCGATGAAGGAAGCGGAGCTCCGCAGCGCCGGCACCGCCGAGGCGCTGGCGGCGCTCGACGCGTTGCCGCGGCTGAGCGAGGCGGATCGCGATGACACCGTGGTGCGGGCGGCGGTGTGGGGGAACCAGGCCGATCTCGCGTTCCGGATGTCGGCGGGCGCCGAGGGTGCTGCGGCCGGGTTGGTGACCGGCGACAGCCAGGTGTTCTGGTCGCTGTTCGGCGAGCCGGGCTCGGTCCACCTCGTCGCCGACAACTCCGCCGGCGAGCTGGCCGCCGACCTGGTGCTCACCGATCACCTGCTGGCGACCGGTCGCGCGGACCGCGTCGTCCTGCACGTCAAGCCGACGCCGTACTACGTCTCAGACGCCACGCCCGCCGACGTCGTGGGCGTCCTGCGCCACCTGGTGGGCCTCGCCGGGGAGGCTGGCGCGGTCGGGCAGCGGATCTGGGACGGCCTGCGGGACGGGCGGATCGAGGTGCGCGCCCATCCGTTCTTCTGCGCGCCGCTGGACTACCGCGCCATGCCCGCTGATCTGCGCGCCGAGCTCGCGTCCGCGTCGGTCACCATCATGAAGGGCGACCTGAACTACCGGCGCCTCGTCGGCGACCGGTACTGGCCCGCCACCACGCCGTTCGTCGACGTCGTCGGCCACTTCCCGTCCCCGGTGGTCGCGTTGCGCGTCCTGAAGTCGGAGGTCGTGGTGGGCCTCGACGACGCGACCGCCGCCGCGCTGGACGGCACCGGCGATGCCTGGCGGACCAGCGGCTCCCACGCGCTCATCCAGGCGACGGTTCCGGCGGTGTAGCGGTCACGCGTTGACTGACGTGGCTGCGCGGCAAGGTGTCAGATGCCGGTCGGGGACTCGCGCACGTCCCGGGCGAGGTCGGCCAGCCCGAGCCGGTCGAAGGCTTCGGCGGCGATGTGACTGCCGATGAGCAGGCTCGACGTCGCCGCCGGGGACGGGGCGTTGAGCACGTGGATAGCGCGCGGGGTGTGGCTGATGACGAAGTCGTCGACCAGTTCGCCGGTGGGCTTGACGGCCTGCGCCCGCACGCCGCTGCCGTGCCTGCGCAGGTCCTCGCCGTTGATCTCCGGGATCATCCGGCGGACTTCGCGGACGAACAGCGGCCAGACCAGCGAGCGCCCGATTTCCGCGAGGCCGTACCGCCAGTAGCGCCGGGCGAGCCCGCGCAGCGCGGGGTCGAGCAGCAGTTCGCGCAGCATGCGCGGGTCGACGTCGCGCCACCGGTAGCCCTGCCGCGCCAGGGCGGGCACGGCGTTGGGTCCGACGTGCACGGTGCCGTCGAGCATCGGCGTCACGTGCACGCCGAGGAACGGCAGATCCGGGTCGGGCACCGGGTAGACCGGGTTGTTGATCAGGCCGCGCCGGGCCGGGCGGATCTCGGCGTACTCGCCGCGGAAGGGCATGATCCGCACCGGCGGCCGGTGCCCGGCGGCCTCGGCGATCTTGTCGCTGTGCAGGCCGGCGCAGTTGACGATGATCCGCGCCCGCACCTCGCCGGTGGGGGTGTGGACGACGGTCCGGTCGCCCGCGGCGGTGAACGACCGCGCCGGCGAGTTCGTGCGCAGGTCGGCGCCGAGCCCGGCGAGCTCGGCCGCGAAGGCGCGGCACACCTGGCCGAAGTCGGTCATGGCGGTGTCGGCGACCGCCAGCGCGCCGACGCCGGCGACGTGCGGTTCCCGCTCGGCGATCTCGCCGCGGCTCAACCGCTGCACCGTGACGCCGTTCTCCCGGCCCCGGGCTTCGAGCGCGTCCATCCGCGGCAGCTGCTCCTCGGCCGTGGCGACCACGATCTTGCCTGTGCGCTTGACCGGCACGCCGTGCTCGTCGCAGTAGCGGATCATCGCTTCACCGCCGGCGCGGGCCAGTCGCGCCTTGAGGCTGCCCGGCGCGTAGTACAGGCCGCTGTGGATCACGTTGCTGTTGTGCCCGGACTGGTGGGCGCCCCACCGCGATTCCTTCTCCAGGACGGTCACGGAGGCGTCCGGATGCGCGCGCAGCACCGCCCTCGCCGTTGCCAGCCCGAGCAATCCACCGCCGATGATTGCGACGTCGACGTCACCGGACATCCGGGAACCTTCCCTTCGAGTTGATCCGCAGCGAATGTATACAGTCGCTGCGGAGAGGGCAATGAGTATCCTGGCGCGGTGACTCGTGCAGCCCGGACCAGCAACAGCGCCGAGGTGATCGCCGCGCGGCTGCGGAAATCCATCCGGGGCGGCGAGCTCCTCCCCGGCACCCGCCTGGTCCAGGAACAACTGGCCGGCGAGCTGGCGGTCAGCCGCATCCCGCTGCGCGAGGCGCTGCACGCCCTGGCCGCCGAAGGCCTCATCGAGGTGCAGCCGCAGCGCGGCATGATCGTCGCCGAGCTCAGCCACGACGACATCACCGAGCTCTTCGAGCTGCGCCTCCGGCTCGAACCGCACCTGGCCGAGGAGATCGTGCGCGGCTGCCGCGAACGCGACGTCGACGAGCTGCAGGCCATGGCCGATCAGATGCGCGAGAAGGGCGCCGACGCGGCGGGCCGCGCGTCCCTCAACTACCAGTTCCACCGCCGGATCTACGACCTGTCCGAGCGGCGGCTCGCGCTGCGCTTCATCGACCAGCTGCTGCACCTCGTCGAGCCCTACAGCCGCCGCTGGGTCCGCTCCGGGCGCGACCTGAAGCGCATCGACGACGAACACCAGGCGATGGTCGACGCCCTCCGGGCTCGCGACGCGCAAGCGCTGCGACGCGTGATCACGGCCCACGTCGAGGGCGCCCGGGACCACGTCCTCGCTGCCCACGAGACCTGAGCATCGCGCGGCGTACCGGGCCCGTCACCGGCTGTTCATCACCGTCCACAACGGACTCGCGGCGGCCCGCCGGAGCCGACCCGGCCTTGGCGCGGACCACGGGCTCCATGATGTGCTACCTCGGCGACCGACCGGAGTTGAGGAGAGACGATGAGGCTGCGCGAGCTGGTGCACGAGTTCGACCTCGGGTTGTCCGTCGTGGAAGCGGGCGCGGCCGGGCTCGCCGGCGAGGTGCGCCGCGCCTACGTGACGGACCTGCCGGATCCGAGCCGGTTCCTGCTCCCCGGTGACCTCGTGCTCACCAGCTGCCTCTGGTACCGCGAGCCCGCAGACAGCCGGCCGTTCGCCGCCGCGCTGGCGCGCAGCCGGGCGGCCGGGCTGGTCGTCGGGCTGCTCGTCACCAGGGCGATGCCCGCGGGCCTGGTGGCCGCGTGCGCCGAGCTCGGCCTGCCGCTTCTGGTGATCGCCGAGGACCGGTCGTTCACCCCGGTCTGCGAGATCGTGCTGGCGGAGAAGCAGCGGCTTTCCCTGCAGCAGCGGCAGATCGCCGACCTCGTCGGCGTGCTCGGCTCGGACACCGCGGCGCCCGGCGAGGTGTCGGCGCACCTGCGGATGCTCGGAGCCGACCCGCACCTCCCGACGGTCGTGGTCGCGGCGTCGGCCGGCCCCGGCGACGGCCTGGCGGAGAACCTCGCCGACCTGCTGGCGGCCCCCGGCCGCCGCCTCCTCGTGCACGCCGACGACGACAAGGCCGTGCTGCTGGTCAACGGCGCGGCCGAGCACCTCGACGGCGTGGCCGCCGAGCTGTCGGCGGTCGAGCTGCCCGGCCGGCACCGGCTGCTGGCGGGCGTGAGCGAGCGGACCGCCAGCGTCAGCGACCTGGGTTCGGCGCTGGAGATCGCCCGCCGGCGGCTGCGTTCCGCGCGGGGCCACGGGCCCGGCCGGGCGCCGGTGGTGGTGTCCGGGTCGAAGGTCGATTCGCACGCCGTCCTGCTGTCAGCGTTGCCGGCCCGGCTGCGCCGCTCGTTCCGGCACCACATGCTCACGCCGCTGGCCGACTACGACGCCGTGCACGGCTCGGACCTGATCGGCACCCTCACGTCGTTCCTCGAATCCTGCGGTTCGTGGCAGCGCTCCGCCGAGGAGCTCCACGTGCACGTGAACACGCTCCGGTACCGGATCCAGCGCATCGAGCAGCTGACGGGCCGAAGCCTGTCCTCGATGCGCGACCGCGTCGACCTCTACCTCGCGCTCACCTGCCTGGACGTCGCCGAGAGCAACCAGCCCGCAACGGGCACGGCCTAGTAGCACGGGTTCGCCGGGCCTGATGCTCGTGAGTGCTCGTTCCGGTGAGAACCGGCTTCAGCACTCACGAGCCCTTGCGGTCAGGACGGGAGTTCGCCGGCGACGAGGACGCCGCGGCAGACGACCGCGACGATGTTCTCCGGCGCCAGGTCGGCCGCCCGCTCCCAGGGCCTGCCGCGCAGAACGATGAAGTCCGCGCCCAGGCCCGGCGCGATCCGCCCGGTGACGTTCCCGAGGCCCATCGAGGCGGCGGCGTCGGACGTGGCCGCGCGCAGCGCGGTCTCCGCGTCGAAGCCGAGGACCTCGGTCATCCGGACCACCTCGGTCAGCTGGTCGCCGAACTCCACGAAGTAGCCGCTGGCGTCGGTGCCGAGCACGAACCGCACCCCGGCGCGCGCCGCGGCCCGGAACAGCTCGTCGCGGCGGGCGACCAGCTCGGCGGCCTTGTCCCGGGCCTCCGCGCTCGCGGCGGCCTTGCCCCGCGCGATGATCTCGTTGATCAGCAGCGTCGGCCCGACCGGCGTCCCGCGCGCGGCCAGCACCTCCGCCTGCTCCGCGGTGAGCTCGGTGCCGTGCTCGATGGAGTCCGCGCCTTCCTCCAGGGCGATCTGGATGCCGATCTCCGAGTGCGCGTGCGCGGACACGAGCATGCCCAGCGCGTGCGCCTCGTCGATGGTCGCCCGGAGCTCCTCGCGGGTGTGGTTGCGCCAGCCGACCTTGTCGCCGATCGACAGCACTCCGCCGCTGGTGAAGATCTTGATCCCGGTGAGCCCGGCCCGCGCCCAGGTGCGCACCAGCTTGCGGCACTCGTCGGGGCTGTCGGCCAGCGGCGCCCGCTCCTTCACCGCGGGCGGGACGAACAGGTCGCCGTGGCCCGCGGTCATCCCGACCGGGCCGCTGACCAGCAACCGCGGCCCCGGCATGATGCCGAGCTCGAACGCCCGCCGCGCCGCGGCCTGCGCCTGGTCGCCCGCGAGGTCCCGCAGCGTCGTGACGCCCCGGCGCATCGCCTTCTGCGCGTTCGCGGCCGCGTGCAGCGTCTGCTCCTCGCGCGTGGTGACCAGCGGGAAGGTGAACGTGTCGGTGCCGCCGTCGCCCTCGCCGGCGAAGCCGAGCAGGTGGACGTGCGTGTCCACCAGGCCCGGCAGCACGCACAACTCCGGCCAGCGCTCCTCGGCGGCGGGGGTGACCTCCTCGATGCGGTCCGGCGCCCACGCCAGGTCGCTGACCCCGACGTCCCGGGTGCCGTCCCAGACCCTGATGCCGTCCAGCCGATGCGTCATGCGGTCACCTCCGCCTTCCAGCGGGCCTTCTGCTCCGCCGGGGCGAAGCAGGCGTCGAACGAGTTGCGGGCCAGCGTCGCGAGCTGCTGGTCGTCCAGGCCGAGTTCGCTGCGCAGCGCCGCGAAGTTGTCGTCGACGTAACCGCCGAAGTAGGCGGGGTCGTCGCTGTTGACGCAGACGAGCAGGCCCTCGTCGAGCATCGCGGGCAGGACGTGATCGGCCAGTTCGCCCACCACCCGCAGGGCCACATTGGATAGCGGGCAGACGGTGAGCGGCACCTGCTCCTCGCGCAGCCGCCGCACCAGCTTGGCGTCCTCCATCGCGCGGATGCCGTGGTCGATCCGCTCGACACCGAGCACGTCGAGCGCCTCCCACACGTAGTCGGGCCCGCCTTCCTCGCCGGCGTGCGCGACGCGGTGCAGCCCCTCGGCCGCCGCCATCCGGTACACCTCGCGGAACAGCGACGGCGGGTGGCCGACCTCGGCGGAGTCCAGTCCCACGCCGATGAACCGGTCGCGGAACGGCAACGCGGCCCGGAACGTCTCCTCCGCGGCGTCCGCGCCGAGGTCCCGCAGGAAGCACAGGATCAGATCGGTCGAGATGTCGTGGGCGTCGTCCAGCGCGCCGGAGAGACCCGCGAACACCGCCTCCAGCGGCACGCCGTTGCGCAGGTGGGTCTGCGGGTCGAAGAAGATCTCGGCGCGCCGCACGCCTGCCTGCGCGGCGCGCGCCAGGTATGCGCTGGTGAGGTCGTAGAAGTCCTGTTCGGTGCGCAGCACCGGCAGGTTCGCGTAGTACAGGTCGAGGAACGACTGCAGGTCGGTGAACCGGTACCGGGCGCGCAGCTCGTCGATGTCCGTGGTCGGCAGCTTCACCCCGTTGCGCGCCGCCAGGCGGACCAGCATCTCGGGCTCCAGGGTGCCCTCGATGTGAATGTGCAACTCCGCCGTCGGCAGCATGAACGCCTCTCCTCCCACCGTCATCGCTCCTCAGCCAACCGGAACCGCCCGCGCGCCGCTTCGGCGGATCGCCCAAGGTTTTCCCCACGTGCCCCGATCGGGCCTGCAACTTCGACACAGCACCGTAACGTCCTTGTAGGACTCTCCAACGATCGCGTCCGGACCGGGCCGGATCTTTCGTCTGCGCGCACATGGATCGCGCCTGCGCCGTTTGTTTGACTGCCACGCATGATTAACCTCCGGTCTGCCGGCCGGCCCCTCGACCGGCGTCGATTCCTCCGTCTGTCCGGGCTGGCGCTGGGCGGCTCGGCGCTGCTGTCGGCCTGCGGCGGCAACGCGTCGAGCGGTTCCGCCGGCGGCTCGGTGTCCATGCAGCTGTCCTGGGTGAAGAACGTCGAGTTCGCCGGCCAGTACTTCGCCGACAGCCGCGGCTACTTCACGCAGGCGGGCTTCGAGCGGGTGGAGCTGCTCGCCGGAGGCGCCGCGGGCACCTCGGCGGAAGCGGCGATCGCCACCGGCCGGGCGTGGATCGGCGTGTCCGCGCCGCTGATCACCGCCCCGGCGATCAAGCAGGGCGCGCCGCTGAAGATCGTCGCCGCGACCTACCAGAAGAACCCGTTCGCGGTCGTGTCGCTGGAGAAGAACCCGATCCCCGACGCCAAGTCGATGATCGGCAAGCGGATCGGCGTGCAGGACGGCAACGACCTCGCCTTCACCGCGCTGCTGAAGGCCAACGGCATCGACCCGGGCCAGCTCACCCGCGTGCCGTTCCAGTTCGACCCGACGCCGATCACCACCGGCCAGATCGACGGCTACCTCGGGTTCTCCACCAGCGGCGCCGCCACGCTCGCCCGCCGCGGCGTCCCGGCGACGCAGTTCCTGTTCGCCGACAACGGGTTGCCGCTGGTCGGCGAGACGCTGATCGTTTCGCAGCAGACCATCGACGAGGAACGCGACAAGTTGAAGGCGTTCCTGAAGGCGATGGTGCGAGGCTGGAAGGACGCCATCGCCGACCCGGCCGGCGCCGCGCGCCTCGCGGTCGACCAGTACGGCAAGGACCAGAACCTCAAGGCCGACGAGCAGGAGGGGATGATGCAGCGCCAGGCCGAGCTGATCGTCTCCGACGACACCAGGGCGAACGGGCTGCTGACCGTCTCCGACGAGCTCATCCGGGCCAACATCGACTCGCTGAAATTCGCCGGGATCGACATCGCCGCCGACGACCTGTTCGACCTCGCCCCGCTGCGCGAGGTCTACCAGGAGAACCCGGACCTGCTGCGGTGACCGAGGGAATTTCGCTGTCAGGACTGGGAAAGCGCTTCGCGCTGCGCAAGAACCCGGTCACCGCGCTGGAGAACGTCGACCTGCACACCGAGCAGGGGGCGTTCCTGTCGCTGCTCGGGCCGTCCGGCTGCGGCAAGTCCACGGTGCTGCGCATCCTCGCCGGGCTCGAAGAGCCCACGACCGGCACCGCGCTCGTGCACGGCGAGACGCCGCTGGAACTGCGCAAGCACCACCACCTCGGGATCGCGTTCCAGGACTCGGCGCTGCTGCCGTGGCGCAGCGTCGCGACCAACATCCGGCTGCCGCTGGAGGTCGCGGGCCTCAAGCCGGAGCCGGGGCTGATCGACGAGCTGATCGAGCTGGTCGGGCTCGGCGGCTTCGAGAAGGCGAAGCCCGCGCAGCTCTCCGGCGGGATGCGCCAACGCGTTTCGATCGCCCGCGCCCTCGTGGTCCAGCCGCGCGTGCTGCTGCTCGACGAGCCCTTCGGCGCGCTGGACGACATGACCAGGCAGCGGCTCAACCTGGAACTGCTGCGGATCTGGACCGAACGCCCGGCCACCACGCTCATGGTGACCCACGGCATCTCCGAGGCGATCTTCCTGTCCGACGTCGTCGCGGTGCTCAGCCCGCGGCCCGGCCGCGTCCTCGAGGTCGTCGAGATCGACCTGCCCCGCCCGCGCACCCCGGAGATGATGCGCACGCCCGAGTTCCACGCGCTGCACGACCACATCTCGGAGCTGCTGTTCACCGCGCGGACCGCCTCATGACCCGCTGGCTGGGCGGTGCCGCCGGGATCGCGGCACTGGTGGCGCTGTGGTGGGTGCTCGCGGCGACGGTGTTCGCCGGCGGCGGCGCGGTGCCGACGCCGCTGGCCGTCGCGCAGCAGTTCGCCGAGGACGGCTGGCAGTTCTACTGGGACAACGCGAGCGTCACCCTCGGCGGGGCCGGAATGGGTTACCTGTGGGGGAATCTCATCGCGCTGGCGATCGCGATGGTGGTGCTGCTGTTCCCGGTCACCGAGGGCGTGGCCACCCAGCTCGCGGTGGTCAGCTACTGCATGCCGCTGACCGCGATCGGCCCGATCATCCTGGTGGTGTTCGGCGGCCGGACGCCCACGATCTTCCTCGCCGCGTTGTCGGTCTTCTTCACCACGCTGGTCGGTTCGCTGCTCGGCCTGCGCGCGGCCGACAAGGCGAGCCTGGACGTCGTGACCGCCTACGGCGGCAACCGCTGGCACCGCCTGGTCAAGGTGCAGCTCGTCGCCGCGCTGCCGGCGGTGCTCAACGCGCTGAAGATCGCGGTGCCCGCGGCGCTGCTCGGCGCGATCATCGGGGAGTACCTCGGCGGTGTCGACAGTGGACTCGGCGTGGTGCTGACGGTGGCCCAGCAGCAGTACGTGGTGCCGCGCACCTGGGCGCTGGCCGTGGTGTGCGGGCTGCTCGCCGGCGTCGGCTACGCGCTGCTCGCCGTGCTCGGACGGCTGATCACGCCGTGGGCCAAGGGGGAGCAGGGATGAGCACGTTCGCCCGATCCGCGATCCGCCTGCTGATCCCGATGGTGGCCTCGGCCGTCGTCGTGGTGCTGCTGTGGATCGCGTTCCTGGAGCTGTTCGACATCAACTCGATGGTCGGCAAACCGCCGTCGGCGGTGTGGGAGTACTTGGTCACAGACGACGACGCGGCCGCCAACCGCGCCACCGTCTTCGGCAACCTGGCGATCACGTTGCGCGACGCGAGCCTCGGCTTCGTCGCCGGCCTGGTCGCGGCGATCGTGCTCGCGGTGGCGTTCTTCCTGGCGCGCGGCGTCGAGCAGGCCGTCATGCCGGTGGCGATGCTGCTGCGCTCGGTGCCGCTGGTGGCGATGACGCCGCTGATCATGCTGGTCTTCGGCCGCGACGCCGTCGGCATCGCGGTGATCGGCGGGATCGTGGTGTTCTTCCCGGCGCTGGTGAACCTGGTGTTCGGCCTGCGCTCGGCGCCGCGCCCGACGATCGACCTGGTCACGGCCTACGGCGGCGGCAAGGTGACGGTGCTGCGGAAGGTGGCGGTCCCGGCGGCGCTGCCCGCGCTGTTCGCCTCGGCGCGCATCGCGGTGCCGGGCGCGCTGATCGGCGCGTTGATCGCGGAGTGGCTGGCCACCGGCCAGGGCACCGGGGGAGCGATCCTGCGCGCGGTCGGCGGCTTCCGCTACGACGAGCTGTGGGCGTCGGTCGTGGTCCTCACGGCGACATCGATCGTCCTCTACACGCTGGTGGGCCTGGTCGAAACGGCAGTGGTGACCCGCTTCTTCCCGGACCGGGCGGCGAAGAGCTAGGGCCCGTGCGCGTGTTGTGCTGCTATGGCAACCCAAAACACGCACGGGCCGGAGCCTGCTCAGGCGCCCCGCTCGCGGAACTTGTCGATCATCCGGCGGTCCCGCTTCGTGGGCCGTCCGGCGCCCCGCTCGCGGCGGGCCACCGGCACCGAGGTCTCCGGCGGCGGAGCCGGTGTCCGGTCGATGTAGCAGGTGGAGGCATCGGCCGCGCCGACGCGCCGCTGGATCACCCGCACCACCTCGACGACGCGGGTCCGGTCGCCGACGCGGGCTCGAACCTCGTCACCGGGACACACGGTGGTCGCGGGCTTGGCGGGGCGGTCGTTGACGCGCACGTGCCCGCCGCGGCAAGCGGCGGCGGCGTCCGGGCGGGTCTTGGTCAGCCGGACGGCCCAGAGCCAGCGGTCGATACGGGTGGACTCCACAGCACCACATGATGTCACGGCGACCCGGCGCGATCCGCCGACCGGCCTTCGGGTCAAGGCTGGCAGGTGTACTCGGCGCTCACGTCGACCGTCTCGGCGCCCGGGTCGTACCTGACCTTGACCAGGTATTCGTCGCTGCGGTCCACGGAGACGTAGACCATCTCGGCGATCTCGGGAGTGCTCCTGTTGTGGTCGAGCCAGTTCGAGCGACCGCGCCAGAAGGTCTCGACGGCGTCGAGGTACTGGCGTGCCTGCTCGGGGCGGACGTTCGTGGCCTGAGTCGTGGCTCTGGCCCTGGTCGTCCCGTAGAAGGTCTTGTCGTCGTCGTCCGTCCCCTCGCAAGGGAGGTCGGCACCGGCCGATGTGCTCGCGAACTGCAAGGCGGTGGAGCCGGCGGACTGGGTCGCCTGGAGGTCGGCCTTCACCCGGTCCAGTGGCGCGGGCCCTTCGGGCGCACAGCCTGCGATGAAGCAACCAACGGCGGCGGCCATCGCCGCGAACCCTCGTCGACCCAGCAAGGTTTCTCCTCGGTGAAAGCGGTGTTCCCGGTACTGAGACGTTCGGCAGGCCGGAAGGTTGATCGGCGTGGCCAGAATGCCGGGCGGTGGGTTGGTGGGGGAGGCACACTGGGGCCGTCGGGACGGCTTGCTGGGGGCGGCTATGGCAGGTTTTGGGGATTCTGCGGGCGATTGGCCTTCGCTGCGCGTGTCCGAGTGGGTCGATACGCGCGACACGTTGCACATGTGGATGCAGGTCGTCGGGAAGGTCCGGCTGGCCCTGGCGCCCATGGTCAACCACTGGTGGCAGGTTCCGCTCTACCTCTCCGCTCGCGGCCTCACCACCTCGCTCATGCCGCACGACCGGCGTTCGCTCGACATCGAGTTCGACTTCTGCGAGCACGTGCTGCACATCCGGTCCAGCAGCGGGGAAGCGCGGCGGATCCGCTTGGCGCCGAAGCCCGTCGCCGAGTTCTACCGGGAGACCATGGCCGCGCTCCGCGAGCTCGAACTGCCGGTCTCCATCTGGACCATGCCGCGGGAGATCGAGCACGCCATTCCGTTCGAGGAGGACACCGAACACTCCTCCTACGACCCGGAGCACGCGCACCTGTTCTGGCAGCAGCTGCTCGCCGCCCACCGGGTGCTGACCGAGTTCCGGTCGCGGTTCGTGGGGAAGGTCAGCCCGGTGCACTTCTTCTGGGGCGCGATGGACCTGGCGGTCACCCGGTTCTCCGGCCGGACCGCGCCGGACACCCGGGCGGCGCCCCCAACTGCGCGGACTGGGTGATGGTCGAGGGCTACTCCCACGAGCTCAGCAGCTGCGGCTTCTGGCCGGGCGGGTCCGGCGAGGGCACCTTCTACTCGTACGCGTACCCCGAGCCCGCCGGGTACGTCCAGCACCCGGTCCGCCCGGCCGACGCCTCCTACAGCCCCGAGATCGGCGAGTTCCTGCTGCCCTACGAAGCCGTGCGCACCGCGGCCGACCCGGACGCGACGCTGCTGGAGTTCCTGCAGACCACCTACGAGGCCGCCGCCGACAACGCCGCCTGGGACCGGCACCGGCTGGAAGGCGCCCCGGCCTGATCAGCCGAGCGCCCGGTCGAGGTTGAACGCCGAGCTGATCAGCGCGAGGTGGGTGAAGGCCTGCGGGAAGTTGCCCAGCTGCTCGCCGGTGTGGCCGATCTCCTCGGCGTAGAGGCCCAGGTGGTTGGCGTAGGTGAGCATCTTCTCGAACGCCAGCCGGGCCTCTTCGAGGCGGCCCGCGCGGGTCAGCGCCTCGACGTACCAGAACGAGCAGATCGAGAACGTGCCCTCGGTGCCCGGCAGGCCGTCCGGGCTGGCGAGCGGGTCGTAGCGGTAGACCAGCGAGTCCGACACGAGGTGCTCGCCCAGCGCGTCGAGCGTGGCCAGCCACTTCGGGTCCGTCGGCGAGACGAACTTGGCCAGCGGCATCATCAGCACCGCCGCGTCGAGCACGTCGTCGCCCTCGTGCTGGACGAACGCGCGCCGCTTCTCCGACCAGCCGCGCTTCATGATCTGCCGGTAGACCTCGTCGCGGGACCGCCGCCACCGCGGGATGTCGGCGGGCAGGCCCCGGTGGTTGGCCAGCCGCATGGCGCGTTCGATCGCCACCCAGCACATCAGCCGCGAGTACAGGAAGTTCTTGCGGCCGCCGCGGGTCTCCCAGATGCCCTCGTCGGGGCGGTCCCAGTTGTCGCAGAGCCAGTCCACCACGTCGACCACCTCGTCCCAGCGGTCGCTGGAGATCGGCTCGCCCCACTTGTCGTAGAGGTAGATCGAGTCGATCAGCGCCCCGTAGATGTCCAGCTGGAACTGGTCGACGGCGGCGTTTCCGACGCGCACCGGGGCGGAGCCCTGGTAGCCGCTGAGGTGGTGGAGTTCGCGTTCGGGCAGTTCGCTGCGCCCGTCGATGCCGTACATGATCTGCAGCGGACCCGACGAATCGCAGCGGCGCAGGTCGACGTGCTGGGATAGGAAACCCATGAACGCCTCGGCCTCCGCGGTGAACCCCAGCCGCAGCAGGGCGTACACGCAGAACGCGGCGTCCCGGATCCACACGTAGCGGTAGTCCCAGTTCCGCGCGCCGCCGATGCTCTCCGGCAGGCTCGTCGTCGGCGCGGCCACGATCGCGCCGGTCGGCGCGTAGGTGAGCAGCTTCAGCGTCAGCGCGGAGCGGTGCACCATCTCCCGCCACCGGCCGCGGTAGCGGGACGCCGACAGCCAGTTCCGCCAGAACCGCACCGTGGCGGAGAACTCGTGCTCGGCTTCGGCCAGCGGGCACTCCCGCGGGGCCACGTCACCGCCGACCCGGTCGAGGGCGAACACCGCGACCTCGCCCTCGTGCAGCTTGAACGCCGACCAGACGTCCGATCCGTCGGGCTCGACCGGCACGCTGGCCGTCAACGCCAGGGACAGCTCGTCCGACTCGAAGATCGCCTGGCAGCCTTCGATGCGCAGGGTGTGCGGCCGCGTCGCGTAGTCGAACCGCGGCGCCACCCGGGCGCGGAACGGCAGCGAACCCCGCACGCACACCACCCGGCGGATCAGCCGGTGCCGGCCCGCCTCGCGCGAGTCGTCCACGATCGGCATGAAGTCCTGGATCTCGCCGACGCCGTCCTCGGCGAAGAACCGGGTGATCAGCACGTTGGTGTCCGGGAAGTAGAACTGCTTGGTCCGCGTGGACACGTCGGCGGCGAGTTCGAAGGAACCGCCCCGCTCGGCGTCGAGGACCGCGGCGAACACGCTCGGCCCGTCGAAGCGCCCGCAGCAGTACCAGTCGATCGTGCCGTTGGTGCCCACCAGGGCGACGCTGCGCAGGTCGCCGATCAACCCGTGATCGGCGATCGGCAGGTATCCCGGGGGTTGTTGGTTCGACGTCACGGGTGCCTCCCGTGCAGCATTCCCGCGCGAGCGCGCGAGGACCGACACCCTCGTTCTACCCCTGCCCCCGGGCGGAGCACCAGTGGAACGAGCGTGGCCCGGCGGAACCCGCCGGGCCATCGCTGCTCGTCGCCGGCGTCAGGTCAGCTTGATCTGCCGGTTGACGTCCTTGTACAGCAGGTAGCGGAACTTGCCCGGGCCGCCCGCGTAGCAGGCCTGCGGGCAGAAGGCGCGCAGCCACATGAAGTCGCCGGCCTCGACCTCGACCCAGTCGTCGTTGAGGCGGTACACCGCCTTGCCCTCGAGGACGTAGAGCCCGTGCTCCATCACGTGCGTCTCGGCGAACGGGATCACGGCACCGGGCTCGAACGTCACGATGTTGACGTGCATGTCGTGCGACATGTCGTTCGGGTCGACGAACCGGGTCGTCGCCCAGGCGCCGTTGGTGTCGGGCATCGGCGTCGGCTCGAGGTCCTGCTCCTGCAGCGCGAACGCCTTGGGCGTCGGGTAGCCCGCCACCGGCTCGTAGGCCTTGCGCACCCACTGGAAGGTCGCGACCGCGTCGGACTCGTTGGCCACCGACCAGCTGCCGCCCGCCGGGAGGTAGGCGTACCCGCCCGCCGTGAGGACGTGCTTCTCGCCCTCGATGACGACGTTCAGCGTGCCGGTGAGCAGGAACAGCACCGACTCGACGCCGCTCTCCGGCTCCGGCTCGGTGCTGCCGCCGCCGGGCGAGACCTCGACGATGTACTGCGCGAACGTGGTGGCGAACCCGGCGATCGGCTTGGCGAGGATCCACGCGCGGGTGTTGATCCACCCGGGCAGGTTGCTGGTGACGATGTCCCGCAGCACGCCACGAGGGATGACGGTGTACGCCTCCTTCACCACGGCCCGGTCGGTCAGCAGAGTGCTCTGCGACGGCAGGCCGCCCTCTGGGGCGTAGTACGTCGGCTCGCTCAAGTTGCAACTCCTGTCTTGATCGACGTTCACACGCTGCCGTGCAGTGCTTGCCGGGTGCGCCGCGGGGGCCAGCGATGTGTGACGTGGACAGCGTAAGGCCCCGGAACCCGTCGGGACAGCCGTCCGAGGTCTACGTATACATCACATCCGGACTTCGCTGAACCGCGCTGAATCGGTTTGGCGGGGAGTCACTCCGGTCGCGAGCCGAAGCGCGCCCGGACGTCCTCGCGGTCGGCGAGGCGGGCGGGGAACCCGGGGCCGAGCTCCTTGGTGACGGAACCGGCCGTGAGCGGTTGCGCGCAGTGCTCGCAGACGACGACGCCGTGGGTGGCCTGCCCGCAGGTGTGCCGGGTGATCACCGGCGGCCCGGACTCGCCGGCCAGCCAGCGGTCGCCCCAGGCCATGATGGCCGCGAGCACCGGGTAGAAGTCCTCGCCCTTCTCGGTGAGGACGTATTCGTACCGGTCGGGCCGCTGCTGGTAGCGCACGCGGTCGAGCAGGCCCTCCTCGACCAGCCGCTGCAGCCGGGCGTTGAGGGTGTTGCGCGCCAGGCCCAGGGACTCCTGGAAGTCGTCGAACCGCCGGATCCCGGCGAACGCCTCGCGCAGCACGAGCGGGGTCCACCAGTCGCCGATCAGGTCCATGGTCCGGGCGATGGAGCAGGGCCAGTTCGCCAGCGAAGTCCGCTTCATGCCGCCGATCGTAGTGGGTTGTCCTACTGGACGGACGTTGCTACGTTCCCAGTCAGTTGTTCTAGAGGACTGACTCCGAGCGGAGGACCGGATGAGCGCGGAAGCCGAGCCCGGCGAGGTCACGATGCGGATCGATGGTCGGGTCGCGATCATCACCGTGGCCAACGAGGCCAAGAAGAACTCCTACACGCCGGCGATGATGGAGCAGCTGAGCGCGCACCTCACGGCGTTCGACGACGATGACGAGCTCTGGGCGGCGGTGTTCTGCTCGGCGGGCGAGCACACCACGGCCGGGCTGGACATGCCGAAGTTCTTCGGGCCGAACGCCACGGCGAAGCCGCGCCGGGAGGACCAGGTCGACCCGTTCGGGCTCGGCCGCCGGTGCCGGAAACCGGTCGTCGCGGCGGTGCAGGGCATCACCTACACCGTCGGGATCGAGCTGATGCTGGCCGCGGACATCGTGGTCGCCGCGGACACCGCCCGGTTCGGGCAGATCGAGGCCAAGCGAGGCATCGCGCCGCTGGGCGGCGCGCACTTCCGGTACCTGACCAGGACCGGCTGGGGCAACGCGATGTACCACCTGTTCCTGTGCGAGGAGTTCGACGCGCGGCGCGCCCTGCAGATCGGGTTCGTGCAGGAGGTCGTGCCCTTCGGCGAGCACGTCGACCGCGCGATCGAGCTGGCGAAGCTGATCTGCCGGAACGCGCCGCTGGGCATCCGGGCGACCAAGGAGGCGGCGCTGACCTTCGTCGATGCGGCGGAGCGGGCAGCGATCGCCGAAATCCCGCGAATTCGTGAGAAGGTGTTCGCAACCGAGGACTTCCGGGAGGGCATCCAGTCCTTCGTGGAGCGGCGCGCGGCCGAATTCCAGGGCCGTTGAGCCGAAGAGAACGACGCACTACCAGAAAGCGGGTCTGCTGCATGTCCACCGAGTACGCCCTCGACGGTCCCGTCGCGATCATCCGAATCGAGAACCCACCGGTCAACGGGCTCGGGCACGCCGTGCGCGAGGGGATCGTGCGGGATCTGCACCGGGCCCTGGAATCCGCCGACGTCGAAGCCGTCGTGCTGACCGGCCGTCCGGGCTTCTTCTCGGCGGGCGCCGACATCACCGAGTTCGGGACGCCCAAGTCCGCGGCGGAGCCGACGCTCGTGGACGTCATCGCCGCGCTGGACGCCGCCGGCAAGCCGGTCGTGGCGGCCATCGACGGCACCTGCTTCGGCGGCGGGCTGGAGCTCGCGCTGGGCGCGCACTACCGGGTCGCCACGGCCGCCAGCAAGCTCGGGCTCCCGGAGGTGACGCTCGGGCTCGTCCCCGGTGCCGGCGGCACCCAGCGGCTGCCGCGCGCGGTGGGCCCGGCGGTGGCGGCCGAGATGATCACCGGCGGCAAGCCGCGCACCGCCAAGGCGCTCGCGGGCGTCGAAGGCCAGCGGTTGCTCGACCGGGTCGTGGACGGCGACGTGGTGGCGGCCGCGACGGCGTTCGCCCGCGAGATCGCCGCGGTGCGGCCGCTGCCGAGGGTCCGCGACCTCGCCGTCGGCGGCGTGGACGAGGTGAGCGCGATGCGCGAGCCGCTGCGCCGCCGCAGCCGCGGGTTCGAGGCGCCGCTGGCCGCCCTCAAGCTGGTGGAGCTGTCCGGGACCGCGCCGTTCGACGAGGCGCTGGCCGAAGAGCGCCGGACGTTCCTGGAGCTGATGGGCGGCACGCAGTCCGCCGCGCTGCGGCACGCGTTCTTCGCCGAGCGGGCCGCCCGCAAGATCCCCGATGTGCCGCGCGAGACGCAGCCGCGCTCGGTCGAGAAGGTGTCCGTCATCGGCGCCGGCACCATGGGCGGCGGGATCGCGATGAACTTCCTCAACGCGGGCATCCCGGTCGTCATCGTGGAAACCGGCCAGGAGGCGCTGGACCGCGGGCTGGGCATCATCCGCCGGAACTACCAGGCCCAGGTGGACAAGGGGAAGCTCGCGGCGGACGTGCTCGAACGGCGGATGGCGCTGCTGACGCCGAGCCTCGACTACGCCGACGTGTCCGACAGCGACCTGGTCATCGAAGCGGTCTTCGAGGACATGGGCGTCAAGCGCGAGGTGTTCACCAAGCTGGACGCGGCGGCCAAGCCCGGCGCGATCCTGGCGTCGAACACCTCGACCCTCGACGTCGACGCGATCGCCGCGGTCACCGGGCGGCCCGGCGACGTGGTGGGCATGCACTTCTTCAGCCCCGCCAACGTGATGAAGCTGCTGGAGGTCGTGCGCGGCGCCGAGACCGCCGACGACGTGCTGGTCACGGCGATGTCGGTGGGGCAGCGGGTCGGCAAGACCGCAGTGGTGTCCGGGGTGTGCGACGGCTTCATCGGCAACCGGATGCTGGCCGAGTACCGGGACGCCGCGATGGCGCTGCTGCGCGCCGGGGCGTCGCCGGCCGAGGTCGACTCGGCGATCGAGGGCTTCGGCTTCGCGATGGGCCCGTTCCGGATGGGCGACCTGGCGGGCAACGACATCAGCTGGGCGATCCGCAAGCGCCGCTACGCGGAGCACCCCGACTCGCCGCGCGACGAGATCTCCGACGCGCTGTGCGAGCTGGGACGGTTCGGCCAGAAGACCGGGGCGGGTTGGTATGACTACAAGTCCGGCAGCCGGGAGGCGATCCCGAGTCCGGTCGTCGACGAGCTGCTGACGTCGTACCACGAGAAGCACGGCACCCAGCGCCGCACCTTCGAGGCGGAGGAGATCGTGCAGCGCCTGGTCTTCGCGCTGGTGGACGAGGGCGCGCGGATCCTCGACGAGGGAATCGCGCTGCGCGCCTCGGACATCGACGTGGTGTACCTGGCGGGCTACGGATTCCCCCGGCACCGTGGCGGCCCGATGCACTACGCGAACACCGTGGGCACGGCGAACGTGCTGGCCGCACTGTGGAAGTTCCACGAGGACGGCTGGGAGCCGGCGCCGCTGCTGGTCCGCCTGGCCGATGAGTCCGCGAACTTCGGCTGACGGCAGATGACCAGCTGGGCCACTGTGGACTCGTCCACAGTGGCCCAGCTGCTTTCAGCTCGCCTTGGCGAGGGGGAAGCCGGTTCCGGTCAGTTCCTCGGACAGCGTCCACAGCTTCTTCGCCGCCGCCGAGTCGCTGGCCGCGGCCGACCGGCTCACCAGCGTCGGACCGCCGCGCACCTCGAACAGGCCGTCCGGGCCGAGGTAGCTCGCGCCGGGCAGGTCCTGGGTCGCGGCGTAGAGCGTCGGCAGCGCGCCGGCCTTCGCGTCCTGCGCCACGATCCGGTTGCCGACGCGCATGAGCAGGCGCAGCGCGGCGCTCGGGGAATGGCTCTGCAGGTTCGTGGCCGCGTAGCCGGGGTGCGCGGCGAATGCCCGCACGGGCGAACCGGCCTCGGTGAGCCGCCGCTGCAGCTCCAGCACGAACAGCAAGTTCGCCAGCTTCGACTGGCCGTAGGCGCGCCGCGAGTCGTAGGCGCCGGTGAAGTTCGGGTTGTCGAAGTTGATGCCCCGGACGTACCGGTGCGCCGTGGAGGCCACGGTCACCACGCGGTCGGTGACGCGCGGGAGCAGCAGGTTCGTGAGCGCGAAGTGGCCGAGGTGGTTGGTGCCGAACTGCGTCTCGAAGCCGTCCTTGGTGCGTCCCTCCGGCGGGATCATCACCCCAGCGTTGTTGATCAGCAGGTCGACGTCGCCGTCCCAGGAACCGGCGAACTCCCGCACCGAGGCGAGGTCGGCGAGGTCGAGGCGGCGGACCTCGTGGCTGCCGGGGAGCGCGGCCGCCGCCTCCGCGCCCTTGGTGACGTCCCGGACGGCGAGCACCACGTGCGCGCCGGCCCTGGTCAGTGCGCGGGCCGTGTGGACGCCCAGGCCGCTGTTGGCGCCGGTGATGATCGCGGTGCGGCCGGTCAGGTCGGGGATCCGATCGATGCTCCAAGCAGGCATGGGCGCCAATGTAGTCACCGACAACAAAGTTGACAATGGCAACAATGCTGCCGGTGTCAACATCCACGGTAGGCTGCTGGTCATGGCTGGAGGTCGTTATCACCACGGGGACCTTCGCGCCGCGTTGCTGGACTCCGCCACCACCGCGCTGCGCACGCGCGGGGTCGACGCCCTGTCCCTGCGGGAACTCGCGCGGGACATCGGCGTCAGCCACGCCGCGCCGCGACGGCACTTCAAGGACAAGCGGGCGCTGCTGAACGCGCTCGCCCTGCGCGGGTTCGAGCGCCTGACCGCCGAGCTCGACGCGGCCGCGGCCACCGAGGGCCCGTTCCGCCGCAGGCTGACCGCGCTGGCCCGGGCCTACGTCCGCTTCGCAGTGCACGACGCGGAACTGCTCGAGCTGATGTTCGTCCGGAAGCACGCGCCGGACGCCTCCGAGGAGCTGGTCGCGGCGGGCCACCGGCTGGGCACGTCGATGCTCGCGGTCATCGTGGACGGCCAGCGCAGCGGCGACGTGCACGCTGGCGGGACCGATGGCATCGGCCTGTCGGTGTTCGCCGGGCTGCACGGCTTCGCCAGCCTGGCGGCCAGCGGCATGGTCCCGGAAGAGGGCTCGGACGCCGCGCTCGACGTCCTCCTCGGCGAGCTCCTCAACGGCATCGCGCCCCGCTGAACGGGGGCTACGATCACCGCATGAGGTTCGCGATCTCGATCCCGCAGTTCTTCGCAGACGGCGAGTTCGACGCCGCCGGCTTCGCCGGTTACCTGAGGCGGGTCGAGGAACTCGGCTTCGAAAGCGCGTGGACCCAGGAGCAGGTGCTGGGCACCATGCCGCAGCTGAGCCCGATCGAGACGATGACCTTCGCTGCGGCCTGCACCGACCGGCTGCGGCTGGGCTGCGCCGTGCTGGTGACCACCCTGCACAACCCGGTGCACCTCGCGAAGAGCCTGAGCACGCTGGACCAGATGTCCCGGGGGCGGCTGGAGATCGGTGTCGGCACGGGCGGCCGCGGCCGGATGTTCGCCGCGTTCGGCGTCGAGCCGGAGCGTTTCGTCGGCCGGTTCACCGAGGGCCTGGAACTGATGAAGCAGCTGTGGACGCGGCCGCGGGTGACCTTCGACGGCCGGTTCTGGCAGCTCGAAGACGCCGCGATGGAGCCCAAGCCGTTCCAGAAGCCGCATCCGCCGATCTGGTTCGGCGGCAACAGCCCGGCGGCGCTGCGGCGCGCGGTCCGCCACGGCAACGGCTTCTTCGGCGCCGGATCGTCGCCCACCGAGCGGTTCGCCGACCAGGTCCGGACCGTGGCGGACGCGCTCGCCGAGCAGGAGCGGGACCCGGCCGACTTCCCGATCGCCAAGCGCGTCTACATCGCGGTCGACGACTCGCCGGAGCGCGGTCGGGAGCGGATGAACACCGAGCTGGAGCGCCTCTACGGCCGCCGTTCCGAAACCATCGAGGCCGCCGCAGTCGTCGGCACACCGGAGGATTGCGAGCGGGAGCTACGCGCGGTCGCGGCCGCCGGTGCGCAGCGCACCCTGCTCAGCCCGATGTTCGACCATGCCGAGCAGACCGAGCGCCTGGCGGCCGAGGTCCTGCCCCGGCTCCGCTGACGTTCCCGGTCACGACGCGGCGCGCACCAGGCGGAGCTGGCCGATCTCGGCGGCGTTCTTCATCAGTTCCGCGTTGACCCAGCCGACCGTGTGCGCCACGGTCATCCCGGGGTCGTCGTTCGGCCAGGGGAACGCGACGGCGTCCAGGTCGGCGTCGGTGAACTCGTCCAGGACGGCGAGCCAGTCCGCGCGCAGCCCGCGCAGCCAGTCGATGGCCGGCTGCCCGGCGCCGGGCCACTCGACCTCGGTCCGGTCGCGCGGCGGCACGCCCCGCGCGTGGTCGATGGTCACGCTCCACCACCAGCCGATGTGCCAGGTGATCCAGCCGATGGTGGGCACCGGGATGGGATCGGGCTCGGCGTCGGCCCAGTCCGGCACCCACGCCCCGTCCTCGCCCCGGCGCATCGTCCAGCAGAGCTTCGCGGGCTCCCAGTGGAAGTCCTCGGGGCTCAGCCGTTCCAGGTGGAACTCGAACAGCGACCAGGTCAGGTCGAACTGCCAGCGCAGCAGTTCGCGGCGGGATGCGATCATGGGATGATCTTCGCATTCCGCTCGGCCGGGGCGAAAGCGATTTTCCCGATCATCCACGGTGGACGGTCGCCGGTGGTCAGGAGAACGGCGTGTGCGGCTTCTCCTGGACCTCGCCGTCGATGGTGACCTCCACCCGCTCGTCGTAGAAGCAGGCGAGGCCGGCGATCTTCTGGCTCTCCGGCAGCGGCGTGCGGTAGGCCCAGACGATGTCGGGGTGTTCGGTGCCGTCGACCACCACGTGCCAGTACGTCGCGGTCCCCTTGTAGGGGCACTGGGTCCGCCGGTCCGACGGCCGCAGCAGTTCCATCCGGACATCGGCCAGCGGGAGGTAGTAGCGCGGCGGCAGGCCGGTCTCGAAGAGGATCTGCGGGCGGCGCGAGTCGGCCACCACGAAGCCGCCGACGCGCACGACGACGTGCCGCGAGCCGGCCAGGATGTCGACCCGCTTGTACGGGTCGCGCGGGTGCACGTAGACGGGCTCGTCCTCCTCGAACCACTCGTCCATCGCGTCCCAGTCGATCCGCACCAGGCCCTGGGCGGGGGAGGAGTCCGGGAACCGGACGGCGGCGCCCTCGGCGGAAGCTCCGTCGACCAGCACGTCGTGGACGTCGCCGTCGCCCAGCAGGTCGACGCGGCGCGTGCCGCCGGTCGGGCGCAGCCGCGCCTGGACGTCCTCGGCCGGCAGGTAGTAGGTCGGGTAGTAGGGGTGCTCCCACACGAGCATCGGGCGCCTGGAGTCGGCGACGAGCCGCCCGCCGAGGTAGGTGCGCACCCGCTTGGGCGATTGCTGGATCTTCGGCGGCTCGCCCGGGTTGTCGGTCATGGCGTCCTCCGCTGTTCGCGCGTCTGGTACCTCCCATCCTGGCGCGCGGGCACGGCGCGGGCCACCACGCGCCTGGTCCTCAGTGGACGATCAAGTGTGTTGGGCCGTTCGGGCGCAGCCGCCGGGGCCACTGTCCGCAGTCGGCCGGGTGCTCGGCGCAGCGTGCGACGAACGCCCCATTTCGAGGATGCCCGGAAGGGTTGATCTCGGGCGCCGCCCCGGGCAAGCTGTTCGCGCAGAACGGGCGGGTCGGGGGCTCGGGCGGTCAACGCCGGGCATGCGTCCGAAAGTTGGCGGCACATGCCCTGGAGGCTCGAGGATGCTCACCCCCGACGACGTGCGCAACGTTGCTTTCGCCAGGAGCTGGCGACGCAACCGCGGCTACGACGAGCGCGAGGTGGACGAACTCCTCGAACGCGTCGAGGCGACGCTGCGCGGGAAGCGGCTGGTGACCGCGCGCGACGTGCTCACGGCGCGGTTCAGCCCGGGCAGGCCCGGACGGTCCTACAAGAAGTCCCAGGTCGCCGAGTTCCTGGACCAGATCGCGCTGACCCTGATGAAGCGCGAGGTGCGGGAGTCCGAGCGCCGCGAGAAGCGGGGCGGCGCGGTGAGCGAGGAGAAGACCGTGGTCCGGCGCGCGACCCCGGTCGTGGAGCCGGCGCCCCGGCGCGGCGAGGTCGTGCAACCGGGGCGCGTCGAGGTGTTCAGCAGTTCGGCGGCGCAGCAGAACGTGCTGGACAAGGCCGAGGTCGATGCGTTCATGGACCGCGTCGAGGCCACCCTCCGCGGTGCCGACACGCTGACCGCGCAGGACGTGCTGGGCGCCCGGTTCAACCCGCCCGGGCCGGGCCGGCCGGGCTACCAGGAGGCCAGCGTCTTCGCCTTCCTCGTCATGGTCTCCACGATGATCAAGAACATGACCCCGCGGCAGCGGCCGCAGGCCGTCCCGGCGCAGCGGATGCCGATCGCCCGCGCCTTCCCGCGCGCGCTGGTGGCCGGGACGCCCCAGCTCACCCCGGAGGCGATCGGCAGCGTGGTGCTGCACGGTTCCGCCGGCAACGAGCACGGCTACGACGAGGACGAGGTCGATGACTTCCTGGACCGCGTCGCCGACACCCTGCGCGGCGCCGACACGCTGACCTCGCGCGACGTGCAATCCGTCGCGTTCCGCGCGCAGCCCGAGCCGGGCACCGGCTACGACCGGGCCGAGGTCGACTCGCTGCTGGACCTCATCGCGGAGCGCCTGGACGCCGACGCGCCGGTGAGCGCCCGCCGGAACGAGCGCTCACCGGGTTGATCAGCCGCGCAGCGCCTTGCGGGACAGCAGGTTGCCCAGGTACTGGGCCGCCTGCACCAGCACGATGATGATCAGCACCGCGATCGCGGTGATGCCCCACTCGAAGCGCTGGTAGCCGTAGGTGATGGCGAAGTCCCCGAGCCCGCCGCCGCCGACCGCGCCCGCGACGGCCGTCATGTCGACGACCGCGACGAACACGAAGGTGTAGCCGAGGATCAGCGGCCCGAGCGCCTCCGGCACCAGCAGGCCCACGATGATCCGCAGCGGGCTCGCCCCCATCGCGCGGGCCGCCTCGATGACCCCGGGGTCGATGGTCACCAGGTTCTGCTCGACGATCCGCGAGATGCCGAACGTGGCCGCCACGGTCAGCGCGAACGTGGCCGCGGTGGTGCCCAGCGTGGTGCCGACCACCTGGATCGTCAGCGGGCCGATCGCCGTGATGAAGATGATGAACGGGATCGGCCTGATGATGTTCACCAGCACGTTCAGCACCACGAACACGAAGCGGTTGGCGAGGATCCCGCCCGCCCGCGTGGTGTAGAGCAGGATGCCGAGCACCAGGCCGAGGAAACCGCCGATCAGCATCGTGGCCAGCACCATCCAGATGGTCTGGCCGATCGAGGTGAGCAGCACCGGCCCGATCGTCGCCCAGTCGATGTTCACGCCACCAGCTCCTGCACCTCGGTGATCTCGCGGAGCTCGGCGATCAGCGCGTCGACGCCGTCGGTCGCGCCGTTGAGCTCCAGCGTCAGCCTGCCCAGCGACTCGCCGCCGAGCTCCTTGATCCCGCCGTAGACGATCTCGAACCGGACGCCGTGCCTGCCCAGCGCGTTGGACAGCACGGCGCCGATCCGCCGGTCGTCGCGGATGCTCGCGGTCACCAGCCGGCCGTCGTGCCGGGCGCGCAGCCTGGCGAGGTTCTCGCCGTCGGGCTGGTCGTGCAGCACGGTTTCCACGAACCGGCGGGTGATCGCGGTCTTGGGCGCGGAGAACACGTCCACCACGCTGCCCTGCTCGACGACGCGCCCGGCGTCGAGCACCGCCACCCGGTCGGCGATCTCCCGGACCACCTCCATCTCGTGGGTGATCACCACGATGGTCACCCCGAGCTCGGTGTTGACCCGCTTGAGCAGCCGCAGCACCTCGCCGGTGGTCTCCGGGTCGAGCGCGCTGGTGGACTCGTCGGCGAGCAGGATCTTCGGGTTGGTCGCCAGCGCCCGGGCGATGCCGACCCGCTGTTTCTGCCCGCCGGAGAGCTGGTCGGGGTAGTGCCAGGCCTTGTCGGCGATGCCGACGAACCGCAGCAGCTCCGCGACCCGCTCCTCGCGCCGCCGCTTGTCCCAGCCCGCGATCTTCAGTGGGTAGGCGACGTTGCCGAACACGGTGCGCGAGCGGAGCAGGTTGAACTGCTGGAAGATCATGCCGATGCCGAGCCGGACCTCGCGCAGCCGCCGCTCGGGCAGGCCGGTGATGTCGGTGCCGCCGACGACGACCTGCCCGGTGCTGACCGGCTCCAGCGCGTTGATCAACCGGACCAGGGTGCTCTTGCCCGCCCCGGAGTAGCCGATGATCGCGAACACCTCGCCGGCGTGGATGGTCAGGTCGACGTCCGCCAGCGCGGTGACCGCGCGGTCGCCGGAGCCGAAGGTCTTGCCGACGCCGCGGAACTCGATGAGCGGGGACCCCGTGCTCACTTGGCGGCCTTCACGGTCTGCGTGAGGTCGGCCAGGATGCCCTCCAGTTCGGCCTGCGGGCGGTCGACGAGCACCGACGTGCCCTTCGAGTCGGCCTCGGCCTGCCCGGAGACGCGCTTGTCCCGGTAGATCTCGACGAGCTTGTGGTAGGTCGGGTTGTCCCGGTCCTCGGCGCGGACGACGAACGCGTTGATGTAGGGCGCGGCGGCCGGGCTGTCGGGGTCGTCGCCGAACAGCGCCTTGCTCGGGTCGAGGTCGGCGTCGAGGGCGAAGTTGTTGTTGATGATCGCCGCGTCCACCGACGGCAGCGACGCGACGGTCTGCGCGGCGTCGACCGGGGTGACGGTCACCTTCGAGGCCGCGGCGTCGATGTCGGCCGGGGTGGCGAGCACGGTCCCGCCGTCCCTGAGCTTGATCAGCCCGGCCTGCTGGAGGACCAGCAGCGCCCGCGCCTGGTTGGTGGGGTCGTTCGGGATCGCGACGGTGCCGCCCTGCGGGACGTCGGCGACGTTGGTGTGCTTGCGGGAGTACAGGCTCAGCGGCACGACGTAGGTCGAGCCGATCGGGGTGAGGGTGTCCGAATTGGACGCGTTGTAGTTGGCGAGGAAGAGCAGGTGCTGGAAGAGGTTCACGTCGATCTGCTTCTGCGACAGCGCCGGGTTGGCCTGGTGGTAGTCGCTGAAGTTGACCGTCTCGAGGTCGATGCCCTGGGCGGCGGCGAGGTCCTTGTAGGTCTTCCAGTACGACTTGCCGGCGTCGGTCACGCCGATGCGCACCTTGGTGCGGCCGGCCGCGGTGTCGGTCGAGCCGCCCTGCACCACGACGATCACCGCGACGACGGCGATCACCACCAGCGCGGCCAGGCCCAGCAGGACGCCCCGTCGCTTCTGCTTGGGCTTCTCCGGCAGCCCGAGGTCGTTGTTCTCGGGGGCGTTGTCGTTCTCGGACATGTCTTGCCTTTCGCGGTGTCGGCGCGCGGGAATCCGATGCGTGCGCGCCCTTCGGACGCCACGATGCAACAGCCGGCCGAGGAACCAGACATCGTTTCATGATCTGGATTTTCGGGGCGCGATTTGCCGTTGGAGCCTGCGCCGTGCTAGGCGTCCGCCTCGTCGTGACCCGCATCCCGCAATCGATCGAAAGGCCTGCTCGGGGTGTCCTATACGGTCGTACGGTACGTCTGTACCATACGATCGTATGGGTAACGTTGAGAAGATCGAAAGCGGCGCTCGTGCCGCGCGCAGGACCCTCGTCAGCGGCGTGGTTCTGGCGCTGATCGGTGCCGTGCTGTGGGCGACGACGGGCGGGGTCGAGCTGCCGGTCGTCTCGCCGAGCAAGGTCGGGGTCGTCCTGCTCGTGGTGGGCGCCATCGAGATCGTGGTGGGTCTCGCGATGATGATCGGCCGGTCGGCACGCGGCCGGCAGGGGTGACGGTCGGGGGCCGCGCCGCCGAGCGGCGAGCGCACCTGATCGGCGCGGTGCTCGACCTGATCGACGGGGGCGGGATCCCGGCCGTCAGCATGCGCGCGGTGGCCGCCGCGGCGGGCGTGTCCCTCGCACAGGTCCAGTACTACTTCCGGAGCAAGGAGCAGCTCATCGTCGAGGCGTTCCGCCACATCTGCCGCGATGTGGAGGAGCGCGCGGCGGCGGTGGGCTTCGACGGGCCCGCCCGCTCGGTGCTGCGCGCGCTGATCGACCTCTGGCTGCCGGTCGACGAGCGCCTCAGCCGCGACGCCCGCGTGTGGTTGGCGTTCTCCGCCGAGGCGACCACGCGGCCGTCGCTCATGAGCTTCGCCGCGGAGGTGGACGAAGGGCTCCGCGAGGCGTTCGCGCAGATCCTCCGGCGTGCGAGCGAGAGCGGTGAGCTCAACCCGGCCGCCGACCCGGTGACGGCGGCGGCCGGGCTGCTCGCGGTCATCGACGGGCTCGTCGTGCAGTCGCTGGTCCTCGACGAGTCCGAGCGCGCGGGATTCCTCGGTCCGCGCGTCGAGGCCCACCTGGACCTGCTCTTCCCGAAGGCGCAACGGAAAGCGAAAAGGAGCAAGGGAACATGATCGTGCACCGTCCTGGCGCGCTCGCGGTGCTCGGGCGCGCCGTGCTCGGCCCGATCGCGATGGCTTTCGCGTTGGGTGTCGCGACGGCGGTAGCGCCGGCGACCGGCGACGACGGATTCGCCGTGCGCCTCCTGCCTGCGGTGCTGACCAGCTTGATCGCGGTGCCTGTCGTCGTCCTGCTGTGGCGGCGCCGTGGCGGGCTGCGCGGGCTGGGGCTGACGGCGGACCTGCGCGGGCTGCGGGGCTTCCTGCTCGGGTGCGTCGTGACCGCGGGCAGCGCCGCCCTCGTGTTCGGCGCCGGGACCGCAGCGGGCTGGCTGCGGTGGACTGACCTGGATCTGGGAAGCCTGGCGGTCTTCCTCGTCACCAACGCGATCGTCGCGTTCCTGCTCGAGGCGCTGCCGGAGGAGCTGACGCTGCGCGGGCACGCTTGGTGCACCCTGCGATCGCGGTTCGGGCGATGGGCGGCGGCCGTCGGCACCACGGCGATCTTCCTGGTCGTCCCGGCGGGGGCTGCCCTCGTCGCGGCAGGGGTCGCGGTGCTGGGCGGCGGATCGCCCGGCGCCATCGGTTGGGCGCCCGCGGGCGAGGATCCGGTGTCCTACCTGATCCTGCTCACCGTTTTCGGCATCGCGCTGATCGCCGCGCGCGGCGCCACCGGTTCACTGTGGACGAGCATCGCGACCCACCTCACGTTCCTCACCGTGCAGCGCATCGTCCTGGACGGCGAACGCCGGGACGCGGGGTGGTCGGCCGAGATGACCACGCCCGACGCCCTGCTGCTCGTGCCCGCCTACCTGCTGCTCGCGGCCGTCGTCTTCCTCGGCGTCCGCCGGCTGGCCCGCACGGCCGCTCGCCGCGACCCGGCTTCCCTCCAAGCCGGCCCCGAGACGGTGTAGCGAGCGGGCAGGGTCGGCTCAGGAGGAACACTTCCGCAAGTGGGTGGCTCGTGCGTGTTTTGTGCTGCCATAGCAACACAAAACACGCACGGGCAGCGTGACCAGCGGGCATCGGCGAGGAAATCCGTTGCGGCTCCCGGCCGGGTGGTCGTACCGTTGCGTCTCCGAAACAGCGCACATATGTGCGGTAATCGAACTTCTGGAGGCGTGGTGGCTGAGGGTGGCTGGGATCTGATCGTGGTCGGGGCCGGTTCCGCGGGGTCCGCCCTGGCGGTCCGGGCCGCGGAGCAGGGGAGGCGGGTGCTGCTCCTGGAGGCCGGCCCGGACTACCGCTCCGCCGAGATGCCGGAGGTGTGGCGGTCGCCGAACCCGATGCGCGCGCTGCTGGATCCCGACGCCGGGCGGCACCTCGTGTGGCAGGGGCTCACCGCCGCGCGGACCGAGAAGCAGGCTCCGGAGCCGTTCTGGCGCGGCCGCGGGGTCGGCGGCAGTTCGGCGATCAACGGGCAGATCGCGATCCGCCCGCCGATGGCGGACTTCGAGGACTGGGCCCGTGCGGGATGCGAGGGCTGGGCACCCCGGGACGTGCTGCCGTACTTCGCGAAGCTGGAGGACGACGAGGAGTTCGGCGACGCCCCGTACCACGGGCGCGGCGGCCCGATCCCGGTCTACCGGACGCCCCAGGCGGAGTGGGGCGCGGTGGACGCGGCGCTGCACCGGGCCGCGCTGGCGGCGGGGCACGGGTGGGCCGCCGATGTGAACGCCCCTGGTGCGACGGGGATTTCGCCGTACCCGATCAACTCGCGGCTCGGCCGCCGGGTGTCCACCAACGACGCCTACCTCGAACCGGCCAGGGCGCTGCCCGGCCTCGCGATCCGCGGCGACGCCGTCGTGGACCGGGTCATCGTGTCCGGCGGGCGAGCGGTCGGCGTGGAAGTCCTCGTCGACGGGACGATGCGCCGCGAGCACGCGGACCAGGTCGTGCTGAGCGCCGGTGCGATCCACACGCCGGCGATCCTGCTGCGATCCGGCATCGGCCCGGCCGCCCACCTGCGCTCGCTGGGCATCGACGTGCTGCGGGACCTGCCGGTCGGCCAGGGCCTGCAGGACCACCCGGTGGTCTTCGTCGGCATCCCGCTGAACGAGGAGTCGGCGGTGCGCACGCCCGACGACCGGCACACGAACGTCTGCATCCGCTACACCAGCGACCACCCGGCGGCCCAGGCCGACGACATGATGGTCATCGCGGCCAACCAGAGCGTGCTCGCGATGGAGATCGCCGACGTCCGCTTCGGCGCGGGCTCCTTCGGCGTGTGGAACAACCAGGTCTACTCGCGCGGATCGGTCGGCCTGACCTCGACTGACCCGACGGCGCAGCCGGAGGTGCGCGAACGCATGCTCTCCGACGAGCGGGATCTCGCGCGGCTGCGCAGCGGCATCCGCCACCTGGTCGAGCTGGTGCGCGGCGACGAGGTCGCGGCGATCACGGCGTTCTCGCCGGACCGGCTCAACGAGACGCTGCTCGCGGCCGTCGACGACGACGCGGAGCTGGACGGCTACCTGCTCGCGACGGCGGCCGACGCGCAGCACGCGACCAGCACGTGCCGGATGGGAAGCCCGTCGGACCCGGCGACGGTGGTCGATCCCGACTGCCGGGTGCTGGGCGTGGAGGGGCTCCGCGTGGTCGACGCGTCGATCTTCCCGACGGTTCCCCGCGCGAACACCAACCTCGCAGCGATCATGGCGGGCGAGCTCATGGCCGACCGCCTCGGCTGACGGTGCGGCGGCTCAGATGAGCTGGGCGTGGAGCTCGTCGGCCGCCTCCCGCAGCAGTGCCAGGACGTCGCCGTGCATGGCGTCGGGCGAGATCCGCTCGATGTTGCACCCGACGTGCAGGGCCGCGATCACCCGCCCGTCCCACCGGCGCAGGGGCACGGCGATCGAATGGGCGCCCGGCTCCACGTCGTTCGCGACGTAGCAGTACCCGGCGCGCTCGATCCCGTCGAGGGCATCGGCCCGGGCCCCGGCCGCGTCGAGCGCGCCGGGGCGCTCCTGCTCCGGCAGGTGCGCGAGGAGGACCTTGCCGAGGGAGGAGATGTTCGCCGGAGTCCGGAAACCGATGCCGCTGCCCACCTGGATCAGCTGGTTCGGCACCGCGCGGGCGATCACGACGGCGTCCGCTCCGTCGAGCACGGCGACGGAGCACGCCTCCTGCAGCCGCGCGCAGATCCGGTCGCACACCGGCTGCATGACCGCGCCGGTGACGTTCGAGGTCAGGTATCCGGCCGCGAGCCGCAGGATTCGCGGGCTGAGTTCGTACGCGCGGCCTTCGGCGCGGACGTAGCCGAGGTGCTCGAGGGTCAGCACGGCGCGCCGCACGGTCGCGCGGGACAGGTCGAGCTTGCGCGCCAGGTCGGCCTGCGTCAGCCGCCGGTTCTCGCCGTCGAAGGCCGCGAGCACGGCCAGGCCCCGGGCCAGCGCCTCGGAGAAGTCCGCCGCGTTCGGTGCGCCGGCGAGCTGGCGTTGCTTCCGGGCGGCGCTGTCGGCGTCCGCGAGTCGTCCCAAGGTGCCATTCCCGTTCGGCGGCGGTGGTTTTCCGGCAACGTATCCGCCGAACTCCTGTGCGTCAATCGAACTGCGCGGCAGGGATGGCAAGATGGGGCCGTTATGCTCGACTTCCCCGATCTTCCCGTGCGTGCCGTGCTCGACGACGTCACCCGTGCTCTCGCGGAGCACGGCACGGCGGTGCTGGTGGCGCCGCCCGGCACCGGGAAGACGACGCTCGTGCCGTTGGCGTTGGCGGAGCAGGGGTTTCGCGTCGTGGTGGCGGAGCCCCGGCGGCTGGCCACCCGGGCCGCGGCGGAGCGCATGGCGAGCCTCCTCGGCGAGGAGGTCGGGCAGCGCGTGGGCTACTCGGTGCGGGGCGAGCGCCGTCGCGGCGCGGCGACGGTCGTCGAGGTGGTGACCTCCGGCCTGCTGGTGCGGCGGCTGCAATCGGATCCCGAGCTGAGCGGCGTCGACGTCGTGATGCTCGACGAATGCCACGAGCGGCACCTGGACGCGGACCTCCTGCTGGCGCTGCTGCTGGACGCGCGGGACGGGCTGCGCCCGGACCTGCGGGTGCTGGCGACGTCGGCCACGGTGGCGGCCGGTCGGGCCGCGGAGCTGCTCGGCGACGCACCGGTGCTGGAGGCGCACGCGCGGACCCATCCGGTCCGGACCTCGTACCTGCCGCCGACGCGCGGGGAGCGGATCGAGGCGTGCGTGGCGCGGGCGGTGCGCACCGCGCTCGCCGAGCAGGACGGCGACGTGCTGGCGTTCCTGCCCGGTGCCGGTGAGATCCGCCGCGTCGCGAACCAGCTGGGCGAGTCCGATGTGGACGTTCTGCCGCTGCACGGCCGGCTTCCGCACGCGCAGCAGGATTCGGCTCTGCGGGTGGGGAAGCGGCGCCGCGTGGTGCTGGCCACGGCGGTCGCCGAGTCGAGCCTGACCGTGCCCGGGGTGCGCGCCGTCGTCGACTCGGGGCTGTCCCGGGTGTCGCGGGTGGACAACCGGCGCGGCTTGGCCGGGCTGGCCACGGTCCGGGTGTCGGCGGCGGTCGCCGACCAGCGGGCGGGCCGCGCGGGCCGGCAGGGGCCCGGTGTGGTGTACCGGTGCTGGCCGGAGCACGAGCACAGCACGCTGCCCGCGTATCCGGAACCGGAGATCCGGACGGCCGATCTGACCCGGCTCGCCCTGGAACTGGCGTGCTGGGGAACGCCGGACGGGTCGGCGCTGACGTGGTGGGACGAGCCGCCCGCCGGTGCGCTGGCCGCGGGCCGCGACGTGCTGCGCGGGCTCGGTGCGCTGGACGACGACGCGGTCACGGCCCGGGGCCGCCGGATGGCGGAGCTCGGTCTGCACCCGAGGCTGGCCCGGGCCCTGCTCGACGGCCGCGAACTGGCCGGCACCGACATCACCACCGAGGTCGTGGCCCTGCTCGACAACGATGCGCTGACCAGCGAAATCGACGTCACCACTGCGCTTTCCCGGCTGCGCCGGGGTGCGCCGGGCAGCGATCGGTGGCGGCGCGAGGTCCGCAGGCTGCGCGGTTCTGTGCAGCCGCATCCCGGAACCTCCGCGCGCGACGATGCGGCGCTCGTCGTCGCGCTGGCGCAGCCCGAGAGGTTGGCGCGGCGCCGGGGTTCCGGTTCCGCGGTGTACCTGATGGCGTCCGGGACAGCGGTGGAGTTGCCGGGCAACTCCGGGTTGCGCGAATCGGAATGGCTCGCCGTGGCCGTCGCGGACCGGGCGCCGGGAAGTGCCTCCGGGGTCGTCCGGCTGGCCGCGCCCGCGGACGAGGCGCTGGCCCGCAGCGCGGCGCCCGCGCTGGTGACGACCAGCGACGAGATCGGCTGGGCGGACGGCGATGTGCGGGCGGTCCGCGTCGAGCGGCTCGGCGCGATCACCTTGAGCAGCAGGCAGATCCGCGACCCGGATGCTGCCGAGGTCCGGCAGGCGCTGCTGGCCGGCCTGCGCGCCGAGGGGCTGGAACTGCTGTCCTGGAGCGACGACGCGCGACGGCTGCGGCAGCGGCTCGGGTTCCTGCACACCGCCCTCGGCGATCCCTGGCCCGCCACCGACGACGGAACACTGCTGTCCATAGTGGACCAGTGGTTGGAGCCGGAGCTCTCGGCCGCGCGGCGGCGGGCCGACCTGCGGATCCCGGCGGGCGCCGCGCTGCGGCGGCTGATCCCGTGGTCTGCGGCGGGACGCCTGGACGAGCTCGCGCCGGACCGGATCGAGGTCCCCTCCGGCTCCCGGATCAAGGTGGACTACCAGGGCGGCCGGCCCGCCCTGCCGGTGAAGCTGCAGGAGGTCTTCGGCTGGCAGGACGTGCCGCGCATCGCCGACGGCCGGGTGCCGGTGGTGCTGCACCTGCTCTCGCCGGCCGGGCGCCCGGCGGCGGTCACGGCCGATCTCGATTCGTTCTGGCGCAACGGTTACCGGCAGGTCCGCGCGGAACTGCGCGGGCGCTACCCGAAGCACCCGTGGCCGGAGGACCCGGCCACGGCGACGCCGACCCGCCGCACCCGGCGCAGCCCCGAGAGCTGACCGTGACGGCCGCCGTCGCCCGATCGTGGGGCACGGCCGAGGGGTGAACACCCTTCGTGCTGTGATGCGCTCGAAGGGTCCTTTTGCCTGGTGATCTAGGGTTTGTCCGTAGCGTGGAGGGCGGCCCGCCGGGGTTCTCCGCGACGTGGCCGACAGCCCGAATCCCGAACATTGGGGAGGCCGCACATGTCCTTCATCCCCGCCCCGCGCACCGAACGCGGCACCGACGACCACGCGCCCGGAGTGCTGCGACTGCGCACCACGAGCCCCGCTCCCGGCGTCGTCGTCCTCGAAACGGCCGGAATCCTGGACATGAACAGCGCCACGAACTTCGCCGACGCGGTGCGTGCGCACCTCTCGGCCGCCACCGGCACCGCCGTCCTGGACCTGTCCAGGCTTTCCTTCCTGTCCACCCACGGCGCGGTCGTGCTGCTGGAGGCCGCGCACCGCGCCCTGATGCGCGGGGTGCACCTGGTTCTGCTCTCCCAGAACAGGGTCGTGGACCGCCTGCTGGAGATGCTCGACGTCGCCGACCGGTTCACCTACGCGACCACGGTCGGGGAGGCCGTCGGCCCCTCGGGCGCGACCGTCCTGCGTTAGCCCGAGTCGGGTCAGGCCTGCGACGCCGCCGCGTGCGCATCGAGATCGGCGAGCGACAGCGGGCGGCGAGGTGGGTGTTCCAGGACGATCCGCCGGGTGACCGAGAGATCGCGGCCGACGTGCAGCAGCTCCCCGGCCCGCATCTCCTGCCAGCCGGGATCTTCGTCCATCCGCTCGCTGGCCACCACCACCGCCGGGGCCTTGGCCAGCTGCCCGCTGCGGGTGCGGATGCGCCCGGCGGAACTGGCGTGGTCCAGGTACCGGTCGCCGTGCTGCCCGCCCGCCGCGCGCTGCAGCACGTGCAGCTCGTGGGTGTCGGGGTAGCGCAGCGCCCACAGCTCGCTCGGCGTGGTGAGCACCAGGTTGAGCGCGTACACCGGGAGCGAGTCCGCGACCCACCGCGCCGCGGCCGCGATTCCGGCCTCGACTGCGCCGCCGTTGGCGTCGATGTGCTTGGTGATCAGCGCGAAGAAGCGCTCCGAGTCCGTCTCGCCCGCGACCAGCCCGCGGTGGTCGCCGAGTTCGGCGTCCAGCGCCGGGAGGTCGCCGATCACGCCGTTGTGCGCGAACAACCGGCCGTGCTGTTGGAAGGGGTGGGTGTTGCGCTGCTCCAGCGCGCCGGTCGAGGCGTAGCGGATGTGCGCGACGAAGGTGACCGAGCGGCAGTGCTTGGCCTCTTCGGCGAAGGCCCGGTCTTCGTAGGCGGCCAGCGGGCGCTTGTCGACCTCCGGTTCACCATCGGCGCTGAAGATGCCGAGCCCCGTGCCATCGGGTTCCCGGCGGCTCTGCTGCGCCAGGCTGTCCGGCGCCTCCAGCAACCAGAACGTGGCTTGCACGCGCCGCGGCGCGGCCGACAACCCGAACAACCGGCACATCGCAATTCCCCTCGCCGCACGCAGGAACACGCACCACACGCGACGTACCCGCAACGGCGGTGGCGCAACCGTTTCCCGGCCGTGCAGGGGAATCAGGGCAGCGCGCCGCGTTTCCGGGCGGCGACGACCGCCTCGTGCCGGGTGTGCACGTCCAGCTTGCGCATGGCGCTGCGCAGATACGCCTTGACGGTCTCGGGTTTCAGCGAGAGCCTCCGCGCCGTTTCCGCGTTGCTGCAGCCGAGCGCGATCTGCGAGAGCACGTCCAGCTCGCGCGGCGACAACGCGGGCGGATCGGCGGTGTCCGGGGCGTCGGTGAGGTGCGCCAGCCGCTCGCACGCCCGGTGCAGCCGGTCGCGCAGGACCGCGTCGTCGAGTCCCTGGGCGATGGCGCGGAACTCGGCGTGCAGCTCGCGAACCTCCTCGATCGCCACGCTGTCGCGAAGTGCCGTGCGGTCGGTGTCCGCCACGTCCAGCAGTTGCAGCCGCCGGTCCACCTCGTCGCGGACGGCGAGTTCCCCGGCCAGCCGGCGGGTCGCGTCGACCATGGTGTCGAGCACCCGGTCGCCGAGCGGGACCACGCCCCGCGCGGCGCAGTAGAGCACCCCGCGAACGGAACCGTGCACCGTCACCGGCGCGGCGGCCACCGAGCAGATGCCCTCGGCGAGCACGGGCACGTCGTAGTCGTGGCTGATCGTCACCGCGGACCCGTAGTCGCTCACCGCGCCCGGGCGCCGGGAGGTCATGACCTGCCCGCCGAGACCCGCCGCGGCGCGCACCTGGAGGCCCTTCAGCGCGGCCGTGCGCACGCCGGCGAACTCCGAGAGGTGCAGGGAACCCGCCGCGACCTGCCCGCCGAAGGCGACCGGCACGTCGGCCCGCTGCCGCACCACCCGCACGGCCTGCCGGAAGGCGTTCCCGTCATCCGGACGCAAGTACACGACCCCTTCACCCCTTTCCGGGGGTATCGCGGACTGATGTGTGGCGCGGAGCATAACGCCCGGCTACGCCGCGGCAAAGGAGCATGCGGCGGGAAGGGGCATTCGTGAGCATCGAGCCGACCGCCGCACCAGGGACGACACCGCCGCCGCAACGGGTCGCCGAGCTGCTCGCCAGGTTCGGCTCGCCGGACGCGTGCGCGGCGGACCTGCTGTGCGACGACCACCCCGCGGGCGCCGTGGCCTGCACCGTCGTCGAGGCCGACCTGACCAGCCGGGACCTCACCTACGGCGAGCTGCGCCGCGACTCGGCGCGCTTCGCCGCCGCGCTCGCCGACCTGGGCGTCGAGCCGGGCGACGCGGTCGCGGTGCTCATGGGCAAGTCCGCCGACCTGGTCGTGGCGCTGCTGGGCATCTGGCGCCGCGGCGCCGTGCACGTGCCGTTGTTCACCGCCTTCGCGCCGCCCGCCATCGCCCTGCGGCTCAACGCCAGCGGCGCGAAGGTCGTCGTGGTCGACCAGGACCAGCGCGCCAAGCTGGAGCCGGGCGACGACATCCCCGCCGACGCGCCGTGGCGGATCGTCGTCGCCGGGGACGCCACCGACGAGCCGACCGTCGCCGGGCTGCTCGGCCGGTACAGCGGCGACGAGCCGACCGCGCAACCCGTCCGCCGGGGCGGGGACGGCATCCTGGTCCAGCTGTTCACCTCGGGCACCACCGGAACCCCGAAGGCCGTTCCGGTGCCGATCAAGGCCCTCGCCTCGTTCCAGGCGTACCTGGAGCTCGGGCTCGACGTCCGGGCCGACGACGTGTTCTGGAACGCCGCCGACCCGGGCTGGGCGTACGGCCTGTACTACGCGATCCTCGGGCCGCTGGCGGCCGGTCGCCGGAGCATCCTGCTGCACGCGGGGTTCTCGGCCGCGCTGACCTGGCAGGTCATCCGCGAGTTCGGCGTCACCAACTTCGCCGCCGCGCCAACGGTTTACCGCAGCCTGCGCACCGATCCGGCGGGCGTGCCCGAGGGAATCCGGCTCCGCCGCGCGTCCTCGGCGGGCGAACCGCTGACGCCGGAGGTCGTGTCCTGGTCCGAGGAGCGGCTGGGCGTGGCGGTGCGCGACCACTACGGGCAGACCGAGCACGGCATGGTCATCGTCAACGCCTGGGCCGACGGCGTTCGCGAGCCGGTCAAGCCGGGCTCGATGGGCGGCGTCCTGCCGGGCTGGTCCGCCGCGGTGCTGCACGACGACCGGGACGAGCCCGCGCCCGCGGGCACCGCGGGGCGCATCGCGTTCCACGTCGCCGACAGCCCGTTGATGTGGTTCACCGGCTACGTCGCCGCGCAGGAGAAGACCGCCGAGCGCTTCTCCGCCGATGGCCGCTGGTACCTCACCGGCGACGCCGGGTCGCGGGACGTCGACGGCTCCTTCTTCTTCTCCTCCCGCGACGACGACGTGATCATCATGGCCGGTTACCGCATCGGGCCGTTCGACGTCGAAAGCGTCCTGGTGCGCCACGACGCGGTGGCCGAAGCGGCCGTCATCGGCGTGCCCGACGAGCTGCGCGGCGAGGTCCTGGAGGCCTACGTCGTCCTCCGCGCGGGACGGACCGGCGACGAGGAGCTGGTCGCGGACCTCCAGCAGCTGGTGAAGCGCAGGTTCGCCGCGCACGCCTATCCGCGCTCGGTGCACTTCGTCGAGCAGCTCCCGAAGACGCCGAGCGGCAAGATCCAGCGCTTCCTGCTCCGCGAGCGGCACCGCACCGCCCGCTGACGGGCCCCCGGATCCGCTGCCGGGCGGCCGCACGCGGTCCATCATGGGAAACCGCTTCGGCAACCGAGCGAATCCGGGGGGAAACATGGAAATGCCACTGGTGAACAACTGCACGGCCGAGAACTGCGCGTTCAACCACGACCACAACTGCCACGCCCTGGCCATCACCATCGGCGAACCCGCCCACGCGCAGTGCGACACCTTCGTCGGCGGCGAGTTCGACGGCGGCGATCCGAACGCCATCGGCCACGTCGGGGCGTGCAAGATGGCCGACTGCCGGTACAACGACCACCTCGAATGCCAGGCGCCGGGCATCTCCGTCGGATACCAGCGGGACATCGTCGACTGCCTGACCTACCAACCCGCTTAGCGGGGGCCGGCGGGCGCGCGGATCCTACGATGTGGACGGCCTCGACGCTCAGTGCGGTTGGCGAGACGCTGGGTGACGAAGCCGTTGCAGTCTGAGGAGACGCGATGAGTTCTCCAACCGGACACGAGCTCGATCCCACCTTCTACCGCAGCCCGGGCGACGCCATCGCCGCGCCTGCCGAACGCCTGGCCTACGTCGTCGCGTTCGACCGGTCCGGACAGCAGCCGGACGCGCTCACGGTCGTCGACACCGATCCGGGGTCGGCGAGCTTCGGCCGGGTGGTCGGCTGGGCCGACCTGCCGACCCGGGGCGACGAACTGCACCACTTCGGCTGGAACGCGTGCAGCAGCGCGTTCGCCCACGCCGGACACCACACCGACGGCCTGCAGCGCCGCTACCTGCTGCTACCCGGGTTGCGGTCGTCGAACGTGCACATCTACGACACCCATCCCGACCCGCGGCAGCCGAGGCTGGTGCGGACCGTGACGGCCGAGGAGCTCGCGACCGGGGCCGGCTACTCCCGGCCGCACACGCTGCACTGCGGCCCGGACGGGATCTACCTCTCCTGCCTCGGCGGCGCGAACGGGGACGACGGACCCGGCGGCATCGCGGTGCTCGACCACGACACGTTCGACGTCGTGCGCGCGTGGGAGACCGACCGCGGGCCGCAGCGCCTGGCCTACGACGCCTGGTGGCACCTCAACCAGAACACCCTGATCACCAGCGAGTGGGGCACGCCCTCGATGATCGAGGACGGGGTCGTCCCGGAGCTGCTGCTGAACAACGAGTACGGCCACGCCCTGCACTTCTGGGACCTGGCGGAGGGCCGCCACCGGCAGCGCGTGGACCTCGGCGCGCAGCACCAGATGGTGCTGGAGCTGCGGCCGTCGCACGACCCCGGCGCGACCTGGGGCTTCGCCGGCGTGGTGGTCAGCACCGAGGACCTGTCGGCGTCGGTCTGGCGCTGGCACCGCGAGAACGGCGACTGGCAGGCCGACAAGGTGATCACCATCCCCGCCGAGCCGGCGCCGGCCGAGGAGCTCCCGCCCGCGCTGCAGCCGTTCGGCGCGGTGCCGCCGCTGGTCACCGACATCAACCTGTCCGTCGACGACCGGTTCCTGTACGTCTCGTGCTGGGGCACCGGCGAGCTGAAGCAGTACGACGTCAGCGATCCGGCGCGGCCCCGCGAGACCGGCTCGGTCCGCCTCGGCGGGATCACCGGCCGCGTGCCGCACCCGGCCGAGCCGGACCGGCCGCTGGCCGGCGGGCCGCAGATGGTGGAGGTCAGCCGCGACGGCCGGCGCATCTACCTGACGAACTCGCTGTACGGGTCGTGGGACGACCAGTTCTACCCCGACGGCGTGGGCTCGTGGTTCGCCAAGATCGACACCGATCCGGACGCGGGCGGCGGACTCGCGGTCGACGAGAGCTTCTTCCCGCACGGCGCGGAATTCCGCGGCCGGCGGGTCCACCAGGTGCGCCTGCAGGGCGGCGACGCCTCCTCCGATTCCTACTGCTACCCATGACCCGATACCGGACAAGGATGTTGACCCGAAGATGACCTCCGCTTTCGCCGTCACCTGGGACTACCGCTGCCCGTTCGCCCGCAACGCGCACGAGCACCTGCTCACCGGCCTGGCCGCCGGCGCCGACTGGCAGGTCCGCTACCTGCCGTTCTCCCTCGGCCAGGCGCACGTCGAGGAGGGCCAGCCCAGCGTCTGGGAGAAACCCGAGCAGGACAGCGGGATCCTCGCCCTGCAGGCCGGTGCCGTGGTCCGGGACGAGTTCCCGGACCGGTTCCCGGCCGTGCACCGCGCCTTGTTCGAGGCGCGGCACGACGAGGGACTGCACCTCGAGGACCGCGCGGTGGTCCAACGCGTCCTCGCCGACCACGGCGTTCCCGCCGACGCGGTGTTCGCGCGCATCGACGACGGTTCCGCGCTCGAGAAGGTGCGCACCGAGCACGAGGACTTCGTTTCCTCGCACAGCGTTTGGGGTGTACCGACCTTCATCGTCGACGAGCAGGCCGTGTTCGTCCGGCTGATGAACCGAGCTCCGAAGGGCGCCGACCCGGCGGCGTCCATCACGACCGTCGAACGCGTGGTGGACCTGCTGGGCTGGACCGACCTCAACGAGTTCAAGCACACCGCCATCCCGCGCTGACGTCCACAGTGGAGAGGCGCCTCGTCAGCCCTGCTGCGGGGCGCCCTTCCGGCGGCGGGCCTCGTAGCCGACGAGCACGACCGCGAGCGTGACGAGGCTGAGCCAGAACTGCGACCGGGTGTCGGGCAGCACCGCCATCGCCGCGATCACCACGACCATCAGCGCGATGGTCAGGTAGCTCAGCCACGGGAACAGCCACATCCGCAGCGCCAGCTGCGATTCGCCGTCCGGGCCGAGGCGCTTGCGCAGGCGCACCTGCGAGACCGCGATGATCAGGTAGACGAACAGCGCCACCGCGCCGTAGGAGTTGACCAGGAAGGCGAAGATCAGGTCGGGCGAGACGTACGCGGCGATCACCGACAGGTAGCCGACGACGGTGCCGGCGAGCAGCGCCCGGCGGGGCACCCCGCTGCGGCTGAGCTTGGTCAGGCCGCGCGGAGCATCGCCCCGGCGCGTCAGCGCGAATAGCATCCGCGACGACGTGTAAAGCGCGGAGTTCAGGCAGGACAGCACCGCCGTGAGCACGATGACGTTCATGATCGTGCCGGCGCCCGGGATCTTCAGCGCCTGCAGCACCGCGGCGTAGGGGCTCACCTCGATGGCCGGGGAGTTCCAGGGCAGCACGGCCACGACGACGAGCACCGACAGCACGTAGAACGCCACCACGCGCAAGATGATCGACTTCATCGCGTTCGCCACGGCGCGGCGCGGTTCGGCGGACTCCGCCGCCGCGATGGTGACGATCTCGGCGCCGGTGTAGAAACCGACGCAGGGCACCACGGCCACGAGCACGGCGGCGACGCCGTGCGGGGCGAACCCGCCGTGCGCGGTGAGATTGCCCAGCCCGCCGGGCGAATCCGGCCACCAGCCGAGGATGGCGATCGCGCCCAGGAACAGGAAGACGACGATGGCGGCGACCTTGATGGAGGAGAACCAGTACTCGAACTCGCCGTAGGAGCGGGCCGAAACCAGGTTGGTCAGGGCGAGCGTCGTGAGCAGCACGAGGCTCACCGCCCACAGCGGGACCTCCGGCAGCCACAGCTGGACGAGCTTGCCGCCGGCCACCGCCTCGATGGCGACGACGATGACGAAGAAGTACCAGTACAGCCAGCCGACCACGAACCCGGCGCGCTCGCCCAGCGCCTCCCTGGCGTAGGCGTAGAACGACCCGAGCGCGGGCCGCGCGACGGTCATCTCGGCGAGCATCCGCATGATGAGGATCGTCAGCACGCCCGCGATCAGGAAGGAGATCACCGCGGCCGGCCCGGTGGAGCCGATCACCACGCCGCTGCCGACGAACAGGCCGGCGCCGATCACCCCGCCCAGCGCGATGAGGCTCATGTGCCGCCGCTTGAGGCCCTGGGTCAGGCCTCCGGTGGTCTCGGTGGTCGTGTCGGAGTCGTCGCGCGTCGCGTCTGTGGCTGGCATCGGAGTTCTTCCAGTTCGCTGAGCGCGCAGGCGGCAGCGGCCCGCGCGGCACCGGTGGGGGAGGCGAGTGCGGTCAGCCGCGACAGGCGGCGCTGCTGATCCGGCACGTGTCGACGTGCCGGCGCGCGACCAGGAGCACCGAACCGGAATCCATGGCTGGGCATGTTACGCAGCCGCGGCCGCGAAGTAGAGCGATCTCACATGCCGAAAACCGCGAGGCCGCGGCCTCGTGTCCGATGTGGACCGTGTTGTCCGGTGGGCGCCGTTGGACACCGAGCGTGTTCGAATCGGCGCGAACGACGTAAATCACTGCGCTTCGGGCGTGATCTGCGATCGCGGTCATAGCGCCGCGGTACCTTCGACGCGATGCTGTTGCGGCTATGTGCTTCCCCGAGCAACGAGCCCAGCCCCCGGCGCGAACGCGCTTCGCCGACGTCGATTACCCCGAGGCCCCGTATCCCGGTGCGCGGCCGGACTTCTCGTTCGTCCAGCTCGACGGCATCGGTCATCCGCTCGCCCCGGACGGCACCGCGCCGTCGGGCTGGCGGGTGCACACCGCCGCGGCGGCGCAACCATGCGTCGACCGGTGGCTGGCGGAACGCGGCGCGGCTCCGCTCCGCGACCGGCGGCCGGTGCTGGCCTACGGCTCGAACGCCTGTCCCTCGAAGATCACCTGGCTGCGGGAGAACCTGGGGCTGGCCGGGCCGGCGGTCGTGCTGCGTGCCCGCTGCACCGGCCTCGCGGCCGTCTGGGCGACGGGGCTGCGAGCCAGGGGAGACGGCCAGCGCCCGGCGGTCCTGGCCGCCGCGCCGGGCATCGTCGAACACCACGCGGTGTGGCTCGCAACACCCGAACAGCGCCGGGTGCTCGACGAGTGCGAAGGGCGCGGTGCCCGCTACCGCCTGGTGTGCCTGCACGGTCCGGAGCGGATCGGGCTGGAGGACGGCAGTGAACTTCGGCACGTCCTGGCCTACGCGGGCGCGTCCCGCGAGCGCGCGCCGCTGCTGGTCGAGGGCAGCCCGGTGCGGTGCGCCGAAGTGGACCAGCGTGCCGCGCTGGGCCTTTCCGGTGTTCCGGCCGCCGGCGACGGATTGGTGTGCGCGGAAATCACCGGCGAGCCGCCTGCCGCCCGCTGCGCGGATCGGTGAGTCCGGCGAGGCGGGAGTCGTTTGACAAACCATTGAGCCGGTTTCAGAATGTGGTCACGCCGGGTTTGACCGACACGATGCGCCACAACGGCGCGAGCGCTGGCTGAGAGGCGCTGCAACGGACTTTCGTCCGCCACGCTCAGCCGAGCCGCTTGAAGACCACGGTAAGGGCGCCTCCTACGGGAGGTGCTTTTTTTGTGCGCGGCTTGAGATTGCGGCCCGGAGCCGATCTCTCGCGGTCGACGGCGGCCTGACGCCGCACCGAATCCGACCGGCGAGATCTCGCGGTTGCGCGCCCGAGTGCAGTAGCAGATCGGGCCATCTCGGCGTTCCACTTTGGATGAACAGAACCGAATCAGTAGTCGTGCAAGGGGAAGGTAGCGATGAGCGTCAAGTTGCAGAAGGTCAATGGCCTTGAGTTCGCTGTCCGGGATTTGTCGTTGGCCGAGGCCGGGCGGCATCAGATCCGGTTGGCCGAGCACGAGATGCCGGGCCTGATGGCGACTCGCGAGGAGTACGCGGATTCGCAGCCGTTGAAGGGTGCGCGGGTTGCGGGTTCGTTGCACATGACGGTGCAGACGGCTGTGTTGATCGAGACCTTGGTCGCGTTGGGTGCGGAGGTCCGGTGGGTGTCGTGCAACATCTTCTCGACGCAGGATGAGGCTGCGGCGGCGATCGTGGTGGGCCCGAACGGCACTCCAGAGAAGCCCGAGGGTGTGCCGGTGTTCGCGTGGAAGGGCGAGTCGCTGGAGGAGTACTGGTGGTGCACCGACCAGTTGTTCCAGTTCGGTGACGGTCAGGGCCCGAACATGATCCTCGACGACGGCGGCGACGCCACGTTGCTGGTGCACAAGGGCGTCGAGTTCGAGGCGGCCGGTGTGGTGCCGAACGCGGGCGAGGACGACCCGGAGGAGTACAAGGTCATCCTGGAGACCCTGCGGAAGTCGCTGGCTGCCGACAAGGGCCGGTTCACCCGGATCGCCGCGGGCATCAAGGGTGTCACCGAGGAGACCACCACGGGTGTGCACCGGCTGTACGAGCTGGCGAAGGCCGGGGAGTTGCTGTTCCCGGCGATCAACGTGAACGACTCGGTGACGAAGTCGAAGTTCGACAACAAGTACGGCTGCCGGCACTCGTTGATCGACGGCATCAACCGGGCCACGGACGTGCTCATCGGCGGCAAGGTCGCCGTGGTGTGCGGTTACGGGGACGTGGGCAAGGGCTGTGCGGAGTCGTTGCGCGGTCAGGGTGCGCGGGTGATCGTCACCGAGGTCGACCCGATCTGCGCGCTGCAGGCGGCGATGGACGGCTACCAGGTCACGACCCTGGAAGAGGTCGTCGGGATCGCGGACATCTTCGTCACCACGACGGGCAACTTCAACATCATCACCGCGGAGCACATGGCGGAGATGAAGCACCAGGCGATCGTGGGCAACATCGGTCACTTCGACAACGAGATCGACATGGCGGGCCTGGAGAAGGTGCCGGGCATCCGCAAGCAGGAGATCAAGCCCCAGGTCCACGAGTACGTCTTCGAGGACGGGCACTCGATCATCGTGCTGTCGGAGGGGCGTCTGCTGAACCTGGGCAACGCCACCGGTCACCCGAGCTTCGTGATGTCGAACTCCTTCACCAACCAGACGATCGCGCAGATCGAGCTGTTCACCAAGCCGGGTGAGTACGACAAGCAGGTGTACGTGCTGCCGAAGCACCTGGACGAGAAGGTCGCGCGCCTGCACCTGGATGCGCTGGGTGTGAAGCTGACCAAGCTCACCAAGGAGCAGGCCGCCTACATCGGCGTCGACGTCAACGGCCCGTACAAGCCCGACCACTACCGCTACTGATCGAACCAGACCTGGAGCCCGCCGCGACGCGCCCGCGGCGGGCTCCAGCCCTTTGCGCACTCATCGAAGATTGTGGCCACTATTGCTTCAGTGTTGAATGAAATTAACCCTTCCGGCGCGGATCTGCACCGGCCGGGAGGCGGCGGTCGTTACGCTGCTCGCATGACGCCGCAGGAGCTCAAGAACGCATGCCTCGCGCTCACCGGTGCGCGCGAAGAGTTCCCCTTCGACGACACCAACAGCGTTTTCAAAGTCACCGGCAAGATCTTCGCCATCAGCAGGCTGGGCGGCGACCCGCTGCGGGTCAGCCTCAAGTGCGAGCCGGAGCTGGCGGTCCAGCTGCGCGCGACGTACCCGGCGATCACGCCCGGCTACCACCTCAACAAGCGGCACTGGAACACGATCTTCCTGGACGGCTCCGTGCCCGATCCGCTCGTGCTGGACATGATCGAGGACTCCTACGACCTCGTCGTCGCAGCTTTGCCCAAGCGCGAACGGGAAAAGCTGCACTGGAAAGCGCTCAGCCGCGAGGAGTGAGGCCGCCGCCCGGTCCCGCGACCGGATTGCGCCCGAGGTAGGCGACGAGGCGTTCGCCCGGCGCGGCGTGCCGGGACCACGCGACGGGCGGCCGGAACAGGAACGGGCGGGTGGCCTCCGTGACGACCATCGGTGCCAGCCGGACCAGCGCCGTCGCGAGGCCGTCCGGAATGGGGGAGTCCTGCCCGCACGCCCGGGCGATGTCCCAGCCGTGCACGGCGATTTCCAGCGCACCGGTCGCGGCGGCGATCCGGCCGTCCAGGGGCAACCCGTCGACGTGGACGTCGTCCGGGTGCGCGAGGCACGTTTCCAGCAGCACCCTGGCGCGGTTGCGCAAGGTTGCGACCGGGTCGGCGGAATCCTCGCCGTCATCCGGGACTCGGGATGCGAGCGTGTCGGCGACAACGGCCAGCGAATCGTTGACGTGGGCGACGAGCGTCCGGAGGTCCCAGCCGGCGCACGGAGTCGCGTTGGCCAGCGTCGCGGTGGTGATGTCGGCCGCGGCGCCGAGGACGTAGCAGGTGGCGCGCTCCAACAGCGTTGCGGCATCGCCGAAGAGCTCCGGCTCGATCGCGGTTCGCTCGTCCACCGGATGGTCCTCCTCGCTGTTCGCCTGCGGTGCTTCCCGGTTAGACGCGGAGGTCGGCGAAAACTCATCGCACACCCGTGGCGGTGAATTCCGCCGCCCGCCGCGCGGGGTTCATCCGCCGTGTCCGCTCAGGTCAGGTCGCGGCGGTTGGATCCAGAGCACTTCGAACATGGGAGGCATGGGTGGATCTGCTGAGCAGGCGCGGTTTCCTGGCCGCGGGAGGAGTCATCGCGGCGGCGAACCTGCTGCCGGGCGTGGCCTTCGCCGAGCAGGCCGCGGGCGCGGAGACCCGCACCGTCACCGGCACCTTCGGGCCGAGCATCGAAGACTGGTTCTACCTGCCGGTCGAGGTGCCGCGCGGGGTGGCCGAGATCGAGGTCGTCTACTCCTACGACAAGCCCGCGGTCCCGCCCGGGACCCGCGGAAACGCTTGCGACATCGGCATCTTCGGCCCGGAGGGGCACGAGCTGGGCAACGCGCGCGGCTTCCGCGGCTGGTCGGGCGGGTTCCGCGACCGCTTCACCATCAGCGCCGCCGGCGCCACCCCGGGCTACCTGCCGGGCCCGGTCACACCGGGCACCTGGCACGTCGTCCTCGGCCCCTACACCGTGGCGCCGCAGGGGATGAACTACCGGGTCGACATCACGCTGCGGTTCGGCCCGGCCGGTGCACCGGCCCGCCCCAACCCCGCTCCCGAAACCGCGCCGGCCCGGGAGCGGGGCCGCTCGTGGTACCGCGGGGACTGCCACCTGCACACCGTGCACTCCGACGGCCGCCGGACCCCCGCGGAGCTGGTCGCGGCCGCCCGCGCCGCCGGCCTGGACTTCATCACCTCCACCGAGCACAACACGTCGTCGGCGTCGTTGCAGTGGGGCGAGCACGCGACCGACGACCTGCTGATCCTCAACGGTGAAGAGGTCACGACGCGCTCCGGGCACTGGCCGGCGATCGGATTGCCGCCCGGGACCTGGATCGACTGGCGCTACCGCGCCGACGACCCGCGCAGCTTCCGGCGCTTCGTCGACCAGGTGCACGAGGCGGGCGGTCTGGTCACCGCCGCGCACCCGTTCGCCAGTTGCTTCGGCTGCACCTACGAGTTCGCCTACGAGCTGGCGGATCTCGTCGAGGTGTGGAACCAGGGCTGGACCGACGAGGAGGAAGCGGCGGTCAACCATTGGGACGGGCTGCTGCGCACCGGCCACTGGATTCCGCTGATCGGCAACTCCGACGCGCACAACCCGGAACACGTCGTCGGAAGCCCGCAAACCGTGGTGCTCGCGAACGGCCTGCGACGGGAGGAGCTGCTCGCCGGACTGCGTGCGGGGCGCTCGTGGCTAGCCGAATCATCCGCCGTGCAGCTGGATTTCACGGCGACCGACGGTCGGCGAACAGCAGGCATCGGGGAGGGGCTCGCCGCCGACAGGGGTACGCCCGTGACGTTCGAGCTGACCGTCAGCGGCGTGCCCGGCACGACCGTGCGGCTGCTGGACCAGGTGGGGCCGGAGCACACCGCGGAAGTCCCCGCCACCGGCTCGCTCACCACGCGGTGGACGACCTACCCGCGCTACACGCGCTGGGCGCGCGCGGAGGTTCGCCGGGCCGGTCGGATGGTGGCGATGACGAACCCGATCTTCCTGACCAGGTGACGACGTCTGGTCCGTGAGCGCTTCGGGGCGCCATAGCACTCCGAAGCGCTCACGGATCTCAGACGAACGGCCAGACCGCCGCGGTCAGCGCGAATCCCGTCACACCCATGACCGTCGTCAGGACCGTCCAGGTGCGCAGCGCGCTGCCGACCTCCAGGCCGACGAGCTTCGCGAACATCCAGTACCCGGCGTCGTTGACGTGCGAGAGGCCGAGCGCGCCAGCTCCCATGGCCAGCGAGACCAGCGCCAGCCGCCCCGGCGACAGGTCGAGCCCCTGCATCAGCGGCGTGATCAGCCCGGCCGTCGTCACCAGCGCGACGGTCGCCGAACCCTGCGCCCCGCGCAGCAGGAGCGTCATGGCGAAGGCCAGGACCAGTAGCGGCAGCCCGGTGGATTGCAGCAGGTCGGCGACCGCGTCGCCGATGCCGGTCGTCACCAGGACCTTGCCGAACACCCCGCCGGCGCCGGCGACGAGGATGACCATGGCCACCGGCGGCAGCGCCGATCCCATCACCTCCGCCACGTGGGCGTGCGACCAGCCGCGCCGGATGCCCAGCAGCCAGGCGGCCAGCACGAGCGCGATGAGCAGCGCGACCATCGGCGCGCCGATGACGGTCAGCGCCTCCCGCAGCACGGCGCCCTCGGGCAGCGCGAGCTGGCCGACGGTGCCGGCGAGGATCAGCAGGATCGGGGTCAGGATGAGCGCCACGATCATGCCGAACGACGGCGCCTGCTCGGTCTTCGCCTCGGCCGGTGCCGTGGCGACCGCGGCCGCACCTCCGCCGGAGCCGTGCGGCAGGAGGTCGGGGGAGCCGTAGACCTCGGCGCGCACGTCCGGCGATATCGGATATTCCTTGCGCGTCAAGCGATTTGACACGAGGTAGCCGATGCCGACGACGACAGCCGTGATCGGCAGCCCGAGCAGCAGGATCCAGCCCAGGTCCGAGCCGATCTGCTTCGCCGCGGCCACGGCGCCGGGGTGCGGGGGCAGGAACGCGTGCACGGTCAGCATCGCCGCGCCCATCGGCAGCGCGTAGACCAGCAGCGGCTTCTTCGCGCTGCGCGCCACGCCGTAGGCCAGCGGCATCAGGATGATCAGGCCGACCTCGAAGAACACCGGGATGCCCAGGATGAAGCCGGCCACGGCGAGCGCGAGGGGCGTGCGGCGTTCGCCGAAGCGCCGGATGAGCGTGTGCGCCAGCGCGTTCGCGCCGCCGGAGAGCTCGATGATGCGGCCGACCATCGCGCCGAGCGCGATGATGATCGCGACGTGGCCGAGCGTGGAGCCCATGCCCTTCTCGATGGTGTCGACGAGTTCCGCGGGCGGCACGCCGCCGGCGAGCGCGACTCCGGTGCTGACCACCAGCAGGGCGACGAAGGGCTGCACCTTCGCCTTCAGCACCAGGAAGAGCAGCAGCGCCATCCCCACCGCGCCGATGCCCAGCAGCACGGCAGGGCTCATCGTTGCGCCTCCTTCGGCGAGAGCAGCGTGACGACGCTGGAGTCGTCGGAGCCGCCCAGCCCGGCGCGCTCGCCGAGCAGGTAGAGCTGCTGGGCGGCCGAGGCCAGCGGCGTCGGGACGTGCGCCTGCTTGGCGATGCCGGCGACGATCCCCATGTCCTTGACGAAGATGTCCAGCCGGGACCGGACTTCCGCGCCGTCGCCGTAGGCCTCGATCATGCGGGGCCCGCGGTCGGCGAGCATGAACGATCCGGCGGCGCCCTTGCTCAGCGAGTCGATGACGGTGGCCGGGTCCAGGCCGAGCGCCCGGGCCATCGCCACGGCTTCGGCGGCCGCGGCGATGTGCACGCCGGCGAGCAGTTGGTTGATCGCCTTGAGCGCCTGCGCGTCGCCGGGCTCCCGGCCGATCTCGGTGAGGGTGGAGGCGAGGCGGTCGAGCACCGGGCGGGCCGCGTCGAGGCTGTCCTCGTCGCCGCTGATGACGATCAGCAGGTCGCCGGTGCCGGCGCGGGCGGGGCCGCCGCTCACCGGGGCATCGACGAGGCGGGCACCGGATTCGGCGAGCCTGGCGGCGGTTTCGCGGGCCGCGTCGGGCCCGACGGTGCTGGTGAGCACCACGACGGCACCGGGGTTCAGCGCTTCGGCGGCGCCGTTCTCGCCGAACAGCGCGGCTTCGACCTGCTGCTGGTCGCGGACCGCGAGCAGCACGACGTCGGCGTTCCCGGCGGCTTGCGCGGGAGTGGTCGCTTCCGATGCGCCCGCGGCGGCGAGCTGGGCGCGGCGCCCGGCGTCGATGTCGAACACGGTCACCGGGAAGGCGGGCGCGAGGTGGGTGGCCATCGGCAGGCCCATGGCTCCGAGGCCGATCACGGCGACGCGGGTGGCGGAGGTTTCAGGCATTCGTCTTTCCCCGTTCTGCGGTGAGCAGGTTGATCGTGCGGACGGCGCAGGAGCGTTGCGCGGCCGTCCGGGGCGGTGCGATGAAGTCCGAAGTGGACGGATGAGACCTGTTGAACATCAACGATGTGCGCTCTGCCTGGACGCGCGGCATCAGCGGCCGCGCAGCGCGGCGACGACGTCGGCGAGCGCTCGCCGGTCGCCGACGTTGCCGGGGAACACGACGTACGGGATGCCCGCGAACTCGCCGGAGACCGGCTCCCACAGCGAGACGATGCCCGGCAGCATCGTGCCCCGCACCATCGCGCGGCGGATGTCGAGGCTGGCGGTGGCGATGTCGCTGGAGGTGATGCCGCCCTTGGCCACGACGAACGCCGGGCGGTGCGCGCGGACGGCCGCGCGAACGGTGTCGACCAGGCCGGCGGACACGGCGCGGGCGATGGCCAGGCTGGCGTCCGGGTCGGCGCCGGTGACCAGCGTGCGGCTGGTGCGGATGACCACGTCGGCGCCGGACATCGCCCGCGCGGCGGCCTGCGCGACCGCATCGACGTGGGCGTCGCGGGTGGCCGGGTCGAGCAGCGCCGGCACGTCTAGCTCCAGCTCGGTGATGCCGCCGAGCTCGCGCAGCCCGTCGAGCTGGCTGGTGGTCAGGCCGACGTGCGAGCCGACGGCGATCAGGCCGTGCCCGTCGCCGGTGCCCATGCCGCGCAGCACGTCGCCGTCCAGCGGCGGCGCGCCGGCCTGACCGGCGCGGGAGCGGACGAAGGCCGGGCCGACCCGGTAGAGCAGCCGCTTGCCCCGGGACTCGGCGTGCAGCAGCGCGAGCGCCAGCACGCGGATGTCGTCGTCGCAGGCCGCGTCCACGACGACCGGCTGCTGGTCCTGCACGGTTTCGAGGAGCTGGGCGACCCGCTCCGGGCCGCCTTCCCGGAGATCGGCGGCGGTGATGGCCAGGACGCGGTCGGCCGGCACCCGGCCGCCGGTCTTCTCGGCCACCCAGTCCCGCAGGTCCGAGCTGCGGTAGCCGAAGGTGGCGTCCTCGGCGAACTCCGTGCGCCCGGCCGGGAGCATGCCGTCGGCGGTGCGGGTCCAGTGCACCGAGTCGATCGTGAACCGGCCCGCGTCGGGGAAGGCGGGCACGATGATGACGCCGTCGATCGGTTTGCCGCGCTGCGCCAGCTCTTCGGCCAGCAGATCGGTCTCGCGCGGGTAGTGACCGCGCAGCGTCGAGTCGCTCCGGCTGGCCACCACGAAGTCGGCGCCTTCGGCGTCCGCGGCGCGGGCGAGCGCGTCGATCACCTCGCGGTTGCGGGCGTCGGCGTCGGCGGCCGACAGGCTGCGGGTGTTGGTGAGCACGAAGAAGGTCCTGCTGGGCTGGGTCAGCGCCCAGCGCAGGTCGTCGACGCCCCAGGTGGTCAGCACCGGGACGTCGGCGACGGTCTGGGTGCCGGTGGGGTCGTCGTCGAGCACGACCAGGCGCGGACCGCCGGCCATGCGCTCGGCGATCTCGGCCGGGGCGACGGGGCGGACGGCGGGCAGTCCGGCGAGGAGTTCTTCCGCGGAGATCGGGCGGTGATCGGGCATGGCGCTGCTTCCTGTAGGCGTGCGGAGGTGCCCACGCGGCGCGTGGGAGTCGTGGGAGCCGGGTCAGCTGTCGGCGAGCACGTGGGTGCGGAGGTCGTCGGCGGTCTGTGCCATGTGGTCGGCCATCGCCTGGCGAGCGAGCGCCGGGTCGGCCGCTTCGAGCGCGCGCAGGATCTTGGTGTGGTGCGCGAGGGCGTTGGCCCGGATCTCGGGCACCGCGGAGGTCTCGCGGCGCCCTTCGACCAGCAACCGGCCGAAGGGCTCGAACATCAGCGGGATGAACGCGTTGCCGCTGGCGCGCATGATCGCGTCGTGGAAGGCGATGTCGGCCTCCACGAACAGCTCGACGTCGTCGGTGTCGACGGCGTCGCGCATGTCCTGCAGCAGGCTCCGCAGCTGCGCCAGGTCGTCGTCGGTGCGCTTGCCCGCGGCCAGCTCGACGGCGCCGACCTCGATCAGCCGCCGGGCCTCGATGAGGCTCTCCGAGATCGCCGCGCTCGACCGGGGAGTGGCCGCGGCGGCCCGGATCAGCGGGTCCAGCGCGGTCCACTGCGCGGGCGGGTTGACGTAGGTGCCGCGGCCGCGCTGGATGCGCACGATGTTCTGCACGCGCAGCGCCTTGATCGCTTCGCGGACGGTGAGGCGGCTGACCACGTACTGCTCGGCGAGCTCGCCTTCTGGCGGCAGCGCGCTGCCGGGGGCGTGCGTGCCGTCGATGATCGCGCTGAGCAGCCGCTCGGCGAGTTGGTCGGACAGCGACATTGCTGTGGATCCTCCTCCAGATCAGACGTCAGATGTCTGATGGCAGCAGACGATAAGGCCCGGACCGAACCCCGTCAACCGGCCCGCGTCCGCTGGATCGATGCAGGTCATGGGCCCCGTCCACATAGGGCGGTCCGGTGGGCGAATTCCCCGGAGTGCTCCCGTTTCGCTTGACGCCCGCGTTGCGCCGCGGTTAATGTCTCCGCCACGACAGGCATAGACGAAGAGCCACTGTCAGCGGTCTTCGTCGTGCCTTTTTTCGTTTCGCCGGATCGCTGCCAGTGCCTTCCCTCGAAAAGGTGGCGATCTGTGGCCTCACCTTCGAACGCGGTGGCGGGGACGGTCTCCGGCCCCTCCGACGTGGTGGCGTTGATCAACAAGCTGGAACGGCTGCCGAGGAAGGCCGCCTTCCTCTGGTACCTCATCCTCGGCGGGCTGTTCCTCGACGCCTACTCCAACGCCGCGCTGAGCGCCGGGCTTTCGCCGATGGTGAAGGAACTGACGCTGACGCCCGGGCAGGTCGGGCTGCTCACCGCCACGGCGCCGGCCGTGGCGATCCTCTTCAACCCGGCCAGCGGTTGGCTGGCCGCCCGGATCGGGCGGGTCAAGCCGCTGCTGCTGGCCAAGCTCATCGGCGTCGCGGGCGCGCTGCTCACCGCGTACGCGGGCAGCTTCGAGACCGTGTGGGCCGGCCGCGCGCTGGTCGGCGTCGCCTACGGCATCGACTTCGCGGTGGCGATGGCGATGCTCGCCGAGTACACGCCCGCCAGCCTCAAGGGCCGGCTGAACCTGTGGCAGTGCGTCTGGTACATCGCCACCACCTCCAACCTCGCGCTGACGCTGATCTGCTACAAGCTCGGCATCGGTGCGGAGATCTGGCGCTGGTCGGTCGGCTCGGCCGCGGTCATCGCCGGGGCGCTGTTCGTGCTGCAGCTGGCGTTCCTGGTGGAGAGCCCATCGTGGCTGGCATCCCGCGGGCGGCTCGCGGACGCCGCGCAAAGCCTCCGCCGGATCTACGGGTTCGACGCCGTCCCGGGCGATCGGGCCGAGGCGCCCGCCGAGGCGGAGCAGTCGATCGGCTTCCGCCAGTCGGGCGTGCTGTTCCGCAAGCCCTACCTGCCGCGGACGATGCTGTCGACGCTCATCTCGCTGACCCAGTCGATGCAGTACTTCGCGATCGGCTGGTACCTGCCGGTGATCAGCCTCGCGATCTTCGGCGAGCAGTTCGAGAAGGCCACCGTCGGATCGATGATCTTCAACGCGGCCGGCATCATCGGCGGCGCCGTCTCCGCCTACGCGGGCCGCCGGATGGGCCTGCGGATGAGCTCGGCGGTCGGCTACGCGATGGCGTTCGTGCTGCTGCTGGTGCTGGGACTCGGGTTCGGCAGCCTGCCGACCGTGCTGGCCTTCACCGTGCCGTTCCTGTTCATCTTCTTCCACTCCGCGGGCCCCGGCGCCAACGGCAAGTCGATCGCGGCGCTGTCCTACCGCAGCGACATCCGCACCCTCGGCACCGGCATCACGGGCATGCTCGGCAGCTTCGGCAGCGTCGTCGGGCTCTACGTGTTCCCGCTGATCAAGGAGTCGATGGGCCTCGGCCCGACGATCGCGGCGCTGGCCGTCGTCCCGCTGCTCGGGCTCATCACCTGCGTTGCCATCAAGTGGGACCCGACGCGCAGCGGCTTCGACCCCGACGACGAGGTCATCGACCTGCTGCCGGCACCGGTGCCGGCCACCCGCTGACGGCGCAGAAAGGCACCAGCATGAGCAGTTCGCAACGAGGCGTGCTGTCGATCGATGAAGGCTCGACCGGCACGCGCGCGGCCGTGGTCACGGCGGACGGATCGAGCGGGCCGTCGTTCTACCGGCCGATCGCCGTGGTCCACCCCGACCCGCTGCGGGTCGAGCAGGACGCCGGCGAGCTCTGGCGGCACACCCTGGAAGTGGCGCGGCAGGCCGTGGCGTGGGCCGCGGACAGCGGCGTCGAGATCGTCGGGGTGGCGCTGTGCACGCAGCGCGCGACCGCGGTCCTGTGGGACCGGGTCACCGGGCAGCCGCTGGCCCCCGCCGTGGTCTGGCAGGACCGCCGGTACGCGGCGGAACTCGAAGCGCTGGCGCAGCAGTGGGACCCGGTGCTGCTGCCGCGCACCGGCCGGCCGGTCGGCAGCCGGTCGCCGTTCCTGTGGGCCGCCCGGCAGATCGCGGAGAACCCGGAGGCACGGGCCGCCGCGGACGCCGGACGGCTGCTGTTCGGCTCGATCGACACCTGGCTGAGCTGGAACCTCAACGGCGGCACCGCGCACGCCGTCTCCGCCAGCAACGCGGCGGCGCTCGGCGGCTACCTGCTGCGCGAGCACGCGTGGGATCCGGACTGGCTCGCCGCGGTCGGCTACCCGCAGGAACTGGCGCCGCCGCTGTCCGACGACGACGGCGACTTCGGGTGCACCGACCCCGAGGTGCTCGGCATCCGGGTGCCCATCGCCGCGGCGATGGGGGACCAGCACGCGTCGCTGATCGCCCTGGGCGCGCTGGAACCCGGCCAGGGCATGTGCATGCACGGCACCGGCACCTTCGTCGGCGCGCTCACCGGCGACGAGCCGGCCGACGCCGCCAACGCCGTCGACGGCGTGCTCGCGCTGGTCGGCTGGCGCTCCGGCGGCCGCAGCCGCTTCAGCCTGGAGGCCTACACGTCGACGACGGGTTCGGCGCTGCGCTGGCTGGTCGAGGACCTGCAGCTGTTCGACTCCGCCGAGCGGATCAGCGAACTCGCCGCCACGCACCCGCGCGACCGGGACACGTGGTTCGTGCCCACGCTCGCCGGGCTGCGGACGCCGCTGGCGGTGCCCGGCGCCCGGGCCTGCCTGACCGGCCTGAGCCTGGCCACCACCCGCGCCGCCATCGCCCGCGCCGTCCTGGAAGGCATCGCGCACTCCGTGTGCGACACCGCCGACGGGCTCCGGTCCACGATGGACGGACCGCTGACCCGGCTGCGCGTCGGCGGCGGGCTGGCGGCCAGCGACGCGCTGATGCAGAGCCAGGCCGACCTCTCCGGCATCCCCATCGAGCGGGTGGCCGACTCCGCCACCGCGAGCCTGCGCGGCGTCGCGTACCTCGCCGGCGTCCGGCTCGGCCTGTGGGGATCGCTCGACGAGGTCGTCGGAGCGCGCCCCGTCGGCCGCACCTTCGAACCCACGACCACCGACCACGAACGGCAGGAGCTGCGCGCCGAATGGCAGCGGGAGCTCCGGAAGTCACTGCCCTGAACGAAGAAGGAACATCATGATGAAACTGCCGTCCCGGCGGCCCAACTCGGCCGCGGCGAAGGCCACCCCCGGCGCTCCGGTGATCCTGGACCGCCGGCGGGCACTGCGGCGACTCGCCGACGCGGAGTTCGACGTGCTGGTGATCGGCGGCGGGATCACCGGCGCCTACACCGCGCTCGACGCGGTCTCCCGCGGATTCTCCGTGGCGCTGGTGGAACGCGACGACTTCGCCTCCGGCACGTCGTCGAAGTCGTCGAAGATGGTGCACGGCGGGCTGCGCTACATCGAGCAGGGCAACGTGAACCTGGTCCGGCACTCGCTGCTGGAGCGGCACCGGTTCCGCCGCAACGCGCCGCACCTGGTGCAGCGCCTGCCGTTCCTGTTCCCGATCCTGGAGCAGGAAGGCGTTTTCGACCCCCGCATCGCGAAGGCCTTCGAGGGTCTGCTGTGGACCTACGACCTGGTCGGCGGCTGGCGGATCGGGCGCCTGCACCAGCGGCTCACCCCCAACGAGGTGCTCTCCCACGCGCCGACGCTGCGCGCGGACCAACTCAAGGGCGGCTTCCTGTACTACGACAGCCGCACCGACGACGCCCGCCTCACCCTCACCGTCGTTCGCACCGCCGCCCACCTCGGAGCGGTCGTCGCCAACGGCGCGAAGGTCGAGCGGCTGCTCAAGGACGGCGGCCGGGTGCGCGGCGCCGTCGTCCACGCCGACGGCGAGGACATCGACGTGCGCGCCCGAGTCGTGGTGAACGCGACCGGCGTGTGGACCGACGAACTCGACGTGCTGGCCGACGACGCGCACCGCCCGCAGGTCCGCCCGGCCAAGGGCGTGCACATCGTGGTGCCCTGGTCGAAGATCCGCAACGACTGCACGGTCACGGTGCCGATCCCGGGCCGCGCCCGGCGCGCGACCTGCACCCGCTGGGGCGATGTCGTCGTCCTCGGCACCACCGACACCGACTACGACGGCTCCGTCGACGACGTGCACTGCACCCGTGAGGAGATGGAGTTCCTCCTCGACGGCGCCAACGTCGCCTTCAACAGCGGCATCACCGCCGACGACGTGCTCGGCAGCTTCGGCGGGCTGCGCCCGCTGGTCGGCGGCAAGGAGGGCGCCACCCTCGACATGCGGCGCGACCACCACATCAGCGTGGGCGGCGGCGGCATGGTCACGGTGACCGGCGGCAAGCTCACCACCAGCCGCCACATGGGCGAGCTCGTGGTGGACAAGGTCGCCGGGCTGCTCGGGCGGAAGACCCGCAGCCGCACCGCGAAGCTCCCGCTGCTCGGCGGCGCCGGCTACGACCCCGAGGCGGTCACCGCCTCCGGCGGCACGGCCGCGCACCTCGGCGGGCGCTACGGCACCGAGTCGCGCTTCGTGAGCGCGCTGATCACCGAGGACCCCGCGCTCGCCGAGCCGCTGGTGGACGGCCAGCCGCACCTGAAGGCCGAGGTCGTCTACGCGGCGCGGTCCGAGATGGCGCGCTCGGTCGACGACGTGCTCTCCCGCCGCACCCGCCTGCGGCTGTTCGCCCGCGACGCCTCCGCGGCAGCCGCGCCGGTCGTCGGTGAACTCCTCGGCACCGAGCTCGGGCTCAGCGCCGACACCATCGCCGGACAAGTAAGCAGCTACCGGGCGGACATCGCCCGCGAGAAGTCGATCCTGTTGGGAGAGAAGGCATGATCAGCCGCCAGACCATCACCCACCCGTTCAACCGCGGCAAGTACGTCGTCGGAGCCCCGACCCCGCCCCGCTACGGCGCGGGCACCCCGGTCGGCAAGGGCGCGGCGTCGCTGCAGACCACCGCGGTCGAGGTCCCGGGCGCGGTCGTGGAATCGCTGCGCGGCATCGCCGACGCCGTGCACACCGACCGCGACGAGGTCGTGCTGCGCACCCGCGACTGGTGGGCGGGTTCGATGATCGGCGAGACCGCCGACAGCCCGGCCACCCCGGACGCGGTGATCGTCGAGGTCAGCACCGTCGAGCAGATCCAGGCCGTGACCCGGCTGTGCAACGAGCACACCCTGCCGCTGACCGTCTCCGCCGGCCGCAGCAACGTCACCGGCGCGGCCCTGCCGGTGTTCGGCGGCGTCGTGCTCGACGTCTGCGGCCTCACCGGCATCGTCTCCTTCGACGCGGAATCGCAGGTCGTCGAGGTCCGGGCCGGCATGTTCGGCGACGTCTTCGAGAAGGAGCTGCAGGAGGTCCACGGCGCCACCACCGGGCACTGGCCGTCGGCGTTCGCGATCTCCACCGTCGGCGGCTGGGTCGCCTGCCGCGGCGCCGGCCAGCTGTCCACCCGCTACGGCAAGATCGAGGACATGGTCGTCGGGCTCGACGTGGTCCTCGCCGACGGCACGCTGGCGACCTTCGGCGACTACCCGCGCGCCGCGACCGGCCCCGACCTGCGGCAGCTGTTCGTCGGCTCGGAAGGCACCCTGGGCATCATCACCTCGGTCCGGCTGCGCACCCACCCGCTGCCCGAGTACGCCAAGGCCATCGCCTACGGCTTCGACACCTTCGCCGAGGGGCTGGAGGCCTGCCGGCTGATCATGCAGCGCGGCGCGACCCCGGCCGCGATGCGCCTCTACGACAAGCTGGAGAGCGGCACCCACTTCGGGCACCCCGACACGAACCTGCTGCTGATCGCCGACGAAGGCGACCCGGTGATCGTGGACGCGAGCATCGCGGTCAGCGCCGAGGTGTGCGCGGAGCACGGGATCGAGCTCGACGGCCAGGCGGTGTTCGAGCGCTGGCTGGACGAGCGGATGCTGGTCGGCAAGTCCGCGGACGGCTTCACCCCCGGCCCCGGGTTCGTCGCCGACACCCTCGAGATGGCCGGGCCGTGGGCGAAGCTGCCCGCCATCTACGACGAGGTGGTGGCCGCGATCTGCGCGGTGCCCGGCACGCTGGCGTCCTCGGCGCACCAGTCGCACGCCTACACCGACGGCGCCTGCCTGTACTTCTCGCTGCGCGGCGAGGTCGAGCCGGAGCAGCGGCGGCAGTGGTACCGCGCGGCGTGGGACGCGGCCAACGCGGTGCTGATCCGGCACGGCGCGGCGCTGAGCCACCACCACGGGTCCGGGCTGCTGCGCGGCCCGTACCTGGCCGACGCGCTCGGCTCCGGGTTCCCGGCGTTCGAGGCGGTCAAGAACGCGCTCGACCCGCGCGGCGTGCTCAACCCGGGCAAGCTGGGCCTGCCCACGTCGTTCGGCACCGGGCCGCTCGACTGAACCACCGGGCGGGTAAGAGTAACGGGCATGAGTGAACCTTCCACGCGTCCGCGCCGACCGCTGAACCCGCTGATCGAGGCGGCTTTCGCGGACGTCCCGGTGTGCGCCTCGGTGGTCGGTGCGGCGCGGGTCAAGGACTTCGCCGCCGCACCGACCGCGGTCGGTGTCCTGGCGTCGATCCCGGTGGGAGAGCTGCCGAAGGTCGTCCGGGTGCTGGTGCACCTGAAGAAGACCGTGTTCGTCAACATCGACGCCTGTCCCGGCCTCGCCCAGGACCGCGGCGCGATCGACTTCCTGACCGAGATCGGCGCGCAGGGCGTGGTCAGCACCCGGGCCGCGCTGATCGACCGGGCCGGGGCGCTGGACATGCTGACGATGCAGAAGGTCTTCGTCACCGACCGGTCGAACCTGAACCGGAGCCTGGAAGGCGTCGGCCGGAGCAACCCGGACCTGGTCGAGGTGATGCCCGCCCCGATCATCCCGTGGATGCCCGAGGAGGCCCGCCGCGTGCTGTCGCCGTTCGTCGCGGCGGGCTTCGTCACCGATGTGGCCGGGGTGGCGCACTCGCTGGCGATGGGCGCGGTCGCGGCGGCCACCTCGGACCCCGGGCTCTGGTCGCTGACCCGCGATCGGCTGCGGGCCGGGAAATGACCCGCGCACAACACTTTCAACAACGGAGAGCCATGAGTTTCGTCGTGATCGCACGGTACGTCACCAACCCCGGCAAGCGGGACGAGGTGCTGGACCTGCTGGCGCCGATGGCGGCGGCGTCGCTGGCCGAGCCGGGCTGCCGCCGCTATGGCCTGCACGCCGGCACCGACGACGACGTCGTCGCCATCGTCGAGGAGTACGACACCGAGGCGGACTTCGCCGCGCACTGCGAATCCGAGCACTTCAAGCGGATCGTGCTCGGCCAGGTCGTGCCGCTGCTGGCCGAGCGCGTGGTCACCCGCTGCGTGCCGGTCGCCGGGGCGGGCGCGTGATGCGGGTCCGCGCGGCAGTCCTGCGGGAATCCGGTCGCGAAGCGCCCTACGCGGCGTCGCGGCCCATCGACGTCACGACGCTGGAGCTCGACCCGCCGGGGCCCGGCGAACTGCTGGTGCGGGTCCGGGCCGCCGGGCTGTGCCACTCCGACCTGTCGGTGATCAACGGCTCGCGGCGCAGGCCGCTGCCGATGGCGCTCGGGCACGAGGCGGCCGGCGAGGTCGTCGAGGCCGGCGCGGGCAGCGGTTTCGAGCCCGGCGACCACGTGGTGCTCGCCTTCGTGCCGTCCTGCGGCGACTGCGAGCGCTGCGTGGCCGGCCGCCCGGCCCTGTGCGGCCCGGGCGCCGCGGCGAACGGGCAGGGCGCCCTGCTCGGCGGCGGCATGCGGTGGCGGGCCGACGACGGCTCGCGGCCGTACCACCACCTCGGCGTGTCGGCGTTCGCCGAGCACATCGTCGTGTCGGCCCGCTCGGCGGTGAAGGTCGACGCCGACCTCCCCTTCGAGATCGCCGCCCTGTTCGGCTGCGCCGTCCTGACCGGTGCGGGCGCGGCCCTGCACTCGGCGCAGATCCAGGCGGGGGAGAGCGTCGCGGTGTTCGGCCTCGGTGGCGTCGGCCTCGCGGCGCTGCTGATGGCGAAGGCGTCCGGAGCGTCCACATTGGTCGCCGTCGACGTCGTCGAGCACAAGCGGGAGCTGGCCGCCCGGCTCGGCGCGACCCACACCGTGGCGGGCGGCCCGGAGGCCGTCGAGCGGATCCGCGAGATCACCGGCGGTGGCGCCGAGAAGGTGATCGACACGACCGGCGTCGCGCCCGTCCTGAGGCAGGCCTACGACGCGACCCGCAGCGGCGGCACCACGGTCACCGTCGGCCTCCCGGACCCCGAGGCGCAGCTCTCCCTGCCCGCGCTGAGCCTGGTCGCGGAGGAGAAGACGCTGCGGGGCAGTTACCTCGGATCGTGCGTGCCGAGGCGGGACGTGCCGCGCTTCATCGAGCTGTACCGGTCGGGCGCGCTCCCCGTCGACGCGCTGCTGTCCCACCGGCTCACCCTCGACGAGATCAACGAGGGGTTCGACCGCCTGGCCGACGGCACCGCCATCCGCCAAGTCGTCGTCCTCTGACCGCCGGCGCCGCCCGGGACCAGCGAGAACCGCCGGTCCCGGGCGGTTCGCGCGGTGCGGCCGGTGTTCAATTTCTGAACAGTTGCGCGGGCACGCCGAACCTAAGGTGATCGTCGCCACACTCGGTGTCGAGAGGACGACGATGACTTCGCACCGCGCACCCCGCGCCACCACGCGGCCACCGGACGAACCCGGCCCCGGGCTCACCGGGCGCCGGCGCTTCCTCGGCTACCTGCTGGCCGCACCCACGCTGGTCGCCGCGGCCAGGCTGGCGGGCCCGCCGGCCGCCGAGGCGGCCGTGCCCAGCCCCGGACTCACCGACGCCTACGACCTGTCCGACGCGCTGACGCATGCCGCCCTGCCCACCTCGAACCTGATCACGGTGGCGGTGAACCCCGACGGAACGGTGTCCTTCGCGCTGCACCGCGCCGAAGTCGGGCAGGGCATCACGACCGCGGTCGCGATGCTCATCGCCGAGGAGATGTCGCTACCGCTGGAGAAGGTCCGCATCACGCTGGCCGACGCGCGCTCCGAGCTGGTGTTCAACCAGCTCACCGGCGGATCCAACACCATCCACGCGATCTACACCCCGGTGCGCCTCGCGGCGGCCGTCGCGCGCGAGCGGATGAAGCTCACCGCCGCGCAGCAGTGGCACCTCCCGGTCGCCGAACTCGACCTCTCCGACGGCGTCATCACGCACCGGTCCGGGAAGCGGGCGACCTACGGCTCGCTGGCGAAGACCGCGGCCAGCCCGACGACCCGGGAGTTCACCCCGGAGCTCAAGCCCGCCGCCGAGTTCACGATCATCGGCAGGCCGCAGAACCGCATCGACGCGCTCGCCGCCGTCACCGGCCGCAAGCAGTTCGCGATGGACCTCGACGTGCCGGGCGCCAAGCCCACCATGGTCCGCCGGGCGCCGACGATCAACGGCACCGCGCGCTCGATCCGCAACGCCGACCAGGTGCTGACCATGCCGGGCATCACCGACGTCGCGATCATCTCCACCGGCGTCGCGGTGCGCGGCGAGACCTTCGGCCAGTGCATCGACGCCGTCCGCGCCCTCGACGTGACCTGGGCACCGGGCACTGTGGACGGTGAATCCGACGAGACGTTGCTGCGCAAGCTCAAGGCCGCGACGCCGCCGGTCAAGCCGGCGCTGCCGCTGACGACCGCGGTCGACGCAGAATTCACCTTCGCCTTCGCCAGCAACACGCCGCTGGAGACCAACTGCGCGGTCGCCGACGTGCGGAAGGACCGGGCGGAGATCTGGTCCAGCCTCAAGGTCCCGATCATCGCCAAGCAGCAGATCGCCCAGCGCCTCGGGCTGCCGGAGACCGCGGTCACCGTGCACGTGGTGGAAGGCGGCGGATCCTTCGGCCGCCACCTCTTCCACGACGCGGCGATGGAGGCCGCCGAGGCGTCCCGGGCGTTCGGCAAACCGGTCCGGCTGATGTGGCACCGCACCGACGACTTCCGGCACGGCCGGGCGCACCCGATGTGCTTCTCCCGGATCCGGGCGACCTGCGCCGCCGGCGAGGTGCTGACCTTCGAGCAGTACCACACCAGCGTGAAAACCGATTTCGGGCACGGTTTCGGCGAACTCATCACCGGCACCGTCACGGAACCGGAACTCGGCAACTACTCGGTTGCGCAGACGATCTTCCTGCTGTCCCAGCACAGCCCGTACGCCTTCGGCGTCACCACGCAGCTGCTCAACGAGGTTCCACTGGAGTTCCACACCGGCAGCATGCGCAACGTCTACTCGCCCAACGTGCGGTGCGCGCAGGAACTCGTCGTCGACCGGCTGGCCGCCGAGATGGGCAAGGACCCGTTGGCGTTCCGCCGGGAATTCGCCAGGGAGGAGCGCTACCGGAAGGTCCTGGACGTCCTGGCGGAGAAGGGGAGGTGGGGCCGGTCCCTGCCCGCCGGCGTGGCGCAGGGCGTGGCGCTCGCGCACGAGTACAAGGCGGTCGCCGGCGCGCTGGTCGAGATCGACGCGCGGCCGGAAACGGTCGGCCGGGAGGTGCCGGTGCACGAGGGCGTGACCGGGCCGCGCGTCACCCGGGTGACGTTCGTGGTGGATCCGGGCCTGTGCATCAACCCGCGCGGCCTCGAAGCGCAGATGCTCGGCGGGATCAACGACGGCATCGCCACCGCCCTGACCTTCGGCCTGCACATCGAGGACGGCCTGCCGCTGGAAGGCAGCTGGGACAACGGTTTCTACACGCGGCAGTGGAACGTCCCGCCGGAGGTCGAGATCATCATCATGCCCGATTCCGGCGACGATCCCGGCGGTGCGGGCGAACTGGCGGTCGCGCCCACGATGGCCGCGGTGGCCTGCGCGTACGCCAGGGCGACCGGCACGATGCCCACCACCTTCCCGATCAACCACCACGACCCGCTGCGCTTCGAGCCGCTGCCGCGCGAACCGTCCATCCCGCAGTCGCCCACCGACGGCCTGGACAAGGCGTTCTGAGGAGTCCTCATGCCAAAGCACACCTTCAAGCTCAACGGCGAACAGGTCACCGTGGACGTCCCCGGCGAGGTGCGGCTGCTGTGGGTGCTGCGCGACGTCCTCGGCGTGCGCGGACCGAAGTACGGCTGCGGGCTCGGCGTCTGCCAGGCCTGCACCTGCCACATCAACGGCAAGGCCTTCAACCCGTGCTCCGTCCCCGTCTCCGAGATCGGGCCCGACGACGAGATCACCACGATCGAGGGCTTACCGGCGACCGTCGGCGAGGACCTGCACCCGATGCAGCAGGCCTGGCTGGACCGGGACGTCCCGCAGTGCGGCTACTGCCAGCCGGGCCAGATCATGACGGCGGTCGCGACGGTCCGCAAGGTCCGCGAGGAGGGCCGCGAGATCGGCGACGAGGACCTCGACAAGATCCGCAACGTCTGCCGGTGCGGCACCTACCAGCGAATCCGCGAGGCGATCAGGGCAGGCGCCGACGCGACCGAGTAGACCGGGAACCGCCGGTGGGCGGCCGGCCGAGGCCGCCCGCCCACCGCGCCGCGGTTTCGCTGTCAGCTGGATCGGTTGCCGGCGGCGGAGTTGACCATGGACGCTGATCGCATGGTCGCCTCCGTTGCAGTGCTGTCCGACATCCACGGTGTCCTGCCCGCGCTGGAAGCCGTCCTGGCCGAACCCGACGTCGCCGCTGCCGAGCGGGTGGTGCTCACCGGCGACATCGCTGCGGGACCGCAGCCCGTCGAGGTGCTGGACCGCCTCGCCGATCTCGGCGAGCGCGCGATCTGGGTGCGGGGCAACGCCGATCGCGCCCTGGTGGAGCTCGCCCGCGGCGACGGCCTCGACGTCCGCGGATCGATCGCGGAGTGGGCCGCGGCGCAGCTGCGCTCCGACCAGGTCGCGCTCCTCGACACGCTGCCGCATCCCGTGACGCTGCGCGTCAACGGTTTCGGCGACGTCCTGTTCTGCCACGCGACTCCGCGCGATGACGACGAAATGGTCCTCGTCGACTCGCCGATGGACCGCTGGGCCGAGGTGCTCGCAACCGTGCCGGACGCCGTCTCGACGGTCGTGTGCGGGCACACCCACATGCAGTTCGTGCGCCTCGCCCACGGGCGCCAGATCGTGAACGCCGGCAGCGTCGGCATGCCGTACGGCCGCCCGGGCGCGCACTGGGCGCTGCTGGCCGATGGGGTGGTTTCGTTGCGCCGCACCATGTTCGACCTCGACGAAGCGTGCGCGGCCGTGACCGGGGGATCGACGTTCCCGGAAGCCGGGGAGTGGGCGGACTTCCACATCCGCGCCCGCGCGACCGACGCGTACGCGCTGGAAAAACTGCGCAGCCTCTGACACCGGACCGGCACATCGTTGATGTTGGGCGGGTAAAATTCCTGGTGCAGCCGCCGGACGCGCCGCACTACGGCGTCCCCTTCCTGCTGGCCGCGTTGTTCCGCCGCCCGGCGGCTCGTTGACCACCTCGTACTACTGGCGGTGCGTGCGTTCGGGGGTATTGCACCCGCGCGGCTGCTTGATTCGGTGGCGGGGGTCACAGATAATCCGACGTTAACTTTCGTTAACGCAGCGCCGGATGCATGACCGGGCGGGGCCGGGAGGAAGCGGTGAATCCGAGCGGGAACCAGGTAGTGCGTCCCGAGATCGCCTCGTCCTGGCGGCGCACCAGCATGAGCGGGCTCCGCCCGGAGTCGGCGCTGGACCGGTTGCACATCGCCGAGTTCGACACCGCCAGCCGGCTCATGCGCGCCGCCGGACCGGTGCTGGACGAACTCGCCACGCGCCTGGTGGACACCACCTTCTGCATCGCGCTCGCCGACAGCTCCTGCCGGATCGTGGACCGCCGGTTCACCGACCTGCGCACCGAGCTCGCGCTGAACCGGATCAGCGCCGTGCCCGGCGCGCAGTTCACCGAGGAACACGCGGGCACCAACGCGCTCGGCACGCCGTTCGAGGTCATGCGCGGGGTCGCGGTGCACGGCGCGGAGCACTTCGTCGAGGCGCTCAAGGCGTTCAGCTGCTACGGCCACCCGATCCGCCATCCCGTGACCCGCCGGATCGAAGGCGTCCTGGACATCACCGGCCTGGCCCGCGAGGCCAATCCGCTGTTCGCGCCGCTGCTGCAACGCGCCGTCGAAGACATCGAGCAGCGGCTGTGGGAAGGTGCGCGGCAATCGGAGAAGCGCCTGCTGCGGGCGTTCCAGCACGCCTCCCGCAGCCCGTGCCGGGCCGTGGTGGCGATCGGCGGCGAGCTCGTCCTGACCAACCGGGCCGCACTCGACCTGCTGGAACCCCCGGACCACGCCGTGCTGCGCGACCTCGTCTCCGGCGTGACCGGATCCGCCTCCCGCGACCTGGTGCTGGGTTCGGGCGCGGCCGTGCACCTGCGGGCCGAGAAGGTCACCGGCACGGCCGACGGCTACCTGGTCGAGCTGACGCCCCGCGCCCGCACGCGGGTCCCGGTGCCGCGCGGCCGGGTGGCCGAGAACCGGCGAACCGGACTGGACCAGCAGCTTGCCGAGCTGAGCAGGCGAGCGGGGCCGGTGCTCATCGCCGGCGAACCCGGCTCCGGGCGCACCTCCGCGGCACGCGCCATCGCCGGCCCGCGAACCGTGCAGGTGCTCGACGCCGCGGACGTGGTCGTCGTCGGCGAACAGGAGTGGGCCAAGCGGCTCCGCTCGCCGAACCCGGGCGCGGAAGTCCTCGTCGTCGAAGGGATCGAGCTGCTGTCCGACGCGCTGTGCGCGGGTCTGGCGCGAATGCTCGCGGACGATCCGGGCGTGCGCCTCGTGCTCACCTCCGCGCCGCGATCCGAGCTGCCGCCGCGGGTGCTGAGCCTCGCGGCGACCTGCCCGTCCCGCGTGGAACTGCCGCCGCTGCGCAACCGGACCGACGAGTTCGCGGCGATCGCGCGCACCATGCTCGCCGAGCTCCGGGCCGACCTGCGCATCGCGCCGAGCGCATTCGAGGCGCTGATCGCCCAGCAGTGGCCCGGGAACCTCCGGGAACTGGCCGGGGTGCTCCGCGGCGTCACCGAGCGGCGCACGGTCGGCGACATCACCGTCGCGGACCTCCCGGCCGGCTACCGCGACGCCGGCCGCACCGCCAGGCTGAGCAGGAGGGAGCGGGCCGAACGCGACGCCATCACCGAGGCCTTGCGCGACACCGGCGGCAACAAGGTGCAGGCGGCGCAGCGCCTGGGCATCAGCCGCACCACGCTGTACAGCAGGATGCGCGCGCTCGGGGTGTCCCGTTGAGGTGTTCAGTTCTTGAACAGTTACCGCCCGCGCGTGGCCGCGAACATGGTCCCCGTCACAACGACGTGAGGAGGCCGAGTGACTGCGGTGGATGAGTTCCCGGTGCTGACGACGGTCCGGGATTTCCTGTCCGGCCCGAAGAAGCTGCTGATCGGCGGCGAATGGGTGGACGCGGCGTCGGGGCGAACCTTCGCCACGCACGACCCGGCGACCGGCGAGCGGCTGACCGAGGTGGCGCACGGGCAGGCCGAGGACGTGGACCGGGCGGTCGCCGCCGCGCGTCGTGCGTTCGAGGACGGCCCGTGGGCGCGCATGAAGCCCAACGAGCGCGAGCGGCTGATCTGGCGCGTCGGCGACGTCCTCAGCGAGCGGGCGGCGGAATTCGGTCAGCTCGAAGCGCTCGACAACGGCAAGTCCGCGGCGATCGCGCAGGCGGTGGACACCGGCTGGGCGGCCGACGTGTTCCGCTACTACGCCGGGTGGGCGACGAAGATCCACGGCAGCACGGTGAACGTGTCCATGCCGTTCGTGCCCGGCGGCGAGTTCCACGCCTACACGCTGCGCGAGCCGGTCGGCGTCTGCGGCCAGATCATCCCGTGGAACTTCCCGCTGCTGATGGCGTCCTGGAAGCTGGCGCCCGCGCTCGCGGCCGGCAACACCGTGGTGCTCAAGCCCGCCGAGCAGACGCCGCTGACCGCGCTGCTGCTCGGCGAGGTCTTCCAGGAAGCCGGCTTCCCGCCCGGCGTGGTCAACATCATCACCGGCTACGGCGACGCCGGTGCGGCGATCGCCGCGCACGACGACGTGGACAAGGTCGCGTTCACCGGATCCACCGAGGTGGGCAAGAAGATCGTCGCCGCGGCGCAGGGCAACCTCAAGAAGGTGTCGCTGGAACTCGGCGGCAAGAGCCCGAACGTGGTGTTCGCCGACGCCGACTTCGAGACGGCGGTGCCCGGCTCGCTGAACGCCTGGCTATTCAACCACGGGCAGTGCTGCGTCGCGGGCACCCGGCTGTTCGTCGAGGACGCCATCTTCGACGAGTTCACCGCCGCGGTCGCCGAGGCCGCGAGCCAGGTCAAGATCGGACCGGGACTGGACCCCGCCACCCAGCTCGGCCCGCTGGTCTCGCAGGAGCAGTTCGACCGCGTCACCGGCTACGTCGCGGCGGGCCTGTCGGACGGCGCGCGGGCGCTGACCGGCGGGAAGCGTTGGGGCGACAGCGGATTCTTCGTGGAGCCGACCGTGCTGGTGGACGTGCAGCCGGAGTTCAGCGTGGTGCGCGAGGAGATCTTCGGCCCCGTGGTGGCCGCGCTGCCGTTCAGCGCCGAGCAGGGCGTAGCACCGGCCGCCAACGACAGCGTGTACGGGCTCGCCGCGGGCGTGTGGACCCGCGACATCTCCAAGGCGCACCGGGTCGCCAAGCAGCTCAAGGCCGGTTCGGTGTGGATCAACCAGTACAACGGCTTCGACACCGCGCTTCCCTTCGGCGGTTACAAGCAGTCGGGCTGGGGACGGGAGCTGGGCGCGGACGCGATCGATCTCTACACCCAGACCAAGGCAGTCAACGTCGCCCTGTGATTCGGAGGTAGTCGCACGTGAAGACCAAGGCAGCAGTTCTGCGCGAAGTGGGCAAGCCGTTCGAGATCGTCGAACTCGACCTGGACGGCCCGGGCCCGGGAGAAGTCCTCATCAAGTACACCGCGGCCGGGCTGTGCCACTCGGACCTGCACCTCACCGACGGCGACCTGCCGCCGCGCTTCCCGATCGTCGGCGGGCACGAGGGCGCCGGGATCATCGAGGAGGTCGGGCCCGGCGTCACCAAGGTCAAGCCCGGCGACCACGTGGTGTGCAGCTTCATCCCCAACTGCGGGACCTGCCGCTACTGCTCGACCGGCAGGCAGAACCTGTGCGACATGGGCGCCACCATCCTGGCCGGCTCCATGCCCGACGGGACGTTCCGGTTCCACGGCGAGGGCGAAGACATCGGCGCCATGTGCATGCTGGGCACCTTCTCCGAGCGGGCGACGATCTCGCAGCACTCGGTGGTCAAGGTCGACGACTGGCTGCCCCTGGAGACCGCGGTCGTCGTCGGCTGCGGGGTGCCCAGCGGGTGGGGCACGGCGGTCAACGCCGGCAACGTCCGGGCCGGTGACACCGTGATCATCTACGGCATCGGTGGCCTCGGCATCAACGCCGTGCAGGGCGCGCTGCAGGCGGGCGCCAAGTACGTGGTCGTCGTCGATCCGCTCGAGTTCAAGCGGGAAACGGCGCTGAAATTCGGCGCCACGCACGCCTTCGCCGACGCCGACGAGGCCCAGGCGAAGATCACCGAGCTGACCTGGGGCCAGGGCGCGGACGCCGCGCTGATCCTGGTCGGGACCGTCGACGAGACCGTGGTGTCCAAGGCGACCGCGGCGATCGGCAAGGGCGGCACCGTGGTGATCACCGGGCTCGCCGATCCGGCGAAGCTCACCGTGCACGTCTCCGGCGCGGACCTGACGCTCAACGAGAAGACCATCAAGGGCACGCTGTTCGGCTCGTCCAACCCGCAGTACGACATCGTGCGGCTGCTGCGCCTCTACGACGCGGGCAAGCTCAAGCTCGACGAGCTGGTGACGACGCGCTACAGCCTGGAGGAGGTCAACCAGGGCTACCAGGACCTGCGCGACGGCAAGAACATCCGCGGCGTGATCGTGTACGACTGATCCACGGGCCGGGGGCTCCGGGGTGCCACCGCACCCCGGAGCTCCCGGCTAGCCCGAGGCGAACGTCTCGACGATCTTGGCGTTGAAAGCGGGCAGATCGCGGGGGCTGCGGCTGGTGACGAGCCCGCGGTCGACCACCACTTCCTCGTCGACGACCTCGCCGCCGGCGTTGCGGATGTCGGTGCGGATGCTGTGGAACGAGGTCAGCTTGCGGTCCCGCACCACGTCGGCCTCCACGAGCGTCCAGGGCCCGTGGCAGATCGCCCCGACCGGCTTGCCCGAGTCCACGAAGCTCCGGACGAACTCCACCGCACGCGCGTCGCGCCGGAGGTTGTCCGGGTTGATCGTGCCGCCGGGCAGGATCAACGCGTCGTAGTCGTCGGCCGACGCATCGGAGATCTCGCGGTCCACGGTGAACCGGTCGCCCGGGTTGATGTCGTGGTTCATCGCCTGGATCTGACCTGAGTGCACCGAGACCAGCTCCGCCTCGGCCCCGGCCTGCTCCACGGCCCGGCGCGGCTGTTCGAGCTCGACCTGCTCGACACCGTCCGCGGCGAGGATCGCCACCCGGCGGCCGCGCAGTTCGTTCGCCATGTCCGATCACCTTCCCCGATCTGGTCTGCGGTGCGTCCGGACAGTTCCAGGGTGCGCCGCCGCGTTCCCGATGCAACTCGGCGGCACTCGGACGTTCCCACCGGACGGCCGCCCCTAGCGGGACTCGTTCCAGACCGGGTGCGGTGACTCGCGGACCTGCCCGTCCGACCGGAACACCAGGAACCGGTCGAAGGACCTGGCGAACCAGCGGTCGTGGGTGACCGCGACGACGGTGCCCTCGAAGTCGTCCAAACCGGACTGCAACGCGTCCGCCGAGACCAGGTCCAGGTTGTCCGTGGGCTCGTCGAGCAGCAGCAGGTTGGCGCCTTCCATCTCCAGCAGCAGGATCTGGAACCTCGCCTGCTGCCCACCGGAGAGCGTGTCGAACGGCCGCTGCGCGGCCTGCACGATGTCGTAGCGCGCCAACGCGCGGCTGGCTTCCTCGCGCGTCATGCCCGACCGGCGCTTGCCGCCGCCCATGAGCAACTCCAGCAGCGTCCGCCCGGCGAACTCGGGATGCTCGTGCGTCTGCGCGAACATCCCCGGCACCACCCGCGCGCCCAGGCGCGCGAGGCCGGTGTGCCGGACCGGGGTCAGCGCCTCCTGGTCCAGGTCGGACAAGTGGTCGTCGCTGCCGCCCCGGGCGAGCAGCCGCAGGAAGTGCGACTTGCCGCTCCCGTTGGCGCCCAGCACCGCGATCCGCTCGCCGTAGCGGAACTCCGCGTTGAACGGCTTGGTGAGCCCGTCCAGGGCGAGGTCCTCGCAGATGACCGCGCGTTTGCCGGTGCGCCCGCCGGGCAGGCGGACCTGCACCCGCTGCTCGCGCGGAACCGCCTCCGGCGGCCCGGCCTCCTCGAACTTGCGCAGCCGCGTCTGCGCCGCCTGGTAGCGCGTCGCCATGCCGTCGTTGTAGCTCGCCTTCTGCTTCAGGTCGTTCACCAGCCGCACGAGCTTGGCCCGGTCCTCGTCCCACCTGCGGCGGAGCTCGTCCAGCCGGGACATCCGCTCCTCGCGGGCCTCGTCGTAGCCGGCGAACCCGCCGCCGTGCACCCAGATTCGGTTGCCCGCCGCGCCGAGCTCCACCGTCACGATGCGGTTGGCGGTGCGGTGCAGCAGCTCGCGGTCGTGCGTGACGAACAGGACGGACTTCGGCGTTTCCCGGATCTGCTCCTCCAGCCACTGCTTGCCGGGCACGTCGAGGTAGTTGTCCGGCTCGTCGAGCAGCAGCACCTCGTCCGGCCCGCGCAGCAGCGATTCGAGGGCGAGCCGCTTCTGCTGGCCGCCCGAGAGCTTGCGCAGCTCCCGGTACCGGATCCGGTCGAACGGCTGGCCGATCGCGGCCGTGCAGCACCGGTCCCAGTGCAGCTCGGCGGCGTACCCGCCGGCATCGGTGTACTCGGAAATCGCCTCGGCGTAAGCGATCTGCGCGGCATCGTCGTCGTGCTCGATCAGCCGCTCCTCGGCCAGGTCGAGAGCTTTCGCCGCGGCGCGCAGCCGGGGCGGGGCCAGCGAGATCAGCAGGTCCCGCACCGTCGAGTCGTCGCGGGCGTGGCCGACGAACTGGCGCATCACCCCGAGCCCGCCGGACCGGGTCACGCTGCCCTCGTGCGGCGCGAGATCGCCCGCGATCAACCGGAGCAGCGTCGTCTTCCCGGCGCCGTTCGGGCCCACCAGCGCGGCCTTGACCCCGTCTCCCACCCGGAACGACACGTCATCGAGCAGCACCCGGCCGTCCGGCAGGACGTAGTGCGCTTTCTGCAACTCGACATGCCCCACGGTTGTTGGCTCCTCACAGTGCTCAGAAGTTCGTTGCCGCGCCGCCGGATTCGGCGAGGGCTACGCCGGGATCAGGTCCGCGATGTGGCGGCGCAGCACCTCGGCGACGAGCGAGGCATCGGTCGACCCGTGCGGGTAGACCAGCTCGAAGGTCAAGCCCCCGACGACCGCGGTCAGGCGCTCCGCCTCCAGCTCCGCGTCGCGGACGCCCGCCGCCTGCAGCGCTTCCCGGAAGACGGCCCGAAGATCGGTGCCCATCCTGGTCGCCAGCGGCCGGAACTCCGGCCGCAGCCGCGCGGCGGTGATCAGCTCGGCCAGCACGATCAGCTCGGCCCGGTCGTCGTCCGCGACGGGCAGCACGGCGTGGCACACCGCCTCGACCAGCGCGCGGCGGCCCGGCACGTCGAGCGGGGAACCCATCGCCGGCAGCGCCGGTTCGAGCCTCCGCGCCATGCGGGCGCCCACCTCTTCGGCCGCGGCGACCATCAGCCCCTCGTGGCTGCCGAAGTGGTGCCGCACGGAACCGATGTTGATGCCCGACTCGTCGGCGACCTTCCGCAGCGAGGCCGCGCCGACCCCGCCGCGCGCGACGAGCCGGAAAACGGCGTCGACGATGCGGTTCTTGGCGGCCGCGGTCGCGGCATCACGGGCTGTCACGGAGTAAAACTATCACACGTGTGATAGTCATTTTCGGGCTCCGGTTCCGCCCGGGCCAGCACCCACTGGAAGGTGGCCGGGCCTTCGGGCTCCCGCGGCTTGCCCGAACCGCAGCCGAGGTCCACAGCAGAGGCCGCCGCGGGCAACCGGTTCGTGAGTTCGGTGAGGAAGCGCAGCCTCGGATCGCCGTGGATCTCCTCGATCCACTCCGCGTAGCGGTGCGCGATGCGGTCGTACCCCTTCTCCACCACGTGCCTGGGGTCGGATTCCATGCGAGCGACCGTAAATCACCAACGGGCCGGGGAACGAGCGATTTTCCCGCACCGCCCGAGCCGGTGCCTGCGGGGCGTCGGTTAACGTGCAGATGTGACTGCTACGGAGCCGAGCGGCTTGATCAGCATCGAGGACGTCGAGGCCGCGGCCGACAGCATCGCCGGGCACGTCGTGCGAACGCCGACGGTGCCCAGCCCGGGGCTCACCGAGCTGCTCGGGGCACCGGTCACCGCGAAGCTGGAGCTGTTGCAGCGCACGGGATCCTTCAAGGTGCGCGGGGCGACGGCGAAACTGCTGTCGCTGAGCGAGGCGGAGCGGGCCGCCGGTGTCGTCGCGGTGAGCGGCGGGAACCACGGGATCGCCCTCGCCGTCATGGCCGGTGCGCTGGACGTCAAGGCGACCGTCGTCATGCCGAGCTCGGCGCCAGCTCGTGCCGTCGAGATAGCGGAGGCGGCCGGGGCCGTCGTCCGCGTCACCGACGACATGGCCGGCGCGTTCGCGCTGACCGCCGAGCTGCGGGCGAGCGGGCTCACCCTGGTCCACCCGTTCGACGACCCCGTCGTCATCGCAGGTCAGGGCACGGTCGGCCTGGAGTTCGCCGACGACGCCGACGAACTCACCGACGTGCTGGTCAGCATCGGTGGCGGCGGGCTGATCGCCGGCGTCGCCGCGGCGCTGCGTGCGCGACGCCCCGACGTGCGGATCTGGGGAGTGGAGACCGGGGGAGCGCAGGCCATGTCCGAGGCGCTGGCGGCGGGCGGGCCGGTGCCCGTCGAACTGTCTTCGATCGTGTCCACGCTCAGCGCCCCCGCGGTCTCCCAGCTGACCTACGATCACGCGTCCACATTGGTCACCGAAGTCCTCGTGGTGCCCGACGCCGAGGCGGTGCGAGGAGTCCTGGACCTGGCCGACCACGCGAAGGTCTGGGCCGAGCCCGCCGCGGGATGCCTCCTCCCTGCCGCGCGCCGGGTGCTCGACCGGGTCGGCCCCGGTGCCAAGCTCGGCCTGGTGCTGTGCGGCGGGAACGCCACGACCGCCGACGTCACAGCCTGGGCACGCCGCTTCGGCCTCGGCTGACCTCCGGCGGCCGCGTCCACAATGGAGCGGATCGCGGCTGCTCGATCCCGCCCGACTCTGGGTACCCGGTGCGTGTCGACCGGTGCTTCCGGTGCCGCTACTGCAGAGGGGGCTGTGATGAACGAGCGCTCATGGGAGCGGGCGGGCGCGGCCAGCGGCCTGGTCGCCGCCGTGTTGTTGCTGGTCAGCCTGCTGCTCAACCCCTTGTCGCCGCCCAGCGACGAGCCGGTGCGCACCTTCTTCTACGTGACCGAGAACCGCCCGACCGTGCTGCTGGCCGCCTTGCTGGCGACGGTGGCCGCGGTGGTCTTCCTGTGGTTCGTGGGACATCTGCGCCACCTGTTGCAGCGCGCTGAAGGTGGTGCGGAGGCGTTCTCGCCGGTGGTGTTCGGCGCCGGAGTCAGCCTCGCGACGATGACGATGCTGAGCATGCTGCCGGTCACCGCGCTGGTTTCGCTGAGCCGCAACGTGGAGACCGCGAGCCAGGCGATGGTGTTCGTGCTCGCCGAACTGCACCGGCTGTCGCTCGGCGGGCTCGGCCTGCTGGTCGCCCTGTTCGCGGCCGCCGCCGGGGCGGCCGTGGTGCGCGGTGAGCTGCTGGCGCCGTGGCTGGGCTGGTTCGGCTTCGGCGTGGGCCTGATCGGGCTGATCGCCGGCGTCACCTCCTTCTACATGCCCAGCGTTTTCGTCTCGGTCGCCGGCCTGGTGACCGGGATCGTGTTCGCGCTGTGGATCGGCGTGGCGTCGGTGCTGATGGTGTACCGGCCGGAGGTCGACCGGGCCCCGGCCGCCGGCACGGCTTTCGCGCACTGACCCCGGGGCCCGTTCCGGTCAGTCCTCGAGGAACGCGAGGTCGAGGCGGCGGAGGCGATCCGGGTCGGCGAGGATGTTGAGCTCCACGACCTTGCCGCGGGCGACCGTGAACGCCGCGAGCGAGATCGGCCGGCCGTCGGAAATCGCCACCGCCCCTGGCGCGCCGTTGACGAGCGCCGGCCGGGTCGCCTCGGCGAGCTGCGCGAAGACGACCGCGCCTCCCGCCACCTCCTTCGCGCCGCGCCGCATGACGCTCGGGCGCAGCGAGCCCCCGTCGGTGCGCACCACGACATCCGGGTCGAGGACCGCGAGCAGCGCATCGAAGTCCCCGGCGCGCGCGGCCGCGAGGAAGGCGTCGACGACTTCGCGCTGCTGGGCCAGGTCCGCGTCGGGGACCGGGGCCGCGCCCTGCACCCGGCCGCGGGCCCGGCTGGCGAGCTTGCGGGTCGCCGTGGAGGTGCGCCCGACGATGGGCGCGATCTCGTCGAACGGCACCGCGAACAGGTCGTGCAGCACGAAGGCGAGCCGTTCGGCGGGCGTGAGCGTCTCCAGGACCACCAGCAGCGCGAGACCGACGGAGTCGGCCAGCAACGCCTCGTGCTCCGGGGTGATGGCGTCCGGGCCGCTGATGATCGGATCGGGCACGTGCACGTCCAGCGGCTCCTCGCGGCGCGCCGTCCGCGCGCGGAGCATGTTCAGGCACACCCGGCCGACGACCGTCGTCAGCCAGCCGCCGAGGTTCTCGATCTCCGCGGAGTCGGAGCGGCTGAGCCGCAGCCAGGCCTCCTGGACCGCATCGTCGGCCTCGCTCAGCGAGCCCAGCATCCGGTAGGCCACCGCCCGCAGGTTCCCGCGGTGGGCCTCGAAGCGATCCGCCAGAAAGTCCTTCTCGTCCATCGGCCGCATTCCTCCGTCACGTCGTGTCGTAGGAGTGACCCGCCGGACGCGGCCGATGTGACACGCCTCGGCCGGCGGCGCACTCCCGGAGGACCTGTCAGCTCGCCGCGGCATCACCGTCCGGGTGCGGCCAGATCCCGGAGGTGCCGCGGCGGTGGCTGTCGACGAGATGCGTGTCGACGATGCCGATCGCTTCCATCAGAGCGAACATCGTCGTCGGGCCGACGAACGCGAAACCCTTGCGGCGCAACGCCTTCGACAGCGCCACGGATTCCGGCGACGTCGTGGGGATCTCGGTCATCGTCCGCGGGCGCGGCGTGGTCTCCGGCTTGAACGACCAGACGAATGCTTCCAGCCCGTCCTCGGCGCGGAGTTCGATGGTCGCGCGGGCGTTGGTGATGGCCGCGCGGATCTTGGCCTTGTTGCGCACGATCCCCGCGTTGCCGAGCAGCCGTGCCTCGTCCTCTTCGGTGTAGGCCGCGACGGCGTCCGGGTCGAAGTCGTCGAACGCCTCGCGGAAGGCCGGGCGCTTGCGCAGGATCGTCGCCCAGGAGAGCCCCGCCTGGAAGCCCTCCAGGCTGATCCGCTCGAACAGGGCCTGCTCGCCGTGCACGGGCATGCCCCACTCGGTGTCGTAGTACTCGCGCAGCAGGGGATCGCGGGCAGCCCACGGCGGCCGCGCCAACCCGTCCTCGCCGATCACGACCCCGGTGTCGGTCGTCGTGGTGTCTGCCGCTGCGGGGCTCACTGTCTCGTTCTCCTCGGTTTCTCGGCGTTCTCGGTCGTCATGCGGGGCGGTGCACGAGGATCGTGCGGACCACTTCCCAGGTGCCGCCGTCGCGGGCCGCGCCGCGCAGCCCGTCGAAGGTTCCCACGCCGCCCATGACGATCAGGTCGTCGCTGGCGAGTGCTGCGGTGCCGATCGTACGGGCCGGGTCCCAGCCGGTGGAGTGCAGAAGCCGACAACCCATCTGCACCCAGCCGGTCAGCTGCCCGGTCACCACCCACGCGTCCGGGCCGGGCTCGGTGAAGCGCCGCGCCTGCCGCAGCCACGACGCGGCGCGCTCCGGCCAGTCGACGACGTCGAGCACGTGCCCGCCCCGCTCGCTCCACGCTCGCTCGACCGCGTCGGCGGTCGCCCGGGACGGGGCGTCGCGCGAGCAGCCGATGACGATCGAGGTCACCCGCGGCCGCAGCCCGGCGAGCAGACCCATCACCGTCGCCAGCTCGATTTCGCTGTGCGGCGAGGGAATCCGGGTCGCCGTGCCGGTTCCGCGAGCCAGCGGCGAGGGTGTTCGTCGCGCCATCGAAGCAGTCCTCGGGTACGTCATGCCGCGTCGTGGAAGACGAGCCCCAGCGTGTGGCGTCGCCCGGAACGCACCGGCGAAACCCCGTGCCGCACCGGGGAAGCGGACCAGCCGCGTGCCGAGCGCACCGGCCGGTCGCGCGTGGTGAACACCAGGCCGTGCCCCTGCGGGATCAGCGTTGCGGTGCCCCGGGATTGGGCGCGCGGGCGCTGCTCCACCAGCAGGAACTCGCCTCCGGTGTGATCGGTCCCCGGATCGTTGAGGTTGATCACCACCTGCAGCGGGAACACCTTGTCGCCGTACAGGTCCCGGTGCAGTGCGTTCCAGCCGCCCGGCTCGTAGCGCAGCAGGATCGGCGTGGGACGGGCCTGCCCGGCCCGGTGGCAGACGTCCAGCCACTCGTCGAGGGTGTCCGGCCATTCCGCTTCCCGGCCGAGCTTCTCGGCCCAGTCCCGGGCGATCGGCAGCAGCCGCGGGTAGAGGGCCTGCCGCAGCTTCTCCACCGGTTCCGGGAAAGGCGCGGCGAAGTAGTGGTAATCGCCGTTGTCCCCGAAGCGATGGCGGCGCAGGTTGATCGTGGCCCGGAAGTGCTCCGGCTCGTCCCACAGGGCCGCGATCCGCTCGCACTCGGCGGGGGTCAGCAACTGCGGCAGCAGTGCGCAACCGTAGTCGTTGACCTCGGCGGCGACCCCCTCCCAGTCCGCCGCCGCGACCTGCTTCGCGTACCGGTCCGTCTTCGACGTGCTCATGCCGCCTCCAGGGTCAGCAGGGTTTCCTTCGCTTCCGCACCGCCGACGTACCCGCCCGAGGTGCCGTCCGAGCGCACGACCCGGTGGCACGGCACCACCACCGGCAGCGGGTTGGTCGCGCACGCGGTGCCCACCGCGCGAACCGCCCGCGGGCTGCCCGCCGCGGCGGCGACCTCGGCGTAGCTGGCGGTGCGGCCGTAGGCGATGTCGGGCAGGTGCTCCAGCACGTTGAGCCGGAACCCGCGCGAGAGCCGCCAGTCCAGCGGCAGGTCGAAAGTCCGCCGCCGCCCGGCGAAGTACTCGTCGATCTGGCGGGCCGCCTCGTCGAGCCGGGCCGGCGCCCGCAGGATGCGCGGGCTGATCAGCTCGGCCAGCGACTCCAGGACCGTGCTGTGCCCCTGGCGGTCGAAGGCGACCCGCACCAGGCCGCGTTCGGTGGCCGCCAGCAGCAGCTCGCCGACCGGGGTGCCGACGGTGCGGTACGCGACGTCGAGCAGCCCTTCCCGCTGGGCCGCGCTCACCAGGTCGATGTGCAGCCGCTCGCTGGTGTTGAAGTCGATCGCCGGGAGCGCGTCGAACAGGTGTCCGTCGTCGGATTCATGGATCGTCATCATCACGCTTCCCTCCCCACTCTCGTGGTGGGTCTATAGGTCGTGCGCAGGGTCTTGATGCCGTCCGCGGCGGCCCGCCGGGCGGCATCGGTGCTGCCGCCGAGGATCGCGGCGATCTCGGCGTAGGGCAGGCCGGCCAGGTAGTGGTAGGCCACCGCCATGCGCTGCTTGGCCGGCAGCGCGCTCAGCGCGGCCCACAGGTCGCCGTCCCAGTCCTCCGGGCGGCCGCTCGTGCTGGGCCGCTCGGGCAGGCGCTCGACCACCACCGGCCGGCGGGCCGTCGCCCTGGTGACGTCGACCGCCTTGCGGTGGGCGATCGTGACCAGCCACGCCTCCACGTTGGTGTCCTCGGCCAGCTCCGGGTAGGCGCGCAGCGCGGCCAGGAACGTCTCGGACCACGCGTCCTCGGCGTCGGCCGGCCCGAGCACGGCCCGGCACACTCGCAGCACCATCGGGCCGTACTCGTCAACGATCTGCTCGAACGGTCTCACTTTCACTCCCCGTAGACGCCCCGCGCCGCGGAAACGTGAGATGCGGATCGGCCCGTTTCCACGATCGTCACCCGGACGTGGCCATCCCGCGTTTCGGGACCGGGCCTGCGGTGCCGCGTGACGAGCGTCTCACCGGAGGTGCGGCGGTGGGCCGGAAGATCATGTTCAGCCCGGGGACCGCCGGTCGCGAGGGGGCCGCCCGGCGCGTCGCCGGCCCTTGCCAACGGCCCCCCGATCGGTAGCCTCCGTTGTGCTGGTGGTTCGTCCGCCCCCCTGAAGCGGGGTGGACGAGGCAAGAGGGAACCCGGTGCGAATCCGGGACTGCCCCGCAGCGGTGAGTGGGAACGAACGCCGTCCCCGGTCCCAGACCGGGCACAGCACTGGGCACGCGTGCCTGGGAAGCGACGGCCACTAGGAACCCCGGCTCCGGCCGGGACGCGCCCGCGAGTCCGAAGACCTGCCACCGGTGCGCGCACCGGACGGTGCGCGCGGTCCGGGGTCTCGCGGGAGGACCCGGCGGACGACCGGCTCGCGCCGCGCGGTGCGCGCCGGTCCGCCTGCGCCTTCCCGGACCTCGGGGCATCTGCCGTCGAGCTCGCGAGGAGAGGGCCTTGAGCAGCAAGATCGGATCCACCGTACTCGGATACCCCCGGATCGGCCCCGACCGGGAACTCAAGCGCGCGCTGGAGCGCTACTGGTCGTCCCGCATCGGCGAGGCGGAGCTGCGCGCGGTGGCGCGCGAACTCCGCGTCCAGACCTGGCGCTCGCTGTGGGACGCGGGCCTGGATTCGGTGCCGGGCAACACGTTCTCGTACTACGACCAGGTGCTGGACACCGCGGTCACCTTCGGCGCGATCCCGCCGCGCTTCGCGAAGCTCGGGCTGGGCCCGCTGGACACCTACTTCGCGATGGCGCGCGGCGTGGCGTCCGAGCCGCCGCTGGAGATGACGAAGTGGTTCGACACGAACTACCACTACCTGGTGCCCGAGATCGGCCCGGACACGCAGTTCTCGCTCGCCGACCGGACTCCCGTGGAGCAGTACCGGGAGGCCGCCGAGCTGGGCGTGACCACCCGCCCGGTGCTGGTCGGCCCGCTCACGTTCCTGCTGCTGGCCAAATCCGCGGACGGCGCGCCGGAGTCGTTCCGGCCGCTGGACCGGCTGGACGCGCTGCTGGACGCCTACGCGGAGCTGCTCGGCGAGCTGCACCGCGCCGGCGTTGAGTGGGTGCAGCTGGACGAGCCGGCCTTCGCCGCCGACCGCTCGCCGGCCGAACTCGCCGCCCTGCGCGCCGCCTACCAGCGGCTCGGCGATCTGGCGGAGCGGCCGAAACTGCTGGTCGCGGGATACTTCGGCGATCTCGGCGAGGCGCTGGAGGTGCTGGCGGCTAGCCCGGTCGAAGCGATCGGCGCCGACCTCGTCGCCGGGAAGTCCACAGTGGACGTCCTGTCGTCGGTTCGCGGGCTGAGCGGCAAGACCCTGGTGGCCGGGCTCGTCGACGGGCGCAACGTCTGGCGCACCGATCTCGACAAGGCGCTCGCGACCGCCGCCACGCTGCTCGGCTCGGCGAACGAGGTCGCGGTCAGCACGTCGTGCTCCCTGCTGCACGTGCCCTACGACGTCGACGCGGAGACCGGCATCGACCCGCAGGTGAAGCCCTGGCTGGCCTTCGCCGCGCAGAAGGTCCGCGAGGTGGTCGTGCTGGGCCGCGCGTTGCGCGAGGGCCGCGACGCGGTGGCCGACGAGCTGGCCGAGGCGCGCGCCGCGATCGCCGACCGCGCCGGCGCGGACCGGGTCCGGAACAATCGCGTGCGCGCTCGGTTGCAGGCACTTCGGCCGGAATACACGCAGCGCGGCGAGTACGACACGCGGCGCGCGGCTCAGCAGAAGGCGTTGAACCTGCCGCCGTTGCCGACCACGACGATCGGATCGTTCCCGCAGACCACGGACGTCCGCAAGGCGCGCGCCGCGGTCCGCGCCGGCCGCATCGACCAGGCGACGTACCGGCGGCGGATGCAGGACGAGATCGAGCGCGTGATCCGCCTGCAGGAAGGGCTCGGGCTCGACGTCCTGGTGCACGGCGAGCCGGAGCGCAACGACATGGTGCAGTACTTCGCCGAGCACCTGGACGGCTTCGCCAGCACCGACAACGCATGGGTGCAGTCCTACGGGTCGCGGTGCGTGCGCCCGCCGATCCTCTACGGCGACGTCTCCCGCCCGGCGCCGATCACCGTCGAGTGGGCGAGCTACGCGCAGCGGCTGACCGAGAAGCCGGTCAAGGGCATGCTCACCGGACCGGTGACGATCCTGGCGTGGTCTTTCGTCCGCGACGACCAGCCGCCGGCCGACACCGCGAAGCAGGTCGCGCTGGCGATCCGGGACGAGGTCGCCGACCTGGAGGCGGCCGGCATCCGGGTCATCCAGGTCGACGAGCCCGCGTTGCGCGAACTGCTCCCGCTGCGCCGGGCGGCGCACGGGGAGTACCTGGACTGGGCGGTGACGTCCTTCCGGCTCGCCACCTGCGGCGTCGCCGATTCGACCCAGATCCACACCCACCTGTGCTACTCGGAGTTCGGCGACGTGATCAACGCGATCGTGGCGCTGGGCGCCGACGTCACCAGCATCGAGGCCGCCCGCTCGCGCATGGAGGTGCTCGACGACCTCAACGCGGTCGGCTTCGGCCACGGCGTCGGGCCCGGGGTGTACGACATCCACTCGCCGCGCGTGCCGGACACCGCTGAGGTCGTCGACCTGCTGCGGGCCGCGCTGGCGGCCGTGCCGGCGGAACGGCTGTGGGTCAACCCGGACTGCGGGCTGAAGACCCGTGGCTACGCCGAGGTCGAGGCGGCGTTGCAGAACCTCGTCGCGGCGGCGGCCGAACTGCGCTGACGCCGGGTCCGCGGGCGGCGCCGCACCGGTGGCGCCGCCCGCGAAACGGTCCGGTCTGCCGGGAATTTTCCCCGCGATGCGGCGACTTGATCCGATCAGGACCAGATCGAGCGAATGGAGCGCCGATGTCGCAGGAGAGCACGCCGCAGGGCACCGTTGCCGCCCGATTCGAATCCGTGCGGGAGGAGTTCGCCGCCGTGGCGGCGGCCGAGGGCGGTGACTACGCCGCCCAGCTGGTGGCCCACCTCGCGGGTGAGCGGGTCGTCGACCTGTGGGTCGGCCCCGAGATCACCGGGGATTCGCTGACCGGCGTGTTCTCCTCCACGAAGGGCGCGGCGTACCTGGTCGCGGCGCTGCTGGTGCAGGACGGCGTGCTCGACCTGGACCAGCAGGTGAGCCACTACTGGCCGGAGTTCGGTGCCGAGGGCAAGCAGGACGTCGTCCTGCGCGACCTGCTGTCGCACCGCGTGGGGCTCGTGGGCGCGGACGCGGGGCTGTCGCTGGAGGAGGTCGCCGACGACCGGGTCATCGCGGAGCGGCTCGCCGCGCAGCGGCCGTACTGGCGCCCGGGCACCGCGTTCGGGTACCACGCGCTGGTCATCGGGGCGCTCGTCGGCGAGGTGGTCCGCCGGGCCACCGGCGAAACGCTGCAGCAGCACTTCGAGGCGCGCGTCCGCGCGCCGCACGACCTGGACTTCTACCTGGGTCTGCCGGAGGAGCAGGAGCCGCGCTTCCTGACCACCCTGCCGATGGCGCCCACCGCGGAGCAGCAGGCCGCGCTGGCGGCGGGCGCGACCGGCCCGGAGAGCCTGAACGGCATCGCGATGAACCGCAACCACCCGGACGCGGTGGAACTGTGGGAGATGCCGAACCACCAGGTGGTGCGGGCCAAGGGGCAGGCGTCGGCGGGCGGCGTCGCTTCCGCGCGCGGGCTTGCCGGGATGTACGCGGCCGCGACCACCGGCGTCGGCGGGAAGGCGCCGCTGCTGAAGCCGGACACGGCCGCGGCCTTCGCGCAGATCCACTCGATCGGCTACGACCTCGTTTCCCGCCAGCACAAGGCTTTCGGGCTCGGCTTCTCCGCGTCGGTCGACGTCTACCCGTTCCTCGGCCAGGGCGCGTTCGGGCACAGCGGAGCGGCGGGTTCGCAGGCCATCGCCGACCCGCGCAGCGGCCTTGCCTACGGCTACAACCGGCGCCGCTTCGCCTTCCCGGGCGGCGCGGCCCCGGAGAACGACCGCCTGCTCAAGGCCGTGCACGCGGCGGCGACGGCGTGAACCGGTAGCCCGGTGGGCCGTGCCGATCGCACGGCCCACCGGAGCGGCAGGTCCACCGAGCTATGCCGCCGCGTTGTCCGACGCCGCCCGAGCTCGCCCGGATGGGGATGCCCAGAACTGTTGCTCAGCCTGCCACTTCGCAGCCTCCGCCTGCTGTTTCCCGCTTCGGCACCCCATGACCCCTGTCCGGTCGGCGCTTCCACGTCGACCGCATTCGACCACGCCGCATCCCGCCCGGGGGCCGGATCCCGATCTTCCGTGCCGGATCAGGACAGGGCTTCAGCGGCGAGTTCGAGGTCGGTGGTGCCCGCCGGAACGGGGTGGTGGCAGCGGAACGCGTGGCCGGTCGCGTCGCGCTGCGGGTCCGGCATCTCCGCCGCGCAGGTCTCGTCGGCGCGCCAGCACCTGGTGCGGAACGGGCAGCCGCTCGGCGGTCTCGTCGCCGACGGCACCGGGCCGGTGAGCGGGATCGGCTCGATCGGCGACAGCAGGCCGGGCGTCGCCGAGAACAGCGCCCGGGTGTAGGGGTGGCGGGCGGCGGCGACCGCGCCGGCCGGGATCTGCTCGACGGTCCGCCCGAGGTACATCGTCACCACCCGGTCGCTCATCCGCCGCACGGTCTGGATGTCGTGCGAGACGAACACCAGCGCCAAGCCGAGCTGTTCCTTCAGTTCGAGCAGCAGGTTGAGGATCTGCGAGCGCACCGAGACGTCGAGGGCGCTGGTGGGTTCGTCGGCGACGAGCAGCCGGGGGCGCAGCGCGAGCGCCCGGGCGATGGCGACGCGCTGGCGCTGGCCACCGGAGATCTGGCCCGGCAGCAGGTTCGCCACGCTCGCCGGCAGGCCGACGAGGTCCAGCAGCTCGCGCACCCGCTCCTCGCGTTCCTGACGGCTGCCGTGCCCGTGCACGTCCAGCGGGTCGCGCAGGACCTGGCGGATCGGCAGGCGCCGGTTGAGCGCCGTGGCCGGGTCTTGGAAGACCATGCCGACCTCGGCGCCGATCGCGGCCCGGCGCCCGGCGGCGGGCAGCGACCAGATGTCCTTGCCGCGGAAGGAGATCGTGCCGCTGGTCGGCTGCTGCAGGCCCACCACGACCTTGGCCAGGGTGGACTTGCCGCAGCCGGATTCGCCGACGATGCCGACGGTTTCGCCGGCCGCCACCGCAAGGTCGACGCCGGTGACGGCGTGCACCCGGTCGCGGCGGAACAGCCCGCCGGAGCGCGCCTTGTGGACGACGTGGACGTCGGCGAGCTCGACGAGGGTTTCGGGTTCTGGGGAGGTCATGGCCGCTCCTGTGCTGCCGCCGCGGCGTGGTCCCGGTCGGCGGTGAGGTCGATCGCCGGGTGGTGGCAGGCCACCGCGTGGAACCTGCCCTGCCCGCCGAGCACCGGCGCCCGCTCCTCGCAGATCGCGGTGGCCATCGGGCAGCGGTCGGCGAACCGGCAGCCGGCCGCGAATTCGGACGGGGACGGCACCACGCCGGGGATCTGGGTCAGCTGCTCGGCGCCGGACTCCAGCGACAGCACCGCGCCGAACAGGCCCCGGGCGTAGTGGTGCGCGGGCGCCTCGACCAGCGCCGAGGTCACCCCGGACTCCACGATCTGCCCGCCGTACATCACCACGATGCGGTCGGTGACGTCGGAGACCAGGGCCAGGTCGTGGGAGACCAGGATCAGGGCGAAGCCGAGTTCCGCGCGCAGCCGCAGCAGCAGCTGGATCACCTGCGCCTGCACGGTGACGTCCAGCGCGGTGGTCGGCTCGTCGGCCACGATCAGCTTCGGGTCGCGGGAGAGCGCCATCGCGATCAGCACGCGCTGCCGCTGGCCGCCGGAGAGCTCGTGCGGGTAGGCGGTGAGGGTGCGCGCGGGATCGAGCCCGACCATCTCCAGCAGCTCCGCGGGCGTGTGCCGGCCGCCGCGCCGGACCAGCTGCTTGAGCTGGGCCCGGATGGTCATGGCGGGGTTCAGCGACGACAGCGCGTCCTGGTAGACCATCGCCATCTCGTGGCCGAGCAGGCGGCGGCGGGACTGGCGGGGGAGGGTGAGCAGGTCGGTGACGCCGCCCTCGCGGCGGAAGAGGATCTCGCCGCCGATGCGGGCTTCCTTCGGTTGCAGGCCCATCACCGTCAGCGCGGTGATCGTCTTGCCGCAGCCGGATTCCCCGACCAGGCCCAGGACTTCGCCGGGGCGGACGTCGAAGGAGATGCCGTCGACGATGTCCACGCCGTCGTGGCGGCCGTCGAAGCCGATGGCGAGGTTTCGGACCTGCAGGATCGGCTCGCCGTCGGGCAGCGGGCGCGCCCGCTCCGCGAGCCGCTGCGCGGCCTCGGCGAGGCCGGGCAGCTCGGTGCGCTCGCCGGTGGCCGCCCGCGTGCGCTGCCTGGGTTCCGAGGTGGCCTGCCGGGTGGCCGGCGCCGCCCAGGCGTCCGAAACCCCTTCGGCGAGCACGTTGAGCGCGAGCACCGTCAGCAGGATCACCAGGCCGGGGAAGACCGTCGCCCACCAGCCGCCGGTCAGGACCATGTTGCGGCCGTCGGCGATGACGCTGCCCCACGACGGGTCGGGCGGGCGCACGCCCGCGCCGATGAACGACAGCGACGCCTCGAAGACGATCGCGTCGGCGACCATCACCGTGCAGAAGACCAGGACGGGCGCCGCGCAGTTGATCGCGACGTGCCGGACGAGGATGTGCGGGGTGCGGGCGCCGATGACGCGTTCCGCCGCCACGTAGTCCTCGCCGTACTGGGCGAGGACGTTGGCGCGCACCACGCGGGCGATCGGCGGGACGTTGACGAAGGCGATCGCCAGCACCAGCACCGGGATGCTGCCGCCGAAGACCGCCACGAGCACGGCGGCCAGCGCGATGCCCGGGAACGCCATGATCACGTCGAGCACCCGCATGATCGTTTCGCCGATCGCGGAGCGGGAGGTGGCGGCGACCGCGCCGACCACCGCGCCCGCGAGCAGCGCGCAACCGGTGGCGCCCAGCCCGATCAGCAGCGACCAGCGCGCCCCGTAGAGCACCCGTGTGAAGATGTCGCGGTTCGCGCTGTCCAGGCCCATCCAGTGCGTTGCGCTGGGGCCGCCCGCGGCGGCTTCCTGCGCGTACGGCGAATGCGGGGCCAGCATCGGCGCGAAGATCGCGGCCAGGCAGATGACGACGAGCAGGCCGACGGCGATCCAGGAGATCGCGTTGAGCCGCCGGAACCGGATGCCCGGCCGGGCGAGTCGTTTGGCAAGTCCGGTGCGCATCACGCGGCGCTCCTGAGTCGGGGGTTGACCAGCAGGTACAGCACGTCCACGACGAGGTTCACCACGACGAAGCCGACCGCGATGGTGAGCACCGCGCCTTGCACGACGGCGGGATCGCCGTTGAGCACCGCGTTGATCATCAGCTGGCCCATGCCGGGCAGCGAGTAGATGGTCTCGATGACCACCGCGCCACCGAGCAGGTAGCCGACCCGCAGGCCGAGCACGGTCAGCGGGTTGATCAGCGCGTTGCGCAGGACGTTGCGGCCGACCACGACGATCGGCGGCAGGCCGTTGCCGATCGCGGTGCGGACGTAGTCCTTGTCCAGCTCCTCCACGACGGCCGTGCGGATGATCCGGGTCAGCTGCGCGGCCACCGGCAGCGACAGCGAGATCGCCGGCAGCGTCATGGACACCAGCCAGCCGGTGAACGAGTCGCCCGGGTTGACGTAGCCGCCGGTCGGGAACCAGCCGCGGTCGACGGCGAGCCACTGGATGGACAGCAGCGCGATCCAGAACGCCGGGGCGGCGACGCCGACCAGCGAGACGATCCGGATCAGCTGGTCGGGCCAGCGGTCCCGGAACAGCGCGGCGACGACGCCGAACACCAGCGCCAGCACGACCGCGATGAACAGCCCCAGGAAGGTCAGCTGCATCGTCAGCGGCAGCGCGGTGGCCACCTGCTCCAGCACCGGCGCCTTGGTCAGCACGCTGGTGCCCATGTCGCCCTGCGCCAGGTCGGCGACGAACCGCAGGTAGCGCACGGGCAGCGGGTCGAGCAGGCCGTTCTCCAGCTGGAACCGGTGGATCTGCTCGGGCGTCGGGTTGGCGCCCTGGAAGTACGCGTACTCCGGCTTGTTGTTGGAGAAGCGCATGATGATGAAGACGAACAGGATCACGCCCAGCAGCAGCGGGATCAGGATGAGGATGCGCCGCAGCAGCATCCTCGCGATCACGACCACGTGGAACTCCGCTCAGATTCGCTTGGCTTGCAACAGGTTCATGCCGGGGTAGGGCTGCGGCTCGACGCCGTCGAGCTTCGCCGGGTTCCAGGCCGTCACGAGCTCGTTGTGCAGCACCGGGTAGAGGACCGCTTGGTCGGCCACCACATCGAGGTAGTCGTGGACGAGTTGCCGCCGCCGGGCCGGGTCGGGTTCCCGGATCGCCTGGTCCATCGCCGCGAACAGCGCCTTGGCCTCGGTGCTGGAGTCCCACTTGGTGTACTTCATCCAGGTGCCGCCGGCCGTGTAGTTGTAGCGCAGGATCAGGTCCGGGTCGAGGCCGAACTGGTTCGGGTTCGACGCCGCCGCGACGACCTGGTAGGACTGCGACTGGTCCATCTTGGTGAACAGCGCGCTGGTGTCCTGCGGCTGCAGCTCGGTCTTGACACCGATCGCCTCCCAGGAGTTGGCGATGGTGGGCAGGCAGTCGGCGAGCCAGCTGACGTTCACCGCCATCAGCGTGATGGTCAGCCCGCTGACCCCGGCCTCGGCGAGCAGCGCCCGCGCCCGGTCGGGGTCGTAGTCGTAGACGGTCTTCGCCCTGGCATAGGCCGGGTTCTGCTCGTTGAGGAAGCTGGTTGCCGGGGTGCCGTGGCCCTTGAGCGCGACGTCGATCATCTTGCGGGTGTCGATGGCGTGGAACAGGGCCTGCCGCACCCGCTTGTCGTCGAACGGCTCCTGACCGGTGTTGAACATCAGGAACAGGTGGTTCATGCCCTTGCCGCCGTCGACCCGCAGCCCGCTCTGGCGCAGCTGGTCGATGTTGGCGTAGGGGATGTTCTCGGCGACCTGCGCCTCGGCGCTGCCGCCGGAGATCTTCGCGACCCGGGCGGAGGCGTCCACGATGGACAGCCAGTTCATCTTCTGCACCGCGGGCTTGCGCGGGCCGTTGTAGTCCGCGAACGCCTCGAACCTGGTGTTGGCCTTCGGGTTGTGCTCGACCAGCTTGTACGGGCCGGAGCCGATGGCCTTGCCGCTCTTGGCCGCGTCCCAGCCGCCCGGGGCGCCGTAGACGTGCTTCGGCATGATCTTCGCGATCGTGAGGCGTTGGATCCCGTCCGGGAACGGGAACTTCAGCACCAGTTCCACTGTGGCGTCGTCGACCTTGCGGACCTCCTGCAGCCACGCGGCGAAGAACGAGTACGCCAGGGTGCTCGGGTCGAGGACGCGCTGGAAGGTGAACACCACGTCGTCCGCGGTGACCGGCTGCCCGTCGTGCCACTTCGCGCCCGGGCGCAGCGCGAAGCGCCAGGTGGTGGCGTTGGGGTCGGCGGGCGCGGCCGCCGCCAGCGCGGGGTAGGGGTCGCGGGTGACCGGGTCGGTGTCGATCAGTCCTTCGTAGACGTGGTTGTTGCCGGCCATCGCGAACGCCGACGCGGTCATGGTCGGGTCCCAGGTCTGGTCGTTGCCGTAGCCGATCACGGCGGTGATCAGGCCCTTGTCGTCGCCGCCGGTAGAGGTCGTCGACGCGGGGCCGCCGCAGGCGCCGACGGTGGCGGAGACGGCCGCCGCCGCGCTCAGGATCCCGCTGTAGCGCAGAAAGTCGCGGCGACTGACGAAGGTGCGGGAAACGTGGGGGCTCACGTTGCCTCCTGGCGGGTTGAGCGACGGGACATGGGACGTCCTACGTCAAGTCTGGGAGTGCAGGCTACGGTCGCCTGCGTTCGGCGGTCAAGAACAGTTGATCGAGAGGTTTCCGGCCGGTTTCGCGGAGCCGTCCGCCGAGCCTTCCGGAGGTTCCACGTAGGACGTAGTATGTCCTCCCCCGTTCGCTCTGCTGGAAGGGCATGACATGCGCATAGCACCTGGAGGGCCGCCGCGGCGGCGGTGGAGGGCCGCGGCGTTGAGCGTCCTGCTGTCGGCCGCGATGCTGTCGGGATCGCCGGCCGGCGCGGCCGCCGAACCGGACCCGGCAGCACCGTTCGTCGACGAGCAGGTCCTGTTCGCGAAGCAGGACTTCGGCTACGCGTGCTTCCGAATCCCGGCCGTCGTCCGGGCCGGGAACGGCGACGTCCTCGCCTTCGCCGAGGGCCGGGTCGCGGACTGCGGCGACGACGGCGACATCGACATCGTGCTGCGGCGCTCCACCGACGGCGGCCGCACCTGGGGCCCGCTGCAGGTGGTCTCCGACGGCAACGGGTCGACGCACGGCAATCCGGTGCCGATCGTCGACCAGCGCACCGGCCGCATCGTGCTGGTCAGCAACCACAACGGGCCCGATCCTTGCCCGAACGGTTGCGATCGCGATCCGTTCGTCCAGGTCAGCGACGACGACGGGGCCACGTGGTCGGCGCCGCGCGAGATGACCGAGGGCAAGCGCCCGGAGTGGAACTTCTGGTACGCCACCGGCCCGATGCACGGCATCCAGCTCACCCGCGGCCCGCACGCGGGGCGGCTGGTGGTCGGCGCCAGCCACGAGATCAACGACGGCGTGCGCCCGCACGTCTACGGCACGCACCTGCTCTACAGCGACGACAGCGGCCAGACCTGGCACATCGGCGCGTCCGCGGCCGTCGACGACGGGACGGTCATCGCCCAGGAGGTGACCGTCGTCGAGCTCACCGACGGGCGGGTCTACGCGCTGGCCAGGGATCGGGGCACGAATCCGGGCCATCGGTCGGTCGCGATCAGCAGCGACGGGGGAGCGACGTTCGACGAGCCGTTCCGGTCCATCGACCTGGCCATGCCCGACGTGCAGGCGTCGACGCTGCGACTGCACGCGCGGGACCAGGGCGACGCCGAGGACCGGATCCTGCTGTCCGCGCCGGCGCATCCGGTGGCGCGCGAGGCGATATCGGTGCGTTCGTCCTACGACGAGGGACGGAGCTGGCAGCCCTGGGAGCAGGGCAAGGTCTTCTGGTGGGGGCCGTCGGCGTACTCGGACATGGTGAAGCTCGACGGCGAACAGATCGGGCTGTACTACGAGGCCGGCGTCGCCACGCCGTACGAGTCGATCCGTTGGGCGCGCTTCAACGAGGCGTACCTGGCGACGCCGAACGGCACGCCGCCGGGCATCCCGGGACCGCCCGGACCCGGTCCTACGACGCCCGATGACTCCGGCCGCGACAACCCCGCCTTCTTCCGCGGCGACGCGGCGCTGGTGCCCGGGCGGTTCGGGAACGCGTTGGCGCTGGACGGCGTGGACGACCGCGTCGAGGTGCCGTTCGACGAGTCGATCGACCTCGGCGGTGGCGACTTCACCCTGACGACGTGGTTCCGCTACGCGGACACCACCGGCTCGCACGCCCTGCTGTGGGCGTACCGGACCGGCAGCGGCACCACGCCGCAGCTGTGGCTGCGCGCGGAACCCGCCTCGAACCGGATCCAGGCGCTGATCATGGTGGACCGCTTCAACATCACCGTGCAGTCCGCCGGCGCGTACAACGACGACCAGTGGCACCACGCGGCGCTCCAGCGGGTGGACGGCCGGTTCGTGCTGCGCATCGACGGCCGGGAAGCCGGATCGGCCGAGGTGCCGCCGGGTTCCGTCACCGAGGGCAAGGAGTTCGGGGTCGCCGGGATCCACATCGGGCAGCGCGTGGACGGTGCCAACCGCTTCCACGGCGCCGTCGACGAGGTGCGCGTCTACCGGCGCGCGCTGACGCAGGCGGAGCTGGAGGCCGTCCGGACGCGGAACGCGCAGATCGGCGGCCGCCTCGGGCTCCGGCTCCCGATGGAGGCCATCTCCTGACAGTCCGGGTAGGTGTCGTGAGTGCGAAAGCATTGCGGGAATCCGAACGGGAAGCCCGTGGTGTTCGTGCACGGCGGGCCAGGCGCCGGGTGCAACCCGGCGCACGGGCTCATCGCGGCCACCGACCGGTTCGCCGGCCGCGCCTGACGCAGACCGGCGGAAGCCCCGCGCGGGCTCGGGCCGGGTCGGCCCGAGCCCGCGCGGGTCGTCAGCGATCGAGGTCGCCTTCCTCGAACCGGGCGTAGCGGATCGAGGCGTGGGCGTCGTTCGACTCCTGCGGGCCGGCCTCGTAGAGGACTCCCGCCCGGCCGCCGCCGAGGTTGACCAGGTCCGAGTAGGCCGCCCAGGTCGCGTCGACGACCGTGCCGGCTTCCTGCCACGTCGCGCCCTCGTCGGCCGACGTGCGGATGCGCAGCGTGTGCCGCCGGTGCGCCATCTTCGGATCCTCGTTGTACGGCCCGGAGAACAGGATCAGGTCGTTCGGGTCGCCGGCCGTCTTCGCGCGCAGCCGCACCACCGAGCCCTGCACCACCGGCCCCTTCAGCTCCGGCACGACCGCGAACTCCTGCTCGAACGTCGCGCCCGCGTCGGCGCTGATGGCGGCCGCGCGGTTGCCGGTCGAGGTCTCGGTGCCGTTGTTGTCCTGGTTCCGCGCGGCGGCATACACCGAACCATCGGTGGTCTCCAGCAGGTTGAGCTCCTGCGGGTTGATCTTCTTGCCCGTCCGGTCGTCCACGGCGCCGAGCTGCCAGCTCGTCCCGCCGTCGTCGCTGTAGATCAGCCCGGCGCCCTTGCGCCCGCTGCTGCCGCCGAAGGTGATGCCGACGAGCATGCGGCTGCGATGCTCGCCCTGCGTCAGCTGGAGGCCGTGCCCGGGGCCGGTCGCGTACCAGGTGTTCCACTCGGACTTCGTCAGCTGCGGCTGGGGTTCGGGCGCGGTCCACTTCGTGCCCTTCGGGTCCGCGCTGTGCTGCAGGAACGGCGTGCGGGTGCACTTCGCGCCGGACTTGCACTCCGAACCCGGGTTGTGCGTCGTCAGCAGCGAGATCCGCCCGGACTCACCGTCCACGACGGGCACCGGGTGCCCCGGGTGTCGCCGCCGCCGTCCGCGACGAGTTCGATGTCGCCCCAGGTCTTGCCGTCGTCGGTGGAGCGCTTGAGGACCACGTCGATGTCACCGGTGTCGGCGCAGTCCTTGCGGCGGCCTTCGGCGAAGGCGAGCAGCGTGCTGCGATCCTTGGTGCGCACGACGGCGGGGATGCGGAAGCAGTGGTAGCCGCCTTCGCCCTTCTTGTAGGAACATCCGGTGAACCAGGCGGAAATGGACGGTGAACGAGTGCCTGCGGGCGGCTCGAATCCGATGCTCACGCGGCGGAGGGGAGCTGGTCGTCGCGCCGGACCAGGGCCGCGTACCGGCCGTCTGCGGCCAGCAGTTCGTCATGCGTGCCGCGCTCCGCGATCCGTCCGGCGTCGAGCACGACGATCTGGTCCGCGTCGCGCACGGTCGACAACCGGTGCGCGATCGTGATCGTGGTCCGGCCCGAGGACAGCGCGTCGAGAGCCTGCTGCACCGCGCGTTCGGTCTGGGTGTCCAATGCGCTGGTGGCCTCGTCGAGGATCAGGATCGGCGGGTCGCGCAGGATCGTGCGGGCGATCGCGAGCCGCTGTTTCTCCCCGCCGGAGAACCGGTATCCGCGCTCGCCGACCAAGGTGTCGTAGCCGTCCGGCAGCGCCGCCACGTGGTCGTGGATCTGCGCCGCCTTCGCCGCGGCGACCAGTTCCTCGTCGGTGGCGTCGGGCTTGGCGAAGCGCAGGTTCTCGGCCACCGAGGCGTGCAGCAGGTAGGGCTCCTGGGAGACCACGCCGACCGCATCGGCGAGCGTGTCGAAGCCGAGCTCGCGCACGTCGACACTGTCGATGCGCACCTGTCCGCCGGTGACGTCGTAGAGGCGTGGCACCAGGTAGCTGAGCGTCGTCTTGCCGGACCCGGTTTCGCCGACCACGGCGAGGCTGGTGCCGGCGGGCACGGTCACGTCGATCCCGGTGAGGGTTCCGTCGGTGGCCTCGGGCGAGTAGGCGAACGACACGTCCGCGAACCGCACCTCGCCCTCGATCCGCGCCGGCCGCACCGGTCGCTCCGGTTCGTCGATGTCGATCGGCAGGTCGAGGTATTCGAAGATGCGGCCGAACAGCGCCAGGGAGCTCTGCACGTCCACGCCGGTGGACAGCAGCGACAGCGTCGGCCGGAACAGGGCCTGCTGCAGGGTGACGAAGGCGACCAGGGTGCCCAGGGTGATCAGCGGGACGCCGAAGGTGCTGGTGACGCCGGCCGCCCAGTAGATCAGCGCGGGCAGCGCGGTCATCACGATCTGGATGCTCGACATCCGCCACCGGCCCGCCATGCTGGAACTGACCTCGAGCCGGGCCAACGCGGCGGACTCGGCGGCGAAGGAGTCGGTGAGCGACCTCGCCCGGCCCATCGTGCGACCCAGCAGGATCCCGCTGACGGAAAGGGATTCCTGCACGCCGGCGGACATGGATGCCAGCTGGCGCTGCCGCTTCGCGGTGATCTTCTTGCGTTCCCGGCCGATCCGGCGGCTGACCCACACGAACACCGGCAGCAGGGCCACCGACGCGATCGTCAGCCGCCAGTCCAGCGCGAGCATCGCGACGACGGTGGCGACCACGGTGGTGAGGTTGGAGATCAGCGAGGTGGCGGTGGACGTGACGGTGGCCTGCATGCCGCCGATGTCGTTGGCGATGCGGGACTGGATCTCGCCGGTCCGGGTGCGGGTGAAGAACGCCAGCGACATGCGCTGCAGCCGGGCGTAGACCGCCGAGCGCAGTCCGTGCATCACGCTCTGCCCGACCTTGGTGGACAGATATGTCTGGGCGACGTTGAACACGCTCGTCGCGACGGCCACGCCGATCATGCCGAGCACGAGCGCGGTCAGCAGGCCGAGCCGTTGCTGCGGGATGGCGACGTCGAGGACCTCCCGCAGCAGGAACGGCGATGCGACGGAGACCAGTGACGACACGACTACCAGCAGCGCGACGACCAGCAGCGTGCCTCGGTGGGGGCGGAAGAGGCGGCCGATGCGGCGGAGGCGGGCGGGCGGGGGAGTGGATTCCTCGGGCGATGACATAGGCGGCTCCAGTGCAATCGAATTCAGAGTCACCTTCATATTTACCATGGTTCACTATTACTGTCACTCTGTTAAGCTGGCCGCGTGGATGCCGGTGGTGAGGAAGAACGTCTCGGCGCGCTGTTCCTGCGGCTCGCCAAGTCCGCGCACGTCCTGCAGCGGCGCGGCGCCGGGGGCCTCGGGCTGACGCCCGCACAAGCGCGTGCGCTGTTCGTGCTGGGCAGGTGCGAGGCGCCGCCTCGCATGGCGGAGCTGGCCGAGCGGCTGCACGTGGTGCCGCGAGCGGTGACGCCGATCGTCGATGCCCTCGAAGAGGCGGGCCTGCTGCGGCGCGAGGTCGATCCCGGCAACCGCCGCTCCACCCTGCTGGAGCTGACCCCGGAAGGCCGGAAGACGTGCAAGCGGCTGGCCGAGCTCCGCGCCCGCGCGGCGGGTGAGCTCTTCGCCCCGCTCACCGCCGGACAGCGGCAAACCCTGTTGGAACTGCTGGAAAAGGTCGACCAGGCTTCGGCGGGCCGGTAGGTCGCGGCCGGACGGGTTCCGGCGGAGAGGAAGAAGGCCCGCAGGTCCGGACCGGACCCGCGGGCCTGAAGTCGAGGCGGATCAGCCGCGGAACGGGCCGGTCACCTCGTAGGTGATGCCGCCGCTGCTGGCGCCCGAAGCGCCGCGCTGCGAGGAGAAGTACAGGCGGTTGCCCGCCGGGTTGAACGCGACCCCGCACAGCTCGGAGGCGGATTGCCCGTTGACCCGGAGGAACGGGGCGACGACGTCGTCGGGGGTGATGATGCAGATCTCCATGTTGCCGCCGTCCTCGGCGACGTAGAGGTCGCCGGCCGGGGCGCCGGTGATGTTGTCGACGCCGGTCAGCGGCGGGTTGCCGGTCAGGTTGTCGTCGTAGGCGATGGCGAGGGCGTTGTTGACCGCGTCGTAGGCCCACACGCGGTTGTCGCCCTTGGTGGTGAAGAAGCACGTGCCGTTGCGGTAGTAGGCGCCTTCGCCGCCGTTGAACACCTTGGCCCCGGCGACCTGGCGGCGGGTTCGGGTGGGGCTGCCGTCCGGGTCGGGAACGTCCACCCAGGACAGCGCGCCGCCGGCGTCGACCAGCACCTGCAGGGTGCCCGCGGACAGGTCGCCCCAGGTGGTGGGCGCGAACCGGTAGAAGTTGCCGTCGGGTTCGTCCTCGGTCAGGTAGACGACCCGGCGATCCGGGTCGGCCGCCGCGGCCTCGTGCTTGAACCGCCCCATCGCGTCCCGCCGGACGGCGGTGTTCGCGCCCCACGGGTCGGTCTCGAAGACGTACCCGAGGTCGGTTTCCTCGCACGACAACCACGTGTTCCACGGCGTGGCGCCGCCGGAGCAGTTCTGCCTGGTGCCGGCCAGGATGGGGTACGCGGCGGTGATGTTCGCGTTGCCGTCGAACCGCACGGCGCTCACCCCGCCCGCGCCGGAGCCGAGTTCGGCGTTCGAGACGTAGATCCACCCGGTTCCGTCGGCGAAGCAGGCGCCGCCATCCGGGGCGCCGTGCCAGGTGTGGCCGGTTCCGGCGACCTTCTGGGTGGAGCGGGCGATCACGCGGCTGGTGAAGTTCGCCGGCAGCTGGATGCCGTTGGCATCGCCCGCCTGCAGGGGGCCGTAGGGGCTGGGACCGGTCTGCGCCGGGTAGGCGATCGCCTCGCGCGTCACGCTGAACCCGAATGCGACGGTGGTGCCACCGGCGACGGCGGCACGCAGAAAGGTGCGACGTTCCACGGCTTTGCTCCTCCGATGAGAAGTGGCGCCCGCGCTGCTGGACCTGCCGGCGGGCACCGTGACACTAGGGGCGGGCCCGGCATCGGATCAGTGCAGAACCGGTGAACACTTCACGACAAGACGGACGGCAGCGGCCCGTTGTGCGTCTTCCGCAGCTGTGCGATGCACTGTTCGGCGGCCCGATCGCGTACCGCCCTTGGATATGCTGCCGGGATCTGTTCGTAGCGGGGATCTCAACGGGGGATGTCGGTTGAGCGCAGTCGAAGCGGCTCTGCTCAAGATCGGTGGCGTGATCGCGACCGCCGCCGGGAAAAGTCTGTTGCGCAGCAGGCAGGCTGCTGCGGAACGACGGCTCACCCTGGTGGAACTAGCGGGGGCGCGGGGACTCGGACTGCTGCCGCAACGGCGGCTTCGCCGCCAGATCGACCAGCTGGCCGAGATCATCGCCGAGCGCCTCGAACCGCTGAGCGGGACCGAGTTGCGCGACCTCGCCGATCACGAACGGCTCGCCGCGCTAGACGCTGTTGCCCGGGCCTTCGAAGCCGCGGATCTCTCCGATGAACGCGTGCTCCGCGCCGACGTGTCGTCGGCCGCCGTCGAGGCCCTGATCAAGCAGTCGGCCGCGCAGGTGCTCCGCGAGATCCAGCTCGGTGGACCCGGTGTCAAGTTCTTCGAGCTGGTGCTGCACGAGGCGTGCGCCTACCTCGCCGAGGTCATCTCCACCCTGCCCAGCTTCCAGAACCGAGTCCTGCGCGAACTCCTCGAGCGCGACACCGAGATCATCGAGCTGCTGCGCGAGGTGCTGGACCGGATGCCGCAGCGCGGTGTGGTGTCCGCGATGGGCAGTGCCACCGAGTTCGAGCTGGAGTACCAGCGGGAGCTGGCCCGGAAGCTGGACCGGACCGAGCTCTTCGGCGTGACGCTATCCGGCCCGAGCCGGCGGCACAGGCTGAGCGTGGCCTACATCGGTCTGTCCGTGTCGGTCGATTCCGACGCGGCGGAGGAATTCAGCGTTGACGACGCGCTCTCCGGCAGCTCCCGCACGCTCATCACGGGTGAAGCCGGTTCGGGCAAGACGACGCTGCTGCAGTGGCTGGCGGTCAAATGCGCGCAGGGGACGCTGGAATCCTCGCTGGCGCCCTGGAACGGCCTGGTTCCGTTCTTCGTCCAGCTGCGCAAGTTCGCTGGCCGGCAACTGCCGTCACCCGGGGAGCTCCTCAACACCGTGGCCTGGCAGATGAAGGACCGGATGCCCAGCGGCTGGGCGTACGACGTGCTGAAGTCCGGACGCGGACTGGTGTTGGTGGACGGCCTGGACGAGGTTTCGGCGCGGGATCGTGACGCCGTGCGCGAATGGCTGTCCGACTTGGCCGGGACCTTCCCGAACTGCCGGTACGTGGTGACATCGAGGCCGCCCGCCGTCAGCGAGGGCTGGCTGGACGACGGGAACTACCTCGTCGCTGAGCTGCAACCGATGAGCCGCTCCCGCACCAGGGCGTTCATCAGGCACTGGCACGAAGCGGTGGCAGCCGACCACCCGGCAGACGAGCATGCCGAGGTGGAGGCCTACGAATCGACGTTGATCGCGGCCATCGACGCGAGCCAGGCGCTGCGGAACCTCACCACCAATCCCTTGTTGTGCGCGCTGGTCTGCGCACTCAACTACGATCGGCGCACCCAACTGCCGCGCGAACGCATGGAGCTGTACCGGACGGCGTTGGAGATGTTGCTGAGCCGCCGCGATATTGAACGCCGGGTACCGGACGCGGAGTCGGCGGTGTCGCTGAGCCTGTCCGAGAAGATGCTGCTGTTGGAGGACCTGGCTCACTGGTTCACGATCAACGAGCTCACCGTGGCCGACTCGGTGCGGCTGGTGCGCCGGCTGGGGGAATGCCTGCGTTCCACGCGCAGCCGGGAACTGGACGCTGAGCAGGTCTTCCAGCACCTGTTGTTGCGCAGCGGGCTGCTCCGGGAACACAGCGCTGGACAGGTCGACTTCCTGCACAAGACGTTTCAGGAATACCTGGCGGCGAAGCGGATCGTGGACACCGATTCGATCGAGATGTTGATCAAGCAGGCAGACAACGACACCTATGGCGAAGTGATCGTGATGGCAGTCGGCCACGCGCGGCCAGGGGAGCGCGAGAAGCTGTTGGACGGCCTGCTCGACGCGAGCGAGGAAGCTGCGGGGGCCGATGGTGATCGTCGCGCGCGGCTGCAACTCCTCGCGGTCTCCTGCCTGGGAACGGCGACACAGCTCGAGCCGTCGTTGCACCGGCGCATTACCGACTGCCTGCGGCAACTCATTCCACCCAAGTCCGCGTCAGAAGCGCGAAGCCTCGCCGCCATGGGGAAGGACGTTCTTCCGCTGCTCCGGGTCTCGGACGCGATGAAGCCTCAAGAGGCCGCCGCGACCGCCCTCACCGCGGGCCTGGTCGGCGGGGCGGAGGCGCTCCCGATCCTGGCGGCGCTGGCCAAGGACGGCCGCGGTCTCGTGATCCAGGAAGTCGTGAACGCGTGGAGCTACTTCGATCCGGTCCACTTCGCCCGCGAGGTGCTGGCGGACGCACCGCTGTCCGGTCGGTCGATGCTGATCAACGATGCGAGCGTCCTCGTGGGCCTTCCGCACGTTCCTCAGATCACCGAGGTGGACTGCCGCCTGGACGGCGCGACTCGGCCCAGCGATCTGCAGCTGTTGAAGAGCACGCCCAGCCTGCGGTCGTTGCGGATGTCGGGCAACGATCGGCTCCGCGACTTGGGCTTCCTCCGCGGTCACCCGAACCTGTCACTGCTGGAGTTGTCCGACTGCCCGCTGCTGGCTGACTTCTCGGCGTTGCGGGACCTGCCCGAACTGCTGTCGGTGTCGCTGAAAGGCTGCGGGGCTACGCCCGACATCGAGACGATCACGGACTGCGAGAGGTTGGCGGACGTCGGCATCGAGGGCGTTTCAGTTTCGGATGCCGCGCGGTTGCTGCGAACGCGCCCACGGGTCGCCCGGCTGGCGATCAGAAGATGCCAGCACATCCGCGAGTTGTCGGAGTTGGGTTCCAGCGCGTCGTTGCGCGAGTTGTCCCTCGATGCGAGCAGAACCCTGGAAAGCCTGGCAGGCGCGGACAGGTTTCCGGCATTGCGCCGCTTGGAGCTCATCGACTGCCCTCGGCTCCGGAGCCTCGGACACCACCTCGAGTCGACTTCGCTGGAGTCGTTGTCACTGCGGTGGTGCCCCGACATCCGGTCGCTCGACGAAGTCGCGTCGCTGCGCGGGTTGAAGGAGCTCGATCTGTTCGGGCTGAACGCCTACGATCTTTCGCCGTTGGCGGGTCTCCGCTCGCTCGCCAGACTCTCGGTCGTCGACTGCGAGTGGCTCGATGACCTGAGTCCGCTCGCTGACATGCCCGCGCTACAGATGCTGGACGTGTCCAGATCCGGCCGCCGCCTCGACCTGAACGCGTTGCGTGGCAAAAACAACCTGGTCGTCTACCACAGCGGCAACGTCTACAACGCGGACCTCCTTGGAGAGCACAGCCAAGTGCACCCGTCCGTTGGAAAGCGGTAGCGGCGGCGACCTGGCGATCTGCAGGGACTCATCGCCGAGGGGCGCTACGTGGAAGACGTGTACGGCGGCTGACGCACTCCGCGATCTGTGCCAAGGTCGGGTGCTGGGCCGTCGGTGGCGGCGGCCGTGGAGCTGTGGAAGGGACGACGAGATGAGCGAATCCGGGATGGGCTGGGGGCGTCCGGAGCTGCTGTCGAACGTCAACTACCGGAAGCACCGCGAGAACCTCCGCCGGCAGGAGACCGACGCGGTGTTCCGCTACATCTACCAGCACAACCTGTGGGGGAGCGAGGAGTCGGTCTCCGGGCACGGCTCGGAGAGCACCGCGACCGAGCACATCAGGACCGAGATCCCCGCTCTGCTGCGCAGGCGTGGCGTGCGCACCGTCGCGGACGTCCCGTGCGGGGACTTCGGTTGGCTCAGCACCACCGACCTGGGCGTCGAAACCTACGTCGGCGCCGACATCGTGCCGGAACTCGTTGCGCACAACCGGGATCGCTACGGCAGCGCGCAACGCCGGTTCGAGATCCTCGACCTCACCGCGGATCCCCTGCCCGCGGCGGATCTCGTGCTGTGCCGGGACTGCCTGGTGCACCTCACCTTCGACCAGATCCGGGCCGCGTTGCGCAACATCCGGCGCAGCGGGGCGCGGTACCTGCTGACCACGACGTTCCCGGAGCTGGCGGTGAACGTCGACGTGGAGACCGGGGACTGGCGCCCGCTGAACCTGCAGCTGGCGCCGTTCGGCTTCCCGGCGCCGCTGGAACTCATCGTCGAGGGCTGCGTCGAAGGCGACGGGCGGTACGCCGACAAGGCGCTGGGCCTGTGGGAGGTCGCCGACCTCGGCTGATCCGGGAACTCCCGCCCGGCCAGGGCGGGAGTTCGCAGGTCACGGGCGGCCGAGCGCGGCGGCGATGCCGGCGAGCAGGCAGCCGAGGCCGAACTCGAAGCGGGCGTCGGGATCGGGGTCGCCGGACTCCAGGATTCCGCGGTTGAAGTGGGGGAACTCGCCGGACTCGACCACCTGCCGCACGTAGACGCCGACCGCGTTCCGCCATTCGTCGACGGTCATGCCCGTCGTGCGCCGCGTCTCCAGCTCGGCCAGCTCCGCGGCCACCGAGCCGAGCACGAAGGTGCTGACGGCGTCGACGACCATGCCCGCCTGCGTCGCGTCGTCGGTCGCCCGGCCCACCACGCCGAGCGTGTGATCGCCCCGCCTGATCACGTTCGGGCCGAGCGCAGGGCGCCGGGCAGCCTGTTGTGCCAGCCAAGGGTGCTCCAGCAGCCCGGCGCGGACGGTCCGGGCGCAGGCGGCCAGCTCGGCGAGCCAGTCCTCGCCGTGCCCTTCCGGCAGCGGCATCTCGCCGTGCACCGCGTCGATCATCAGCTCGAGCAGCTCGTCCTTGTTGGTGATGTGGCGGTACAGCGAGGTGGTGCCGGAGCCCATCTCGGCCGCGATCCGCCGCATGGACAGCGCGTCGATGCCTTCGGCGTCGGCGATCCGGATCGCCGTGCGGACGATCTTCTCCTCGCTGAGCGCCGGACGGCTGCCGCGCTCCCGGTCGCGCATCCAGACCAGGGCCGGGGGCTGTGATCGAGCGGGCATGGGCACAGTGTACGCGTTGGGTACAGTGTTCCCCAAGTGGGCACAGTGTTCCCAACTCAAGGAGGCTCTCATGTCCAGGGTTCCGGTCCTCATCGCCGGCGGCGGCACCGTCGGCCTGGCCACTGCGCTGTTCCTCGGCCACCACGGCGTTCCGTCGCTGGTCGTCGAGCGCCGTGGCGCGCCGTCCAACCACCCCCGCGCGCTCGGGATCAGCCCGCGCACGCTGGAGTTCTTCCGCGAGGCCGGGCTGCGCGAAGCGATCGACGAGGTCGCCGTCCGGTCGACGCAGATGTGGAAGGCTGACGCGCGCACGGTCGCCGAGATCGACCGCGGCCAGGCACCGCACCCCTCGCAGTCGCCGTTGGCCTCCGATATCTCGCCGGAAATGCCGAACGGGCACTACCCGCAGGACCGGATCGACGGCGCGCTCCTCCCGGCGGCCCGGGAACTCGGGGCGACCGTCGAATTCGGCGTGGCCGTGACCGGAGTCGAGCAGGACGCCGACGGGGTGTCGGCGACGCTTTCGGATGGGCGCGTGATCCGGGCCGACTACCTGGTGGGCGCGGACGGCGTGAACAGCTCGGTGCGCGACGCGCTGGGGATCACCGCCACGGGCCCGGGCGAAATCGGTGACACCACCGTGAACATCCTGTTCAACGCCGACCTGGTGGGCCACTTCGGTTCGATGCCGGTCATGGCCCAGATCAGCCATCCGGACGCCCCGGGAATGCTGCTGTCCGTCGGCGAGAAGCGCTGGGTGCTGCACGTCGGCCTGGACTCGGTCGGCGACCTCTCCGCGCAACGGTGCGCCGCGGCGGTGCGCACCGCGCTCGGCGCGGACGTGCCGGTGGAGATCGTCAACGCGTTGCCGTGGCGGGCGACCGTGCGGATGGCGGATGAATTCCGGTCCGGCCGCGCTTTCCTGGTCGGCGACGCGGCGCGCGCGATCTCGCCGCTCGGGGCCCTGGGGCTGAACACCGGGCTGGCGGACGCGCACAACCTCGCGTGGAAGCTGGGCATGGTGCTGGCCGGGCAGGCGGGCGACCGGTTGCTGGACAGCTACCACGAGGAACGGCACGCGGTCGCCGAGCTGGTGACCCGCCAGGCGCTGCTGCGCTGGGAACAGCCGCGCCTGCACTGGGACCCGGCGGCGGCCGCGGAGCGTGCCGCGGTCGGGATGTGGCACGCGCCGGTGGTGACCATGGCCTACCGGTACGACTCCTCGGCGGTGATCGACCCGGTGGTCGACGTGCCGTCCACAGAGGACGTCGCCGCGAGCCTCGACGGCGCGCCCGGCTCGCGGCTGCCGCACCGCTGGGTGGACGGGACGAGCGTGTCCACCTTGGACCTGATCGAATCCCGCTTCGCGGTGCTGACAGGTCCCGGAGGCGGCCACTGGGTCGAGGCGGCGCGCGAGATCGGGCTGAAGGCCTTGCAGCTCGACGAGGATTGGGTGTCCTCGGTGAACGTCGACCACGACGGCGCCTTGCTGGTGCGGCCAGACGGTTTCATCGCCTGGCGCGCACCAGGAAGCGCGGATCCCGCGACGCTGCGGAAGGCGTTCGCCGCGGTCACCGGTCGTTAGCCGGCCAGGCGCTGCTCGTACCCGGCGAGGCGGACGCAGGTGGTGAGGCCGCGGATCGCCTGCTCCAGCTCCTGTCGCCCGGGGTAGCTGGGGGCGATCCGGATGACCGCGTCGTCCGGGTCGACGCCGTGCGGGTGGGTGGCACCGGCCGGGGTCAGCGCGATCCCGGCCTCGCCCGCCAGGCGCACGACCTCCTTGGCGCAGCCGTCGGGCACCCGCAGCGAGATGAAGTACCCGCCCTTCGGGGACGTCCACTCGGCCAGGCCGGTGCCGCCGAGCTCCTCGTCGAAGATGCGCAGCACCGCCTCGAACTTGGGCTGCAGCAGCGCGCGGTGGCGGTCCATGTGGGCGCGCACCCCGTCGGCATCCTTGAGGAACAGCACGTGCCGGAGCTGGTTGACCTTGTCCGGGCCGATCGAGCGCTTCGAGTTGTTGGCCAGCAGCCAGTCGCGGTTGGCCGGCGAGGAGCCGAAGAACGCGACACCGGCCCCGGCCCAGGTGATCTTGGAGGTCGAACCGAAGACGAAGGCCCGGTCCGGGTTCCCGGCCTCGGCGCAGGCCGACAGCAGGTCGGCGATCTCCACCCGCTCGTCGGTGAGGTGGTGCACCGCGTAGGCGTTGTCCCAGAAGATCCGGAAGTCCGGGGCGGCGGTGCGCATCCCGGCCAGCCGCCGCACCGTCTCGTCCGAGTAGCAGGTGCCGTCCGGGTTGCTGTACTTCGGCACGCACCAGATGCCCTTGATCGAGGGGTCCTCGGCGACCAGCCGCTCCACTTCGGACATGTCGGGCCCGTCGGCGGTCATCGCGACCGGGATCATCTCGATGCCGAAGCGCGCGCAGAGGGAGAAATGCCGGTCGTAGCCGGGAACCGGGCACAGGAAGGCGATGCGCTCCTGGTCGGCCCAGCGCGACTCGGCGCCCGGCAGGACGCTCAGCAGCGCGTGCACCAGGCAGTCGTGCATCAGCTCCAGGCTGGAGTTGCCCGCGGCCAGCAGCTGCTCCACCGGCACCTGGAGGAAGCCCGCGAACAGCGCCCGCATCTCCGGCAGGCCCTGCAGGCCACCGTAGTTCCGGCAGTCGGTGCCGTCCGCGGCGGTGTGCCGGCCGGCGCCGGGCAGCTCCTGCAGGCCGGCCGCCAGGTCGAGCTGCTCGGGCGAGGGCTTGCCGCGGGTCAGGTCGAACGACAGGCCGGCGTCCACCAGTTCGCGGTAATCGCGGCGGGCGGATTCGACCAGTGCGGAGGTTGTCTCGGCGTTCGTACCAACGGGCATCGTGCGTTCCCTTCGCGTGCGGCGACCTGCGGGAAGCCTACAGGTCGCCGCATCGGCGATCCCGCCCGCGCCGTCCGGGAACGGCTGGTGTCCACTGTGGTCAGCCGCGGTACGGGAACTCCGGCGGGCGGCGCTGGAGGAAGGCGCTGATCCCTTCGGTGCTCTCGCCGCTTTCAGCGGACAGGTCCTGCCAGTGCTGGCGGCGTTCGTCGAGCGACTCGCCTCGGCTGGCCATGTCGATGAGCTGCTTGGATGCCCGGACCGTCAGCTGGGAGCGCCCGGCGATGCTCGTCGCGAGGGCGATCGCGCGGCCGCGGGCGTCGTCGGTGACCTCGTCGACCAGTCGCATCTGGAGCGCGCGTGCGGCGTCGAAGAAGTCCGCGGAGAACAGCAGCAGTTTCGCGTTCGCCGGCCCGACGAGCTCGGTGAGCCGGGCGATGCTGGAGGCGGGGTAGACGATGCCGAGCTTGGCCGGGGTGATGCCGAAGGTGGCGCCGGTGTCGGTGATGCGGATGTCGCAGGCGGCGGCGAGCTGGCAGCCGCCGCCGATGCAGAGCCCGTTGATCAGCGCGATCGTCGGTAGCGGGCAGGTGAGCAGCGCCCGCTCGGCTGTCACCGTCACGCTCTCCTCTCGGCCGCCCTCGATCTCGTCCAGTTCATTGATGTTCGCGCCGGCGGAGAACGCGTCGCCCGCGCCGGTGAGCACGACGACCCGGACGGCGGGATCGTCGGCGACCTTGGTCAGCAGGTCGGGGACCTGCCGCCACATGCTCGCGCTCATGGCGTTGCGCCTGCCCGGGTTGTCGATGGTGATCCAGGCGATGTGCTCGGCGATGTGCAGGTCTAATCGGCCCGGCGTGAGGTCGTTCATCGCTTCGTCGCTCCCGTGGTCGTCGGCAGGTGAGTGATGCCGCGGCGGTCCAGATCCTCGATCTCGTCTTCGTTGAACAGCTGGGCCAGGACCGCCGCGGAGTGCTCGCCGAACTCCGGCGGCGGGGAGTGCACCGCGGCGGGCTGGTCGTCGATCCAGATCGGCGCCCGCAGCAACGGCATCGAGGCTCCGGCCGCCGACATGACCTGCTGCACCATACCGAGCGCCTGCACCTGTGGATTGGCGAAGACCTGATCCATCCGGTGCACGGGCCCGCAGGGGATACCGGCTTCGCGCAGCGCCGCCACCCAGTGCGCCGAACCCTCGGCGCGGAGCAGTCGTTCGAGATCGGCCCGCAGCGCGGCGCGATGCTCGACGCGGCTCGCGCCGTCGGCGTACTCCGGGCGCTCGGCCAGGGCCGGGTCGCCGAGCGCGGCGCAGAGCGCCTCCCACTGGCGTGGCGAACCGGCGGCGATGTTGATGGGGGAATCGGCGGTGGCGAACATCCCGTACGGGCTGATCACCGGGTGGTCGTTGCCCTGCGGTTGCGGGACCTCGCCGGTGCTGAGGTAGCCCTGCGCGTGGAAGGTCAGCGCCGCCAGCGCCGATTCCAGCAGCGAGGTCTGCACGTGGGCGCCGTCCCCGGTGCGTTCCCGCCCGGCGACCGCCGCCGCGACCGAGAGGGCCGCCACGATCCCGGTGATCGTGTCGATGATCGGCACCCCGACGCGCATCGGGGTCTCCGCACCGGCGCCGGTCACCGACATCAGGCCCGACATGCCCTGCGCGATCTGGTCGAGCCCGGGCGTTTCCCGTTCCGGTCCGGTCGGCCCGTAGCCGCTGATGCTGGCGATCACCAGTCGCGGGTGCTCCGCGCGCAGCCGCGCGGGATCCAGGCCGAGCTTCGCGAGCACGCCCGGCCGGAAGTTCTCCACCAGCACGTCCGCATCGGCGACCAGCCGGGCCAGGACGTCCTGGCCCTCCGGGCTGCGCAGGTCCAGCGCGAGGGAGCGCTTGTTCCGGTTGACCGCGGCGAAGTACTGGCTCCGGTCTCCGTCGAACGGGCCGAACGCGCGGGCGCCGTCGCCGTGCGGCACCGGCTCCACCTTGATCACCTCGGCGCCGAGGTCGGCCAGCAGGGCGGTGCACATCGGACCGGCGAGCACGCGCGTCAGGTCGATCACCCGGATCCCGGTCAGCGGCGCGTGCGTCATGGGGCGACCTCCGGTTCTTCGGTCCACGATGTGGTCCATCGATCCGTAAAATGGACCGAACGGATTTGGACGCTACGATGCGCCGCACATCGCGTCAAGAGGTGGATCATGTCCATGCAGAGCGTCAAGAACGCCCTCCGCGTCCTGGAAGCGGTGGCCGAGAACCAGCCCGCCGGGCTCAGCGACCTGACCCAGCGGTTGGGGTTGCCGAAGACCACCGTCCAGCGCTGCCTGACCACGTTGCACGAGGCTGGGTGGATCAAACCCGCCGGGCACGAGCTGCGCCGCTGGACGATCACCGGCCGCGCGTTCTCGGTGGGCAGTCAGGCCGCCAACGACCGGGATCTGCGGTCGGTGGCGTTGCCGCTGCTCAGCGAACTCCAGGCGGCCACCGGCGAAACGGTGCACCTGATGGTGCCGGACGGCAACGAGGTGGTGCTCATCGAGCGCCTCGACAGCGCCCACCAGCTGCGCACGTTCTACTCGCTGGGCCTCCGCTCGCCGTTGCACGCCACGTCCAACGGCAAGGCCGTGCTGGCCGCGATGCCCGACGACGACGTCGCCGACTACCTGGCGAAGTACCTGTCCAGGCTCACCGATCGCACGATCGTCGACCCCGATGCGCTGCTGGCCCAGCTGGCGACCATCCGCGGGCAGGGCTACGCCGTGAACGAGGAGGAGCACCAGCCCGGCATCGTGGCCATCGGCGCCGCCATCTGCCCGCCCGGCGCGGGTGCGGTCGGCTCGCTGTCGGTGTCCGCGCCCAAGGTGCGGCTCACGCGCAACCGCTACGCGACCGTCGGCCGGCAGGTCCGCGACACGGCTTTCCGCATCTCCCAAGGGCTCTCGTCGGCGGTCGCCCCGCTGCCGTAGCGGATCGCCGCCGCGCCAACGAATTCCGGCATCGCACCTTGACGCGTCCGGGAGCACGACCCTACGGTGCCGTGGACCACAATGCAGTCAGGTGGACCACGATGCGGTCCGGGCTCGACGGGGAGCGAAATGGCGTCGCAGGTGCTGGCTTTGCTCGTATTGGCGGTGGCGTTCCTGGTCGCGACCGTGCGACCGGTCCACATGGGAGTCCTCGCCCTGGCCGCGGCGCTCGGCGTCGGCACGACCCTGGGCGGCGCGTCGCTGGACGACGTGCTCAGCGGTTTCCCCGTCGACATCATGCTCCTGCTGCTCGGCGTCACCTACCTGTTCGGCATCGCGCGCAGCAACGGTGCCCTCGACTGGATGATCGACAGGCTGGTCCGCGCGACCGGCAACCGGGTCGCGCTGCTGCCCGCGCTGTTCTTCGCGCTCTCCCTCGCGGTCGCCAGCTTCGGATCGCCGCTGGCGGCGGTCGTGCTCATCCCGATCGGGCTGTCGTTTGCCGGCCGCAACGGGCTGAGCCCGGTGGTGATGGGCCTGGCGATGGCCACCGGCGGCTCGGCCGGGTCGTTCGCGCCGATCAGCCTGTTCGGCCTCATCACGACGAGCATCGCCGGGCGCAGCGGGATCGAGGTGAATCCGCTGCTGCTGTTCGGCGCGGCGATCGGGATCAACGTGGTGCTCTTCGCCGCGGGATCCGTCCTGTTCCGGCGCGCGCTCGTGGCCGAGGCGACACCCGATGAGCAGCCCGGCGCCGCGCCGGGTTCCGGTGGTGGCGCGGGGGAAACGGCGCTGCTGACCAGGACCGGCACCGCGGCCCGGCTGTCGGTGTTCCAGCGCCTGACGATCGTGATGCTGGCGCTGCTGGTCGTGCTCGTGGTCGTGCTGACGGCCGCCGGCCTCGAGGTGAACGTCGGCGCGGTCGCGCTGGGGCTGGGCGTCGTCCTGTCGCTGTGCTTCACCAAGGAGACGGCGCAGGCGGTCAAGGAGATCGACTGGTCCACGATCCTGCTCGTCGGCGGCATCGCCACCTACGTCGGCGTGCTGGACGGCATGGGCGCCGTCCAGCTCGTCGCCGAGGTCGGCGCGGCGATCCCCAGCCCGCTGCTGGCGGCGTTCATCCTCTGCCTGTGCGGCGGGCTGATCTCGGCGTTCGGCTCCACGACCGCGCTGCTGGCGATCATCATCCCGCTCGCGCTGCCGCTGGTGGCCGCCGGCGGGGTGCCGGCGGCCGGGGTGATCTGCGCGCTGGCGCTGTCGTCGTCCCTGGTGGACATCAATCCGATGTCCACCATCGGCGCCACCGTGGTGGCCTCGGGCCCGGAGCGGATCCGCGCGGCGATGCGGAAGTTCTTCTTCCGCTGGGGATTCTCGATGGTCCTGGTCGGTCCGGTCGTCACCTGCGCCTTCCTGGTCCTGCCCGGAATGCTCGCCTAGGCGAGGAGGTCCTGGAGCTCGCGGACCGCGCGGGTCAGGTGCTCGGCGAAGGAGTACATCTCGTCCGCCACCGGTTCCGGCGTGCTCAGGTAGAGGTTGAAGCGATCCGGGAGCAGCACGTACGCGACGCCGATGCACTGGCTGCTGGTCGAACCGAAACCGAAGTACTGGATGTTCGTCGACGGCGCCGAGCTCGTGCTCAGGTAGTCGTCGCGCATCTTCAGCCAGCCCGGTGTCTCGTACAGGTCCAGCGGCTCGGTCGCGCCCAGCTCCGCGCCCCGCCGCCGCTGGATGAGCTGCAGCTCCCACAGGTGCTGCTCGGGCGCCTGCCCCGCCTGGCACTCCTTCGCCCGCACCACGTGCTTCTCCGCGGCGGCGCGGAACGCCGCTCGGCGCGACTCCGCGTCCGCACCGGGATCGTCCATCGTCGCGACGAACCGCAGGACCTCGGGCGTGACGACGCGCATGGCCTCGGTGCGCCCGTTCTGGAAATGGCGGGTGGCGATGGACTCGTAGGTGGCGCCGGTCAGGCCCTTGGAGCGCTTGTGGGCCAGCTGGTACGCCATCTGCACGAACCCGTCCGGCGACATGCCCAGCTGCTTGGCCCGGTTCGCCCCGAAGTCCTCGAACGACAGCGTGGTGGTCGCGGTGTTGTCCGCGTACTCCGCGAACGCGGTGGCCGCGGAGCGGACATCGGCGCGCAGGTCGGCGTCGAGCACGAACTCGATCGGATCCACGGCGGGAAGGCCCTGTGCCGCCCGCCCCGCTTCCGGTTCGTGCTGGAGCAACGTGTCGACGAAGTTGAGGATCGTGGTGCCGTCCAGGCCGCAGTGCTCCACGTTGATGCCGGCGGTGCCGTCGGCGAAGACGATCAGCGACACGGCCTTGTCGAACCACCGGCTGCCGCTGTCGCCGTGCAGCAGGTGGTCGCAGGCGTCCAGCGTGTTCTCGGGCGTGAAGTCCTCGAGGCACAGGCAGAACAGCGCGGTCTCGATCTCGTCCAGCGCCGCGGCGTTGCCCGCATCGGCGGCCAGCAGCGCTTCCCGGCTGGCGGCCCACTCCGCTCGTGCCTTGGTGGTGAGGTGCCCGACGGAGGTGTCCGTCGCCGCTCGCGTCGCACCGGCCTTCATGATCGCCTGCAGGCCCGCCGCGAGATCCTCCGGCGTGTGCGGCCGGCCCTCCGGGCTCAGCACCTGCATGCGGAACAGGTTGCCGCGGTAGAACACCGCGATGTGGCGGGCATCGGAGGGCCCGGGCCACTCCGCGGAGTACGGCGCGCGCACCGAGTCCTGCACCGCGCCGGGGATCCGGGTGGTGGAGAACAGGAACTTCTGCTGCTCCATCGAATGCGGCTGTCCACGTTGGACGACCGGCGGGATCGCCTCCGCGTCGAGCAGCTGCTTGTAGTCGACCGCCGCGGCGATGAGGCCGGCCGCCCGCTCGACCTGCTCCTGCGCCGATTCGCGGAACAGGAAGAAGAAGTTGGCGTTCAGCGCGATCCGGTCGCGGCGGCCCAGGTACCGGTACGGCCAGAAGGTGTCGAGCCAGCTGCGCACGCCTTCCTCGGCGTCGTAGCGTTCGAGCGCCGCCTGCAGGGCGTGGGCCGGGCTGCCGGGGCTCTGGAACGCCCGCACCGCCGCCTCGGTGGCGGCCAGCTCGTCCGCGCCGAGCAGCGGCGCGCACCACTCGACGAACCGCTCGCAGCTTTCCGCCAGGGTCGGCAGCGGCACCCGGGGCAGCCGGTCCTCGTTGCCGAAGGTGCTGGTCGACCACGTCTCACTGCTGTTCAATGTCATCCTCGACTTCGCTGGATCGCGCGGTGTTCTCGCGGCTGGGAGAGGTGGAGCTCGGCGTAGAACCAGCCGTCGGCCTCCATGCCCCGCGGCTCGACCCCGGCGGTCGAGAGCGTTTCCAGGACCAACGACTGCTCCTGCTCGGAGATGAACCGGCGCTGCTTGAAGACGCCGGGCATCGGCACGGTTTCGTAACCCGAGTCTGCCAGTCGGCGCGCGATCGGGTCGAAGGGGAACATGCGCAGCACGAAATGCGCCATCCACGGCCGCCTTCCCGCCTCGGCGATCCGGCCGAGGGTGCGTTCGCCGACGTATCCGATGCACCCCGTGGAGATGACCAGGTCCACCTCGGCCAGCAGCTCGCGTTGCGCGGCGGTGGGGTCGTGGTTCTCCAGGTCGGCGTGCACCGCGTGGTCGATGAACCCGGCCGCGAGCGCGTACGAAAGCGCCGGTTGCGAGCTGTCCAAGCCGACGAACCGGGTGCGGGCGAGCTGACCGCGCGAGCGCACCCAGGCCCGGTCGCGGGCCAGCAGCCGGTCCCGGTCGGCTTCGCGGGCATCGGCGTCGCCGTAGTGCTCGTAGAGCTCGTCGATGGTCGCGTCGCACCGCAGCAGGGCGGCGTTGACGCCGTAGGAGCAGCCGAGGTCCAGGACGGTCGGCACCTCGACGCCGGTCGCCTCGCGGTACTCCTGGATCAGCTTCAGGAAGTAGGGCTTGGCCAGCTGCGGGATGCAGTAGTCGAGTTCGCGCAGGGTGGTGAAGTAGGCGCGCGGATCGGGTCGGGTGTAGATCTGCTCGAGCGAAACCTTGCCGGTGGCATCGAACTGCACGGACGGTGCTCCTCCTGGCTCGACCGGTCGACTCGTCAGTCCAGCAGCCGATCGCCCCGCACCGCGCGGCCCTCGGCGGCCAGGTGTTCTGGCAGGACCCGGCCGAAGATCTGCTTGGTCCGGGCGACGCTGCCGATCACGCCGGGCCGCTCGCTGTAGGCGAAGATGGCGGAATGGCGCTGCTCGCGGCCCTGCACGGTGGTCACGCGGTGCAGCGAGAAGCGGCCCTTGAACAGCTGGAGATCGCCGGGGCGCAGCGCCAGCCGCCGGATCAGCCGCTCGCCGTCGCCGGCCAGCACCGCCCGGACGTCGGCGAAGTTCTCCGAGCGGGCGGACCGGATGTTCGCGCAGTACTCGAAGATCCCGCCGGCCTCCGGCTCCTGGGTGAGCATGCTGACAGCGAACTCGTTGGTGTCGAAGTGCCACGGGTGGTCCATGCCGGGCCGCACCACGTTGAGGCAGAGCCCGGCCAGCGGATCGGCCAGCTCGTGGACGGCGGGCAGCTCGACGCACTCGGCGATGAAGCGCTTGAACAGCGAGCTGGTGTAGAGCCGGTGGATGATCGAGTGCGGCGGGATCTGGTCGCGGGCCACGAACGCGTTGCCGCGCGTCATCGTGGTGCGGGCCGGGTGGTCCGCCGGCAGCTCGGTGTTCGTGTCGATGTTGTAGGCGTTGACGACCTCGACGTCGTAGTGCGCCAGCGGCGCGATCTTCGCGCCTTCCCGCCGCAGCTCCTCCTGCCGCGACCGGCGGATGAAATCGGGCAGCACGCTGCAGCCGTCTTCCCGCAGGTCGTGCCGGGCCCGGTGGACGGCTTCCCGCCAAGCGGCGCTCGCCGGGTCCGACAGCGGGTAGCGCGCCGTGTCCACCACCTGCTCCACAAGCTCGACTTCCGCTGCGCTCATGAAGTTCCCCTCCACGTGCAAAGCTCGCCAACGCCGGATTCGGGGCGATCGACGTTGATCGCGCCTGCACTACCGTGATCAACGACGGATGATCATCGCGGTTACTGCCGAGTTCGCCGCCGGGGTAGTGACGGTGGCCATAGTGCGCGGCCTATCCGGGCGCCGGCCGCCACTCGATCGTGCAGAACTCGCCGGAAGCCGAGAGGATCAGGAGGACCCGACGAGGAAGGGCGGTACTGGTATGGACGACGAGACCAGCCGGCGGCTCGCCGAGGTGCGTTCACTGGCCGACGAACTGCATCCCGAGCAGATCGAGGCCGAGATCGGCCGTGCGCGGGTCGAGGCGTACCAGGAGGGCATGCGCTTCGCCGCCGACTTCGTCGAGAACGGCCCGCAGGGCCGCCAGAGCGCGCACATCCCGCTGCCGCGGAGCTGATCGGTGGCTCAGGAACCGCGCAGCGCGGTGGTGACCTCCCGGGCGGCCCGGAGGCCGGATTCCACCGCGCCGTCGATGAAGCCCGCCCAGCCGGTGGCGAGGTCGGAGCTGGCGAAGTGGACCGCGCCGTGCGGCCGTTGCAAGGCGGCCAGGTACTTCGTGAGCTGGCCCGGGCGCTGCATGGGCCAGGTTTCCCGGGAGAACTCGTCGGTCATCCAGTTGTGCCCGGCGACGTCGACGACCTCCAGGTCCGGCCGCCACGCGGCGAGCGCGCGGGCGACGCCCGCCTTGTCGGTGGGATCGAGGTCGTGGGCGCGGGTGCCGAAGGCGACGAGGACGGTGTCGCCGTCGACCGCGTACTCCGGGCGGACGAAGGTGAGGTCGTGGTCGTCCGGCGCGTAGCCGGTGAACGGCGGGACCTCGCCGCGCACCCGGATCCAGGTCTTCAGCCCCTGCGACGCGGTGCGCTCGGCGCTCGCCGCCAGCTTGGCCGCCGGGAGCGCGGGCCGGAAGTCGATGTTGGCAAGCACGTTCAGCGGCAGCGTGCAGATCACCTGCCGGGCCGCGAGGCGGGTGCCGCCGGCCGTGGTGATCGTCGCGCCGCCGTCGTCCTGGGCGATGGCGGTGACGACCGTGCCGAGCCGGACCTCGGCATCGCTGTCGGCCGCCATCGCCGCCGCCAGCGAGGCGGTGCCCTCGACGAGCCGGTATCCCGAGGTCGCCTCGTGCAGCAGCCGCCAGTCGCCCGACGCCGCCGCGCACCACCGCATGGCCTGGCTGAGCCCGGAAACCGCGGCAGGGCCGTTGAAGTGCTCCGCCCAGACGCCGGTGTTCACCTCGCGCTCGGCGGGCGGGAGGTCGAGCCCGCCGAAGTAGTCGGCGACCGACCGGTGGTCGATGCGGTCCAGGTCCTCGCGCAGCAGCGGCTCGTAGGGGAGCGGGAACCAGGTGCGGCTGTCCGCGGCGAGCCGGTCCATGCCGGGCTCGATCAGCGCGTCGAACTCCGCGGGACTGCCCCGGTGCACCGTGCCGTCGGCGATCCAGTACACCTCCTCCGAGCTCGGGCTTTGCTCGACGGCCTGGCCGTAGCGGGTGATCTCGCTCCACGTGTGCGGCTGCAGCCAGTGCACCCAGGTACCGCCCATCTCCAGGCGGCGGCCGAGCCGCTCATCGGTCCAGGTGCGACCGCCGATGCGGTCGCGCGCTTCGAGCACCGCCACCGAGCGGCCGCGCCGCGACAGCTCGCGAGCGGCGGTCAGCCCGGCGAATCCGGCGCCGACGATGACCACGTCGTAGGACTCCATGCTGCGCATTCTGGTTCCGGCGACGTGGCGCCTCGATCCACCGAACGAGTTGATTACCGGTTCCCGCCGCTCACCCGGCGTGGGCGATCGCGGTGACGACCAGGCCGCCGGCGGCCAGCCAGCGCCCGTGGAACTCCCGCAGCGGCGGGCCCGGGCTTTCGGCGAGCAGCCGGGCGCGGAAGGTGCCGTCGTCCAGGTGCAGCTCGATGGACGCCTCCGCGAAGTCGAGCCAGGCCCGGGTCAGCGGGAACCACGTCTTGTACACGGATTCCTTGGCGCTGAACAGCAACCTGTCCCAGTTCGGCCCCGGCGGCAAGCCCCGCAGGTGGTCCAGCTCCTCCGGGCGGGCGATGGCTTCGAGAACGCCGTCCGGCAGCGGCGCGTCGGGCTCCGCGTCGACGCCGACCGAGGCGAGGTCCGTGGCGCGCGCGACCACGGCCGCCCGGTATCCGGCGCAGTGGGTCATGCTGCCGACCACGCCGCCGGGCCAACCCGGCGCGCCGCGCTCACCCGGGATGATCGGGCTCGGCGGATGCCCCAGCGCGGCGAGCGCCTCGCGCGCGCAGCGCCGGACCGTGGCGAACTCGGTGCGGCGCTTGGCGACCGCGCGGCTGATGACGGCCTCTTCCTCGGGGAACAGCTCGACGTCGACGCGATCGTCGAAGGCCTCGGCGAACCGGGCCTCTCCCGGGAGGATCTCGCCGATCAAGCCGGGGCCCCCGCCGGGAGCACCTGGCGGAGCAGGCCGTGCGGGTGGCCGTGGCGGCGCCATTCCCGGGGGTAGCCGATGGAGACCTCGTGGAACGGCACGTCGTCGTGCCGGGTGATCCGCGGGATGTGCAGGTGCCCGTAGACGACGCACGATGCGCGGTGGCGGCGGTGCCAGTCCGCGGTGAGCTCGGTGCCGCACCACTGCGCGAACTCGGGGTAGTGCAGCACGTCCGTCGGCTCCCGCACCAGCGGGTAGTGGTTGACCAGGACGGTGGGCAGCCCGTCGTCCAGCTCGGCCAGCCGGCGCTCGGTCTCCGCGACCCGCGCCCGGCACCAGGCGTCCAGGCTCGGGTGCGGATCCGGGTGCAGCAGGTACTCGTCGCTGCACACGACGCCCTTGGCGCGGGCCTGTTCGAGCCCCTCGGCCTTGTTCTTCGCCCCGGACGGCCGGAACGAGTAGTCGTAGAGCAGGAACATCGGCACGATCCGCACCGGGCCGCCGTCGCCGGTCCACACCGGGTACGGGTCCTCCGGGGTCAGCACGCCCAGGCCGCGGCACAGCTCGACGAGGTGCCGGTACCGCTGCTCGCCGCGCAGCTGCAGCGGGTCCTTTGGGTGGGTCCACAGGTCGTGGTTGCCCGGCACCCAGATCACGGTGGCGAAGCGCTCGCCGAGCAGCCGCAGCGCCCACTCGATGTCGGCGGCGAACTCGCCGACGTCGCCGGCCACGATCAGCCAGTCGTCCGGGGATTCCGGCCGGAGTTCCGCCACGATCGTCCGGTTGTCGGGGAACGCCACGTGCAAGTCGCTCACGGCGAGCAGCCGACCAGTGCTGTGCATGATCCGGATCCTACCGATCCGCGGCCGGGCCGCTAGGCGCATTCGGACGACCACAATGGACCGATCTCGCTATTGTTTCGCGCCGGTTTCGTTCGGACCGACCAGGATTTGAAACGCGGTTGAACGATCCGCATCGCCCGGTAGTGTCCGCGGCAGAGCGACCCGCATCGGCCATCGAGGGCCGTGCCTGCGGTCGCACCGGCGGCCCGGGTCACGGGCCCTGGCCGGTGGTTCTCCCCCCGCGAATCGAGGTTTTCATGGTCGACATCATCTCCGGCGACGCCGAAGCGCTGGCCGTCGCCGCCCGGCTGGGCGAGCGGTTCGCCGCCGGCGCTTCGCGGCGCGACGCGCAGCGGATCCTGCCCGCCGACGAGCTCGACGAGCTCTCCGAGAGCGGCCTGCTGGGGATCACGGTGCCGAAGGCGCACGGCGGCGCGGAGGTCTCGAACCGGACGCTGGGCGCGGTGTTCCGGCTGCTGGCGGCGGGAGATTCCAGCATCGGCCAGATCCCGCAGAACCACTTCTTCTTCCTCGGGGTGCTCGCGCACAACGGAACGCCGGAGCAGCTGGACTTCTTCTACCGGGAAGTGCTGGCGGGCAAGCGGTTCGGCAACGCGCTCGCCGAGGCCGGCGCCAAGAACGCGCACGCCTTCGAGACCAAGCTGATCAAGCAGCCGACCGGTGATTTCCGCATCAGCGGCACCAAGAACTACACCACCGGCGCGTTGTTCGCGCACTGGATCCCGGTGTTCGCCGTCGACGAGGACGGGCTGATCAACGCCGCGTTCGTGCCGGCCGGTGCCGACGGCCTGACGGTGGTGGACGACTGGGACGGCATCGGGCAGCGCACGACGGCCAGCGGAACGGTGCTGCTGGAGGACGTCCTGGTGCCGGCGGACCGGGTCGTGCCGCACCACCGGACCTTCGAGAAGGCCGAGATCTTCGGGGCGTTCGGCCAGTACCTGCACGCTGCGATCGACGTCGGCATCGCCGATGCGGCCCTGCGCGACGGCGGGGCCGCGGTGCGCGAGCTGAGCCGCCCGTGGTGGGAGGCGGACGTCGAGCGCACCGCGGAGGAACCACTGGTGGTGCAGCGGTTCGGCGAGCTCGCGCTGCGGGTCCGGGCGGCCGGCGCGTTGCTGGGCGAAGCCGGCGACGCGCTCGACGCCGCGCGGCATGCGCTGGACGCGGGCGCGGCGGACGCCGACGAGCTGGCCGCCGAGGCTTCCGTGGCGGTGGCCGCCGTACGCGCGCAGGCGGACGAGGCGGCCGTGTCGGTGTCCAGCGAGATCTTCTCGCTGATCGGCGCCCGGGCGGCGCGCACCGGTCGCAACCTGGACCGGCACTGGCGCAACGCCCGCACCCACACGCTGCACGACCCGCGACGCTGGAAGGTCCAGCACCTCGGGAACCACGCGCTGAACGGGATCCGCCCGCCGCGCAACGGAATCGTCTGACGGGAACGGGAGGGTGACGGTGCACGACTACGAGGCGCTGGCGGCGCGGTTCCGGCCGGTCTTCGACCGGATCGCGGCGGGCGCGGTGGAGCGCGAACGGCGGCGCCGGCTGCCGTTCGAGGAGGTCGGCTGGCTGCGGGAGGCCGGGCTCGGCGCGGTGCGCGTCCCGGTGGAGTCCGGCGGATCCGGGGCGGGCCTGGACGACCTGTTCCGGCTGCTCGCCGAGCTGGGCGAGGCGGATTCCAACCTGCCGCAGCTGCTGCGACCGCACTTCCTGTTCGTCGAGGAGCAGCTGCGGCAGCCGCCCGCGGCGGTGCGGGACGAGTGGCTTCGGGCGGTGGCCGGGGGAGTCCTGTTCGGCAACGCGATCAGCGAACGGGAGTCGCACCAGGTGGGGCGGTCGAACACGACGCTGTCCGAGCGGGATGGCCGCCTGCTGCTCAACGGCACCAAGTTCTACTCCACGGGGAGCCTGCTGGCGGACTGGATCACCGTCCGGGCCGAGCGGGCGCCGGGCGAGCTCGTCGTGGCGCGGGTGCCCGCCGGGGCGGCGGGCCTGGTCCAGCGCGACGACTGGAACGGCTTCGGGCAGCGGACCACGGCGTCGGGCACCGTGGAGTTCACCGATGTCGAGGTCGACCCGGCGCACGTGACGGTCTGGGACCGCGACCCGGGCGTGCACACCGCGCTGGCGCAACTGGTGCTGCTCGCCGCGCTGGTGGGAGTCGCGCGGAGCGCCGCTCGCGACGCGGCCGAGTTCGTGCGCGACCGCCGTCGCTCCTACAGCCACGCGAGCGCGCCGCTGCCCAAGGACGATCCGCTGGTCCAGCAGGTCGTCGGGAAGATCCACAGCGCCGCGTTCGCCGCGCAGGCGACGTTGGAGGCCGCGGTCGGTTCGGTGCGCCGCGCGCTGCAGGGCTCGCGGGCGGAGGTCGTCGCTGCGGAGGTCGACGTCTCCAAGGCCCAGGTCGTCATCGCGGACCTGGTGCTGCGCGCGGTGACCGAGGTCTTCGACGTGGGCGGATCGTCGGTCGTGAGCCAGGAAAAGCTGCTCGACCGGCACTGGCGCAACGCGCGGACGCTCACCGTGCACAACCCGCTGGTCTACAAGGCCCGCGCGGTGGGCGACCACGTCATCAACGACAGCCTCCCGGTGTTCGCCTGGACGACCGGATCGCCCGGCCCGGCGTGACCGGTGGTCGTGAGCGCGAAAGCCGGTTCTCGCCGGCCTTCGCGCTCACGACCCGGAGCGGCCGAAGTACAGGTCGCGCGGGCGCAGGGCCAGGGTGGCGGCGGCACCGATGGCACCGGTGGACGCCAGGTAGGCGCAGGCCCACCACGGCGAACCGCCGCCGGCGGCCAGCAGCGCGGTGACGATCAGCGGCGTCAGGCCCGACGCGTAGATGCCGGAGAACTGGTACACGAACGACATCCCGGTGTAGCGGAGCCGGACCGGGGCCAGCTGCGCGTACAGCGTTCCCTGGGGCGCGTAGAGGACCGCGTGGACGACACCCAGCACCAGGGCGATCACCAGGCCGATCAGCACCGGGTCGCGCGTCTGGAAGGCCAGGAACGCGGGGTAGACCGACAGCGCGAACAGCGCCGCGCCGAAGGCGTAGGTCCGGCGCGGCGTCCACCGGTCGGCGAGGCGGCCGAACACCGGCAGCAGCGCGGCCAGCGTGATCGCCGCCAGCATGACCGCGACCAGCACGTCGGTGCGCGGGAGCTTGAGCGTCGACGTCGCGTAGGCGAGGAAGAACACCGCCCAGGTGTTGAAAGCCGCGCCCTCGGACCAGCGGGAGAGCAGGCCGAGCAGCGTGTTGCGCCGCGCCGTGCGGTCGCGGAAGAGGTCCAGGAAGGGCGCGCTGGAGGTGTCCCGGGCCGCCCGGACCTCCTCGAAGGCGGGCGTCTCGGCGACCTTCAACCGGATCACCAGCCCGATGACGACGAGCACGATGCTCAGCCCGAACGCGATCCGCCAGCCGTAGCCCAGGAACTGCTCGTCGTCCAGCAGGTTGCCGAGCAGGGCGAACAACCCGGTGCCCAGTCCGAGCCCCAGCGCGAGGCCGACCTGCGGCCAGGCCCCGTAGCGGGCCTGCTTGCCCGGCGGCGCGTACTCGACCGCCATCAGCACCGCGCCCGCCCACTCGCCGCCGATCGCCAGGCCCTGTACCACGCGCAGCAGCACCAGCAGGATCGGCGCGAGCAGGCCGATCTCGGCGTACGTGGGCAGCGCGCCCATCGCGGCCGTGGCCAGGCCCATCAGGACCATCGTGGTCACCAGGGTCCGCTTGCGCCCGATCCGGTCGCCGATGTGTCCGAAGAGGACACCGCCGAGCGGGCGGGCGACGAAGCCGACGAAGAACGTGGCGAACGCCAGCACGGTCGACACGGTGGGGTTGTCGGTGGGGAAGAAGAGCTTGTCGAAGACCAGGCCGGCGGCCGTGCTGTAGAGGAAGAAGTCGTACCACTCCACGGTGGTGCCCATCAGGCTGGACACGATCACCGTGCGGACGTCCTTCTCCGACACCTGACGGGCTCCGGGCGCATCGACGTGCGTACCCGCGGTCATGCTGCTGCCTCCTGGGGGCGGTGCTTCCGGGTTCGGGCGGATCAGGACGCCGAACACGCCGCCGAGGCCACCCGCAGCAGGTCCACGTGGTGGCGGTTGGTCAGCAGTACCGGTCGGAGCACGCGCCGACGCTAAGGACGCGGTCGAACCGGTGTCAAGGAGATCGCGCGTCGGTCCGGCAGGTGAGATCGGTTGACACCCCAGGGGCCCTCTGCTGCCATTGCCGCGTGATGGTCGCGACGTGGTTCACCAGGCGGCGGCACGTGGATTTCCACCGCGTGGCGGCGCAGGCGTGTCCTCGCTGACCTGACTTCCGCTCGCCGCGGCCGGTCCCCGGCCGCATCTGTCCACGATGGACGTCCGTGGTCGGTTCCGATCACCGGCCTTCCCTGGAGTTGCGCATGTCTTTGACGTTCCACTGGTTCCTGCCCACCTACGGCGACAGCCGGTACCTCGTCGGCGGTGGCCACGGGGTGGCGACCACCAACACGGCGGCGGGAGCGCGCCCGGCGACGCTGGCCTACCTCGGCCAGATCGCGCGCAGCGCGGAGCAGCTCGGCTTCGAGGGCGCGCTGACGCCGACCGGTGCGTGGTGCGAGGACGCGTGGCTGTCGACGGCGATGCTGGCGGAGGTCACCGAGCGGCTGAAGTTCCTGGTCGCGTTCCGACCGGGCCTGCTGTCGCCGACGCTGGCCGCCCAGATGGCCGCGACGTTCCAGCGGCACTCCGGGCAGCGGCTGCTGCTCAACGTGGTCACTGGCGGCGAAAGCGCCGAGCAGCGCGCCTACGGCGACTTCCTGGACAAGGACGCCCGCTACGCGCGGTGCGACGAGTTCCTGCACGTCGTGCGGGCGTTGTGGCGGGGCGAGCGGGTCGACTTCGACGGCACCCACATCCGGGTCGAGGGCGCCGAGCTGGCGCGAACGCCGGACCCGGTGCCGGAGCTGTACTTCGGCGGTTCCTCGCCCGCGGCCGGCGTCGTCGCGGCCAACCACACCGACGTGTACCTGACCTGGGGCGAGCCGCCGCAGAAGGTCGCGGAGAAGATCCAGTGGATCCGCGGCCTCGCCGCCGAGCGGGGCCGCGCCCCGCGCTTCGGCATCCGGTTGCACGTGATCAGCCGCGACACCAGCGAGCAGGCGTGGGCGGAGGCGCAGCGGCTGCTGGACGCGCTCGACCCGGCGACCATCTCGCGGGTGCAGGAGGGGCTGGCGCGCAGCGAGTCCGAGGGCCAGCGGCGGATGCTGGACCTGCACGGCGGCTCGACCGCGGACCTGGAGATCTACCCGAACCTGTGGGCCGGTGTCGGCCTGGTGCGCGGCGGCGCGGGGACGGCGCTGGTCGGCAGCCACGCGGAGGTTGCCGAGCGGATCGAGGAGTACCACGCGCTCGGCATCGACGAGTTCGTGCTCTCCGGCCACCCGCACCTGGAGGAGGCGTACTGGTTCGGCGAAGGCGTGCTGCCGATCCTGGAGCGCAAGGGGCTGTGGCGGCACCCGGCGGGCGCGGCGGAAGCCGTCCCGGCGAGCATCCCGTTCGCCGACACCTCGAGGGAGCCCGCCGCCACCTCCTGACGCGCGGCGCTCGCCACCTGGCGAATCGGGGCCGTGAGTGCTTTGTGCTGCTATAGCGGCACGAAGCACTCACGGCCCTTTTTGTTGTCCGAAGAGGACTCTGGATCAGGTGCGTCCGTCAGGTGGGAAGCATGGTGCGTCCGTTGACACGGGTGCCCGTTTTTGGTGGCATGAATGCGTGTTCTTCGCAGACAGGCTCACGAAGCGCCGCCACGTCGACCTGGTTCGCGTCGGCGCGCAGGCCTGTCGCGACTTCTGATCTCCTCCCTTCTCCGCAACGGCGGAATTCCCCGCCGATTCCCCCTTTTCGCACGAGGTGAATTGCGACCTCGTGCCCCGACGGCGCACGTCTGCGTGCGCTGTCGCGTCGTGCGCGACAGGAGATGAGAATGTCCGACGCCGTTCCGGCCGAACCGCTGAAGTTCGCCTACTGGGTGCCCAACGTCAGCGGCGGCCTCGTCACCAGCAAGATCGAACAGCGCACCGATTTCGGTTTCGACTACAACAAGAAGCTCGCCGTGCTGGCCGAGAACAGCGGATTCGAGTACGCCCTGAGCCAGGTCCGCTACGCCTCCAGCTACGGCGCCGCCCAGCAGCACGACCCGGCGGCCTTCAGCCTCGGACTGCTGCAGGCCACCGAACGCCTGAAGCTGATCGTCGCCGCGCACCCGGGCCTGTGGCACCCGGCGATCCTCGCCAAGTTCGGCATCACGGCCGACGTCCTCTCCCAGGGCCGGTTCGCGGTGAACATCGTCAGCGGCTGGTTCAAGGACGAGTTCACCGGGCTCGGCGAGCCGTGGCTCGAACACGACGAACGCTACCGGCGCACGGAGGAGTTCATCCGGGTGCTGCGCGGCCTGTGGACGCGGCCGAACTTCGACTTCCGCGGTGACTTCTACCGGATCAACGACTTCAGCCTCCGGCCGCAGCCCCACCAGGTGCCCGGACGCCCGCACCCGGAGATCTTCCAGGGCGGCAACTCCACCGCGGCCCGGCAGGTGGCGGGCCGCGTGTCGGACTGGTACTTCAGCAACGGCAAGGACTTCGACGGCTTCGCGGAACAGGTCAGCGACGTGCGAGCCGTCGCGGCGGAGCACGGGCGAACCGTGCGCTTCGGCCTCAACGGCTTCCTGATCGCGCGCGACACCGAGGCGCAGGCGCGCGAGGTGCTGCGGGAGATCGTGGACAAGGCTGATGTCGACGCCGTCGAGGGCTTCCGGCGCGCCGTCCGGCAGGCCGGCAGGTCCACTTCGGACGGCAAGGGCATGTGGGCCGACTCGGAGTTCGCCGATCTCGTGCAGTACAACGACGGCTTCCGCACCGGCCTGATCGGCACCCCGGAGCAGATCGCGCACCGCATCGTCGAGTACAAGAAGCGCGGCGCGAACCTCATCCTGCTCGGTTTCCTGCACTACCTCGAAGACGTGGCGCACTTCGGCGAGAACGTGCTGCCGATCGTCCGCGACCTGGAAGTAGAACTGGACCGGACCGGCGACCCGATCGGCGTCGGCAACGCCCGTTGAGCGAAGGGGACGAGACCATGACCACGAACGAAACCCAGCGCGCCTTCAACGACGCCAGGCCCACCACAGCGGTGGGCTGGATCGAGCGCGCCAGTGAGGTCGCCGCCATCCTGGCCGAGGATGCCCTGGACCGCGACCGCGCGAACCGGACCCCGTACGTGGAGGTGGGGCTGCTCAAGGACGCCGGCTTGGTGACCCTCCTCGGCCCCCGCGAACACGGTGGCGGCGGCCAGACCTGGGAGACGGCGTACCGGGTGGTCCGCGAGGTCGCCAAGGGCGACGGTTCGATCGGCCAGCTGCTCGGTTACCACTACCTCTGGGCGTGGGCGGCCCGCCTGATCGGAACCCCGGAGCAGATCGCGGCGGTGGAGGAGCTGTACACCGCGAACGACTACTTCTTCGGCGGCGCGGTCAACCCGCGCGACGACGACCTCGTCATCGCGGACGAAGGCGACACGCTGGTGTTCCGCGGGAAGAAGTCGTTCTCCACCGGCGGCAAGGTCTCCGACCTGACGGTGCTGGAGGGCGTGCTGGAGGGCACCGGCAAGCACATCTTCGCGATCGTGCCGTCCGCGCAGGACGGCATCTCGTACGGCGACGACTGGGACAACCTGGGCCAGCGGCTGACCGAATCGGGCAGCGTCGTGGTCGACGACGTCCGGGTCCCCTGGGCCTCGGCGGCCGGGTACGTGGACAAGGAGTTCCGGCCCCTGACCTACAACACGCTGAACGTGCCGGTGATCCAGCTGGTGTTCGCCAACTTCTACCTGGGCATCGCGCAGGCGGCGCTGCAGGCGGGCGTCTCGTACACCGCGCAGCGCACCCGCCCCTGGCCCTACGGCGGGGACAACAAGGAGTCGGCGACCGAGGAGTTCTACATCCTCGACGCGTTCGGCGATCTGCAGGCCAAGCTCTGGGCGGCCGAGGCGCTGATCGACAAGGCCGGCGCGGAGCTCTCCGAGCTGCTGCACGCCGAGCGCGAATCGCTGACCGAGGAGCAGCGGGGCCGGGTCGCCGTGCTGATCGCGGCCGCCAAGCAGCGCATCATCGACACCGGACTGGAGATCGGCACCCGCGTCTTCGAGGTGACCGGTGCGCGCGCGACGGCGAGTTCGGTGGGCCTGGACATCTACTGGCGCAACCTCCGCACGCACAGCCTGCACGACCCCGTGGCGTACAAGCGGGTCGAGGTCGGGCGCTACGCGCTGCTCGGCCGGCTCCCCGAACCCACTTGGTACACCTGACCGCTTCTCGGCGGCGCCTGAGCGACCGGGAGTGGCGCCCGGTCGCGCAGGCGCGATCCGATTCGCACAACTCGAGGAGTTCTTGATGTCAGTCTCTCCGCCCGTCGGTGCCGAACCGAGCACTGCGGGCTTGGTGCGCGACGACGCCGAGGCGCTGGAACTGGCGGCGCGGCTCGCGCAGCGGTTCGCGACCGGTGCCGCCGAGCGAGACCGCGAACGGCTGATCCCGCACGAGGAGCTCGACGCACTGTCGGCGAGCGGCCTGCTGGGCATCACCGTGCCGCGCAGCCACGGCGGCGCCGACGTCGCGGCGCGGACCCTGGTCGAGGTCTTCCGGCTGCTGGCCGCCGCCGACCCGAACATCGCGCAGATCCCGCAGAGCCACTTCGCCTACGTCAACGTGCTCCGGGAGAACGGCACCGCCGAGCAGCGGCGGTTCTTCTTCTCCGAGGTGCTGGCCGGCAAGCGGTTCGGCAACGCGCAGTCGGAGGCGGGCAGCCGCACGGTGCAGGAGATCCAGACCAGGCTGACGTCCGCAGTGGACGGTGGTTTCGTCCTGCAGGGCAAGAAGGCCTACTCGACCGGGGCCCTGCTGGCGCACTGGATCCCGGTGCTCGCCAAGGACGACCGGGACCGGCTGCAGGTGGCCTACGTGCCGCGGGACGCCGCCGGGGTCACCGTCGTCGACGACTGGGCGGGCATGGGCCAGCGGACCACCGCCAGCGGCACCGTCGAGCTCGACCAGGTCCGGGTTCCCGCGGACCGGATCGTGCCGCACCACCTGACGTTCGACCGCCCGCAACTGCACGGCGCGCTGGCGCAGGCGCTGCACGCCGCGATCGACGTCGGCATCGCCGGGGGAGCGCTCGCCGACGCCGTCGAGTTCGTGCGCACCCGCAGCCGCCCCTGGGGCGAAGCCGGAGTCCAGCGGGCTGCGGAGGATCCGCTCACCATCCAGCGCTTCGGCGAACTCGCGGTCCGGCTGCGCGCCGCCGAGGCGCTGCTGGAGAAGGCGGGTGCGGCGCTCGACGCGGCACGCGCCGACCTCGACGCCGACTCCGCGGCGGAGGCGTCGATCGCGGTGGCCACCGCGAAGGTGTTCGCCGACGGCATCGCGGTCGAGCTGAGCAGCGCGCTGTTCGAGGTTTCCGGCACCAGGTCGAGCCTCGCGGAGACCAACCTGCACCGGCACTGGCGCAACGCCCGCACGCACACCCTGCACGACCCGGTCCGCTGGAAGGTCCAGCACATCGGCCGCTACGTCCTCAACGGCACCCGCCCTCCCCGGCACGGCCAGATCTAACGAAGAGAGCATCGAGAAAGTGTCCCAACCGCACCACAGTTCCCGCCCCACCCTCCGCGCGCTGCGGCTGATCCCGCTGATCGGGCTGTTAGTGGCGGCCCTGACCGGCTGCGGGCTCGCCGGCGGGTCCGCAGCCGACGACCGCACCATCACCATCGTCGCCACCGACAGCCCGCCGTACCACGAACCCCTCGAACTGGCCCGCAAGCAGCTCGAAGCCGGCGGCTGGCAGCTGGACGTGCGCTACGTGACCGACATCGTGCAGCCGAACCACGCGGTCAGCTCGGGCGAGGCGGACTTCAACTTCTTCCAGCACGGCGCCTACCTGCAGACCTTCAACCGCGACAACGGAACCGACGTCGTCCCGCTGTTCTACGTCGTCGGCTCCCCGGCCGGGCTGTACTCCACCCGCTACGACGACATCTCGCAGCTGCCCGACGGCGCCCGGATCGCGCTGCCGGTGGACCCGGCGAACAACGGCCGGGCGCTGCACCTGCTCGCCGAGTCCGGCCGGCTGAAGCTGCGCGACGGCGCCCAGGTGGTCACCACCAGCCAGCGCGACATCGTGGACAACCCGCACCGCTACTCGTTCGTCGAGGTCGACCAGCAGACGCTCACCCAGACCCTGCCGGACGTCGACGCCGGATTCCTGTTCTCCCGCCAGGCGATCGAGATGAAGCTGGCCGTCGAGGACGACGCGCTGCTGCGGGAGAAGGACGTCGACGCCATCCCGTACCGGATCGTCGTCGGCGGGCGCGCGGACGAGGCCGGCTCCGAGAAGGCGCGGGCGCTGCAGGCCGCGTTGCAGAGCCCGCCGGTCCGCGACTTCTTCCTGAAGTTCTACGGCGACTGGGCGCCGCTGCCGTGGACCGAGGACCCGCGGGCCCAGCTCGGCCAGTGGTGGAAGGACGGCGGACGTTGATCACGCTGCGAGGTGTCACCAAGCGGTTCCCGGGCCCGGACGGCCCGCTGACCGCCGTCGACGACGTCGACCTGCAAGTGCCGCGCGGCTCGGTGCAGGGGATCATCGGCTTCTCCGGCGCGGGCAAGTCGACGCTGGTCCGGCTGATCAACCTGCTGGAGCGCCCGGATTCCGGTTCCGTGCTGGTCGACGGCGAAGAGCTGACCACATTGGACGAAGAGGCGCTGCGCCGCAGGCGCACCAAGATCGGCATGATCTTCCAGCACTTCAACCTGCTGGCCAACCTCACCGCGGCCCAGAACATCGAGCTCGCCCTGCGCATCGCCGGGGTCGGCAAGGCGGCCCGCGCGGCCCGGGTCGCGGAGGCCCTCGCCGTGGTCGACCTCTCCGACAAGGCCGACGCGTACCCGGCGAAGCTCTCCGGCGGTCAGCAGCAGCGGGTGGCCATCGCGCGGGCGCTGGCCAACGAGCCGTCGGTGCTGCTGTGCGACGAACCCACCAGCGCCGTCGACCCGCGCACCACGATCACGGTGCTGCGCTACCTCCAGGAGGTCAACGAGCGGCTGGGCATCACGATCGTGCTGGTCACCCACGAGATGAACGTGGTCCGGGCGATCGCCGACGACGTCGCGGTGATGGAGGGCGGCAAGGTCGTCGAGCACCTCCGGCTGGACGGCTCGCCGCTGCAGCCGCAGACCGAGATCGCCCGGTTCCTGCTGGACGACCGCATCCGGTTGCGGCCCGAACGGAGCCTGGAGGACAGCAATGCAGGCTGACAGCATCACCGCCGCCCTGCCCGAAATGCTGGAGGCGCTCGGCGAGACCGCCGTCATGCTGCTGATCACGGTGCCGATCGCGGTGCTCGCCGCCATCCCGGTCGGCGTCCTGCTCTGGGCGAGCAGACCGGGCGGCCTGCGCCCGGCGGCGAGGCTGCACCAGGTCGTGAACGCGGTGGTCAACCTGGTGCGCTCGTTCCCGTTCCTGATCCTGCTGATCGCGATGATCCCGATCACCCGGCTGATCGTCGGCACCAGCGTCGGCACCGTCGCGGTAACCGTGCCGCTGTGCGTCAACGCCATCGCGTACCTGTCGCGGTTCGTCGAGCAGAACCTGCTGCAGATCGACCCCGGCGTGATCGAGGCCGCCCAGGCGATGGGCGCCTCGAAGCTGCGCACGATCTGGAGCGTGCTGCTGGTGGAGGCCCGGCCCGCGCTGGCCGGGTCCATCACGATCATGGTGGTCAGCTTCATCTCGTACTCGGCGATCGCGGGCCTGGTCGGCGGCGGGGGCATCGGCGACTTCGCCATCCGCCACGGCTACTACCGGTACGAGACGGGCGTGATGATCGCCGCGGTGGTGGTCATGATCGTCCTGGTGCAGCTGATCCAGCTGGCCGGCACGCTGACCGCGCGACGACTGGACAAGCGGCTGTGAGCGCCGGGAACCGCCGTCGCCTGCGGTTGAGCGCGTTCGTCATGGCGACCACCTCGCACATCCTGGAAGGCCAGTGGCGCCGCCCGGACGCCCAGCAGCACCGGTTCGACGAGCTGTCGCTGTGGACCGACCTGGCCCGCCGGTTGGAGGCGGCCAAGTTCGACGCGATGTTCTTCGCCGACGTCGTGGGGTTGTACGGCAACTACCGCGGCAACTGGGACATCTTCGCCACCGAGGGGCTGCAGATCCCGTCGCACGACCCATCGGTGATGATCTCCGCCCTCGGCGCGGTGACCGAGCACCTGGGCCTGGCGTGGACCAGCTCGGTGATCCAGGAGCACCCGTTCACCTTCGCCCGCCGCGCCGCCACGCTCGACCACCTCACCGACGGCCGGACCGGCTGGAACATCGTCACCTCGGCCCTGGAGAACGCGCACCGCAACTACGGCCTGCCCGGGCTCACCCCGCACGACGAGCGCTACCGGTGGGCCGACGAGTACGTCGACGTCGTCTACAAGCTGCTGGAAGGCAGCTGGGAGGACGACGCTCTGCTGCGGGACAAGTCGGGCAGCCACGCGAATCCCGCCGGGATCCACAAGATCCACCACGAGGGGCCGCGGTACTCCGTCGAGGGGCCGCACCTGGTGGCACCGTCGGCGCAGCGCACGCCCGTGCTGTTCCAGGCGGGGACGTCGCCTGCGGGCATGGCGTTCGCGGCGCGCAACGCGGAGGCGGTGTTCATGTTCGCCGGTTCGCCGGGCAGCGCCCGGAAGGTCACCACCACGGTCCGCTCGCTGGCCGTCGAGCACGGCCGCAGGCCCGCGGATGTGCTGTTCTTCGCGGGACTGTCCTTCGTAGTCGGCAGCACCGAAGCCGAGGCCCGGCGGCGGAAAGCCGACTACGACGAGTACCTCTCGGTCGACGGCCTGGCCGCGCACATGCTCGGCGGGATGGGCGTCGACCTCGGCGACGCGCCGGTCGACACCCCGCTGAAGGACCTCGAGGTCGAGGGCGGGCGAGGGGTGCTGCAGGCCGTCATCGACTCGGTGCCGGGCGGCAATCCGACCATCGAGGACATGGTGCGCTACCGGGCGGAGCGGATGCGGCTGGTCGGCACGCCGGAGCAGATCGCCGACGAGCTGGAGCGCTGGCAGGACGCGGGAGTGGACGGGATCAACATCATCAACCACGTCATCCCGGGCAGCTACGCGGAGGTGATCGAGGGCCTGCTGCCCGAACTGCGCCGCCGCGGCCTGGCGCAGACCGAGTACCGGCCCGGAACGTTCCGCGACAAGCTGTTCGCGGACGTCGCCGAACACCACGGGCGCCTCAACCCCCGCCACCCCGCGGCGGCGTACCGGGGCGCGTTCCGCAACGCGCCCCGCTGATCGGTCCGCGTTTCCCGAGACCAGGGCGGCGACCGCGGGACCAGCCGCGATCGCGTGCCCCCCTCGTGGTGTTGGTCAGTCCTCGTCCGGCTTGGCGTGGTCGGGCACGCCCGGGTGCGGATCGCGGGACAGGTCGATCAGCGGGTGCACCCCGGCGCCTTCCGGCGCGGCGTGGCTGTGCCTCCCCGTCTCGGCCTCGTTGCTGGGACGGTCGGGTTCGGTGCTCATGCTTCCCTCCGGTCGGGATCTCGGGACAACATCAGCATGCCAACCGGATGTGCCCGGACGCCGGAGATCGGAGTGCGACGCGCGTCACCCGTCGGCGGAGGTGCCGAACTCGGCGCGGACCAGCCGGAGCCAGTCGCGCAGCGCCGGGGACCGGCTCATCAGCCGGTGCGCGGCGCGCGCGGTCCGGTCCGGGATCTTCGCGAACTGGCTGGTCACGGCGACGTCTTCGACGTACCGCAGGCGCGGGTCCCAGCGCTCGACATCGCGGCTCGCGCGGAGCGGCGTCAGGTACGGCGGGTAGCCCCTGCGCAGGCGTTCCGGGAGCCGCTGGGTGAATCCGGCGACCCAGGGCGCCACCCCGTCGAAGATCAGCTCGCCGCCGCGGAAGCGGTCGGTGATCCGGCGCAGCAGCCGCTCGACCTCGACGGTCGGCAGGTACATCAGCAGGCCCTCGGCGATGACCAGCACCGGCCGGTCGGCGGGGATGCCGGCGAGCCACCCGGGATCGGTCACGGAGGCGCCGATGGTGCGGTAGCCGTCGGCATCCGGGTAGAGGTCGCGGCGCAACTCGACGACGTCGGGCAGGTCGACGTCGAACCAGCGGACGCCGGGCGGCAGGTCGAGCCGGAACGCGCGGCTGTCCAGCCCGCAGCCGAGTTGCAGCACGGTCGCGTCGGGGTTGCGGCGGAGGAACCCGGCGGCCCAGTCGTCGAGCTGCTTCGCGCGCAGCGCGACCCCGAACCGGTTGCCGGCCAATCCGGGCTGCTGCAGCTTCCGCCAGTCGTAGTCGATCCGGCGCACCGCCTCGGCGGCGGCGTGGTCGCGGAGTATCGAATCCTCGGAGCGGCTTTCCAGCGCTCGCAGGTAGAGCGTCACGAGCATGGTGGACTGCACGCCGCTGAAATCGACCCTGCCGGTCATCGGGCACTCCGTTCGTCTCCCACCGGACTGTACGACCGGGCCGGGGCGCGGCAAAGGCGACTGCCCGTCAAGGATCCGTCAACGCCCGGCTCCGCCGGCTGGACCACCCGGTGGCCGGATCCGCCGTATCGTCGTGTTGATCAGTCGGCGAACCGCAGATCCCCGGAGGACTCCGTGCCCGCACCCACGGCCATCGACCTGACCCCGCGCAGCACCGCCCTCGGCGGTTCCCGGAAGCTGACCGGTCACCTCGCGAAGCCGGCCGGGCCCGGCCCGTGGCCCGGCGTGGTGGTCGTCCACGAGGCGTTCGGCGTCGACGACGTCATGCTGCGGCAGGCCGAGCGGATGGCCGAGGCCGGCTACCTGGCGCTGCTGCCGGACCTGTTCACCGACGGCGGCACCCGGCGCTGCCTGGTCCCGACCATGCGCGCGGCGCTGTCCGGTCGCGGCCGCGCCTACGCCGACCTGGAGGCGGCCCGCACCGAGCTGGCCGACCGGCCGGACTGCACCGGCAAGGTCGGCCTCATCGGCTTCTGCATGGGCGGCTCCTTCGCGCTGGTCGCCGCGGGCCGCGGCATCTACGACGCGGCCTCGGCGAACTACGGCCAGCTGCCCAAGGACATCGACCGCGCGCTCGCCGAGGCCTGCCCGGTCGTCGGCAGCTACGGCGGCCGCGACGGGATGCTGAAGGGCGCCGCGGCGAAGCTCGACGCCGCCCTCGAACGTGCCGGAATCCCGCACGACGTCAAGGAATACCCGGAGGCGGGCCACTCGTTCCTCAACGACGCGGAGAACGCGCCGAGGATCATGCGTCCGCTCCTGCGGATCTCCGGCGCCGGCCCGCACCCCGAATCCGCCGCCGACGCCTGGCGGCGGATCGAGGACTTCTTCGCCGAGCACCTGAAGTCGTGAACCAGGTCAGGGGACGGCGATGGCGATCAGCTGGGTCTGCTGCCGGGTCGAGAAGTTGTTGTCGCTGACCACCAGCAGCACCCGCTCGCCGGTGGGCAGGCGCGGTCCCCAGCTGATGCCCTCCACGTTGTCGGTGTAGGGCAGCCCGATCTCGTCGAGGTCGACCAGCAGCTCCTTCTGCACGGGGCGGAACCCGCCGTCGGCCAGCGAGTGCCGGTCGATCACGTCGTCGGCGCCGTCGGTGCTGAACTCGAAGATGCGGCCCTTGGTGCCGACGCCGGCGGCATAGCCGCGCTCCAGCGCGAGGAAGCGGCCCGGCTGCTCGTCGGCGAGCAGCGACGAGATCCCGTTGGTGTTCCAGTCGTTCGGCGGCTGCGGCTGCGCGAACAGCGGCTCCACCGGGTACGCGTACTGGGCGATCGGGCGGCCCGCCCGGTCGTGCACCGTGATCCGGCTGAAGGCGCCGTGGTCGGCGTTGGCCGGCGGCCCGTCCTGCTCCAGCGGGCCTTCCAGCGCGGAGACGATCCGCATGCCGTCGGCGGTGTAGGCGAGGCCCTCGAAGGTCTCGTTGACGCGCGGGCCCGTTTCACCCATCGTCATCTTCTCGTTCGGCGCGGTCGGCAGGTCCCGCACGTACCAGCCGTCGCGGTGCGAGATCCGCAGCGCCGGGTCGAGCAGCACCGTGCCGCGGGCCGAGCCGTCGGCCGGGACGTTGCGCTGCCCCTCGTTGGTCCAGGCGACGTCGCCGGAGAGCGGATCGACCCGCAGTTCCTCCGGATCCACGGTGCCCATGACGTTCCGCAGGGCGCGCGGCGTCCGATGCTGCTCCTCGCGCCAGGTGTCGATCGTCGGGTAGGTCGTGCCGCCCGGGCGGCGGAAGATCCGGGCGCCGGTGAACGTCACGTCGCCGACGCCGTCCTCGGTCACCGAGACGGTGGCGCGGTAGTAGCGGGCCGGGGCGTAGTCCGACCAGTCATCGCTGACGAAGACGAAGTCCCCGCTGCGGCGGTCGTAGTCCACGGAGGACAGGCCGCCGACCGGGGTGCCGTCCACCTGCAGGTCGTGCGGCACCACGTAGGTGCCCAGCAGCCGGGCCGAGTCGGATTCCGCTGCCGCGGCGGGGAATGCGGCGGGGACGAGGCACAGCGCGGCGGCAGCGGCGAGCACCGCCGATGGGGTTCGGGTTCGCATGATCAGCAGCCAACCGGGCGCCCCTCGGCAGCGCCAGCTCGATCACTCCACCGGGCGAACCGCGCGGCGCGAGATCAACTCCGCCACCTGCTCGACGACCGGCCGGGTGCTCGCCTGCCACACCACCCAGGTGGTCAGTTCCAGCGGCGGGTCGACCAGCGGCACCCACGGCCAGCCGGGCAGCAGCCGCCGGGCGGAGTGCTCGGTGAGCAGCACCGCCTCGGCCTCGGTCGCCTCGGCGCAGGCCAGCGCGTGCTCGGAGAACTGCGCGAACCGCCACAGTGGAACGGCGCCCGCGTCGTGCGCCGCGACGATCAGCCGGTCGTGCGCGACCGGCACCTGCTCGCGGCCGTGCGCCAGGAGCCGCAGGTTGTCGAGATCCCGGACGCGGCAGGCGCTGCGCCCCGCCAGCCGGTGCCCGGCCCGCACCGCGATCCCGAAGGCCTGGTCGAAGAGCCGGGTGCCGCGCAGCGCCAGCGGTCGCTCGTGCACCAGCCCCAGATCGAGCCGTCCCTCCCGGACCATGCGCAGCTGGTCGGTACTGCTCGCCTCGGTCAGCGTCACCGACGCGTGCGGGATCTCGGCGCGCAGCGCCGCCAGCGTCTCCAGGACCCAGTCGGCGGCCAGCCCCGGCGGGATGCCGATGTCGACGACCTCGCGGGTGTGCTCGCTCGCCGAATGCGCCGCGTCGCGGCTCGCGTCGGCCAGGCGCAGCAGGAGCAGCGCGTGCTGGTGCAGGGCGATGCCCGCCGGGGTCAGGGTCGTGCCGGTCGGCGTGCGCTCGAACAACGTGACGCCCACGTCCCGCTCGAGCTGGCGGAGTTGCCTGCTCAGCGATGGCTGCGTCAGGTGCAGGCGTTCCGCGGCACGGGACATCGAGCGCTCGCTCGCGACGGCGACGAAGTACCGCAGATGGCGCAGTTCCATTTCACCTCCATGCAGTAGCCATGCCTGCGAAGCATGGCCTATCTGATTAGGTGGTATTGGACGTCGCGCTGTCAAGAAGGTGTACTTCCCGAAGTCGCACGTCCTATCTGGAATCCTCGTCGGTGGCAGGGCGGCGCACCAGTCTCGGCGCGCCGAACCTCTGCCTGATGAGCAGGACGTCGCAACCGGATCGCAGAAAGCGAGCGCTCAACGATGAGTCCCATCCCGACCGCCAGCGGAGTGCGCCACCCGTACCGGTGGGTCGTACTCCTGTTGTCCTGGGCGGCGTTCACCATGACCGCGGTGGACCGTTCCACGTGGGGACCTGCGTCTGTCGCGGTCGGCGAGCACCTGGGGGTCTCGCTGGCCGGGCTCGGCGTCTTCGCCACCGGTTACTACGTGGGCTACGTCATCTCCAACGCGGGCGGCGGCTTCCTGACCGACTGGCTCGGCGGGCGGATGGTCATCGCCTCCACCCTGTTCGTGGCCGGCGGGTTCATGATCCTGTTCGGTGAGACCACATCGGTGGCGATGGGCATCGCGTTCCAGGCCTGCATCGGCGTGTTCGCCGGGTGCGACTACTCGGCCGGCGTGAAGCTGATCTCGCAGTGGTTCCCGGCCAAGGACCGCGGGCTGGCGATGGGCATCTTCATGACCGCCACCTCGCTGGGCACGGTGATCGCCAACGCGATCGTGCCGAGCCTCATCGAGTCCTCCGGCTGGCAGACCTCGTACCACGTGTTCGGCGCGGCCTCGATGGTCGTCGCGGTGCTGTGCTTCTTCTTGCTGCGCAACGGATCCGAGAGCGCCGAATCCTCGGCGCGGGAGGTGCCGAAGCTGGGCTCGCTGCTGCGCAACCGGGATCTCTTCCTGCTCGGGCTGGCCGGGTTCGGCGGGCTCTGGGGCACCTACGGCTTCATCACCTGGTCCAACGCCCTGATGATCAAGGGCAGTCACGTCTCCCCGGTGCAGGCCGGCGTGGTCGTCGCGATCTTCGGCATCGCGGCGGTGGTGGCCAAGCCGCTCATCGGCGTGATCAGCGACGTGTTCGGCGGCAAGCGCAAGGTCCTGACCATCATCGTGCTCGGCGCCTTCGTGGTCACCCTCCTGCTGTTCGGCACGGCGACCAACCTGACCGCGTTCATGTGGATCGCGCCGTTCCTCGGCATCGCCGCCTACGTCTACAGCCCGCTGATGGTCGCGCTCATCCCGAACCTCTCCGGGGTGCGGCTGGCCGGTTCGGCGGCCGGCGCCACCAACGCGTTCTGGCAGCTCGGCAGCACGATCGTGCCGGTGGTGCTCGGCGTCGTCTTCCAGGCCACCGGATCGTTCTTCCTGGCCTTCGCCACGCTCGCCGCCGGGCCGCTGCTCGGCATGGTGCTGATGCTCGGGGTGCGGGAGCACGGCGCCGCCCCGCCGGCCGACGACAAGACCGGCGACACCGCCAAAGCTGTTGCTTGACGAGGAAAGTGGAGCGAACGTGACCCAGCACTACGACGTGATCGTGGCCGGCGGCGGATCCGGCGGGGTGGCCGCCGCGATCGGGGCCAGCCGCGCCGGTGCCCGGACCCTGCTGATCGAGCGCGGGCCGTGCCTCGGCGGCGCGGCGACCCTCCGCAACGTGGTGACCTACTGCGGCCTCTACACGCGCGACGACAAGCAGCAGGCCGTCTTCGGCGTCGCCGGCGAGGTGATCACCGCGCTGCGCGAGATGGGCGCGATCAGCGAGCCGACCAGGTTCACCGCGGTGGCGGCGGTTTTCGATCCCGAGAGCGTCAAGCGCGTCTCCGACGAGCTGTGCGCGCAGGCCGGGGTCGACGTCCTGCTGCACACCCACGTGCTGGGCGCCGACCGCGAAGGCGACCGGGTCACCGCGGTGCGCGTCGCCGACCACTCGGGGATCCACGAGTTCACCGCGAAGGCCTTCGTGGACGCCACCGGCGAGGCCGACCTGGCCCACCACGCAGGGGCGGAGGTCCGCTACGGCAACGACGGCTGGGTGCAGAACGGCACGCTCGGGGTGCGCTTCGGCGGCATCCCCGCGGATGCCGAGGTCACCAGGGAGGCCATCGGCGCCGCGGTGCGCGCGGCGAAGAAGGCCGGCGCGCCCGATCTGACCGCGGAAAGCGGGCTCATCGCGCGGATGCCGATCTCCGGCGACCTCATCACCTACCTGGCCGACGAGGGCTACGACGCGCGCAGCGCGGCGGACACCACCCGCGCCGAGATCGGCGCCCGGCGGCAGGCGCAGGCGTACCTGCAGGTGGTCCGCTCGTTGCCCGGCTGCGGCGGGGCGTACATCGTCAGCACCGGGCCGGAGATGGGCACGCGCGAGTCCCGGCACCTCGTCGGCCGGTACCGGTTCACGGAGAAGGAGGTGCTCCAGCCCGGCCCGGTCGACGACGCGGTCGCGATCGGCGCCTGGCCGATCGAGTACCACCCGGGCCCGGGCATCCCGTCGGAGTGGAAGTTCATCGGCGACCCCGGTTTCTACGGGATTCCGCTGGACGTCCTGCACAGCCGGGACACGCCGAACCTCTTCGCCGCCGGGCGCACCGTCGACGGCGACCGCGGCGCGGGCGCGTCGCTGCGCGCCATGGGCACGGCGTTCGCCACCGGGCACGCGGCCGGTGTCGCGGCCGCCTTCACCGCAGCCGGCGGCGACGCCGGCACCGAGGCGGTGCGGGCCGAGCTCAACCGCCAGGGCGCCCGGCTGCCCGAATGACTCAGCGGTTGCGCCGATCGCCCGGCGTGTGGCCGAAGGTGCGGCGGAACACCTCGATGAAGGCGCTCGTGGACGCCCAGCCCGTCCGGTGCGCCACCGTGGTGACGGCCTCACCTTCGGCCAGCAGTCGCAGCCCGTGGTGGAGCCGCAACTGCGTCCGCCACTGCGGGAAGGTCATCCGCATCTCGGCCCGGAACAGGCGGCTGAGCGTGCGCTCGCTGGCCCCGACCTGCGCGCCCAGCGCGGCAAGCGTGCGCTGATCGGCCGGATCCCCGGCGAGGATCGCGCACACCGCGGCGAGCCTCGGGTCGCGCGCGGTCGGCAGGCGCACCGGCTGCTGCGGAGCCCGGCGCAGCTGGTCGAGCAGCACCGAGCGCATGCGATCCCGCTCGGCCGCGTCGTAGTCGTTCTCCCTGGTGTAGGCCAGGATCAGCTCGCGCAGCAGCGGGCCGACGGCCAGCACCGCGGGCGAGGTAAGCCCCAGCGGGTTGTCGGTGGTGGGCAGGCCGACGGTGTGGAGGTCGGTTTCGCCGTAGGCGCGGTGTTCGTGCACCGTCCCCGCCGGAACCCACACCGCGCGGGTGCCGGGGGCGATCCAGCTTCCCGCGTCCGTCGTCACCGACAGGACGCCGCGCCCGGCGTAGACGATCTGGTTGTCGTCGTGCCGGTGCGCATCCACTTCGGAGCCGGGCGGCAGGAACCGCAGCGTGGTGGGCGCCCGCGGCGTGTGGCGGATTCTCGACACAACATGGCAGTTTATCGGAAGCGGGACAACCGCCGCCTGCCGGACGATCGCACCGTGACGCAAGGAAGAACTCGATCTGTTGGTCTGCTGGCCGTCGGGCACGCAGGCGTGGACATCTACCAGGGAGCGGTGCCTGCCGTCGTCCCGTTCCTGGTGCTGGAGCGGCAGTACGGCTACGTCGCGGTGTCCGGCATCGTGCTGGCGGCGACGTTGCTGTCGTCCGTCGTGCAGCCGGTGTTCGGGGCGCTCACCGACCGGGTGCGGATGCCGTGGCTGATCCCGGTGAGCATGGTGACCGCGGGGCTGGGCGTGGCGCTGTGCGGGGTCGGCGACTCCTACGTCCTCACGTGGCTGGCGGTCGCGCTGTCCGGGCTGGGCGTGGCGGCCTACCACCCGGAGTCGGCCCGGCTCGCGCGCGCCGCCTCCGGCGGCAACCACCTGGCGATGAGCTGGTTCTCCCTCGGCGGCAACATCGGTTTCGCGCTCGCGCCGATCGTGGTGACCCCGATCCTCGCCGCGGGCGGCCTGTCGGCCTCGCCGTGGCTGATCATCCCGGCCCTGCTCGGCGGGCTGGTGACCACCGCCGTGCTCCGCTCGCTGATCGCCGGTTCCGCGGCGACCGGCGGCGCCAAGGCCGATCGGGGCCGCGACGACTGGCCGGTCTTCATCCGCCTGACGGGAATCGTCATCGCCCGGTCGATCGTCTACATCGGACTGAGCGCGTTCGTCGCGCTGTGGGTGCAGCAACGCGTGGGCGGCGGCGAGACCGCCGGCGCGGCGGCGTTGTTCGTGCTGTTCGCCGGCGGAGCGGCGGGCACCGTGCTCGGCGGCAAGCTGGCCACGGTGTGGGGCCGCATCCGCGCTCTGCGGCTGTCGTACGCGGCGTCCATCCCCGCAGTCGCCGGTGTGGTCTACGCTCCCGGTGTCTCCGTGTACGTCTTCGTGGCGCTCGCCGCGGTCCTGCTGTACATCCCGTTCTCGCTGCACGTCACGCTGGGCCAGGACTACCTGCCGAACCGGGTCGGCACCGCCAGCGGCGTGACGCTCGGCCTGGCGGTGAGCGTCGGAGGCGTCGCCACGCCGGTGCTCGGCGCGATCGCCGAGGCGACGTCGCTGCAAACGGCGCTGACGACGCTGCTGGTGTTCCCGGTCGTCGCCTGGCTGCTCGGGCGAACCCTGCACGAGCCGGCCGCCCTGGAGGTCGCGGCGGCCCGCTAGACCGGCGGCAGCCGCTGTTCGACGCCGAGGAGCGCGGAGAACGGGTCGCCGACCGCCGCGATCCGGTCCAGGACGGTGCGGATCGTCCACCGGTCCGGGGCCAGGTCCGGGTCGTCGAGCTCGTCCCACTCCAGCGGTACGGACACCGGCGCGCCCGGCCGCGGGCGGGCGCTGTAGGGGGCGACGAGCGTCTTGTTGATGACGTTCTGGGTGTAGTCCAGCCGGGCCAGGCCGCGGCGGTCCTGCTTCGTCCACGCCCAGCTGACCAGCTCGGGGACGATGCCGCCGACGGCCTTGGACACCTTCTCCACCCAGGCCCGGGTCTCCGCGTAGGTGTAGCGCGGCTCGACCGGCACCCAGATCTGGATGCCGCGCTGCCCGGTCACCTTCGGGCGGGCCTCGAGGCCGAGGTGCTCCATCGCGGTCCGGTGCAGGCGGGCGAGGACGAGCACCTCGTCGAACGTCGTCCGGCTGCCCGGGTCGATGTCGAACAGCGCCCAGGTCGGGTGGTGGACGTCGGCGGCGAGCGAGGTCCACGCGTGCAGCTCCAGCGCCGCGTAGTTGGCCAGCCAGGCGAGCGCGGGAACGCTGTCCGGCACGAGGTACCACTGCGTGTCGCCCGGCTCGGCGTCCTCGTAGCGCCAGCGGCGGAGCCAGCCGGGCGCGTGGCTCGGGACTTCCTTGTGCCAGAAGCCCGGTTGGTCCACGCCGTTGGGGAAGCGGTGCGAATTCAGCGGCCGGTCGACGAGGTACGGCAGCATCACCGGGGCGATCAGCGCGTGGTAGCGGATCAGGTCGCGCTTGGTCACCGGGGCCTCGCCGCCGTGGCCCGGGAACAGCACCTTGTCGAGGTTGGTCAGCGCGAGATCCCGCCCGGCCAGCCGCCAGCGGCCCTTGGCGCCGAGCTCGTCGAGCGCCGCCAGCTCGCCCGCGGTGGGCGGCTCCCACCGCTCAGCCGCCGCGCGGGACTTGTTGGTGCCCAAGGGAATTTCGGCCTCCGATGGCGGGAGGTCGCTGCGCCACATCGCCTCCGGTGCGACGGCGACCTCCTCGTTGGTGCGCCCGCTCTTCACCGACCGCGGGTGGTCCTCCGGATCCCAGCCGGGTTCGGCGTGCTCGTCCTTCTTGTGCAGCAACAGCCACTGCTTCTCGCCGCGCCGCACCAGCACGAACCGGCCCGCCAGCTTCTCGCCGTGCAGGTCGAAGTGCAGCGTCCCGGCCTCGATCGCGGCGGCCGGATCCTCGTCCACGGAATCCCAGGTGCCCCGATCCCAGACGATGACGTCGCCACCGCCGTACTCGCCGGCCGGGATGGTGCCCTCGAAATCGGCGTACTCCAGCGGGTGGTCCTCGACCTGCACCGCCATGCGCCGCGCCGCCGGGTCCAGCGTCGGCCCCTTGGGCACGGCCCAGCTCACGAGCACGCCGTCCAGCTCCAGCCGCAGGTCGTAGTGCCGGCGGCGGGCCCGGTGCCGTTGCACGACGAACCGGTCACCGGTCGCGCGCACCTCGCCGTCGCCGCTCGGTTCGGCGGTGCGGGTGAAGTCGCGCATCTCCCGGTACTTCGCCAGCCGCTCGTCGGTCACGTCTCCCACATACCCGATATCGGGCGCGAGCAAAAATCGGGGACGGTCAGTCCAGCACCAGGACCTGGCCTTCGGCGGCGATCTCCGCGCCGGCCCCGTGCACGTCGGCGAGCTCCGGCGCGTCGGGGTGGGCCAGCGGGTTGGTGTTGTTGAGGTGGGTGAACAAGAAGCGCGTCGCCGGGTGGCGGGCGATCTCCGGCAGGGCGGCCCGGATCGGCAGGTGCCCCATGCTGCGCGCGGGGCGATCGCTGCCGGACGCGTGCGTCAGCTCGTCCTCGGTGTGGAAGGTGCCGTCCAGCAGCACGACGTCGGCGCCGTCGATGATCCGCTCGAACGCGTCGTTCCAGGCGGGCAGGCACGGCGCGTACACCAGGCTGCGGCCGGAGCCGGTGAACCGGTAGGCGACGGCCCAGCCGGTTCCGGGCAGCTCGCGGGCGTAGCGGGGGCGCTTGTCGCTGACGCCGACGGCCTCGACCGCGAGACCGCCGGACAGCAGCCGGCGGTCGGCGATGATCTCCTGCCGCACCTCGGTGTAGTTGCCGATGACGTCCGCGATCGGAAAGGCCTGCCGAAGAGCCCGGTGAACGGTCGCGGTGGCGTAGATCGGCAGCCGGGCGGCTTCGCGCAGGGTGAGCAGGCCGAGGGTGTGGTCCAGCTCGGCGCTGGTGAGCAGGACGCCTTCGAGGGGCGTGCGCCGGGTGCCCGGCGCGGGCCGGAGTTCGGGGCTGGCCAGCAGCTGGGTGCGCAGGTCGGGCGAGGCGTTCACCAGGTACCAGGAGGTTCCGTCGCCGCTGATCGCCAGGCAGTCCTGGCTGCGCGCCACGCCGAGTTCCGCGGCCCGGCTGCAGCTCCGGCACCCGCAGTTCCACTGTGGAAGGCCGCCGCCCGCGGCGGTGCCGAGGATGCGGACCCGCATCACATCCGCCTCGGGACGGCGGGCCGCGGCTCGAACTCGGCGCGGACCAGGTCGTGGTGCTCGGACAGCGAGCAGGCCGGATCGGTCGCGGCCGCATCGCCCACCAGCTGGTAGGCCTGGCAGCGGCAGCCGCCGAAGTCGACGTCCTTGAGCGCGCAGCTGCGGCAGGGATCCGGCATCCACCCGGTGCCGCGGAAGCGGTTGAACGCCGCCGAATCGAACCAGATCGAATCCAGCGCCGAATCGCGCACCGACGGCGCGTCCAGCTCGGGCAGCTGGGCGGCGGAGGGACAGGGGAGCACGTCGCCGTTGGGCGCCACCGCGAGCTGCCGGTTGCCCCAGCCGTAGTTGCACGGCTTGGGGCGCGGGCTGAAGTAGTCCGCGGCCACGTACACGATCTCCAGCCGGTCGCCGTAGCGCTCGCGGGCCACCGCCGCGTCGGCGTCGGCCCGCTGCACCTGTTCGCGGCTGGGCATCAGCGCGGCGCGGTTGCGCAAGGCCCAGCCGTAGAACTGGGTGTTGGCCAGCTCCACGCGTTCGGCGCCGAAGCCCACCGCGAGTTCGACGATGTCGAGCAGCCGCCCGATGTTGCCGCGGTGCAGCACGGCGTTGACGGTCATCGGCAGCCCGGCCGCCACGATGCTGCGCGCGACGTCCAGCTTGCGGTCGTGCGCCCGGCGCCCGGCGATGACGTCCGCGGACGTCGCGGCGGAGTCCTGCACCGACAGCTGGACGTGATCGAGGCCTGCGGCGGCGAGCTCGCGCAACCGTCGCAGCGGCAGGGAGAAACCGCTGGTGACCAGGTTCGTGTACATGCCGTGCTCGCGGGCGGCCGCGACGAGGTCGACCAGGTCGCGGCGCAACGCCGGCTCGCCGCCGGAGAGGTGCAGTTGCAGGACGCCGATGGACCGGGCCTGCTCGATGACGCGCAACCAGGTCCCGGTGTCCAGCTCGTCCCGGTAGTCGGCCAGGTTCAAGGGGTTCGAGCAGTACGTGCACTGCAACGGGCACCGGTAGGTCAGCTCGGCCAGCAGCCCCAGGGGCAAACCGGCCCGCGCCGCTCCCGGCTGCTGCCCGGACTCCGCGACGCCGACCGGCTCGGCACCCAGCACGCGGCGCCGGTCCAGGTCCGAGAGCAGTTCGAGCACGGATTCGGCGGTCGCGCCCCGGTACGCGGCGGCGAGCTCAGCGGCGATGTCGGTGACCGTGCGCCTGGCGTCGCACCGGCGCACGATGTCGGCCGCCGTGTCGTTGAGCAGCAGCACGCCTTCCGGGTACAGCAAGGCGTGCTTGCCGCGGACCCGGTCGCGGACGAACCGGACCCCGCGCCGCAACCCGGGGCGGCTGTCGACGGTCACGCCCATGACTGTCCTTTGTAGTCGATGGCGTCCAACATCGCCCAGAGCACATCGCACTTGAACGAAAGCGCTCGCACCGCGGCGTCCTGCTGCTCGCGCGTCACGCAGTGCTTCAGCACGACCCCGAGCGTGACGGAGCTGTCCGCGCGGGCGGCCGGGATGCGGCGCTCGAAGTAGGCAAGGCCGCCGGGTTCGATCCAGTCGTAGTGGCGCTTCCAGGCCGCCATCCGGTCGGCCATGTGCCCGGGTGAGAACATCTCCGTCAGCGCCGCGGCCACGCCCTCGATCCACGGTTTCCGGCGGCAGAAGTCCAGGTACGCGTCGACGGCGAACCTAACACCGGGCAGCACGTGTCGCTCGTCGACCACCTCGTCCCGCTGCAGGCCGACGGCCTCGCCGAGCACCAGCCAGTCGTGCAGGCCGCCGTCGGCATCGCCGGCCCCGTCCTGGAAGGCGATCCGCTCGCCCCAGATCCGCCGCACCTCGGGCAGCGGGCAGTTCGCCACGATGGCCGCGTTCTTCTGCGGCAAATGCCGCTGGTAGTACCACCTGTTGGCCACCCAGAGCCGAACTTCCGCGGCGCTGCAGCGGCCATCGTGCAGCCGCAGGTGAAAGGGATGGTGCGCCCAGTAGCGATTAGCCAACCGCTGCAGCGATTCCCGGAATTCGGATTCGGCCAGCGGCTGCGTCACCGATTGCCGTCGTGCGCGTAAGCGGTGACCTCGGGACGGGTCTCGTACTGCTCGACCAGCGGCGGAGTCCAGCTCGGCGGCGCGGGAGCGGGGGCGGATTCGGAAGGAGCGGCCATCACGAGACCTCCAATTCGCAAGGAGAACAAGCGAACCCGAACCGTACAAGTGGCGCGCGGCCGAGATCAAGATTTCGGCACCCGGACAACACGACCGCCGCAACCAATACGCCGAACGCCGGAATTGCGTCTCGCATCGGCGAATCCGGGGAATGAAACAATCCGGCCATTGTCCGCATGGGTGATCTGGGTCACATGATGTCACACTTCGGTCCGATGTTCCGTTCCTCCTTCGCGCGTGGCAGCGCAGACCTTGGGAGGACGGGATCATGGCTATTCGGGTTGTGGTTGTCGGGGCTGGTTACGCCGGGTTGGCCGCCGCGAAGCTCGTGGCTCGGTGGACCGATGCCGCGGTGACGTTGATCAACGCCGAGGACCGGTTCGTCGAGCGGGTCCGGTTGCACCAGCTCGCCGCCGGGCAGCAGCTGCGGGACCTGCCGCTGGCGGACCTGATCGCGGGCACCGGCGTGCACCTGGTCGTCGACCGGGTGACCGGGATCGACGCGGAGGAGAAGGCCGTGCGGCTGGCGAACTCGGCCCGTGCCGTGCGGTACGACGTGCTGATCTACGCACTGGGCAGTGCGGCGGACATGGATTCGGTGCCCGGCGTCGCGGAGCACGCCTACACCGTGGCCACCGCCGACGAGGCCGTGCGATTGCGGGAACGCATCGACGACAGCGCCGTCGTCGCGGTGGTCGGCGGCGGGCTGACCGGCATCGAAGCCGCCGCCGAGCTGGCCGAGGCGCATCCCGCCCTGAAGGTCCGGCTCGTGAACGGGAGCGACCTCGGCGCCGGGCTCTCCCGGCGCGGACGCGACTACCTGCGGCGCACCTTCGACCGGCTCGGCGTCGAAGTGCTCGAACACGCGAGGGTTTCCGAAGTGCGAGAGGACGGGCTTGTGCTGGCCGACGGTGAGCACATCGGCGCCGACACCGTGGTGTGGGCGACCGGTTTCACGGTGCCGGAGCTCGCCCGCGAGGCCGGTCTCGCCGTCGACGAGCAGGGCAGGCTGGTCGTGGACGAGATGCTGCGTTCGGTCTCGCACCCGGAGGTGACCGGGATCGGCGACGCGGCGGCGGTGCGCCTGCGGAGCGGGCAGAAGCTGCGGATGGCGTGCGCGACGGGGCTTCCGTCGGCTCAGCACGCCGCCCGGGCGATCGCCGATCGGCTGGCCGGGCGGGCGCCGAGGCCGATCCGCTTCCGCTACCTCAACCAGTGCATCAGCCTCGGCAGGCGAGACGCGCTGGTCCAGTTCGTGCACGCCGACGACAGCCCGCGCGAAGCGGTGCTGACCGGCCGGAAGGCCGCGCTGTACAAGGAAGCCATCGTGCGCGGCACGATCCTCTTCGAGCGGTACCCGGTCATCCCGACCTCGCTGTAGCCGGACCGGCGATTTCCGGCCAGTAGAATCGGCGTGTGGAGCTCTTTCGCGGCGCGCTCGGCGTCGGTTCGGACCAGGCACTGGAGGTCGCGGTCGCGCATGCGATGCTGCGCCGCGTCAGCGGCGGCGAGGCGGGGCCGGCCGTGCGCGTGTACCGGCCGGACACCCGCGTCGTCGCCTTCGGCAGGCGGGACACCCTGCTACCGGGTTTCCCCGCCGCAGTCCGCGCCGTCCGGGACGCCGGGTTCACGCCGGTCCTGCGCGCCCCCGGCGGTCGCGCGGTGGCCTACACGGAGCGCTCGCTGGTGGTCGACCACGTCGGCCCGGACCCCGGCTACCTGGCGGGCATGGACGAGCGGTTCGTGGGTTACGCCGAGCTGTGGGCAGACGTGCTGCGCAAGCACGGCGTCGGCGCGCAGGTCGGTGCGGTGCCGGGGGAGTACTGCCCGGGCGCGCACAGCGTGAACGCGCGAGGCCGGGTGAAGCTGGTCGGCACCGCGCAGCGGATGGTGCGCGGTGCCTGGTTGTTCAGCGCGGTGGCGATCTTCGGCGACGACGAGCTGCTGCGGCCGCTGCTGACCGACGTCTACCGGCATCTGGAGCTGCCCTTCGACGACGACTCGGTGGGTTCGGTGGTCGCCGAGTCGCCCGGGGCGTCCCTGGACGAGTTCGAAGCCGATGTCGTCGCGGCCTACGACGAGCGGTACGGCCTCGTCCCGGCGCACTTGACGGACGATCTGATCGGCAGGGCCCGCGACTTGGTGGCGGACCACCGCGTCGTGGACCGCTGAGCTCGCCTCACACCGCAGCGGCTTCCGGCGCGCTGGTCTTCGGTTCCGCCTGCGCGCCGGAGCGCTTGCGCAGTAGAGCCATGCCGATGACCGCGAACAGCGCGACGACGGCCGCGCTGACGATGGAAACGACCTGGAAACCGCTGGTGAAGGCGTCCCGGGCCGGTCCGAGGACGCTTTCGGGATCGGCCAGCCGTCCCGCCGCGGTCACCGCGCCGGCCATCCCGTCCGCGGCTTCGGCCGCGATGCCGGGTGGCAGGTCCGGCGGGAGCACGACCACGCCGCGGTAGACGGCGGTGGCGAGGCTGCCGAACACCGCGATGCCCATCGCGATGCCGAACTCGCCGCTGGTCTCCGACATCGCCGACGCCGCGCCCGCCTTCTGCGGCGGCACCGAGCCCACCACCATCTCGGTGCAGAGCACGCCTTGCGGGCCCATGCCGAAGCTCGCGCACGCGATGCCGATGGTCACCAGCGCAGTGCCGTTCCCGGCGTCGACCAGCACGAACAGCAGAAGCCCGGCGGCCGCGACGAGCATGCCGAAACCGAGCACGAACTCCGGCCGGAACCGCTTGGCCAGCCGCGGCGCGATCAGCGACCCGACCACCACGGCGCCGGCCTGCGGCACCATCAGGACACCGGCCTCCAGCGCCGACAACCCGGCGACCAGCTGGAAGTACTGGCTGACCAGCATGAAGATGCCGCCCATGGTGATCGCGCCGACGAGCACGATGCCCAGCGCGGCGCTGAAGGTGCGAACCCGGAACAACCGCAGGTCCAGCATGGGATCGGCGATCCGCCGCTGCCGCCGCACGAAGACCACGCCGAGAGCGAGCCCGGCGACCAGCGCCAGCATGTTCGGCACCTGCGGCCCGTACTTGGCGAGTTCCTTGAGCGCGTAGACGATCGGCAGGATCGTGCCCAGCGACAACCCCACGCTGACGAGGTCCAGCTTGCCCGCGTTCTCATCGCGGTATTCCGGCAGCAGCGCGGGGGCGGTCACCAGCAGCAGGATCATGACCGGCACGCCCATCAGGAAGACCGAGCCCCACCAGAAGTTCTCCAACAGCACTCCGCCGACGACCGGCCCGATCACCATGCCGCCCATGAAACAGCTCATCCAGACCGCGATGGCGGTGCTGCGCTGCCGGGTGTCCTGGAACATGTTGCTGATCAGCGCCAACGTCGAGGGCATCAGGGTGGCCCCGGCGACGCCCAGCAGCACCCGCGCGGCGATCAGCATCGCGGGGCTGGGCGCGAAGGCCGCGGCGATCGACGCGATGCCGAACCCGGCGCCGCCGATCATCAGCAGCTTCCGGCGCCCGATCCGGTCGCCGAGGGTGCCCATGGTGACCAGCAGACCGGCGATCATGAAGCCGTAGCTGTCGATGATCCACAGCAGCTCGGTGCTGGTGGGCTGCAGGTCGGCGGCGAGGTGCGGCACGGCGAGGTGCAGCACGCTCATGTCCAACGACAGCAGGAGGGTCGGAAAGGCGAGCACCGCAAGCCCGATCCACTCACGACGTCCTGCCCTCGGTGTCGTATCCACGCTCGAAGCCCTTTCCTCCGGCGACCGCTCCCGCGGTGCCGTCCCGCTGTCGTCGTGAGTATTGACGCCGGCCGCAACGGGATTTAATCGGTGGATGCCCGTGCTCTACTGAAAAGGTGGAAAGTGGTGTGGCGGAACCGGTGAACATCGACGGTGGTTGGGACAGTGCGGCGACGTTGGTCGAAGGCCGCTGGATCGAGCGCCGGCCGCGGCGACCGGAAGTAGCCGATCGCCTGCGCATGGAAACCGAGTTGATGCCGTGGCTCGCGCCGCAGCTGCCGCTCGACGTGCCCGAGCCGCATGTCGTGGCGACGGAACCGCTGGTGGTCCGGCACGAATTGGTGGTAGGTGAGCCCCTTTCCGAGCCCACCGCCGAGCACGGCCGCCAGCTGGGAGCCTTTCTACGAGCGCTGCACGCCGTAGACCCGGCCGAGGCAGCCCGTCATGGTGTGCAGGGCCCAGAACCGGCAGTTCGCGAGCTCGCCGAAATCGTGGAGAGGTTCCGGGCCGACGTACTGCCACTGGTCCCCGCCGAACAACACGGCACGGCCCGGTCCTTGCTGGACGCCTTCGAAACGCTGCCCGCCGACACCGTGGTCCACGGCGACCTCGGCCCAGAACACGTGCTGTCTGTGGAAGCCGGCCTGTCCGGGGTCATCGACTTCTCGGACGCGCACGTCGGCGATGGCGCGATCGACCTGGCATGGGCCCTGCACGCAACACCGCCGGAGTTCGCCGCCGCGCTTGCGGAGGAGTACGGGGTGACCCGGCGACTCCACGACCGAGCACTGCTGTGGCACCGGCTCGGCCCCTGGCACGAAGTCGCCCACGGTCTGGACAACGCCCTGCCGGACACCGTCCGGTCAGGATTGGACGGCGTCGTTCGCAGGCTTCTCGACTGACCGGGCCGTCAGCGGCGTTCCGCCGCGACCAGGAGGAAGTTCGGCAGCTCTACGTACGCCTCGGTGCCGTCGGAGGGTGACGCAACGGTCGGGTCGAGCCCCGGCTCGTCCAGTTCGCGCAGTCGGCAGCCGAGTCTCGTCAGCTCGTTGAGGTAGGTCGACAGCGTGCGGTGGAAGTCGGGTGCGTGGGCCTGCTCGATCGGGTACTCGCGCAGGTACTCCCGGATGCGGTACTCGCCGTGCTGCCGCCAGGTCGGCGCCAACTGCTCGAAGCACGGATGGTTGATGGAGAAGACCAAAACTCCGCCAGGCGCGAGCGATTCGACGCAGGCCCGCATCGCGGTCGACCAGTCGGGAATGGCGGCCAGCACCATGTTGGAAACCACCGCATCGAAAGGCCCACCGAGATCCGGCAGACCGCACAGGTCGGCCTGCACGTACCGGATGCCGCGCGGCTGCGCCGCCTCCTTCTTGACGGCGTAGTCGTAGAGCGCCTGGGCGGGCTCGACACCGACCACCTCGGCGCCGCGATCGGCCAGCATCCGGCTGAGATACCCGTGACCACATTCGGCGTCGAGCACCCGAACGCCATCGAGCGGCCCCAGCAACCGCAGCAAAGACGCGTTCAGCAAATGGCGGCGGCAGAAGTCGCCTTCCGGCTCCATCTGGTCCAGTACAGCTTCGGGCATCGCGGCCCATTTGCGGATCGCCGCGTCATTCGTCCACTACATGAGCATCCTTTCGACAGCTGCCGTTCGCGGATCAGGTCATTCCTCGCGCGCGCCGGTGCGGCTTCCCGTGGACGGTCGCGACGAGGTCCGGGAGTTTTCGCATCGTGAGCACCGAAGCTGAGACGACTCCCGGCAAACCGATCAATTGTGCCACGGGCGACGCTGCGTCCGAAGGCATCGGACGAGGCGCGCGGTAGCGGCGCGGTTGGTCAGCAAGGGGAGTGGTGCTCCGACAAGAATCTGCGAGCAAAGCGGACTGCGTCGTGCCACCGTCCGCCTGAATCGCATCCGGGCGTCACGATTCGCCCGCCGGGCCCCGTGGTGCGGGGATGAGCTCCCGGAGGTACTCGCGATGCTGGGCGGGCAGTGCTCTGCCGCCTGGTCTGGGTGTTCGTCTGGGGTCCACTGTGGGCGGTGGGATGAATTGGGGCCGCCCGTCGTGCATGGTGATGTCCCAGCGTTGGTTGTGGAGTGTGCGGTGGTGGTGTGCGCAGAGCATGACCATGTTGTTCAGGTCGGTGGCACCGCCGTCGGCCCAGTGCTGGACGTGGTGCGCTTCGGAAGTTCCCGGCGGTCGGTCGCACCCGGGGAAGGCACACACGCCATCGCGGCGGAGTAGCGCGGCGCGGATGTGTGTGGGTGCGGTTCGTTTCGCCCGGCCGACATCCAGCGGCATGCTGTCGCCGTCGAGGACGATGGGCAGGATTTCGGCGTCGCAGGCGATGCGGCGTGCGTTGTGGGCGGTGATGGCGCGTTCGGTGTTGAGCGTGCCGGGCATGCCGTCCTCGCCGATGACCTCCAAGCCCCGCTTGAGGTCGTCGAAGTCGATGGCGATGGTCATCTGCGGCCGTTGCCCGCCGGTGCGCGGCATTCCGTCGTGGTCCAGCGCCAGGTCCAACAGCGCAGCGAAGCCGTCGGCGTTCCGCTGCCCCACAGTCCGGGGATCCTTCTCCCCATCAACCTCAGGGCGGGGCGTGGCAAGGGGCTCGATCAACGCGGCGAACTTCGCCCCCGTCTCCCGGTCCAGCCTCGCCTTGATGACAGTCATCCCATCCCGGGTGGTGCCGTAGTACAACTCCCGTGCCTCGTGCTGGGTTTCCTCATCGCGGTAGGCGCCGTCCTGGTCGAGGAGGTAGCGGATTCGTTCGGCGAGTTTCTCCAGCTCCCTCGGCGACATCGTCCGCGCATACCCCGCAAGCGTCGCCTCAACGTCGCTGACCTGGTGGCAGCGGGCGTACTCGGGTAGGCGTCGGATTCCGTTGACGATGACGCGCGCGTGCTCTAGCCCGATCGCACCCTCCGACAGGGCGGCGGCGGTGTCGGGTAGGTCGGGTGGCATCGTCTCGCCGTACAAGCTCCTTCGGTCTTCGACGTTGCGGGCGACTGTGATGCGGGTTTTCGCGTCGCGCGGGTCGATGTTGAGCAGTCCTTGCAGCCAGACTTGGAGTGATCGGGCGGTGGTCTCGGCGTGAATGGCTCGGTGGTCGGCTTCGGCGATGTACTGCAGCTGCTCCCGCATCAGCACCCGCATCTTGGCTTCTAGTTCTTGGATGCGGGCCGTGAGTTCGGCATCGGTGCAGGACACCGCCGACGGTGCGGGCACGGCCTGCACGGTCGTGTCCTGGGTGTTCAGTAGCGGTGTCATGCCTCTATTGTCCCGCGCTAGAACATGTGTTCGCACTGTTTTTATGGTCGCTTGATCAGGTGAAACACCCGACCACAGGTCGCGAAAACCGAGTCATGTCAAGGGAAACGGTCACGACACGCCGAAGGCGACCCCATCCTCCACCAAGACCCCGCGCCACTATCGGCAATGCGCACCGTGTCCGGCGGCCAGGGGTCGGTTTCCCGCGAAGTCGAGCCATCCCCACAGCAACCCGACTCCTGTGACGGATCATCCCGCAGCCAAACCCCACCAGCCCCGGCCATCCCGAAAACGGCCACCCCGCAACGCAAGCCGCGAACCCGCCAGCCCACTCCGGGCCATCCCCGCGATACAAAGCCGCTCTGGGGCTGCGGGTCGGATGTCAAGCCTGAAACCCCGAAGGGGCGGCCGCGAGGCCGGGCTTGACCTCCGGCACGCAGCCCCCACAATCCACCCATCGTGGGGATGGCCCCAAAACACGCCAAACCTCTAAAGGTCCCAACCCCACCCCCACCCCACCCAAGACACCCCCCAAACATCACACCCCCGGGCGAATTGCCCAACCTACTGAAAACGATTATCATCACCGACCGTTGACAAGGCGTCCGAAGGGAGACGGAGTGGGCCACCTGCTGTTGGTGGAAAGCTGGGTCGGTGCGATGAGCACGTTGCTGCCGAGGAGCATCAGGGAGGGCGGCAACCGGTTCAGCTTCGTGACCCGCGACCTCCAGCACTACCTCCGGGCCAGATCGGCCCCCGGGCCGCATCCGCTGCTGGGCGCGGACAATCTGCTCACCGTCGAGACCAACGACGTGCCGAACCTGCTGGACCGCTTGGAGCGCCTGCAGCCGGTCCTCGGCTTCGACGGCGTGCTGACCTCCTGCGACTACTACCTGCCGGCGGCCGCGAAAGCCGCCGAACGGCTGGGACTCCCGGGCGCACCACCGGACGCCGTCGAGCGGGCCTGCTCGAAGGACCTCACCCGAAAGGCCCTGCGCGAAGCCGGCGTCCCGGGCCCGGCGTTCGCCCTCGCGGAGACGGCCTCCGGCCTGGAGGAAGCCGCGGAAGCACTGGGATACCCCCTGGTCATCAAGCCGGTCGACCTGTGCGCGGGCATGTTCGTGCGCAGGGTCGACGGGCCCGACCAGCTGCGCGAGGCGCACAACGAGCTGCTGGAGTTCCCGGTGAACGCGCGCGGTCAGCGGCGCAATCCCGTCGTGCTGCTGGAAGAGCTGCTCACGGGCCCCGAGGTGAGCGTGGAGACGGTGACGTTCCGGGGCGAGACCACGGTCGTCGGGGTGACGGACAAGAGCGTCGCCGGGCAGCCCTGGTTCGTCGAGTCCGGGCACATGTTCCCGGCGGCGCTGGACGCCGCGACGGCGGAGGCAGTGGCGGAAACCGCGGTCGCCGCCGTCGAAGCGCTCGGGCTGGACAACGTCGTCGGGCACACCGAGGTCAAGCTCACCCCGCAGGGCCCCCGAGTGGTGGAGGTCAACCCGCGCCCGGCGGGCAACCAGATCACCGAGCTCATCCGGCGGGTGACCGGCATCGACCTGGCCGCCGTCTACGCCCAGATCGCGCTGGGGGAGAAGCCGGACCTGCATCGAGTCGACACCGGCGCGGCGAGCGCGGCGATCTCGTTCCTGCTCCCGCCCCGGGAGGGGACGATCGCCGAGATCGGCGGGGTTGCGGAGTTGGCGGCCGATCCGGCGGTGGTCGACTGGGTCGTCAAGGACCCCGGGCACCGGGCCGGCGCCGCCACCAGCAACAACAACTACCTCGGGCACGTGATGGTCACCAGCGCCGACAGCGGGGCGGCGCGCGCCCGCGCCGAGTCGTTGCTCGCCGGGCTGGACGTGCGCTACGCGGAGGCGGGGAAGTGACTCCGCATTCGGTCGCGGACCTGACCGAGCAGGTCCTGAGTGGACGTTTCGGCGCGGACGAAGCCCAGGTCAGCGTCGGGTTCCTGACCAAGCAGGGCGTGCGGCACGCGGACCGGGCGCAGTCGTACCGGAACCACGTGCTGAGCCTGCGGGTCGAGGACGCGGTGGGCTCCTGCGCGGTGGAACCGGGGGAGGTGTCCGAAGAGGTCGTCCTCGGCTGCGTCGGGGCGCCCGTCCGCGACCTGCTGCGGAGCCCGCTGCCCGCGGTGCGCATCGCGGCACTGGACGCCTACCTGCAGTGGCTGCGCCCGCACCACGACCACGCAGAGGAAGTCGCCGTCGGGCGGGGCAACTCGCTGCAGAAGTCGTTGCACCGCGCCGAATCCGTGGTGGACCTGCTGCCCCGGAGCCGGCGGGTGCTGGTCGTCGGCGTCGTCAACTCGCTGCTGCACCACCTCCGCGAGCGCGGGACCGGCTACGTCGCGTGCGATCTCAAGGGCGGCGAGACAGAGTGGGGCGAGCCGATCGCGACCGATGCCGTGGCGGCGCTGGACGGCTGCGATGCCGTGCTGGCGTCCGGCATGGTCGTCGGCAACGGCACGTTCCAGGCGCTGCTCGACCACGCCAGGGCCACGGGCAAGCCGCTGGTCATGTTCGCCCAGTCCGCGAGCGGCATCCTGCCGTGCTTCCTGGGCGGCGGGGTCACCGCAGTCTCGGCGGAGCCCTATCCGTTCTTCTGGCTCGACGGCGGTCCCAGCACCCTCTACCGCTACCGCACGGAGGTGCGCTGATGTGGGGAAATCCCGATCTGCTCGGTCTGCTCCGGGACACCCCGCTGGCGCGGGTCAGCGCGCCGCTGCCGCATCGGCAGCCGGGGTTCTGGGCGAAGCTGGAATGCCTGAGCGCGGGCGGGATGAAGGCCCGCGCGGCGGTCTCGATGCTCACCGGGGCCCGGCGCCGCGGCGAGCTGCGACCGGGCGCGGCGGTGGTCGAGTCGACCAGCGGGACGCTCGGCGTGGGCCTGGCCTTCGCCGGGCAGGCGTTGGGGCATCCGGTGGTGCTGGTCGTGGACAGCGAGCTCGAACCGGCCATGCGGGCGCTGCTCCGGGCGCACGGCGCGTGCCTCGAAGTGGTCGACCGGCCGCATCCCGCCGGTGGTTGGCAGCAGGCCCGGCTGGACCGGGTGCAGCAGGTCCTCCGCGAGCGACCGGATGCGTTCTGGCCCGATCAGTACAACAACCCGGACAACCCGGCCGGCTACGAGGCGCTGGGGGAGGAGATCGCCCGCCAGATCGACCACGTGGACGTGCTGGTGTGCAGCGTGGGCACCGGCGGGCACAGCGCCGGCACGATCCGCGCGATCCGGCGCCGGTGGCCGCACGTGCGGTTGATCGGCGTGGACACCGTCGGCTCGACGATCTTCGGACAGCCGGCCCGGCCCCGCGTGATGCGCGGGCTGGGCAGCAGCATCCACCCGCGCAACGTCGCATATGGACAGTTCGACGAGGTGCACTGGGTGGGGCCCGGCGAGGCGGTGCAGGCCTGCCGCACGCTGGCCCGGCACGCGTTCATCACCGGCGGCTGGAGCACCGGGGCGGTGGCGCTGGTGTCGGCGTGGGCGGCGCGGGTCGAGCCGAGCGCGCAGGTGGTGACCGTGTTCCCGGACGGGCCGCACCGCTACCTCGGCACGATCTTCGACGACGACTACTGCCGCGCGCGGGGCCTGCTGGCCGGGCCGACGGCGTCCCGGCCGGTGGAGATCGCGCACCCCGCGGTGGAGGCGACGGGGTGGACGAGGTGCCGGCTCGTGTCGGATCCGCTGCTGGCGATGGAGGTTCCGGCATGAGGCTGAGCTGGGCGGTGCGGAGCCTCGCACTGCGCGAGCCGTTCCGCATCTCGCGATCGGTGATGTCCGAGCGGGATGCGGTCGTGGTGGAGATCGAGCACGACGGCGCCGTCGGCCGTGGCGAGGTCGTCACCAGCACGTACTACGGCTTGACGGTCGAGCGCATCGAGACGGAGCTGGCGGCCGCCCGGGAAGCGCTGGCGGGGGTGCGCGATCCTGGCCGGATCCCGGCGTTCAGCGCGTCGCCCGGCGTGTCGGCGGCATTGGATTCGGCCGTGCACGACCTCGTCGCGACGCTCCGCGGCGTGCCGGTCTTCGAGCTGCTGGGCACGGCGCACTGGCAGCCCGTCCCGACGGCTTACACGATCGGCATCATGCCCGTGGAGCGCGCCGTGCGGACGGCGCGCGAGCTCACCGGCCGGGGCTTCACGGTGCTCAAGGTGAAGCTCGGGGCGGGGGACGAGTGGCAGGAACTCGCGCGCCTGGCGGCGATTCGCGAGGCCGCGCCGGGCGCCCGCCTGCTGCTGGACCCCAACGGCGCGTGGGAGCCGGAGCAGGCGGTCCGGCTGCTCAAGGCGGTCGCGGAGTTCGGGATCGACGCGGTCGAGCAGCCGATCAAGCCGGGCACGCCGGACCTGCTCGCCGAGGTGGCCGCGCGGTCGCCGGTGCCGGTCATCGCCGACGAGGACGCCGCCACCGCGGCCGATGTGCGGGCCCTGGGCTCGCGGGTGCACGGGGTCAACGTGAAACTGCCGAAGTGCGGCGGAATCCGGGCCGCTCGGGAGATCGTCGGCCTCGCCCAGGACAACGGCGTGGACGTGATGCTGGGGTGCTTGGTGTCGAGTTCGCTCGGCATCGCCCCGGCCGTGCACCTCACCGGCTTCGCCCGCTGGGTCGATCTGGACGGCCACCTGCTGCTGGCGCACGACCCGTGGACCGGGATCGGCGGCGACGACGGGGTGCTGCGGATCGCCGGCGATCGCGGATTGGGGGTGCGCCCCGTGGTGTCGTTATGAAGACGTGGCGGCTGATCCGGGGTTTCCCGCCGGCCGTGCAGGTGCTGCTGGTCAACCAGCTCGGCGTCAACGCCGGTTTCTACCTGCTGGTCCCGTACCTGGCGGGATACCTCGCCCACGACCTGGGCATGTCGGCCGTGCTGGTCGGGGTCGTCCTCGGCGTGCGCAACCTCAGCCAGCAGGGCCTGTTCCTGCTGGGCGGTTCGGCAGCGGACCGGCTGGGTGCGCGGGGCGTCATCGTCGCCGGATGCGCGCTACGAGCGGTGGGCTTCGGCCTGTTCGCCCTCGGCACGTCGTTCTCGGTGCTGCTGCTGGCATCCGTGCTCAGCGGGCTGGCCGGGGCGCTGTTCAACCCGGCCGTGCGCGCCTACCTCTCGCGGGAGGCGGGCGACCGGGGCGCCGAGGCCTTCTCGCTGTTCAACATCTTCGCCAACGCCGGGGCCCTGCTGGGGCCGCTGCTGGGAAGCGTGCTGATGGTGGTCGGCTTCCGGCTGTCCGCGGTGGTCGCCGCGGTGGTCTTCGCGCTGCTGACCGTCGCGCAGGTCGCGGTCCTGCCGGTCCGCCGCGTCGAGCGGCCCGCGACGTCGGTGCTGGCGGACTGGCGGGGCGTGTTGACCGATCGCCGGTTCCTGGCCTTCACCGGGGCGCTGACCGGGATGTTCGCGCTGCAGAACCAGCTCTACCTGGTGCTGCCGATGCAGGCCGAGCGGCTCACCGGGTCCGCGGCCGCGGTGGCGGTGATCTTCCTGGTCTCCACGGCGGTGACGCTGGCGTTGCAGGTGCGGATCACCGAGCTGGCCCAGCGCCGGTGGAGCCGCGGCCGGGCCATCGGGATCGGGCTGGGGCTGATGGGCGCGGGCTTCGTCGCCACCGCGATCGCCGCGACCGCGGTCCCAGCAACACCCCCGGCGGGCGCGGGGGAGACGTTCGCCCGGCTCGCGCCGGTGCTGATCACGGCGTTGTTCCTGGCGGTCGGCGTGATGCTCGCGCAGCCGTTCGTCTACGAGCTGATCCCGTCGTTCGGCGGACGGGAGCTCGCCGGCACCTACTTCGGCGTCTTCTACCTGATTTCCGGTGTCGCGGCGGCCGCGGGCAACGCGCTGATCGGCTGGCTGACCGACCTCTCCGGCCACGAGTGGGCGTGGCTGCCCCCGGCGCTGTGCGTCCTCATCGGAGGGTGCTCGGCGCTCGCGGTGCTCGCGCTGGATCGCCGCTGCGGCATCGGACCAGACCAGAGAACGGGAGAATCGCAGTGCGCCCCAACATCGTCAGCGCCAACTTCCTGACCGACAACCCGGCCATCTACGAGCAGCGGTTCCCGGATCCCGAGCACCTCGCGGCCCGCTTCGTCGACGACGTGGTGCACCGCTTCGGATCGGGTCGGCGGCTGCTGGACGTGGGCTGCGGCACCGGCCGCGACGCCCGCTGCTGGACCGCGCTCGGCTACCGAGTCACGGGCCTGGACTGCTCGCCGCAGATGGTGGCGCACGCGCAGGAGCACTGCCCGGAGGCGGACTTCGTGGTCGCCGACATGCGGTCGTTCGGGCCCCTGCCGGCGGATTTCGACGTCATCACCTGCCTGGACAGCGCTTTCCTGTACTGCCACGGCAACGACGACGTCGATGCCTTCCTGCGGCGCTGCCACGAGCACCTGCGGCCGGGCGGTCTGCTGATCGCCGAGATGCGCAACGGCGCGTTCTTCCTGGGCAACACCGAGCTGCTCGACGGGGTGCGGGAGCAGGTGGTCGCCTGGGAAGGGGTGGAGTACCGGTCGCGCACGCGGCTGTGGATCGACCACGCGGAGCAGCTCCTGCGCCGGGAACGCCACTGGGACTGGCCGGGGCGCGCCGAGCCGTTGATCCAGCGCTCGGCGTGGCGGCTGCTGTTCCCGCAGGAAATCCGGTATTTCGCGGCACGGCACGGGTTTTCGGTCGTCGCGCTGTTCGACGAGCCCGGTCCGCGCGCCGAGACGCCGTGGCGGCGCGATGCGGCGCTGTCCACCCGGCTCAGCGGCGACCGGCTGCACGTGGTGCTGCGCCGCGACGAGTGAGGTGCGCCCCATTGGCAGGATAGATGAAAATCATTATCGTTGTCGTTGGTCTTGGTTCGGGACGCCTTCGAATGGAGAAAACCCCAGCATGCAACACGAATCCAGGCTCGTTCGCGGGCTGAGCCGGCGCGGCTTCCTGGGCCTGACGGCGGCGGGCGCCGCCGCGGCGCTGTCCGGCTGCGCCGGTGGGACCGGCGCCACCGCGGTCGGGCCGCCCCGCCCCGGCGGGCGGTTACGCGCGGCGTTCTCCGGCGGCGGCGCGGCCGAGGTGCTCGACCCGCACAAAACCGACCTGTACATCGAGATCGCCCGCGCCAAGGCGCTGTTCGACAAGCTCGCCGACTACGGCTCGGACATGTCCCCGCAGCCCCGGCTGGCGGAGCGCTGGGAGCCCAGCCAGGACCTGCTCACCTGGCGGATCACCTTGCGGCGGGCGGCCTTCCACGACGGGCGGCCGGTGCGCCCGGCCGACGTGCTGGCCAGCTTCGCGCGGATCGTGGAGCCGGGCAGCAGCCGTCGGGCGAAGGCCAGCCTGCAGGTGATCGACCTGCCTGGCAGCCGCGAGCTCGACGACCGCACCATCGAGTTCCGCCTCAAGCGGCCCTACGCGGAGTTCCCCAACGCGCTCGCCACGCTGGGCGCCTACATCGTCCCGGAGGGCACGCGGGACTTCGACCGGCCGGTGGGTTCCGGGCCGTTCCGCTTCGTCTCCTTCCAGCCCGGCCGCAACTTCGTCGCGGCCCGCAACCCCGACTACTGGGACGGCGCGCCGCACCTGGACGAGCTGGAGATCGTCGTGACCAACGACGAGGCGGCGCGGGTCAACGCGCTGCTGGGCGGGCAGGTCGAGTACGCCCACGACCTGACACCGACCAGCGCCCGCACGCACGAGAACACCGGCCGGGTGCGGGTGCACCGGCTGCCGCTGAGCAACTTCCACGGGCTGGTCATGAAGACCGACCGTCCGCCGTTCGACCGGCCCGAGCTGCGCCAGGCGATGTTCCACCTGGTGAACCGGGACGAGCTGGTCAGGTCGGTGCTGCAGGGCTCCGGGCAGCTCTGCAACGACCTCTACGGCAAGGGCTACCGGTACTACGCCGACTCGCTGCCGCAGCGCGCCCAGGACCTCGACCGGGCCCGCGCCCTGATCAAGCAGGCCGGCGCGGAGGGCCTCGCGATCGACTTCGACACCTCCGACGCCTCGACCGGGCTGAAGGAGGCGGCGCTGGCCATCGCCGACCAGGCCAGGCAGGCCGGGCTGAACCTCAACGTCCGGCTGGGCAACAAGGACACCTACTGGTCCGACATCGCCAAGAACGGGGTGCTCGCCAGCTACCGGTCCGGCGCGATGCCGCTCGAATCGCACATCTCGCAGCGCCTGCTGACGACCTCGACGACCAACAACACCAAGTGGCAGCGCCCGGACTTCGACGCGCTCTACCACGAGGCGCAGTCCACTGCGGACGATGCCCGCCGCGAGCAGCTGTACTTCCAGATGCAGGACCGGCTGCACCGCGAGGGCGGTTTCCTGTGGTGGGGCGTGTCGGACTGGATCGTCGCGTCGGCGCCGAACGTGGGCGGCATCGACGACCGGGCCCCGGCCAACACGCTGGACTGGGCCCGCTACGACAAGGTGTGGCTGGCGTGACCCGTTACGTCCTCCGGCGGGTGCTGCTGGGCGTGGTGCAGGTCGTCCTGGTGATGGCCGCGGTGTTCTTCCTGACCGAGGCCCTGCCTGGCGACGCGGCCGTCACGATCGCCGGGGACAACCCGGACCCGGCGATCATCGCGCTGCTGCGCGAACAGCTCGGCCTGAACGAGCCCGCGTGGCAGCGCCTCGGCGGCTGGCTGCTCGGCGCGCTGCACGGCGATTTCGGCCAGTCGCTGGTCGGGCCGCGGGCCGTGGCCGACATCATCGGCGCGGCGCTGGGGCCGACGCTGCTGCTCGCCGGGCTGACCCTCGTGCTGCTCGTGCCGCTGTCGGTGGCGCTGGGCATGCTCGCCGCGCACCGCGAAGGCGGCCGGATCGACCGGGTCGTCACCAGCGGCACGCTCGGCCTGTACTCGGCGCCGGAGTTCGCGATGGGCGTGCTGGTAGTGACCGTGTTCGCGGTGCAACTGGGCTGGTTCCCGCCCACTGCGGTCGGATCCGGCTCGCTGCTGGGCGATCCGGCGGTGCTGGTCCTGCCGGTCTTCGTGCTGCTGCTGCGCCCGATCTGCTCGCTGAGCAGGCTGGTGCGCGCGGGCATGATCGACGCGCAGCGGGCCGAGTACGTCCGCCACGTCCGCAGGCTCGGCATCTCGCCGGCCCGCACCCGCTTCGCGCACGCGCTGCCCAACGCCATCGCTCCCGCGGTGCAGCAGCTGGCCCGGACCGCGGACTGGCTGATCGGCGGCGTGATCGTGATCGAGGCGATCTTCGTCATCCCCGGTCTGGGCACGACGCTGGTCGAGGCGGTCTCGGCGCGGGACCTGCCGGTGATCCAGGGCCTGGCGGTGGTGCTCGCCGGCACCACGGTGCTGGTCAACCTGGCGGCGGACATCGCGGCCCGCGGCCTGGCGCCGGCGTCGGAGGTGGGCCGGTGAACAAGTACTTGCTGCCCGCGGCGCTGGTGGGCGTGCCGGTCCTGCTGGCGCTGTTCGGGCCGCTGTTCGCCACCGGCGACACGGCCAAGGACGTGGCCTTCGCGCTCGGCGGCGGTCATTGGTTCGGGACCGACTTCGTCGGCCGGGACGTGTGGAACGAGGTGCTGCTGGGCGGCCGGTCGCTGGTGCTGACCGCCGCGACCGCGACGGCCTGCACCTACCTGCTGGCGGTCCCGCTGGGACTGGCGGCGGGCATGACGAAGAGCCGCCTGCTCGACGAGGCGCTGATGAGGCCGCTGGACCTGGTGCTGGCGATCCCGTCGATGCTGATGCTGTTGCTGCTCGCCTCGATCGCCCCCGACGCCCCGTGGGTGCTGATCGGGATCGTCGCGCTGATCAACCTGCCGGACGTGGTGCGGATCAGCCGCGCGTCGGCGCTTTCGCTGGCCAGCGGGCCGGCGGTGGAGGCGATGCGCCTGCAGGGGGAGAGCCGGCTGCGCATCGGCGTCGGCTACGTGGCCCGCGCGATGCGCCGGACGCTCGCCGCGGACCTGGGCACCCGCTTCACCGGGGCGATCTACCTGGTCGCGTCGGCGAGCTTCCTGGGCGTCGGGATCTCGCCGGGCGCCAGCGACTGGGCGGCGATGGTCGACCGCAACCGGACCGGCCTGTTCATCCAGCCGTGGGCGGTGGCGCTGCCCGCACTGCTGATCGTGCTGCTGTCGGTGGGCGTGAACCTGGCGTTCGACCGGTGGCTGCGCGCTCGTTCGACCGCTCTGGAGGCGCGTTGACCGTCGTGGAAGTCCGCAACCTCACCGTCGCCGCCGGCGGCCGCGAGATCGTCTCCGGGGTGTCGTTCGCCCTGGCGGCGGGCGAGGTGACCGCGCTGGTCGGCGAGTCCGGCAGCGGGAAGACCACCACGGCCCTGGCGCTGCTCGGCGAACGGCCCGCCGGTGCGAGCGTCACGGGCTCGGTGGAAGTCGCCGGTGTCGCGGTGGATGCCGGCCACCCGCCGGAACCCGGCCTCGTCGGCTACATCCCGCAGCATCCTTCGGCTGCGCTGAACCCGGTTCGCCGCATCGGTTCGGTGCTGCACGAGATCGCGCGCCTGCACGTCCGCGCCGGCACCCGCGCGGAGCGCAGGCGGCTGGTGCGGGCGCGGGTGCTCGAAGCGCTCCGCCAGGCGCAACTGCCGGACGGCGAGGAGCTGCTGCGGCGATACCCGCACCAGCTTTCCGGCGGGCAGCAGCAACGCGTCGTGCTGGCGCACGAGCTCGTCGGCCGCCCGCGCGTCGTGGTCGCCGACGAACCGACCACCGGCCAGGACGCGGTGACCCGCGCCCGGCTGGTCGGGGAGCTGAGAGCCGTTGCGGCGCAGGGCATCGCGGTCCTGCTGCTGACCCACGACCTGGACCTGGTGCGCGAGCTGGCGCACCGGGTGCTGGTCATGAACGGCGGCGGCATCGTCGAATCCGGCCCGCGCCGGGAGGTCCTCGATTCTCCCCGGCACGACTACACGAAGCGCCTGATCGCCGCGCAACCCGGCCGCACCGCCGAGCCCGGCCGTGTCGGAGGAGGGCGACCGCTGGTGACGGTGCGCGCGGTGACCGCGGGCCACGGCCGGGTGGACACGCTGCGCGAGGTGACGCTGGACATCCGCGCGGGCGACAAGCTGGCGGTGGTGGGGCGCTCGGGCAGCGGCAAGACCACGCTCGCGCGCTGCATCGCTGGCCTGCACCCGCACCGCCTCGGCGAGATCCGCTTGGACGGCGATCTGCTGTCGCCGCGGCTGCGCAGGCGCACCCGGGACCAGCTCGCCCGGATCCAGTACGTGTTCCAGGACGCGCGGGCGTCGTTCAACGAGTTCGTCCCGGTCCTCGACCAGGTCGCCCGGACCGCCGAAAGGCTGCGCGGCGCAACGAGTTCGGCGGCGCGCGCCGAGGCGGTCGAGGGCCTTGTCCGCCTCGGCGTGCCGGAGTCCGGCGCGGCCCGGCTGCCGCGATCCCTGTCGGGCGGCGAACTCCAGCGCGCGGCCCTGGTCCGCGCCCTGCTCGGCGGGCCGGAGCTGCTGATCTGCGACGAGATCACCTCGGGTCTCGACGCGCTGACCCAGGCCGAACTGCTCGACCTGCTCAACGGGGTGCACCGGGACACGGGCACGGCCCTGGTGGTGATCACCCACGACCTGGCGGTGGCGACGAGCCTCGCCGACCGGCTCCTGATCATGCACGAGGGGGAGATCGCGGAGCAGGGCGAGACCGAGGCGGTCGTCGCAGCCCAGAAGCACGCGGCCACGAGGGAACTCCTCGACGCGGCGTCGCGGAGCCGGGCGCCGCTGGGTGGAGGTGTCCATTCGAGTGAACCCGTGAGTTCAGCGAGGGGTAGCATGTCGGCGTGAGCGGAGCGGGCACAACGGCGGCGTCGGGGCGCAGCGCCTCGCGCGGTCGCATCGACAAGCGCCAGGCGATCCTGGACGCGGCGATGCGGGTTTTCGCCCGCGAGGGATACGCGCAGGCCGGGGTGGACGCGATCGCGGCGGAGGCCGGCGTCGCCAAGCCCACCGTGTACAACCACTTCGGCGACAAGGAGAACCTGTTCCGGCAGGCGATCGCCGCCGACGCGGACCGGGCCCTCGCGCGGAACATGGAGGTCGTCGACCAGCTGCGCAGCGAGGGCGACCTGCGGCCGATGCTGGAAGAGGTCGGCTTCCGCCTGCTCCAGTGCCACTGCGACGACCGCTCCTGGGCGCTGCGCCGGTTGCTCTACGCCGAGCTGGGCAGGTTCCCCGACCTGATCGACATCGTCCGGGGCCGAGCGTCGGACCGCGTCACCGAAGCGCTCGCCGACCGACTCGCCCGGCTCGCGCTGGCGGGTCGCCTGCGCGCGTGCGATCCGGCCGAGGCCGCCGAGCAGTTCGCGGCGCTGCTGACCGGCCCGATGGAAGCGCGGGCCCGCCTGGGCACCCGCCAGGTGCCCGACGACGAGCTCCGGGCCGTGGCAGCGGCCGCGGTCCGCACCTTCCTGCAGGCCTTCGCGCCGGAAGCGGACTAGGTCAGGTCGCGTGGTCGCGCAGTTGCGTCGCCAGGTCCCGGATGTCGCGGGCGATGACGTCCCAGGTGTCGGTGGCGTGCAGGTCCGTCTGCTGGGTGGGTCCGTACTCCTGCGGCCGCGCCACGAACGCCGTCCGGAACCCGACGCTGCGGGCCGCCGCCAGGTCCGAGTTGTGCGCCGCGCACAGCATGACCCGGTTCGGCGGCAGGTCGAGCAGCCGGGCCGCGCCGAGGTAGGCGTTCGGGTCCGGCTTGTAGGCGCGGATCACGTCGGAGCCGATGATGACGTCCCAGGGCAGCCCGGCGTGCTTGGCCATGTTGGTCAGCAGCGCGAGGTGCCCGTTGGACAGCGGGCCGATGATGAAGTGCCGCTTGAGCTCGGTCAGCCCGGGCACGCTGTCGGGCCAGCCGTCGAGCCGGTGCCAGGCCCGGTTGAGCCACTCCAGGTCGGCCGGCTCGATCCGGTCGACGGGCAGGCCCATCTCCTCCGCCGTCGCGATCAGGTTCTCCCGGTGCAGCTCGTCGAGGTTGACGAACTCCCTGGTGCCGTTGCGGATGGGCGCCATCGAAGGCTGGTAGCGCGCCCGCCACTGGAGCGCGAACTCGGCGGCGTCGACCTCGACGCCGCACCGGAACGCGATCGCCTCCACGGCGTCGGTCACGCCGGACCGCCAGTCGACCACGGTGCCGAAGGTGTCGAAGAGAACGGCGTCCACGATCCGCTGCGGAGCTGCGGCCATCGCTGGACCTCCCTTTGTCGGGTGGCGCTTCGGGGGCCGAGCCTAGCAAGGCGGCGGGGCGAAATGTAGATCAACTCGGTGAGATCTGCTCAACAGCACGGTTAATCCGAAAATCCAATGTGGACGTTCCATCAGGTGGGTGGGGCGGTGCCGGTTTGCTCGGCGAGCAGGTCGATGACGTCGGCGATGTCCTGCCGGCGCGCGTGCGCCAAGCGCTGGCGGTGGGCCCCGCTGCCGCGTCGCAGGAGCCGGTCGAGGGCGCCGGTCACCACCTGCGTGTCGCCGCTGGCGTCCAGCGCGGGCAGGGCCGTCTTGACCAGCTCGTCCAGCAGCGAGCGCGCGGGCACGAGTTCCCCGGTGCCGTCGAGCCCCTGGCCCTCCAGGCCGTCGTGCGCGGCGCGCCACAGCGCGAGGCGGAGCCGCTCGTCGGGTAACTCCGGCGCGGGGCGGTCCTCGGCGACGTCCTGCAGTGCCACCGTGGCCAGCGCGCGCACCAGGAGCGCCAGCAGCAGAGCTTCGTCCGCCGTGCCGGCCGCGTCCGCCACCCGGATCTCCAATGTGGACAGATGTGGCGCCGGCCGGACGAGCCAGTAGACCATGGCGCGGTCGAGCGCGGCGCCGCTGGCCAGCAGCAGGTCGACGGCGCGCTGGTAGGACGCCGGGTCGCGGTGCACCGGCGGTGGTCCGGCCGATGGCAGCCGGGACCAGACGATCGTTCGCCAGCTGGCGTGCCCGGTGTCCCGGCCGTCGCAGAACGGGGAGTTCGCGGTGAGCGCGAGCAGCGCGGGCAGGTGCGGGCGCAGGTGGTTGGACACGGCCAGGCTGGTGGCCAGGTCGGGCATGCCGACGTGGACGTGGCAACCGGTGGTGGCGTGCGAGTCCAGCAGCAGCCCGAACCGGTCGCCGATGCGCCGGTACCGGGGTTTGTCGGTGATCGGGACGGGATCGGGCATGCCGAGCGGGGAGTAGCCGGTGGAGACCATTCGGAGGTTGCGCCGGCCCGCCGCGGCGACGAGGCTGCGCCGGGCCGAGATCAGGTGGTCGTGCGCCTCGGCCGCGGTGCGGCACACGGGAGTGTTGGCCTCCAGCTGGAAGCGGGCGAACTCCGCCGTGAAGTCGCTGGTGGCATCGCTTCCGGTCGCCGGTACCTCGCGGAGGACGTCGGCGGCTCGCGGCGTCGGTCGGCCGGTGCCGGGATCCAGGACCAGGAACTCCTCTTCGATCCCGAACGTCGGGTGTGGCGAGCCGCGATCCATCGAACGCCCCCTTCCGGTTCGGTGGTCCTCGCGAACCGGAGCCAGTTTCGGGCCCGCGGCTGGGTTTGTCACTCGCCCGGAAGTCGTTCGACGGCCCGGATTCACCCCTTCGGCGCCGAGCCATCAAGGTGGTTTCCGCCGTGACCGCGCGGCGCTGCAGCAGGTCACGGCGGTCCATTGTGGATGGTTCCAGGCCGGCCCGGTGCGAGTCGGGGTTCAGCACCGGGCCGGGGACTTCTGGAGGTCCGGGGAGAGCTCGCCCGCCAGTCGATCTCCCCGTGGCCCGTCGATGATCGAAGTATGGGGAACCGGCCGCGCGCATTTCAAGCAATTCAAGCAATTCCCCGGAATTCCAACCCGAACGGCCCAGTTGATCACGTCGGTGCATCACCCGGTTCGGCTGTTTGAGTTGCGCGGCGGGCCGACGCTTGACCGAATGCTTGTATTGCACAGACGATGCATGAATCTTCTCGACGAGGAGGAGCACGTGAAGTTGACCTTCCAGGGAACGACGTCGCACGCCGGTACCTGCCCCACGCTGTACAGCACCGACCAGGGAACCTACGTCGTCCAGGGCTACAAGGTCACCGACCCCGAAGCACTCGCCGCGCTCCGCGAGCGCGGGCTCCCCGACCACGAGACCGCGGTGGAGGTCCCGGCCGCGTTGCTCGACTTCGTGCCGAAGGCGGCACCGTGAGTTCCTGGGTGTTACCCGGCGCGGAGTTCGACGAACTCCTGCGCTCGTTCGAGCGCCGGGCGTGGCGGTGGGAATGCCAGGGCACCTACCGCCAGCCCGACGAAGCCGAACCCTGGCGCCGCTGGCGGGCGGGCGAGCCGGACGACCTGCGCTGGCTGCGGCCCTGGCTGGACCAGGTCGCGGCGGCGACCCGCGCGGGCCGGCTCGTCTCCCGGGTGCGCGTCTTCGGGGAACCGCCCACCGAGTACCAGCGCTGGCAGCTCGACGTCGGCCCGGCCAACATCGCCGCCGGCGAGGACATCCGGGTGCTGACCCAGGCCGAAGCGGCCGAGCTGGGCCTGCCGACCAGCGACTTCTGGCTCTTCGACGAGACCAGGGTCGCGTTGATGCACTACGAGGACCAGCGATTCGCTGGCACCGAGATCATCGCCAGCCCGCGGGAGGTGGACCGCTACCGGGCCTGGCGGGAGATCGCATGCGATCATGCGATTCCATTGATGGTTTACCTGCACGACCTGCCCCAGAGGAGCCGGTGACGGATTTCGACACACGCCGCCTGGCGTTCGGCGACGCATTGCGTCGGCTGCGCCTGGCGGCCGGGCTGTCCGGGAAACAGCTCGCCGAACTAGCCGGGTGGACGCCGTCCAAGGTCTCGCGGGTGGAGACGGCGAAGCAGTCCGTCTCCGACGCGGACGTGGTCGCCTACTGCCGGCTGACCGGTGCTGCCGACGATGCGGCGGCCGAGCTGCGGCAGGAGCTGCGCGAGATCCGCATCGAGGCGGCGAGCTGGAAGCGCCAGCTGCGCACCGGGAATCGCGCCCGGCAGGAGTACGGCCGGCAGCTGGAGGACGGTGCCGAACGCATCCGGCTGTTCGAGATCGCGCTGGTTCCCGGCCTGGTGCAGACCGCCGAGTACGCCCGGCACGTCTTCGAGGTCGTCGCGGACCTGCACCAGAGCTCGCGGGACATCGCCGAGTCGGTCGAGCAGCGGATGGCCCGCCAGAGCGTCCTGTTCAACCCGCGCACGTCCGTGGAGGTCCTCTGCTCCGAAGCCGCGCTGCGGCATCCCATCGCCCCACCGCAGGTGATGGTCGGCCAGCTCGACCGATTGCTGGCCCTGGCGGGCATGTCCACGACGCGGCTGGCGATCGTGCCGCTGGACGCGCAGCTGACCGTCGTTCCGCTGCACGGCTTCGTCATCATCGACGGCCTCGTGCTGGTGGAGACGGTCAACACGGAGATGACCATCGCCGACCCCGACGACCTGGCGCGGTTCCACCGCGTCTTCGACGGCCTGCTGTCCGCTGCGCTGGAGGGCGCCGAGGCCCGTGCCTTGCTGCAGCGGCTCATCGCGCACTACGCGGCGGCCGATCAGCCGTGAGCACCGAGTAGATCAGCAGGGACAGCAGGGCGAGAGCCGCCGCGATCCACGGCAGCGGGGTGGCGTCGCCCGCCAGGTCGAGCGCCGCTCCGCCCAGGTAGGCGCCCGCCGCGATGGCGACGTTCCAGACGGTGATGGTCAGCGACTGGGCCACGTCGGCGTCCCGCCCCGCGACCCTGGCCGCGGCGGCCGGGAACATCGTCGGCGCGCCGCCGAAAGCCAAGCCCCACAACGCGACCGAGGCGAACAGCACCACCGGCAGTGCCGCGGCCATTCCGATCAGCGCCACCGCGATGCCGATCAACAACGCCGCGGAGAGGATCAGCAGGCGCAGGCGGCGGTCGATCAGCGCGCCGACGATCCAGATGCCCAGCACCGAAGCGACGCCGAAGACGAGCAGGACGGCGCTGAGCAGCTCCACCCGCCCGGCGGCGGCGAGCACCGGGCCGATGTAGGTGTAGAGGACGTTGTGCCCGAGGACCAGCGCGAACGTGGTGGCCAGCACGGCCGGGAAACCGCGGGTGGCAAGGACTTCCAGGGGGTTCGCGCGCTGCTGCGCCGGTTGTCCGGGCAGCGGCGGGACCTGCCAGAGCACCCAGCCGACCAGCGCCGCGGTGATGACCGCCATGGCGCCGAAGGCGTACCGCCACCCGATCAGCTCCCCGAGCACCGTCCCGGCCGGGACCCCGATGGCGAACCCGATCGGCGTGCCCACCATCGCGATCGCCAGCGCCCGGCCGGCGCGTTCCGCCGGCACGATCCGCATCGCGTAGCCGGCGATCATCGCCCACATCACCCCGGAGACCGCGCCCGCCAGCACCCGCGCCACCAGCGTCAACGGGTACCACGGCGAAATCGCGGTGACGCCGTTGACCACGGCGAACCCGAGGATCAGGCCGAGCAGCAGCGCGCGGCGCGGCAGCCGCCGGGTCAGCGCCGTCAGCGGCACCGAGGTGGCCGCCGTGCTGATCGCGTACACCGACACCAGCTGTCCGGCCTGCGACTCCGAGACCCGCAGATCGGCGCTGATCGGGAGCAGCACCCCGGCGGGCAGCGTCTCGGTCAGGCAGCCGATGAGCACCACGGTGGCGAACGCCGACAGGGCGCCGATCGGCAGTTTCGCGCTCGAACCCGCCGCGCGGGCCTCCACGTCCGAAGTCATGGCCCCACCCTGAAGACCTCACACAAGTGTGAGGGCAAGCGATCCGCCGGTGACGTGGCGCACACCGGATGCCGGGGATAATGGCCGCATGCGGATCGGTGAGCTGGCGGAGCGGACCGGGGTGTCGGTGCGGCTGTTGCGCTACTACGAGGAGCAGGACCTCATCCGGCCGGCCCGGGACGAGCTCGGGCACCGCGCCTACGGCGAGGGCTCGGTGGACCGGGTGCTGAAGATCCGCGGCCTGCTGGAATCCGGGATCCCGACCCGGATCATCCGCGACATCCTGCCCTGCCTGGACAAGCCCGGCGCCATCCACATGCGCATCGTCGCCCCGGAGATGCTCGCGAACCTGGAGCGGGAGCGGGCGAACATCCAGCGGCGGATCGAGTCGCTGACCGCGAACCGCGACGCGATCGACGACTACCTGACCCAGGCCCGGCCGCGGGTCCGCTCCGAGTAGTCCACTGTGGAAGTCAGGCGGCCCGCCGCGCGCTGATCCACAGCACCGGTCCGGTGCGGTGGGTGTGCACGACGTCCATCCCGGCGGCCCGCAGCGATTCCGCGACCTGCTCGGCGTCGAAGAACTTCAGGCCGGACCGGCCGCCGGTCAGCTTCGCCGCCTGGTGCAGCAGGCCGCCGCGCGGCGTCGGCACCATGACCGCGAGCCAGCCGCCGGGCGCGAGCACCCGCGCCATGCCGCCGAGTACCTCGTGCGGCTCGGGGATCAGCTGCAGCGCCGCGAGGCTGGTGACCAGGTCGAACGTGCCGTCGGGGAACGGCAGCTCGCGCGCGTCGGCGCGGAGGAAACCGACGTTGTCGGCGGTTTCGGTGCGGGCGGCCCGCGCGAGCATCGGGCGGGAGACGTCGACGCCGATCGCGAGCCCGGCGGGCCCGACGGCGCGGCCCAGCTGCGAAGTGACGTTGCCCGGCCCGCAGCCGACGTCGAGCACCAGCCCGCCGGACGGCGGGCGCGCCTGGGTGGGCAGCCGATACCACATCGGCAGCACCCGGCGGGTGAACGACTGCAGGTGGTCGTAGCAGGCGGATCCCGCGCCGGACTCCCAGAACGACTGGATCGGGCCGGACGGTTCCGCCGCCTGCCCGCCGAGCAGGTCCAGGTATCCGCCGTCGAAGTCCGGGTGTTCGGGCGCGGGCGACAACAACGGCAGCACCCGCTCGAACACCGCGGGCGTGGTCTGGTCGGTCATGCGCACCTCTCACTGGTCGGCACGCCCAGCGTAGGGTCGCGGCGGCGCCGGTGACCAGTGCCCGAACGGCGGAGGTCAGCGGTGTTCGGGGTTCTCGAAGTGGGGCCGGCAGCCCGCGTCCCACTCCGTGCGCTGGTTGCCGTAGGCGGGGAATCCGCCCGCCCGGTCGAGCATCGCCGCCACGTGCATGAGGTTGTAGGTCATGAACGTGGTGTTGCGGTTGGTGAAGTCGTTGCCCGGCCCGCCGGAGTCGGGGTCCAAATAGGACGGTCCGGGGCCGATCGAGCCGATCCAGCCCGCGTCGGCCTGCGGCGGGATGGTGTAGCCGAGGTGCTGGAGGCTGTAGAGGACGTCCATCGCGCAGTGCTTGACGCCGTCCTCGTTGCCGGTGATCAGGCAGCCGCCGGTGCGGCCGTAGTACGCGTACTGGCCGGCGTCGTTGAGCAGCGACGAGCAGCCGTAGAGCCGTTCGATCACGTGCTTCATCACGGAACTGTTGTCGCCGAGCCAGATCGGCCCGGCCAGCACCAGGATGTTGGCGGCCAGCACGCGCTGGTAGAGCTGCGGCCATTCGTCGGTGGCCCAGCCGTGCTCGGTCATGTCCGGCCAGACGCCGACGGCGATGTCGTGGTCGATCGCCCGGATGTTGTCGACCTCGACGCCGTGGCGGCGCATGATGCCCGCGCTGAGCTCCAGCAGGCCTTCGGTGTTGCTGCGTTCCGGCGAGCGCTTGAGCGTGCAGTTGATGAACAGCGCCCGCAGGTTGTCGAAAACTGGTTCGGCCTCGGTCATCGCCCCTCGCCCCCCGGCAACGTCTCCGCGCGGCCAGTGCAGCACCGACCACGGGGCCGGGCAACTCCGGTGGCCGCGCGGAATGTTGACGGCGGTAACATCGGGTGGGACGGCGGCGACCCGGGGAAGGGGCAGCGGTGGGGGACAGGCGGCGCGGTGTGCAGGACGCGGACATCCGCCTCGGCGCGGCGATCCGGTCCCGCCGCAAGGAGCTCGGGCGCACCCTGGTCCAGGTCGCCGCGGACACCGGGCTCTCGCACCCGTTCCTGAGCCAGGTCGAGCGCGGGCGGGCGCGGCCGTCGATGCGCTCGCTGTTCCTGATCGCCGAATCGCTGCGCACGACGCAGCAGGCGCTGCTGGCGGAGGCCGCCCCCTCGGCGGGCGGCGTCCGGTTGGAGCGCGGCGCCGGGCAGGTGGTGGACTCGGTACGGCTGCTCGACCACTTCGAGCAGGGCGCCGACGTGACCGAGATGGTGGTCAGCACCGAGGAGTTCGAGGAGTACTTCAGCCACGCCCGCCGCGAATTCGTCTACGTGGTCTCGGGCTCGCTGGAGGTGGAACTCCTGGAGGAGCCGGAGAAGCCGACCCTGCACGCGCTCGGCCCGCGCGACAGCATCGCCTACCCCGGCCACACCGGGCACCGCCACCGCCGCACCGGCCCGGAACCGGCCCTGGTGCTGATCGTCCACTCCGGACCGGCCTAGCCCCTCACGCGGTGAGGTGGAAGCCGCGGTAGCCGCCGGCGGCGACCTCCCGGCAGTGCTCCCGGTAGGTGCCGACGCCGCCGATGTAGGGCATGAAGACCCTCGGCTTGCCCGGCACGTTCGCCCCCATGTACCAGGACGCCGCGCGCGGGTAGAGGGTTTCGGCGGCGACCGCGTTCACGTGCTCGCCCCAGGTCCGCTCGGCGTCGGCGGCGGCCTCGCTGCGCGTGAACCCGTTGTCGCGCAAGTGCTCCAGGTGCTCGCCGATCCACTCCACGTGCTGCTCGATGGACACGATCATGTTGCTGAGCACCGAAGGGCTGCCGGGCCCGGTGATGGTGAACAGGTTCGGGAAGCCCGCGCTGGCCAGCCCCAGGTAGGTCCGCGGCCCTTCGGCCCACTTCTCCCGCAGGCGCAGGCCGCCGGGACCCCGGATGTCGATGCGGTTCAGCGGCCCGGTCATCGCGTCGTAACCGGTGGCGAACACGATGACGTCGAACTCGAAGTCCCGGTCGCCGACCCGCAGCCCGCCGGGCGTGATCGCCGAGATCGGCGTGCGCCGGATGTCGACCAGGGACACGTTGTCGCGGTTGTAGGTGGCGTAGTAGTCCGTGTCGACGCAGATCCGCTTGGTGCCGATGGGGTGGTCGTGCGGGCAGAGCAGCTCGGCGGTAGCGGGATCGTCGACGATCTCCCGGATCTTGTCCCGCACGTAGTCCGCCGAGAGCTCGTTGGCCGCCGGGTCGCGCAGGGTGTCGGGATACGTCGCGGTGAACGTGGTTCCGCCGATGCCCCAGCGCCGGTCGAGTTCGGCCTTGAACTCGGCGGCGGGCACCTCGGTGGCGTTGCGCTGCAACCGCTCGGCGAGGATCCCGCTCTGCGTCATCCGCGCCTCGGCGCGCAGCCTCGCGTAGTCGGCCTTCACGCGGCGCTGTTCCGCCGGGCTCAACGGGTGGTTCTGGGCCGGGATGCTGAACTGCGCGGTCCGCTGGAACACGGTGACCTGCGCGGCCTGCCCGGCGATGACCGGGATCGCCTGGATCGCCGACGAGCCGGTGCCGATCACCCCGACCCGCTTGCCGGTGAAGTCCACTTCCTCGTGCGGCCAGCGGCCGGTGTGGTACGACTCGCCGCGGAACGTGCCGATGCCGGGGAAGTCGGGGGTCTGGGTGGCCGACAGGCAGCCGACCGCGGTGATCAGGAACCGCGCGGTGATCTCGGCGTCGTCGGTTCGCACGGTCCACCGGCCGGTCTGCTCGTCGAAGGCGGCGGCCCGGACGTTGGTCTCGAAGGAGATGTCGCGCCGCAGGTCGAAGCGGTCGGCCACGTGCCGGGCGTAGCGCAGGATCTCCGGCTGCGACGGGTATCGCTCGGTCCACTGCCATTCCTGCTGCAGCTCCTCGGAGAAGGAGTAGCAGTAGTAGAGGCTTTCGATGTCGCAGCGGGCGCCCGGATACCGGTTCCAGTACCAGGTTCCGCCGACGTCCGTGCCGCGCTCGTAGACGTGCGCGCGGAATCCCTTGTCGCGCAACGTCTTGAGCATGTACATGCCGGCGAAACCGGCGCCGATGATGATCGCGTCGTACCGCGGGTCGTGCTCGTTCATCCGGCTGCACACTCCCTCTTCGCGGGGGCTGGCTGGGCGGGTGGCCGCTCGGCAACTGATCGATCGCTCAGTCGAGCTTGCAACGCCGAACCCGGCGAAGGCAAGGCCGGATTCGGCCGGGTGCCGTCGTCCGGGATTCGTCAGAATGGCGTACGCGGGATGTCAATCCGGCCGCGACGTCGGGGTGCCGCGAGCCCCGGGGTGTCTAATGGGGGCATGAGGCATCCGCATTCGCAGGTCTTGCCAGGGGGTTTCGGATATCCGCTCGGGTTCGCCAGCGGGTTCGTCGTGACCGCGGCGTGCATCCCCGTCGGGGATGCGGCGCGTCCCGCGGCCGCGGCGATCGGGTTGGCGATCCTGGTCGCGGTCGTATCGGCGGTCACCACCGTGCCGGCCGCCGCCGCGACAACGGCTGTGTGCTGGGGTTTCTACGACACGTTCGCCATCGGAGTGCGCGGCGACCTGACCTTCGACCAGGCGGCCGCGGTCGGGCTCGGCGTGCTCGTCTGCGCCTGCGCGGTCGGGCTGGTCGCGGGCGCGGTCTCCCGGGCGAGGCGCCGCCACGCGACGCTGGCGGACGCGCCGTTCGTGCCGGCGCCGCGCCAAGGTTCATCGCCGCTGTGGGAGAAGCTCAGCCACTAGCTCACTTCCGGGCCTTCGGGGCGTTCTCGGCGGTCTTCGCCGGGTTGCGCTCCGCGACCGGGGCGAGGATTTCCTCCATTCGCCGCAGCAGCCTGGCTTCGAGCCGGACGCCGGACGCCGCGACGTTCTCGGCGATCTGCTCGGGCCGGGAGGCGCCGATGATGGCCGCCGAGACGTTCGGGTTCTGCAGCACCCAGGCCACCGCCAGCTGCGCCGGCGACAGGCCCGCCTCGGCGGCCAGCGGCTCGAGCTTCTGCACGCGCTCCAGCACGTCGTCCCGGAGGAAGCGGGCGACGAAGTTCGCGCCGCCGTTGGAGTCGGTGGCGCGGGAACCCGCCGGCGGCGCGGACCCGGGCAGGTACTTGCCGGTGAGCACGCCCTGCGCGATGGGCGACCAGACGATCTGGCCGATGCCCAGCTCCGCCGAGGCCGGCACCACCTCGTCCTCGATCACCCGCCACAGCGCCGAGTACTGCGGCTGGTTGGACACCAGCGGCACGTGCAGCTCGCGGGCCAGCGCGTGACCGGCGCGGATCTGCTCGGCGGTCCATTCCGAAACGCCGATGTAGTGCGCCTTGCCGGCCAGGACCACGTCGGCGAGGGCCTCGATGGTCTCCTCCAGCGGGGTTTCCGGGTCGTAGCGGTGCGCCTGGTAGAGGTCGACGTGGTCGGTCTGCAGGCGGCGCAGCGAGGCGTCGATGGACTCCATGATGTGCTTGCGGCTGAGCCCCCGGTCGTTGCGGCCCGGCCCGGTGGGGAAGTAGACCTTGGTGAAGATCTCCAGCCCCTCGCGCCGCTCGCCCCGCAGCGCGCGGCCCAGGACGGCCTCGGCGCGGCCCTCGGCGTAGACGTCGGCGGTGTCGAAGGTGGTGATGCCTGCGTCCAGCGCGGCGCGGATGCACGCCGTCGCGGCGTCCTCGGCGACCTGGGACCCGTGGGTGATCCAGTTGCCGTAGGCGATCTCGCTGATGACCAGGCCGCTGCGGCCGAGATGGCGGAACTCCATGGCACCCCTCCGGAGGCGGACGACGGACTCGAACCTACCGGCCCGCCCCGGCGGCGCGCGGTGAAATTTTCCTTGCGCAACTGGCGAGTAACGAGCAATGTGTCCGACGCACGTTCTGGACGGGGCAGCGCCCCGGACGAGGTGCGGCCTGGCGGGACAACGGAGTCTTGCCAGGCGTCGGGGATTCGGAGCGGGCGCCGCGGGCGGCCGGTCCGGCGGGATCGAAGGGTTCGAATTGCGCCACCACCGGCAGCAGAGATCAGTTCGAAGCGACCGGACGACGATCGGCTGGGACCGAGGCGGAACGACGCGCCTGCTGCTGCGGGCCGCGTGGCTGGAGCTGTACGCGATGCTGCTGCGCTGATGCCGGGGTGCGGAGGCGTCGCCGCCCCCGCACCGTCAGGCGTCCTTGGTGACCACGCGCGCGATGGCCGCCGAAAGGCCGATGAGCAGGTAGCAACCCGCGCGGAGCAGGCCGGTGACCAGCGTGTCGCCGCTGATCGGGTCGCGCAGCACGTCCATCACCGCCGACCAGTCGGTGGTGATCAGCAGCGGTTGCAGCCAGTCCAGGGCCGGGATCGTGCCGAGCACGCCGAACACGATCAGGCCGCCCATGGTGGCGGCCATGACCACCAGCGGGTGCTCGGTGAGCGACGAGATCGCCAGCGCGACTGCTCCGACCGCGGCCATCTGCACCGCGGACCACCCGGCGGCCAGCGCCACCCGGCCCAGCGCCGAGCCGATCGGCAACGTGGTCCCGGACAGGGTGACCATGCCGTCGCCGCCGACGATGACCAGCCCGGTGAGGACGCCGCTGACGGCGATGACGGCCACCGCGAGCACCGCCATCACCAGCACGCCGGCGGCCTTGACGCCGACCAGCCGCACCCGCCCCACGGGCGCGAGCAGCAGACCGCGCAGCGTGCCGTGCGCCGACTCGCCGGCCAGCGCGTCGGCCGCGACCATCGCCACGACCAGCGGCAGCAGCAGTGTCTGCGCGAGCACCAGGGCCGCGACCGGCAGCACCAACCCGTTTCCGGCCACTGCGGCCAGGAGGGAACCGCCGCCGCGGCCGCCCGGACCGCCGGTGACGGCGATCGCGGTGCCGAGGAGCACCGGGAGGCCCGCCAGCAGGACGAGCGCGAGCAGGTTGCGCGGCCTGCGCAGCACCCACCGCAGCTCGGCCAGCAGGACGCGCCCCAACGGCGCGGACGTCCGCCCCGCCGTCGCGGTTGCGTCGATCGCTGTCACAGCTCCTCCTCGGTCAGCCGGGCGAAAAGGTCCTCCAGGCCGGTCCGGGCCAGCCGCGCTTCGTGCACCGGAACACCGGCGTGGACGAGCATCGCGACGGCCTCCGCGGAGTCCACATCGGACAGATCGGCGCGGACCGCCCCGGCCTCCTCCCGGGCCTGCACGCCCTTGCCGGTCAGCGTCGCCACCGCACCGGAAGCGTCCGATGTGGACACCACGAGGTGCGGCGCGCCGGCCTCCAGCATGGCGGCGAGTTCGCCCTGCGCGACCAGCGAACCGCGGTGCAGCACCGCGACGTGCGTGCAGGTCGCCTCGATCTCGGCGAGCAGGTGCGAGGACACCAGCACCGTCGTGCCCGCCGCGTGCAGCTCCGCGATGATCCGGCGGATCTCGCGGGTGCCCGCTGGGTCCAGGCCGTTGGTCGGCTCGTCGAGCACGACCAGCTCGCGCGGCACCAGCAACGCCGCCGCCAGGCCCAGCCGCTGCTTCATGCCCAGCGAGTAGCCCCGGTACCGGCGGCCCGCGGCCGCGCCCAAGCCGACGCGTTCCAGCGCCTGCTCGACCACTCCGCGGATCTCCGGGCCGCGCAGCGCCGGTTCCATCGCCGCGCAGCGCAGCAGGTTCTCCCGGCCGGACAGGAACGGGTGGAAGCCCGGGCCTTCGACCAGCGCGCCGACCCGCGGCAGCACCCGGCCGCTGTGCTCCGGCAACCGGTTGCCCAGCAGCTCGACCGTGCCGGAGGTGGGGGCGGTGAGGCCCAGCAGCATCCGGATCGTGGTGGTCTTGCCCGAACCGTTGGGGCCGAGCACGCCGACCACCCCGCCGCGCGGGACCGCGAGGTCGACGCCCGCCACCGCGACGGTCCGGCCGTAGGTCTTGCGCAGGCCGGCGGTGCGCGCCGCGAGATCGCCCGCGGTGGGGGCGGCCGTCGCCGCCCCCACCGCTTCGACTGCGTTCGCCATCACGCCCCGCCGAGTGCGGCGGTGAGCACCTGCTCCGGCACCGCACCGGCCGCGACGCGGCCGTCGGAGGTGAGCAGGGCGTTGCCCGCCGCCGTGCCGATGATCCAGCCGTTGCCCCACGGCCCGCTGACCGGCTTGCCGACCTGCTCGGCGACCTGGCGCAGGTCCTGGCCGCCCTGCTGCTTCTCCTGCTGCTGCGGCAGCTGGGCCACCACGACCAGGTCCCAGCCGTCGCCGACGACCTCGTGCTCGCCCTGCGGGTGCTCCGGGCGCTGCTGCGGCGCGTGTTCGGCCTTGCCGTCCGTCACCTCCGCGCCGGCGGGCGGGGTGAACCGGAACAGGGCCGGGTCCGGGGCGCTGAGGTCGATGTCGCTGAAGCCGACCTGGAACGCCGGGTCGTTCGAACCGTTGGTGAGCACCGAGAGCTCCAGCGGGATGCGCTTCTCCGCGTCCACCGCGACCCGCACCTCGCGCAGCAGGGTGCGCTCGGTTGGCTTCGGCGTGAGCACCAGCTCGTAGGCGTCGCGGCCGGCGACGCTGGCCGTGCCGTCCACCTTCACGTCGCTGGTCTGCCGGAGCTTGTCGATGATCTGGCGGGCCGCCGCGGCGGGATCGGCCGGGCCCTGGTGCTCGGCGGATTCCGGCGCGTGTCCCGCCGAGCGGACCACCTTCTGCTCGGCCGAATCCCACTTCCACACCGTCGAGCCGTCGTCGACGACGGTCATCTCACCGTTGTGCGAGGGCACCGAGACGCGGTGGCGGCCCTGGCCGTCGGCCCACACCTGGAACTTGCTGGTGCCGTCGGAAAGGAGCTCGGAGGCCTGGCCCGCGCCCGGGATCGCGGGCAGGCCGAGCGCGTTGTCCACCTCGACGGTGCCGGTCAGCGCCGGCGGGTTCGCCCGCATCACCGACTCCACCAGCTGCTCCGGCGCCACCGGGGGTAACGCCGGGGCGGCGCCGGCGCCGGCGGGCAGCGCGAGCGCGGTCAGGCCGAGCACGCCCACCGCGGCACCGGCGGTCGCCGCATAAGCCACGTTCTTCCGTTTCATGAGACTCCTCCTGTCGGGTCCTGGGGCAAGCGTGGCTGAAGGTCGCTGAGATAACGCTGAGAGCGGCCCGCAGGCTGAGAACCGGCTCAGCCGGGTGGTGGTTCGCGGGCCGAGCTGAGATAGTTCATGCATTGATCAGTTTGGCGACGGAGGATGCGATGGCCGCGGGCGAGCTGGATTTCTGGTCCTTCGTCGAGCTGGCGAACCACCGGCTGGCCACCGAGTACGGATTCCGGCACCAGCTGGCCACCGAGGTGCTGCTGACGCTCAACCGGGCGTCCAACATCGTCACCTACGACCTGGAGGCGGCGGTGCACCGGCCGCGCGGCCGGTCCTGGTCGGGCTTCCGGCTGCTGTTCGTCACCTGGCTGGCCGGGCCGCTGGAGGCCAAGAAGGCCGCCGAGCTGACCGGGATGAGCCGGGCCGCGGTGTCGAACCTGACGAAGACGCTGGTCGCGGACGGGCTGCTGGACCGGGCGCCGGGCGAGCGCGACGGCCGCTCCGTGCTGCTGTCGCTGACCGAGGACGGGCAGCGGGAGATGGTCGAGGTGTTCCGGGCGCAGAACGAGCGGGAACACGAGTGGGCGAGCGTGCTCACCGAGGCCGAGCAGCGCGTCCTGATCATGCTGCTGGACAAGCTCATCACCAACCGCGACCAGTTCGACATCCGCGGCCGGAACTGATCCCTTCGGCTGTTGCGCCGCGCGGCAAGTAGTAAATACATTGATTAAATGCGCCGGGGCCGAAGGGTTCCTGGGCCGTTGCAAGGAGGCGAGGGCGATGGCGTACTACCGGCAGGTCGGTGAGGTGCCGCCGAAGCGGCACACCCAGCACCGCAGGCCCGACGGCGGCCTGTACTACGAGGAGCTGATGGGGGAGGAGGGCTTCTCCAGCGACTCGTCGCTGCTCTACCACCGCAACCTCCCGTCCGCGCTGGTCGATTCGACGGTGTGGGAACTGCCCGACCTGGGCACCGAGCCGAACCACCCGCTGCGGCCGCGGCACCTGAAGCTGCACGAGCTCTTCGGCGGCCAGGAGTGGAAGCGCCACGACGTGGTGACCGGCCGCCGGCTGGTCCTGGGCAACGCCGACGTGCGCATCTCCTACGTCGTCGCGGGCGAGGCTTCTCCGCTGTACCGCAACGGGATCGGCGACGAATGCGTGTACATCGAGTCCGGCGAGGGCGTCGTCGAGACGGTGTTCGGCGCGCTGCCGTTCCGGCCGGGCGACTACGTGATCCTGCCGCGGGCGACCACGCACCGCTGGCTGCCGCAGGGCGACGAGCCGGTGCGCGCGTACTGCATCGAGGCCAACTCGCACATCACGCCGCCGCGCCGGTACCTGTCGAAGTTCGGCCAGCTGCTGGAGCACTCGCCGTACTGCGAACGCGACCTGCACGGCCCCACCGAGCCGGTCCTGGCCGACGGCACCGACGTCGAGGTGCTGGTCAAGCACCGCGGCAGCACCGGCATCGTCGGCACCCGGTTCGTCTACCCGGAGCACCCGTTCGACGTGGTCGGCTGGGACGGCTGCCTGTACCCGTACACCTTCAACGTGTCCGACTTCGAGCCGATCACCGGCCGCGTGCACCAGCCGCCGCCGGTGCACCAGGTCTTCGAGGGCGACAACTTCGTGGTGTGCAACTTCGTGCCGCGCAAGGTGGACTACCACCCGCTGTCCATCCCGGTGCCGTACTACCACTCCAATGTGGACTCCGACGAGGTGATGTTCTACTGCGGCGGGGACTACGAGGCGCGCAAGGGCTCCGGGATCGGGCAGGGCTCGATCTCCCTGCACCCGGGCGGGCACTCGCACGGCCCGCAGCCGGGGGCCTACGAGCGCAGCATCGGGGTGGAGTTCTTCGACGAGCTCGCGGTCATGGTCGACACGTTCCGCCCGCTGGAGCTCGGCGAGGGCGGCCGCGCGGCCGAAGATCCCGGCTACGCCTGGACCTGGGCGGGACGGGGGCCGAAGCAGTGACCATCCCGGATTTCGCGAAATCGCTGTGCGATGACGCCGCGGTGTTCCCGCCCGGACTGGCGCCGCTGCCGGACGCCGTCGCCGCGCACGCCCGGCACACCGACGCGCCGTACGCCGAGCTCGTCGGGCCGCTGGTGCTCGCGGCACCGGCGCTGGCGGAGCTCGCCGACCTGCTCGAATCCGGCGACCGGCTCGACCTCTCGGTCACCGCGCCCGCGGGGCCGGGGCAGCTCCGGGCCGTGTTCGACGCAACCGGATCGTTGCCGGTCCGGTTGCGCGCCCTGGAGGTCGCGGTGCCCGCCGGGCAGGCTCCCGCAGAGTTCTTCACCGAGCTCGACCGGGCCTGCGTGGCGGCCGAGGACGTGGCCGTCTTCGTCGAGGTGCCCCGCGACCAGCGGCGCCCTGAGGTCATCGCCGCCTGCGCCGCCGCCCGGTACCAGGCCAAGTTCCGCACCGGCGGGGTGAAGGCCGAGCTGTACCCGGACGAGGCGGAACTGGCCGCCGCGATCCGGGCGGTCGTCGACGCGCGGGTGCCGTTCAAGGCCACCGCCGGGTTGCACCACGCGATCCGCAACACCGATCCCGAAACCGGTTTCGAGCAGCACGGCTACCTGAACCTGCTGCTGGCGACCGACGCGGCGGTGGACTTCGCCGATGAGTCCGAGATCGCCGAGATCCTCGCCGAACGCGATGCGCGCAAGGTCGCCGAGCGCGTCGCGAACCTGGACGACGCGCGGGTCGGGGCCGCCCGCGAGCGGTTCCTGTCCTTCGGCACGTGCAGCATCATCGAGCCCTTGACCGAGCTGGTGGACCTGGGCCTGGTGCCCGCGGCGGTGCTCAGCGCAGAAGGAGTCGCCTCGTGACCGTGATCGACATCCCCGCCGGTTCGCCGTTCGGGCTCGACAACCTGCCCTACGGCGTGTTCTCCACCGCCGGCACCGAGCCGCGGGTCGGCGTCCGCGTCGGGGAGTCCGTTGTGGACCTCGCGGTGGCACTGGGCGACGAGGTCTTCGCGCGGCCGAGCCTGAACGCGTTCATGGCGCAGGGCCACGAGCGGTGGGTGCAGGTGCGGCGGCAGATCACCGAGCTGGTGTCGGGGGACGTGCCGGATGCGGCCGTGCACCCGGTCGCCGACGTCACCACGCACCTGCCGATCGAGGTCGCCGACTACGTCGACTTCTACGCCTCCGAGCACCACGCGGCCAACCTCGGCCGGCTGTTCCGGCCGAACGCCGAACCGCTGATGCCGAACTGGAAGCACCTGCCGGTCGGCTACCACGGGCGTAGTGGAACGGTCGTGGTGTCGGGCACCGACATCGTCCGCCCCAGCGGCCAGCGCAAGGCGCCGGACGAGGACGCCCCGACGTTCGGCCCGTGCCGCCGCCTGGACATCGAGGCGGAGCTCGGCTTCATCGTCGGCACCGGCTCCGATCTGGGCAGCACCGTGCCCGCGGGAGACTTCGCCACCCGCGTGTTCGGCGTCGTGCTGGTCAACGACTGGTCGGCCCGCGACATCCAGGCGTGGGAGTACGTGCCGCTGGGCCCGTTCCTCGGCAAGAGCTTCGCCACGTCGATCTCGGCGTGGGTGGTTCCGCTGCTCGCGCTGGAGGCCGCGCGCGTCCCGGTACCGGACCAGGAGCCGAAACCCCTGCCGTACCTGCGGGAAACCGAGCCGTGGGGCCTGGACATCGACCTCGCGGTGTCCTGGAACGGGCACGAGGTCTCCCGCCCGCCGTACAGGGAGATGTACTGGTCCCCGGCCCAGATGCTGGCGCACCTGACGGTCAACGGGGCGACCAGCCGCACCGGCGACCTGTACGCGTCCGGCACGATCTCGGGCCCGGAGAAGGACCAGCGCGGCGCGTTCATCGAACTCACCTGGGGCGGCAAGGAACCCGTCAAGGTCGGCGCGGAGGAACGCACGTTCCTCCAGGACGGGGACGAGGTCACCATCACGGCGACGGCCCCGGGCCCGAACGGCTCCCGGATCGGCTTCGGCGAGGTGGCGGGCCGGATCCTGCCCGCGAGCGGGTGATCCGGAATATACGTTGTACGGGTATCCGGGGGTGTCCTAGGCGCGCAATCCGGGCTGACCGCCTGAGATCTCACGACGAACGGGCGCTTTCGGCTCAACAGAGCCGAAAGCGCCCGCTTCATCTCAGTAGGTCAGGCCGTAGCCGTAGGGGAACAGGGGATGCTGGCCGTCCCCGTCGTTGATCGGCTGCTGGTCCGCGCCGGCCATCCAGGTCATCGGCAGGGTTCCGGTCGGGGCGTGGTCGCCGAAGAGGACGTCGGCCACGCCGGCGCCTTCGGTGCCGGGCAGCCAGGCCGCCAGGAGCGCGTCCCAGTTCGGCAGGTCCGCCGCGACGTCCAGCGGGCGGCCCGACACGGTCACCACGATCACCGGCACCCCGGATTCCTGGAGCCGGGCCAGCGTCGCCCGGTCCTCCTCGTCCAGGCCCATGCCCTCCGGGCGATCGCCTTCGCCTTCGGCGTAGGGGGTTTCGCCGACCACCGCGATCGCCGCCCGGTAGCTGCCGTCGATGCCGTTGCCGTCACGGTCGTAGGCCACCTCGGTGCCGGAGGAGACGGCCTGCCGGATTCCCTGCAGGATCGTGGTCCCCGGCGTGATCGGGCCACTGCCGCCCTGCCAGCTGATCGTCCAGCCGCCGCTCTGGTTGCCGATGTCGTCGGCGTTCTTGCCCGCGACGAAGATCTTGCCGCCGTCCTTGGCCAGCGGCAGCACGTTCCCGTCGTTCTTCAGCAGCACCTGCGATTCACGGACCGCCTCGCGGGCGAGTTCCCGGTGCTCCGCGCTGCCGACGGTTCCGGTGAGGCTGCGGTCGGTGAACGGCCGCTCGAACAGGCCGAGCTCGAACTTCTTGGTCAGGATGCGGCGGTTGGCGTCGTCGATGCGCTCCATCGGCACCCGGCCGGCCTCGACCTCGGCGCGCAGCAGGTCCATGAACTTCTGGTACTCGTTCGGCACCATGATCATGTCCAGTCCGGCGTTGACCGAATCGCGCACCTCGTCGGCGGTGAAGCCCTCCTGGCCGTCGATCTTGTCGATGGCCTGCCAGTCCGACACGACGAAACCGGTGAAGCCCAGCTCGCCCTTGAGCACGTCGTTGATCAGGTAGTCGCCGGTGTGCATCTTGACGCCGTTCCAGCTGCTGTAGGAGATCATCACCGAGCCGACGCCGCGCTCGATCGCGGCCTGGAACGGCGGCAGGTGCACCGCACGCAGCTCGGCCTCGTCGATCTCGGTGTTGCCCTGGTCGTCGCCGCCGGTCGTGCCGCCGTCGCCGACGTAGTGCTTCGCCGTGGCCAGCACGGACGCCGGACCGTCCAGAGTGGACCCCTGCAGGCCGGTCACGGCGGAGGCCATCGCCGCGGGCCGCTCCGGGGTCTCGCCGAATGACTCGTAGGTGCGTCCCCAGCGGTCGTTGCGCGCCACGCACAGGCACGGCGCGAAGTCCCAGTCGATGCCGGTGCCGGCGACCTCCTCGGCGGTCGCCCGGCCGATGCGCTCGACCAGGTCCGGGTCGTTGGTGGCGCCGAGCCCGATGTTGTGCGGGAAGATCGTCGCGCCGTGCACGTTGTTGTGCCCGTGCACCGCGTCGACGCCGTAGATGATCGGAATGCCCAGCGGGGTGGCGATCGCCGCCCGCTGGTAGGCGTCGTACATGTCCGCCCAGGCTTCCGCGGTGTTCGGCGTCGGCGCGGATCCGCCGCCGCTGAGGATCGAGCCGATCCCGGCGGCCGCCGCGGCGCCCGGGTCGGCGGCCAGCCGCTCGGCCTGCGTCATCTGGCCTATCTTGTCCTGCAACGACATTCGCGCCATCAGGTCGTCCACCCGGTCGGCGACCGGGCGCGTCGCGTCGCGGTAGGCGGGCGGTGCCGCGGCCACGGCGGGGGTGACCGCGGCGGTGCAGGCCACCGCGGTGAGCGCCAGCGCGAGCCGCGAGCGGGTCGTGCCTAACCAACGGGTCATGCCGTTCTCCTCTGCGTTCGGAGGTCATCCGTGCGGGGTGGAACTGCGAAGCCGGCGGCCTGCGCGGGGCGCGGGTGCGCTCTCCCGTTGGGCGGTGAAGGGCCGCGAGGAATATGTTGCAGGCGGCAACATACCATCGGATGCCGCCTCGGGAATGCGTACTCCATCGATCAAGTCTCGGTACTGCATCGATCAGGTCAACTTCTCCGCTCGTGGTGTTGTGTCATAAGTTGTTTGTCGCAACGTTTGGTTCTGCACGATTCCGTTCGGGAGTGGGGAAGGCTTCTCGATGGCGAGAACGCCCGCGGCGCTGATCGCGATGGCCTGCAGCATCGGGCTGTTGCTGGTGGCGTGCGGGAACAACAGGCTGCCCGAGCCGGACGCCGACGCGGCCGCGCCGGGCACCGGCGGTCCGCGGGTCGGCGTGATCCTCCCGGACACCGCGACCTCCGCGCGTTGGGCGCACTTCGACCAGCCGATGCTGCAGGCGGCGCTGCGCCGGGAAGGCCTCACGCCGATCGTGCAGAACGCGCAGGGCGACGCGCAGAAGTTCGCCCAGATCGCCGACGGCATGCTCAGCCAGCGGGTGCAGGTGCTGATCATCGCCGCGCCCAGCGGCGACGCCGGGGCCACCGTCGAGCAGAAGGCCGAACGGCTCGGCGTGCCGGTGATCGACTACGACCGGCTCAACGTCGGCGGCAGCGCCGACTACTACGTCAGCTTCGACCACGAGGAGGTCGGCGAACTGCAGGCCCGGGCGCTCGCGACGGCGATGCGCGACAAGCCCGGCGGCCAGGTCATCGAGATCGGCGGCGCCACGACCGACCACAACGCGACGCTGGTGCACCACGGCCAGTCCGCGGAACTCGGCCCCCGCTACGCGGCGGGCGAGCTGAGGCTGGCGAGCAGCCGGTTCGTCGACGGCTGGGACAACCAGGCCGGCGGCCGGGTCTTCGAACAGCTGCTGACCGCCAACGGTGGGCGGGTGGACGGCGTCCTCGCGGCCAACGACGGGCTGGCCTCGGCGGTGATCACCGTGCTGCAGAAGTACGGCCTGGCGGGCGCGGTCCCGGTCACCGGGCAGGACATGACCGTCGACGGCCTGCGCGCGATCCTGCAGGGCTACCAGTCGTCCACGGTGTTCAAACCGATCCGCGACGAGGCGTCGGTGACGGCGGAGCTGGCGGCCGCGCTCGCCCGCGGCGACACCGCGGCCGCCGACGCGCTGGCCCACCAGCGAACGCCCGATCCGGTCGGCGGGCGCGAGGTGAAGTCGGTCCTGCTGCCGCCGCAGCTGATCACGCGCGACAACATCAAGTCGGTGCTCGGCCCGGCGGGCGTCCGGGCCGAGGAGATCTGCGGCGGCGAGCTGGCGGAATCCTGCCGCCAGCTCGGCATCGCCTGATGGAGGTGACTTCTTCAATGGGCTTGCGTGGCGGTGCGGGTGGCGGAACCTCAGACGCCGCCTGGACTGTGGGAGCCCCGACTTATGTATGACCAATACGCGGCGTCGGGGCTGTCCTCGCCAGACGACGTCTGAGAACCCGCGGCGGTGCGAGCTGAGGCCCTCACCGCATGCGGCTGACGCCGCATTTGAAGGAAACCAGTTCGAGGGAGGGCGAGTGCACGAGCCGATCCTGGCGCTGCGCCGGGTCAACAAGAGCTTCGGCCCGGTCCGCGCGCTGCGGGAGGTGGACTTCACCGTGCGCGCCGGCGAGGTCACCGCGCTGATCGGCGACAACGGCGCCGGTAAGTCCACATTGGTCAAATGCATCGCGGGCATGCACCGCATCGACGGCGGCGAGGTGCTCTTCGAAGGCCGCCCCGTGCCGATCCAGCGGCCCGGCGACGCCGCCGCGCTGGGTATCGAGGTGGTCTACCAGGACCTCGCGCTGTGCGACGACCTCGATGTCGTGCAGAACATGTTCCTCGGCCGCGAGCGGGGCCCGGCGATGCTGCTCGACGACACCGAGATGGAGCTGGCCGCGAGGCGCACCCTCCGCTCCCTGTCGGTGCGCACCGTCGGTTCCGTGCGCGCGAGGGTCGGCTCGCTCTCCGGCGGTCAGCGGCAGACCGTCGCCATCGCCAAGGCCGTGCTGTGGAACAGCAAGGTGGTGATCCTCGACGAACCCACCGCGGCGCTCGGCGTCGCGCAGACCCGGCAGGTCCTCGACCTCATCCGCCGCCTGGCCGACCAGGGCCTCGGCGTGGTGCTGATCAGCCACAACATGTCCGACGTGTTCGAGGTCGCCGACCGGATCGCCACCCTCTACCTGGGACGCATGGCCGCCGAACTGCCCGCCAGGGACCTGACCCACGGCCAGGTCGTCGAGCTGATGACCGCCGGCCGCTCCGGCGATCTCGGCATCGCCCGCCCGACAGCAGTGTGAAAGGCCGCCAATGACGAACAGCCCGACCGGCGCGGCCGAACCGGCGCTGCGCATCGCCGACTTCGGCATCGACACGACCTCTCGCGCCACCGGCGAGGCCCTGCGCGACTACGTCGGCAAGATCCGCCGCGGTGATCTCGGCGCGCTGCCCGCACTGGTGATGCTGGCCGTGCTGCTGGTGCTGTTCGCCGCCCTGTCCGAGGACTTCCTGACCCTCAACAACCTGGCCAACCTGCTGCACCAGGGCGCAGGGCAGGCGATCATCGCGATGGGCATCGTCTACGTGCTGCTGATCGGCGAGATCGACCTGTCCGCCGGAACGGCCTCCGGTGTGGCGGCGTCGTTGCTCGCACTGCACTTCCAGCACGACGGGAACCTGCTCGGGGCGATGGGCGGCTCGGTGTTCTACGCCTTCGTGCTGGGGCTCGCGGCCGCGGCGCTGCTGGCGCTGCTGCTGCGGATCTGGCTCGGTGCCGGGCTTTCCGCGCTGGCGCTGGCGCTCGTGGTCGCCGGGGTCGGCGCGAACCCGTGGCTGGAGATGCTGCTGGCGGTGTGCGTCGGCGCGGCGATCGGGTGCGTCACCGGGTTCGCGGTCTCGAAGGTCCGCATCCCGTCGTTCGTCGTGACGCTGGGGCTGTTCATCACCTGGTCCGGCGTCGTGCTCCAGCTGGTCGGGCCGGGCGGCACGATCTCGGTCCGGCAGAGCCCGGAGCTGTTCGCCGTCGCCAACGGCAGCCTCGGCGTGGCGGGCAGCTGGCTGCTGTTCCTGGTGACCGGCGCCGGATACGCCGCCGTGGTGGCCCGCCGGCACCTGACCAGGCTCCGGCACGGGCTCGTCGCGCAGCCGACCGTGCTGGTGGTGGCCAAGGTCGGCGCCGTGCTCGGCTGCGGCGGCGTCGCGACGTACCTGCTGACGCTCAACCGCTCGCCGCACCCGGAGCTGGCGTCGATCCGCGGCGTGCCCTACGTGGTGCCGATCATCCTGGTGCTGCTGATCGCGGGCACGTACGTGCTGGACCGCACCCGCTTCGGCCGGCACCTGCGCGCCGTCGGCAACAACCGGGACGCCGCGCACCGGGCCGGGGTGAACGTCGCCAAGATCCGGATGAGCGCGTTCATCATCTGCTCCTCGGTCGCGGCGCTGGGCGCCATCGTCTACACCTCGAAGGTCGGCTCGGTCGACGGCAGCGCGGGCAACGGCAACCTGGTGCTGTTCGCGGTCGGCGCGGCCGTCATCGGCGGTACGTCGCTGTTCGGCGGGAAGGGCCGGCTGCAGGACGCGGTCCTCGGCGGCGCGGTGCTCGCGACCGTCCAGAACGGCCTGAACCTGCTGGGCTTCGCCGCCGCGCCGGTGAACATCATCACCGGCCTGGTCCTGGTGGCCGCCGCCGGCGTGGACGCGTTGTCCCGGCGGCGTTCGACGGCGCAGCATGAAGGCTGAGCCGGGGAGCATGGTGCGCAGCGCAAGCGTCCGCTGTGCTACAGCTTGTCCCGGATGGGAAGCCCGAAGCAGGCGGAGGAAGCGGCCGAGTTGACCACGACACCAACCGCGGGAGCGCGGCCCGACGAGGTGCGCCAGCACAATCGGGCGGTGCTGCTGCGTCGGCTGCACACCGGTGGGCCCTGCACCAGGGCCGCGCTGGCGACCGAGATGGGGCTCAACCGCAGCACCATCAAGGCGCTGGTCGACGAGCTGGTCGGGGACGGGCTCGTGGTGGAGCGGGTGCCCGCCCAGCGCAGCGGCGCGGGCCGGCCGTCGCTGCTGGTGCTGCCGCAGCCGCACGCGGCGGTGACGCTGGCGGTGGACATCCGGGTCGAGCAGGTGGCGATGGCGCTGATCGGGCTCGGCGGCGAGATCCTCAACCGGTGCAGCTGGAGCCTGCGCCCGACCACCCGGAATCCGCGCGAGGTCTTCACCAAGATCGTCGACAACAGCGCGGTGCTCATCGAGGAGGCCGGTGTCGACGTCGTGGCGGTCGGCGCCTCGGCGCCCGGCGTGGTGCGCCGCGCGGACGGGATGGTGCGCGAGGCGCCGAACCTGCACTGGACCGAAGTGCCGCTCGGCGACTGGCTTTCCCAGGCGCTGGACGGCCGGCGGGTGGAGGTCGGCAACGACGCGGAGCTCAGCGCGCTCGCCGAACACCTCCGCGGGGCGGCGCGCGGCGCGACCGACGCGGTCTTCGTCGGGGCGGATGTCGGCGTCGGCGGCGGGGTCATCTCCGGCGGGATGCCGTTGCGCGGCAGCGGCGGCTACGTCGGCGAACTCGGGCACATGGTGGTGCGGCCGGACGGGCACGAATGCTATTGCGGCAGCAGGGGATGCTGGGAGACCGAGGTGGGGGAGCGGGCCCTGAGCCGGGCGCTGGGCCTGCCGGAGGACTCGCCGCGCGGCGTGGTCGTCGCCGAGCTGCACGCCTTGGCGCAGCAACCGGACGAGGTGTTGCAGCGGCTCGGCGAGTTCGGCGAGTGGCTGGCCATCGGACTGTGCAATGTGGTCAACCTGCTGTGCCCGCAGCTGGTGGTGCTCGGGGATCTGTTCACCTCGCTGCCGCGCACGCTGATCGACCACGTCGGCAAGCTGGTCACCGAGCGCAGCCTGGTCAGCCGCGCGATGGGCGGCACCAAGCTGGTCACGTCCTCGCTCGGCGCGGACGGCAAGCTGCTCGGCGCCGCCGAGCTGGCCTTCGAGCAGGTGCTGGCCAGCCGCTGAGCCGATCGGCGGAAACCGTTGCCCCGGTTGGGAAACGCGCAGATTGCGATGCGGTTACGCCCGGCGGTACCGACATCTCCCGGTGATAAGTTGCAGCGGACAACATATTGACCGGATCGACCTCGAGCCGGCCGGGGACACCTTCGCGTCCTGCGTTCTCGGCGTACCACGCCGACGCTCCTGCGAAAAGAGGGACCACTTTGTTCACTGGGAGATGGGCCGGCACCCAGGTGCTGGCCCAGGGTCAGCTGCTGGATGCCAACGCGGTGGATTTCGCGTTGCTGGCGTTGTACTTCGTTTTCGTGCTGGGTATCGGGTATCTGGCGCGGCGTGCGGTTTCCACCAGTTTGGA